>NZ_JBIAJC010000001.1:526987-563531 GCF_042871745.1 Streptomyces sp. NPDC005576 | reverse complement strand
CCTAGGGACTGTTCCACCCCTAGGGGTAGCCGCCGGGGGGCGGGGGGGGGGGGGGGCCGGGGCCCCCCCCCCCCGCCCGTCGGCGAGAGATCTGCGTCAGCGGAGGAAGGGATCCACCGCGACGGCGACGAAGAGGAGCGAGACGTAGGTGATGGACCAGTGGAACAGCCGCATCTCCTTGAGCTTCGCACCGGCGACCCCGGCCTTGGCCCGGTTCTGCAGGCCGTGGGCCTCCCAGAGCCAGAAGCCGCCGGAGAGCAGCGCCACCACGGTGTAGAACCAGCCGGTGTAGCCGAGCGGGGTCAGCAGCAGCGAGACCGCGACCATCACCCAGCTGTAGATGACGATCTGGCGGGCGACCACCCGGTTCGAGGCGATCACGGGCAGCATCGGGACTCCGACGCGGGCGTAGTCGTCCTTCACCTTCATGGAGAGCGGCCAGTAGTGCGGGGGCGTCCAGAAGAAGATGACCGCGAAGAGGATGACCGCGGCCCAGGAGACCGAGTCGGTCACCGAGGACCAGCCGATGAGGACCGGCATGCAGCCGGCGATCCCGCCCCAGACGATGTTCTGGGAGGTCCGCCGCTTCAGCAGCATCGTGTAGACGACGACGTAGAAGAGGAGAGCGCCGAGGCTGAGCGCCGCGGAGAGCCAGTTGACCAGCAGTCCGAACCAGACCGTCGAGACGACCCCGAGGGTGATCCCGAAGACCAGGCACTCGCGCGGGCTCACCATTCCGGTGACCAGCGGGCGCTGCGACGTACGGTCCATCAGCGCGTCGATGTCGCGGTCGATGTACATGTTGAGCGCATTCGCACCGCCCGCGGAGATGAATCCGCCGATGGTGGTAGCGAGAACGAGCCACAGGTCGGGCACACCCTGAGCGGCCAGGAACATCACCGGAACGGTGGTGATGAGCAACAGCTCGATGATCCGCGGCTTCGTCAGCGCCACGAATGCCTTGATGCGGGCCCCGGACGGGCGATGGCCCCCTGGGCTCGGAGTCAAGGCGACCCCTGCGGGTCGGGACTCGACGGCCGTCACGCACACCCCTGACAGAGAAATCCCAGCAAGCACCGGGCGTGAGGGCCCAGTAAAGACTTGCGCGAACCAGACCACTGTAGACGTTGGGGACAGGCCGCCCTTCGCGGGGGTGGACTCGTGTTGGGGTGGCGCGTCCGAGCTGCTGCGACACCCTTTCGAGCGCCCTGCCCGAACCAGTGCGGCGCCCGGCAATGTTTGCCCCATGAGGAGGGGTGTTCGGTGCGTGCGATCGCAAGGCGGCCGGAAGTCCAACGCCGCGAGGGCGCGTGCTGAACACCGCGACGGGGCAGAGCTCGCCGGGCGCCGCACCAGCTCGGACGAGGGGTGGGCCGCTCGGTCGAGAAGCACAGAAGTACCTGGTCACGCTCATTGGAGAAGCCCATTGGTGAACCCTCCCGCTCATACGGAAGGCGAACTCCACGAATGCCGCGCACCCTGGAATCCAACCGGAAATCCCTTGTTGTTACGGGGGTAGGCTCAACATCGTCCGGTGTGGTCACCAGCCCCCGGTTTTCCGAACAGTGGAGAGGAGCCCTGACTCAGGGTGAGCACCAAGCCGACCACCACAGACCTTCAGTGGACCGAATTGGACCAGCGGGCCGTGGACACGGTCCGCGTCCTTGCCGCCGACGCCGTACAGAAGGTCGGAAACGGCCACCCGGGCACGGCGATGAGCCTCGCTCCGGCCGCGTACACCCTTTTCCAGAAGGTGATGCGGCACGACCCCGCCGACGCCGACTGGACGGGCCGCGACCGTTTCGTGCTGTCCGCGGGCCACTCCAGCCTGACCCTGTACATCCAGCTCTACCTGGCCGGTTACGGCCTTGAGCTGGACGACCTCAAGTCCTTCCGCACCTGGGGCTCGAAGACCCCGGGCCACCCGGAGTACGGCCACACCACCGGTGTCGAGACCACCACGGGCCCGCTGGGCCAGGGTGTCGCCAACGCCGTCGGCATGGCCATGGCCGCCCGCTACGAGCGCGGCCTGTTCGACCCGGACGCGGCTCCCGGCACCTCGCCGTTCGACCACGACATCTGGGTCATCGCCGGTGACGGCTGCCTCCAGGAGGGCATCTCCGCCGAGGCGTCCTCGATGGCCGGACACCAGAAGCTCGGCAACCTGACGCTGCTCTGGGACGACAACCACATCTCGATCGAGGGCGACACGGAGACCGCGGTCTCCGAGGACACCCTGAAGCGGTACGAGGCGTACGGCTGGCACGTCCAGCGCGTGGAGCAGCTCCCCAACGGCGACCTGGACCCGGCGGGTCTGTACAAGGCGCTGCTGGCCGCCAAGGCCGAGACCGAGCGCCCGTCGTTCATCGCGGCCCGCTCGATCATCGCCTGGCCCGCCCCGCACGCCCAGAACACCGAGGCCGCGCACGGCTCGGCGCTCGGTGACGCGGAGATCGCGGCGACCAAGAAGGTGCTGGGCTTCGACCCGGAGAAGACCTTCGAGGTCTCCGACGAGGTCCTCGCGCACACCCGTGAGGCGCTGGACCGCGGCCGCGAGGCCAAGGCCGAGTGGGAGAAGTCCTTCGCCGCCTGGCGCACCGCCAACCCGGAGCGCGCCGCCGAGTTCGACCGCATCAACGCGGGCGAGCTGCCCGAGGGCTGGGAGGAGAAGCTCCCCGTCTTCGAGGCCGGCACCTCCGTCGCCACCCGCGCCGCGTCCGGCAAGGTGCTCCAGGCCCTCGGTGAGGTCATCCCCGAGCTGTGGGGCGGCTCCGCCGACCTCGCCGGCTCGAACAACACCACGATCGACAAGACGTCGTCGTTCCTCCCGGCCGGCAACCCGCTGCCCGAGGCGAACCCGTACGGCCGCACGATCCACTTCGGTATCCGCGAGCACTCCATGGCCGCGGAGATGAACGGCATCACGCTGCACGGCAACACGCGCGTCTACGGCGGCACCTTCCTGGTGTTCTCCGACTACATGCGCAACGCCGTCCGCCTCTCCGCGCTGATGCACGTGCCGGTGACGTACGTCTGGACCCACGACTCCATCGGCCTCGGCGAGGACGGCCCGACGCACCAGCCGGTCGAGCACATCGCCTCGCTGCGCGCGATCCCGGGCCTGAACGTCGTGCGCCCGGCCGACGCCAACGAGACCGCCATCGCCTGGCGCGAGATCCAGCGCCGCTGGACCAAGGTGTTCGGCAAGGGTGCCCCGCACGGTCTGGCGCTGACCCGCCAGGGTGTGCCGGTGTACGAGGCGAACGACGACGCGGCCAAGGGCGGCTACGTGCTGTTCGAGGCCGACGGCGGCGAGCCGCAGGTCGTCCTCATCGGCACCGGTTCCGAGGTGCACCTCGCCGTCGAGGCGCGCGAGCAGCTCCAGGCGGCCGGTGTGCCGACCCGGGTCGTCTCGATGCCGTGCGTCGAGTGGTTCGAGGAGCAGACCCCGGAGTACCGCGAGAGCGTCCTGCCGAAGGCCGTCCGGGCCCGGGTCGCCGTCGAGGCGGGCATCGGCCTGACCTGGTACCGGTACGTGGGTGACGCGGGCCGCATCGTGTCGTTGGAGCACTTCGGTGCCTCGGCCGACGCGAAGGTGCTGTTCCGCGAGTTCGGGTTCACCCCCGAGCACGTGGTCGCCGCCGCCCGGGAATCTCTCGACGCCGCCGCGCGCTGACGCACACATACGATCCAGTAGGAGATGTAGATCCCATGACAGACGCACTGAAGCGCCTTTCCGACGAAGGCGTCGCGATCTGGCTCGACGACCTGTCCCGCAAGCGCATCACGTCCGGCAACCTCGCCGAACTGATCGACCAGAGCCACGTCGTCGGTGTCACCACCAACCCGTCGATCTTCCAGAAGGCGATCTCCTCGGGCGACGGTTACGAGCAGCAGCTCACCGACCTCGCGTCCCGCAAGGTCACCGTCGAGGAAGCCATCCGCATGATCACGACGGCGGACGTCCGTGACGCCGCCGACATCCTCCGTCCGGTCTTCGACCGCACCGACGGCCAGGACGGCCGGGTCTCCATCGAGGTGGACCCGCGTCTGGCGCACCACACCGTGCCGACCGTCGCCGAGGCCAAGCAGCTGGCCTGGCTGGTGGACCGGCCGAACACGCTCATCAAGATCCCGGCGACGAAGGCCGGTCTGCCGGCGATCACCGAGGTCATCGCGAAGGGCATCAGCGTCAACGTGACGCTGATCTTCTCGCTGGAGCGCTACCGCGAGGTCGTGGACGCCTACATCACCGGTCTGGAGCAGGCGAAGGCCGCGGGCCTGGACCTGTCGAAGATCCACTCGGTCGCGTCCTTCTTCGTGTCCCGCGTCGACACCGAGATCGACAAGCGTCTGGACGCCATCGGCAGCGACGAGGCCAAGTCCGCCAAGGGCAAGACCGCACTCGCCAACGCCCGTCTGGCGTACGAGGCGTACGAGGAGCTCTTCTCCTCCGACCGCTGGGCCGTCCTCGACAAGGCGCAGGCCAACAAGCAGCGTCCGCTGTGGGCCTCCACCGGCGTCAAGGACCCGGAGCTCAAGGACACCCTGTACGTCGACGACCTCGTCGCCCCGAACACGGTCAACACCATGCCGGAGGCGACCCTGGAGGCCGTTGCCGACCACGGCCAGATCTCCGGCAACACCGTCGCCGGCGGTTACGACCAGGCGCGCGCCGACCTCGACGCCATCAAGAAGCTCGGCGTCAGCTACGACGAGGTCGTGGCGCTGCTGGAAGAAGAGGGCGTCGACAAGTTCGAGGCCGCATGGAACGACCTGCTCAAGTCGACCGAGGCAGAGCTCGAGCGCCTCGCTCCTTCGGAGGGCTGACCACTTTGTCTGGTGTTCCCGGAGCAAACCCGCTTCGTGACCCCCAGGACCGACGGCTCCCGCGCATCGCGGGGCCGTCGGGCCTGGTCATCTTCGGTGTCACGGGCGATTTGTCCAGAAAAAAGCTCATGCCCGCCGTTTACGATCTGGCCAATCGCGGCCTGCTGCCGCCGGGCTTCTCGCTCATCGGCTTCGCGCGCCGCGACTGGGAGGACGAGGACTTCGCCCAGGTCGTGCACGACGCCGTCAAGGAGCACTCCCGCACCCCCTTCCGCGAGGAGGTCTGGCAGCAGCTGAGCCAGGGAATGCGGTTCGTGCCCGGCAACTTCGACGACGACGAGGCGTTCGAGACTCTCAAGGCGACGATCGACGAACTCAACAAGGCACAGGGCACCGGAGGCAACTTCGCCTTCTACCTCTCCGTGCCGCCGAAGTTCTTCCCCAAGGTCGTCCAGCAGCTCAAGAAGCACGGTCTCGCGGAGCAGACGGAGGGCGCCTGGCGCCGCGCCGTCATCGAGAAGCCGTTCGGGCACGACCTGGAGAGCGCGCAGGAGCTGAACCAGCTCGTGCACGACGTCTTCCCGCCCAACGAGGTCTTCCGCATCGACCACTACCTGGGCAAGGAGACCGTCCAGAACATCCTGGCGCTGCGTTTCGCCAACACGATGTTCGAGCCGATCTGGAACAGGTCGTACGTCGACCACGTCCAGATCACGATGGCCGAGGACATCGGCATCGGCGGCCGCGCCGGGTACTACGACGGCATCGGCGCCGCCCGTGACGTCATCCAGAACCACCTGCTCCAGCTGCTGGCGCTCACCGCGATGGAGGAGCCCGGCTCCTTCCACCCCAAGGCGCTGGTCGCGGAGAAGCTCAAGGTGCTCACCGCCGTCGAACTCCCCGAGGACCTGGGCAAGCACACGGTGCGCGGCCAGTACAGCCACGCCTGGCAGGGCGGCGAGGAAGTCCCCGGCTACCTCGAAGAGGACGGCATCGACCCCAAGTCGACGACGGACACCTTCGCGGCGATCAAGCTGACGGTCAACAACCGCCGCTGGGCGGGCGTCCCGTTCTACCTCCGTACCGGAAAGCGCCTCGGCCGCCGCGTCACGGAGATCGCGGTCGTCTTCAAGCGCGCCCCGTACCTCCCGTTCGAATCCGGCGCGACGGAGGAGCTGGGCGGCAACGCCCTCGTCATCCGCGTGCAGCCGGACGAGGGTGTGACGGTGCGGTTCGGCTCGAAGGTGCCGGGTACCTCCATGGAGGTCCGGGACGTCACGATGGACTTCGCCTACGGCGAGTCCTTCACCGAGTCCAGCCCGGAGGCGTACGAGCGGCTCATCCTCGATGTGCTGCTCGGCGACGCCAACCTCTTCCCCCGCCACCAGGAGGTCGAGCTCTCCTGGAACATCCTCGACCCGATCGAGGAGTACTGGGACAAGCACGGCAAGCCCGCGCAGTACGCGGCCGGTACCTGGGGTCCGGCCGAGGCGGACGAGATGCTCGCACGCGACGGACGGAGCTGGCGCCGGCCATGAAGATCGATCTCACGGAAACAACCTCCAGCAAGATCAACAACGCGCTGATCTCGGCTCGACGCGCCGTCGGCACCCCTGCCATCGGCATGGTGCTCACCCTGGTCGTCGTCACGGACGAGGAGAACGCCTACGACGCCCTCAAGGCGGCGAGCGACTCCTCCCGCGAGCACCCCTCGCGGATCATCGCGGTGATCAAGCGGGTCAGCCGCTCGCCGCGCAGCCGTCGCGACGCGCGTCTCGACGCCGAGATCCGGGTCGGTTCCGACGCGGGCAGCGGTGAGACGGTCGTCCTGCGGCTCCACGGCGAACTCGCCAACCACGCCCAGTCGGTGGTCCTGCCGCTGCTGCTGCCGGACGCCCCGGTCGTGGTCTGGTGGGCCGAGGACGCCCCCGCCGACCCGGCGAAGGACCCGCTCGGCGCGCTCGCCCAGCGCCGCATCACGGACGCCTACTCCTCCGAGCACCCGCTCGATGAGCTGGCCGTCCGCGCGGAGACGTACGAGCCCGGCGACACGGACCTGGCGTGGACCCGCATCACGCCGTGGCGCTCCATGCTGGCCGCCGCCCTGGACCAGCAGCCCGCGGAGGTCGTCTCGGCGACCGTCGAGGGTGAGGCGGACAACCCGAGCTGCGAGCTGCTCGCGATGTGGCTCGCGGACCGGCTCGGTGTCCCGGTGGGGCGTACGCCCTCCCAGGGCCCCGGTCTGACCGCAGTACGCATGGAGACGAAGAACGGCCCGATCGTGCTCGACCGCGCGGACGGCTCGCTCGCCACCCTCTCCATGACCGGTCAGCCCGACCGCGGCGTGGCGCTCAAGCGGCGTGACACGGCCGAGCTGCTGGCGGAGGAGCTGCGGCGCCTCGACCCGGACAACACCTACGCCACGACGGTGAAGTTCGGCGTCGACAAGCTGAGCGCCCCCGGCGAGGTCGCGGCGGCCACCCCCGCCGCTCCCGCGCCGGCGGCGGCGGCCGAGGGCGACACTCCGGAGGCCGAGAAGCCGAAGGCGGCCGCCCCCGCGAAGAAGGCCGCGCCGGCCAAGAAGGCGGCGTCCAAGTGAGTGCCCCGCAACTGGTCGTGCACCGCGACAAGGAGCTGATGGCGCAGGCCGCGGCGGCCCGGCTGATCACGAAGATCGTGGATGCCCAGGCCGCTCGCGGATACGCCTCGGTGGTGCTGACCGGTGGGCGCAACGGCAACGGCCTGCTGGCCGCGCTCGCCGCCGCCCCCGCACGGGACGCGATCGACTGGTCGCGGCTCGACCTGTGGTGGGGCGACGAGCGGTTCGAGCCGGACGGCGACCCGGAGCGCAACGTCACGCAGGCCCGTGAGGCCCTGCTGGACGCCGTCGCCCTGGACCCGGCGCGGGTGCACCCGATGCCGGCGTCGGACGGTCCGTTCGGGAACGACGTGGACGCGGCCGCCGCGGGTTACGCCGCCGAACTCGCGGCCGCCGCCCGCCCGGAGGACCACGGGCCGGTCCCGACGTTCGACGTGCTGATGCTGGGCGTCGGACCGGACACCCATGTCGCCTCGCTCTTCCCGGAGTTGCCCGCGGTACGGGAGACGGAGCGCACCGTCGTCGGTGTGCACGGCGCCCCCAAGCCGCCGCCCACCCGGGTCACCCTCACGCTCCCGGCCATCCGGGCGGCGCGCGAGGTGTGGCTGCTCGCGGCGGGCGAGGACAAGGCGGAGGCCGCGGCCATCGCCCTCTCCGGCGCCGGGGAGATCCAGGCTCCGGCGGCCGGCGCGTACGGCCGCGCCCGGACGCTCTGGCTGCTCGACGCGGCGGCGGCCTCCCGGCTGCCCCGCGAGCTCTACCCGCCGGCCTCTTCCTGAGAGGTCGTCAACCGCTGTACGGCCAGGCCCGGTTCCCGTTCGTGACGAGCGGGGGCCGGGCCTTTCGCCGTCGCGCACTCACCCCGAAGAGGCGTGCGGGACGGACCGTCCCGGACGTCTCACACGTAATCGAAGTACCGGTCGTACCAACTCGTCTTTCCCATGTCCTCGTCACCCTCCTCCCCTTCGGCCTCACCCGCGGCCACGAGCACCTCGGCCAGTGCCGCGTCCCCTGCCGCCAACAGGGGTGACGGCCCGTCGTACGGCTCCCGGAGCAGCTCGACCGGGACGAAGGTGCAGCCGATCGCCGTACAGACGCCGTCGAGCCACGTCGCGTACTCCTCGGTCAGGCTCTCCTCAACGCCGGGAAGTCCCTCGTCGGTCCCGACCCGCGCGGTGACGAAGAAGCCGCCGAAGTTGCTCATCGTGGCGTTCAGGGACCGATCGATGCGCGTAGCGTCCGCCGGAACGTCGATGACGCCGTAGAAACTGGCGTCCTGGCCCCGGCCGCTCGAGCAGGACGGGCCGAATCGTTCCTGGAAGGCGTGCACCAGCCGGGTGAAACAGTTCTCCGAGGTCTTCCGGTCGAAGTCCGCGGGACGTTCCAGGTTGCGGGGATCGTCGTTCTCCACCAGGAGGTCTCGGATCCGGTCCATCGGGAGCATCGCGCGCCCTTCCATCAGTTCTCGACGGGGAAGGGTGGCAAGAAGCGCGAACCCAGTTCTGGGCATGATGGCCCACGCCCTTCTCCGGGGCATCGTCACGGTCCTCGATGACGCCGTGCAGGAGCTTGTCGGGATACACCGCCGAGGTCGTGCGTCCCTGGCCGCACCTCGGCCCACACCGCAGTCCGGGGCTCCCCGCTCACACGGTCGGGAAGGGCGTCGTCACGCGTGTCCGCGACGACTTCGGCGAGAGTGGAGTGAGGCTGCTCGACGGACAGCCGGTCGTGCACGCGCACGAAGCAGCTCCGGTCGGAGATGCGGCCGACTTCCCTGCGCTGTCGCCGTCGGCCCTTTTCGGTATGCACCTTGGCGAAGTCGTCGACCATGTCGCCCAGTTGGGCCCGGGCCTCTGCCTCGGTCCCGCCGATCCCACAATGAACCGTTTGCTGGAAGTGCGGCATCTGGCCACTGGTCTGCATGAGGGACCATCGGGGCACGGTGTTCTCCGCTCCTTCCTCCGGCACACGTCGTCATGGTCGGCCGAATCCTGGCGCCGGGCCCGACGGCCCCGGCGCTCGTGAGGGTACCGGGCAAGGGCGACGGATCGGGTCCGCGCGACGTGTCCGCCCTGCTTCACCGGCCCGCGTCAGCCAACGGGGCCCGCGCGTTCCGGCGGTACGACCCGGACGTCCGGACGGCTCACCGGCGTGGAGTGCCGGTCCCGGCGGCCGTTTCCCCGTCCCACTCCAGGAACGGTGCCAGCAGCCCCGGTACGGCCTCCGAGGCGAGGCGGAGGCCCTCCTCGGCCCCGGTGTCGTACACCGCGTAGGCGCCCGTCCCCGCGGCCGTGGTGGCCGTGATGTCCAGCAGGCCCGCCCTCCGCTGGAAGTACGACTGCCGGACCGTCCAGCCGATCACCCCGGACCGTTCCAGGGCGGCGGTCGAGCGCCGCAGGGTGCCGGAGCGGGTGACGAGGTGGCCGCCGGTGAGTGCGTGCCCGAGGTTGCGGTACGCGTCCAGGGCGAGCGCCACCGCGACCGGTACCCCCACCAGTGCGCAGCCCAGCGCGGCCCACAGCAGGACGGGGGTCAGCGCTGCCCCGAGCGCGGTCAGCACCACCACCGGGGCCAGCGCCACCGCGAGGGCCCGCCGCAGTCGGCGGCCCCGGGCGGCGCGCGGGTGGCCCGTCAGGGGCGCTGCGGTCGGGGCCGACTCCTCGCGGAGCACGGCCGCGACGATCCGTTCCACCTCCGGCCGCGGCACGGCGGGCAGCAGGGTGCGGTGGCTCGCCTCCTTCGCCTCCTCGTCGTCGGCCAGCCCCGTGGTGATCACGTCCACCCGGGCGGCACCGAACAGCCGGACACCCAGCGGCTCCACCAGTTCGGCGCCGCGCAGCCGGGCCTCCTCGACGGTGGTGGAGCGGGAGGTCAGCAGCCCGCGGCGGACCCTGAGGGTGCCGCCCGGTTCGCGCTCCAGGCGGTAGTTCCACCACATCTCGGTCCAGAGTCCGAGTGCCCCGGCCGCTCCGGTGAGGAGGGCGGCCGCCAGGAGGACGGCGAGTGTCCAGAGGAGCGGAAGGGCGCGGAAGAGTTCGACGGTCCAGTGGATGACGTCGCCCTGTGCTCCGGCCCACTCGCTGATCTGCATCACCCCGCCGGCCGCGGCGCCGCCGAGCATCGGGGCGACGAAGGAGACCGGGGCGTAGCGGATCCAGCGGGGGTCGAGGACGGCCAGCACGCCGTCGCGCTCCCCGGTGGCGGTGGCGCCGTCGCCGTCCGGCGCGGCGTCCCGCGCCAGCAGCAGCCGGCGCAGCCGTTCGCCCTCGGCCCGGGTGACGGGGTCGAGTTCCAGCGTCGATTCGCCGTCCCGGTGCTCGCCGGTGCCGATCCGTACGGTGACCAGGCCGAGGAGCCGCAGCAGCGGGCGGGCGGTGAGGTCGACGGTGCGGACGCGGTCGAGGGCGAGCGAGCGGCGCCGCACGAGCAGCAGACCGGAGTGCAGGTCGACGTGGCCGGTACCGATCCGGTAGCGGGTGCGGCGCCAGCGGACGTGGTCGACGAGGGCCGCGCAGCCGGTCAGCAGGACGGCCCCGGCGGCGGTCCAGAGTCCGGCACCGGCGGCGCCGAGGTGGCCGAGGAACCCCATGGCCAGCGGGACGGCGGTACCGACCACCACCCCGGCCGTGAGGACCGCGGTGACCAGGGCCGTACGGGGGTCGAGGCGGCGCCAGCCGTCGTCGGCGCCGGGGGTGCCCGAGGTGCCCGAAGTGCTCACGGTGTTCATGTGGCGTCGCCGGGGGTGTCCCGGGTGATCCGGGTCAGCCGTTCGGCGAGCGCGGCAGCGGGTTCGTGCCCGAGCCCCGCGATCCGTACCGCTCCCTTGGCGGAGGCGGTGGTGACGGTGAGGGTGGCGAGCCCGAAGAGCTGCTCCAGCGGGCCCCGGACCGTGTCGACGGTCTGGATGCGCGACATCGGCGCGATCCGCCACTCCTGGAGGAGGAGTCCGGTGCGGACGTAGACGGCGTCCTCGGTGACCTCCCAGCGGTGGGTGCGGAACCACCAGCGGGGCAGCACGAGGGCGCAGCAGGCGCCGAGCCCGGCCGTGACCGCGGCGGAGAGCAGCAGCCACGGCCGGGCCGGGGCGAGGAGGACGGCGAGGACGCCGAGTACGGCCACCGGGGCCGCCGCCAGCAGCAGGCACTGGGCCCGCCACCAGCCGACGGCACGCCGGTCGAGCGCGTTCGCCGGAGGCCTCAGGCGCGGCGTCCCCTCCCCCGCGGTAACCGTCCCCTTCACCGCGTCATCGGCTCAACGACCGCGCAGCGAGCGGTAGGTGGCGACGAGGGCGGCCGTGGAGCTGTCCAGCTGTTCGCCGCCGGTGCCCTCGGTGAGGACCGGCTCGATCTTCTTGGCGAGGACCTTGCCGAGTTCGACGCCCCACTGGTCGAAGGAGTCGATGTTCCAGATGGCGCCCTGGACGAACACCTTGTGCTCGTACAGCGCGATGAGCTGCCCGAGGACCGAGGGGGTGAGCTTCTCGGCCAGGATCGTCGTCGTGGGGTGGTTGCCCTGGAACGTCTTGTGCGGGACCAGTTCCTCGGGCACGCCCTCGGCGCGGACCTCTTCGGGGGTCTTGCCGAAGGCGAGCGCCTGGGTCTGGGCGAAGAAGTTGGCCATCAACAGGTCGTGCTGCGCGATGAGTCCGGGCAGCAGGTCGGCGACCGGGGCGGCGAAGCCGATGAAGTCGGCCGGGATGACCTTGGTGCCCTGGTGGATCAACTGGTAGTACGCGTGCTGGCCGTTGGTGCCCGGGGTGCCCCAGACGACCGGGCCGGTCTGCCACTCCACCGGATTGCCGTCCCGGTCCACGGACTTGCCGTTGGACTCCATGTCCAGCTGCTGCAAGTAGGCGGTGAACTTGGAGAGATAGTGGCTGTAGGGCAGCACCGCATGGGCCTGGGCGTCGAAGAACTGGCCGTACCAGACGCCCAACAGGCCCAGCAGCAGCGGGGCGTTCTCCTCCGGCGGGGCGGTGCGGAAGTGCTCGTCGACGAGGTGGAAACCGTCGAGCATCTCGCGGAACCGGTCCGGGCCGACGGCGATCATCAGCGAGAGGCCGATGGCGGAGTCGAAGGAGTAGCGGCCGCCGACCCAGTCCCAGAACTCGAACATGTTGGCCGTGTCGATCCCGAAGTCCGACACCTTCTCGGCGTTGGTCGACAGCGCCACGAAGTGCTTGGCGACGGCGTCCTGGCCGGACCTCAGCTCGGTGAGGAGCCAGTCGCGGGCGGAGGTGGCGTTGGTGATCGTCTCGATGGTGGTGAACGTCTTCGAGGCGATGATGAAGAGCGTCTCGGCGGCGTCCAGGTCGCGGACGGCCTCGTGGAGGTCTGCACCGTCGACGTTGGAGACGAAGCGGAGGGTGAGGGAGCGGTCCGTGAAGGAGCGCAGCACCTCGTACGCCATGGCGGGGCCCAGGTCGGAGCCGCCGATGCCGATGTTGACGATGTTCTTGATGGGACGGCCGGTGTGGCCGGTCCACTCTCCCGAGCGGATCCGGTCGGCGAAGCCGGCCATCTTGTCCAGCACGGCGTGCACGGCGGGTACGACGTTCTCGCCGTCGACCTCGGTCACCGCGTCGCGCGGGGCGCGGAGCGCCGTGTGCAGGACGGCGCGGTCCTCGGTGGTGTTGATCCTGTCGCCGCGGAACATGGCGTCCCGCAGTTCGGCGACCCCGGTGGCGGCGGCGAGGTCACGCAGCAGACGCAGCGTCTCGTCGGTCACCAACTGCTTGGAGTAGTCGATGTGCAGGTCGCCCACCCGGAGGGTGTAGGCGGTGCCGCGGTCCGCGTTCTCGGCGAACAGCTCCCGCAGATGGGTCCCGCCCAGTTCCTCGCGGTGCTTTCCGAGGGCCGCCCATTCGGGCGTCTGGTTGAGCTTGGTTCGGCTTTGTGCGTTCATCCCGGGTATCAGCCCATTCTTCTCGTACCTGCTCCCCGCTGCACCCCCAACCTAATTGATCCTGGTCGCGGGTGCCGCGCGGGCATGGCTCCGTACGGATATCAGGACTTCGCGGGCAGCGAAAAGCGGTCCGGCCGGCACCCGGGGGGTGTCCGGCCGGTGAACGGGGCGGTGCGGAAAAGCAGCAGCCCCACGAGGCGGGAGCCGCGCGGGGATGTTCTCAGATCTCGCCGCGGAGCTTGGCGAGCGCCTCGGCGAGAATGGCCTCGCCGTCCGCGTCACTGCGCCGCTCGCGTACGTACGCGAGGTGCGTCTTGTACGGTTCAGTGCGCGGCGGGTCGGGCGGACTGTCCTTGTCCTGGCCCGCCGGGAAGCCGCATCGGGGGCAGTCCCAGGTATCCGGTACCTGCGCGTCATGGGCGAAGCTCGGCTGCGTCTCGTGCCCGTTCGAGCACCAGAAGGAGATGCGGAGGCGCGGCGCGGACTCGCCCCGCTCGGCCTCCCCCATCGGCCCCGCTCCGACCCGGCTTCCCCGGATCGCGTTGCCACTTGCCACGGTCGTAACTCCCTGCCTGATGGTGCTCGAAGATGCCCCAGTCTACGTAAGGCCCAACGCGCGTCCAGTGATTGGAGTTACACGGTCACCGGCAATCGCGGACGGTGCGTCAGCTGTCCAGCTTGATGAGCAGACCGAGCGCCACAATGCTCGCGAACCAGCACAGGCCGACGACCACGGTGATGCGGTCGAGGTTGCGCTCGGCCACGGAGGAACCGCCGACCGAGGACTGCATACCGCCACCGAACATGTCGGAGAGGCCGCCGCCCTTGCCCTTGTGCATCAGCACCAGCAGCATCAGCAGCAGGCTGAAGACGATCAGGGCGATCTCGAACGCCAAAATCACGGCTGGTCCCTACTTTCCGGAAATTCCTGGACTGCTTCTACGAAAACAGCTTCTACGGAGAACACGCATACGCACAACGGGGGCCGAGGGTGGAACCCACCCCGGCCCCCGCAAGGGTACGACGGATCGGCGCTAGCGCATACTCACTGGTCGCGGAAGCGGACGATCTTGACGAACTCGTCGGCGTCCAGCGCGGCACCGCCGACGAGGGCGCCGTCGACGTCGGGCTGCGCCATGATCGCGGCGACGTTCCCGGACTTCACGGAACCGCCGTACTGGATGCGGACCGCGTCGGCCAGTTCCTGCGAGTACAGCTCGGCCAGCCGGCGGCGGATGGCGCCGCACACCTCCTGGGCGTCCTCGGGGGTGGCGACCTCGCCGGTCCCGATGGCCCAGACCGGCTCGTACGCGATCACGATCGACTCGGCCTGCTCGGCCGGGACGTCCTTCAGGGCGCCGTCGAGCTGCGCGAGGGTGTAGGAGACCTGGTCACCGGCCTTGCGGATGTCCAGGCCCTCACCGACGCAGAGGATCGGGGTCAGCCCGTGCCGGTAGGCGGCCTTCACCTTGGCGTTGCAGATCTCGTCGTTCTCACCGTGGTACTGACGGCGCTCGCTGTGACCGACGGCCACGTACGCGCACTTCAGCTTGGCGAGCATGGAGCCGGAGATCTCGCCGGTGTACGCACCGGAGTCCTGCGCCGAGATGTCCTGGGCGCCGTACTTGATCTTCAGCTTGTCGCCGTCCACCAGCGTCTGCACGGAGCGCAGGTCGGTGAAGGGCGGCAGGACGGCGACCTCGACCGCGTCGTAGTCCTTGTCGGACAGCGCGAAGGCGAGCTTCTGGGTGTGGGCGATGGCCTCGAGGTGGTTGAGGTTCATCTTCCAGTTGCCCGCCATCAGCGGGGTACGGGTGCTCATCTGGCTCAGTTCTCCAATGCGGCGAGGCCGGGGAGGGACTTGCCCTCGAGGTATTCGAGGCTGGCGCCGCCACCGGTCGAGATGTGGCCGAAGGCGTTCTCGTCGAAGCCGAGGATGCGGACGGCGGCGGCGGAGTCGCCACCCCCGACGACGCTGAAGGCCGGGGAGTCGACCAGCGCCTGGGCGACCGCGCGGGTGCCCTCGGCGTAGTCGGGGTGCTCGAAGACGCCCATCGGGCCGTTCCAGAAGACGGTGGCCGCGTCGGCGAGCTTGGCCGCGTACAGCTTGCGCGTCTCGGGGCCGATGTCCAGCCCCTCCTGGTCCGCCGGGATGGCGTCGTGGGCGACGACGGTGGGGTTGGCCGGGGCCTTCGTCTTCAGGTCCGGGAACTCGGTGGAGACGAGGACGTCGACGGGGAGCACGAACTCCACACCGCGCTCGTCGGCGCGCTTGAGGTACTCCTGCACGACGGGGACCTGGTCCTCCTGGAGCAGCGAGATGCCGACCTCGTGGCCCTGGGCCTTGAGGAAGGTGTACGCCATGCCGCCGCCGATCAGGATGCGGTCGGCCTTCTCCAGCAGGTGGTCGATGACGCCGAGCTTGTCGGAGACCTTGGCGCCGCCGAGGACGACGGCGTAGGGGCGCTTGACGTCGCTGGTGAGCTTCTTCAGGACGCCGACCTCGGTGGCGATGAGGAAACCGGCGAAGTGCGGCAGCCGGGCCGGGAGGTCGAAGACCGAGGCGTGCTTGCGGTGCACCGCACCGAAACCGTCGCCCACGTACACGTCGGCGAGGGCGGCGAGCTGGTCGGCGAAGGCGCCGCGCTCGGCGTCGTCCTTGGACGTCTCACCGGCGTTGAAGCGGAGGTTCTCGATGACGGCGACCTGGCCGTCGGTGAGGGCGGCGACCGTGGCCGTGGCGGACTCGCCGACGGTGTCGGTGGCGAACGCGACCTCGGTGCCGAGCAGTTCACCGAGCCGGGCGGCGGCGGGAGCCAGCGAGAACGCCGGGTCCGAGGCACCCTTCGGGCGGCCGAGGTGTGAGGCGACGATGACCCGCGCGCCGGCCTCGGCGAGCTTGGCGACGGTCGGCTGGACGGCGCGGATGCGGCCGTCGTCGGTGATGGTGGTGCCGTCGAGCGGCACGTTGAGGTCGGCGCGGACGAATACCCGCTTGCCCTCGACCCCCGCGGCGAGAAGTTCGTCGATCGTCTTCATCTGTTCCAGGACTCCTTGGAAAAGGACGGATGAGCACGCGAGAGGCCCGGACGGCGCTTCGTCGCGCCGTCCGAGCCCCTCACTACATCGAGATGCCTGCCGATCCGAGGATCAGAGCTGGCCGCCGACGAAGACGGTCAGGTCGACGAGGCGGTTGGAGTAACCCCACTCGTTGTCGTACCAGCCGAGGATCTTCACCGTCTTGCCTTCCTGAACCATCGTCAGGGAGGAGTCGAAGGTGCAGGAGGACGGGTCGCCCACGATGTCGGAGGAGACGATCGGGTCCTCCGTGTACGTGAGGAAGCCCTTCAGGTCGCCGTCGTCGGCGGCCTTCTTGAACGCGGCGTTGACCTCGTCCTTGGTGACCTCACGGCCGAGCTCGACGACCAGGTCGGTGGCCGAACCGGTCGGGACCGGCACGCGCATGGCGATGCCGTCGAGCTTGCCCTTGAGCTGGGGCAGGACCAGGGCGGTGGCCTTGGCGGCACCCGTCGTGGTCGGGATGATGTTCTCGGCGGCGGCGCGGGCGCGACGCAGGTCCGAGTGCGGGTAGTCCAGGATGCGCTGGTCGTTCGTGTACGCGTGGACCGTCGTCATCAGACCCTTGACGACACCGAAGTTCTCGTCCAGGACCTTGGCCATCGGCGCCACACAGTTGGTGGTGCAGGAGGCATTGGAGATGACGTGGTGGTTGGCCGCGTCGTACTTGTCGTGGTTGACGCCCATCACGATGGTGATGTCCTCGTCCTTGGCCGGAGCCGAGATGAGGACCTTCTTGGCGCCACCGGCGATGTGCTTCTCGGCGTCGGCCTTCTTGGTGAAGAAGCCGGTCGACTCGATGACGATGTCGACACCCAGCTGACCCCAGGGGATCTCGGCCGGGTTGCGCTCGGAGAGCACCTTGATGGTGTGACCGTCGACGGTGATGGTGTCGGCGGTGTGGCTGACCTCTGCCTTGAGACGACCCAGAATGGTGTCGTACTTCAGGAGGTGAGCCGTGGTCGCAGTGTCACCCAGGTCGTTGACAGCCACGATCTCGATGTCCGCACCCTGCTCCAGCAGCGCGCGGAAGTAGTTACGACCGATGCGGCCAAAGCCGTTGATGCCTACGCGGATCGTCACGAACCGATCTCCTCGTTAGGTACGCCGGGTTTCGACGCCGGCGAGTTGTATGGGATGTCCCCGACCGCCTCCGACCCTACCTCTCATGTGGCCCGCGGGTGACATCGAGAGGCCCCGTACGCGCCCCGATAAGTCCTACTGAGCAGTAGGAACTCGGGGCTCCGGTCCGCCGGGAGGTCACCGGGCATCCGGCGGACCGAGAGCCCGCGGCCGTCCCGCGACGACCGGGTACGGGCCAACGCCCGTACCCACACGGACGATCAGGGCGCGACGGCCCGGGGCGGCCGGGGCGCCGGCCGGTGTCCGGCGCCCCGGCCGGACAACCGGCCAGGCGTCGCGGGCGCCTTCTCCGGACGGCGGAAAAGCCGCCGCCGGCGTCTCCGTGGGGAGAACGCCGGCGGCCGGTCGTATACGACGGTGCGGGCCCGGGGGCGGCCCGGCGAACCGGTCTCAGCCGACCAGACCGTCCGCCATCTCCTCGCTGAGCGTGGACTCCGTACCCGGGATGCCGAGGTCCTGTGCGCGCTTGTCGGCCATCGCCAGCAGCCGGCGGATCCGCCCGGCGACGGCGTCCTTGGTCAGCGGCGGATCGGCGAGCGCGCCCAGCTCCTCCAGCGACGCCTGCTTGTGCTCCATGCGCAGCCGTCCGGCGGCGGCGAGGTGCTCGGGGACCTCCTCGCCCAGGATCTCCAGGGCGCGGCCCACGCGGGCACCGGCGGCCACGGCCGCGCGGGCGGAGCGGCGGAGGTTGGCGTCGTCGAAGTTGGCGAGCCGGTTCGCGGTGGCCCGTACCTCGCGCCGCATCCGGCGTTCCTCCCAGGCCAGTACGGACTCGTGGGCGCCGAGGCGGGTCAGCAGGGCGCCGATCGCGTCGCCGTCGCGGACCACCACGCGGTCGACGCCCCGGACCTCGCGGGCCTTGGCGGCGATCGAGAGCCGGCGCGCCGCCCCGACCAGCGCGAGTGCCGCCTCGGGGCCGGGGCAGGTGACCTCCAGCGAGGAGGACCTGCCCGGTTCGGTGAGCGAGCCGTGCGCGAGGAAGGCCCCGCGCCAGGCAGCCTCGGCGTCGCAGGTGGCCCCCGAGACCACCTGCGGGGGCAGCCCGCGGATGGGGCGGCCGCGGCCGTCCACGAGGCCGGTCTGACGGGCCAGCTGGTCACCGCCCGCCACGACGCGCACGACGTACCGGGAGCCGCGCCGCAGCCCGCCGGGGGCCATAACGATCAGCTCCGAGGCGTGCCCGAAGATCTCCAGGATGTCCCGCTTGAGCCGGCGGGCCGCCATCGCGGTGTCCAGCTCCGCCTCGATCACGATCCGGCCGCTCACCAGGTGCAGCCCGCCCGCGAAGCGGAGGATCGCGGAGACCTCCGCCTTCCTGCAGCAGGTCCGGGTGACGGGAAGCCGAGAGATTTCGTCCTTCACCGCTGGCGTCATCGCCATGGGCCGATCCTTCCATGCATCCGAAAAATACGGTCGTACGCGGCGGCCAGCAGCTCCGGATCATGAATCGGAACGCCGTCTGGCGAGGCCACCGGCGCCAGCTCCACCGCGGCACCGAGCCGCTTCGCGGCATCGGCGAGGGACTCGCGGTCAGGCACGGCGGCCTCATCGGCCAGCACCACGTCCAAGGCGAGTTTAGGGGCGTGTCGCCCCAAAACCTCCAAATGACGCTGCGGGGAGAAGCCATCTGTTTCACCGGGTTGCGGTGCGAGGTTCAGCGAGAGCACCTTCCGGGCCTTCGTCGCGACCAGCGCGTCGAGCAGATCCGGAACGAGCAGATGGGGGATGACCGAGGAGAACCAGGAGCCGGGTCCGAGCACCACCCAGTCCGCGTCCAGGACCGCCTCGACCGCCTCCGGGACGGCGGGCGGGGCGTGCGGGACCACCTGCACGGACTGCACCTCGCCCGGCGTGAGCGCCACCGTCGCCTGGCCGCGTACCGTCACGATCGCGTCGGGTCGCTCCGGATCGTGCCCCCTGACCTGCGCCTGGAGCTCCAGCGGTACGGCGGACATGGGCAGCACCCGGCCGTGCGCGCCGAGGAGGGTGCCGACCAGGTCGAGCGCCTGCACGGGGTCGCCGAGCTGTTCCCAGAGCGCCACGATCAGCAGGTTGCCGACCGCGTGCCCGTGCAGGTCGCCCCGGGACTCGAAGCGGTGCTGGGTGACCCTGGCCCAGGTCTGCCCCCAGTCGTCGTCCCCGCAGAGGGCCGCGAGGGCCTTGCGGAGGTCACCGGGCGGGAGCACCCCGAACTCCTCGCGGAGCCGGCCGCTGGAACCGCCGTCGTCGGCGACGGTGACGACGGCGGTCAGGTCGCCGGTGATGCGGCGCAGGGCGGCGAGCGAGGCGGACAGCCCGTGGCCGCCGCCGAGGGCGACGACCTTGGGCGGGCCGCCGCGGCGGCGACCGGAGCGGAGCGAGGCCGCCCTGCTCAGTCTGCGCAGCCGCAGGTTGGCGCTGGTCACTCGCGCCCCATGTCCCGGTGGACGAGGACGGTCTCGATGCCTTCGGCGGCGAGGCGGGCGGAGAGCTTCTCGGACATCGCGACGGAACGGTGCTTACCGCCCGTGCAGCCGACCGCGATGGTCACGTACCGCTTGCCCTCGCGGCGGTATCCGGCGGCGACGAGCTGGAGCAGCTCGGTGTACTGGTTGAGGAACTCCTTGGCGCCCGGCTGGTCGAAGACGTACGCGGACACCTCCTCGTTCAGGCCGGTGAAGGGGCGCAGCTCGGGCACCCAGTGCGGGTTCGGCAGGAAGCGGCAGTCCACCACGAGGTCGGCGTCGACCGGCAGACCGTACTTGTAGCCGAACGACATCACCGTGGCGCGCAGCTCCGGCTCCTGGTCGCCGGCGAACTGGGCGTCCATCTTGGCGCGCAGCTCGTGGACGTTGAGGCTGGAGGTGTCGATGACCAGGTCGGCGTCGCCGCGCAGCTCGCGCAGCAGATCGCGCTCGGCCGCGATGCCGTCGACGATCCGGCCGTCGCCCTGGAGCGGGTGGGGGCGGCGGACCGACTCGAAACGGCGGACCAGGGCGTCGTCCGAGGACTCCAGGAAGACGATCCGGCGGGTGACGTGCTTGGTGTCCAGGTCCGCCAGGGACTCGCGGAGGTTGTCGAAGAAGCGGCGCCCGCGTACGTCCACGACGACGGCGATCCGGGCCACGTTGCCCTGGGAGCGCGCGCCGAGCTCGACCATGGTCGGGATCAGGGCGGGCGGGAGGTTGTCGACGACGAACCAGCCGAGGTCCTCCAGGCACTTCGCGGCGGTGGACCGGCCGGCGCCGGACATCCCGGAGATGATCACCAGTTCGGGGATGGCCGCCGGGACGGCGTCGCCCGTCTCGTCGGTGGTGCCCGTGCTCACGTGTGCTCCGTCTGTTCGGTCAGGGTCCGGTTGCGTGGGTTCTGCGTGGCGGTGCTCACGGTCGGTCATGGCGTGCCCCCGTCGTTCTCGTCGATGATCTCTCCTGTGGCCGTGTTCACGGCGGGCGCGGCCGGCGCGGTCGCGGCGAGGGCCGCGGCCACCGACTCCGCTGTCCTGCGGCCTATCCCCTGGACCTCACAGATCTCGTCGATTGTCGCCTGCCGCAGCTTCTTGACGGAGCCGAAATGCTTGAGCAGGGCGAGTTTCCGGCTCTCGCCGAGGCCGTGGACGCTGTCCAGAGGGCTGCTGCGGACCCGCTTGGCGCGCTTGGCCCGCTGGTAGGTGATGGCGAAGCGGTGGGCCTCGTCACGGATGCGCTGGAGGAGGTAGAGGCCCTCGCTGGAGCGGGGCAGTACCACGGGATCGTCGTCGTCGGGCAGCCAGACCTCTTCGAGACGCTTGGCGAGGCCGCAGACGGCGATGTCGTCGATGCCCAGCTCGTCCAGCGCACGCTTCGCGGCGGCCACCTGCGGCTGCCCGCCGTCGACCACGACGAGCTGCGGCGGATAGGCGAACCGCTTGGGGCGGCCGTCGTCCTCGCGGGGCTCGGAGTCGGCGGAGGCGTCGTCGGGGGCGCCCGGGGCGGCGGTGAGGTCCGGGGCGGCGGTGACGGGGCCCGGGGCGGCCGGCTCGGGGACGGCAGGCTCCGGGGTGCTCCGCCCGGGGGCGGCGGGGACCTCGCCGGAGGGGGCGGGAGACTCGCCGGAGGGGGCGAGGGGCTCCTCCCACTCCCCCAGGCGCTCCTTCTCGTGGAGGTAGCGGCGGAACCGGCGGCCGATCACCTCGTGCATCGACCGGACGTCGTCCTGGCCCTCGAACCCCTTGATCTGGAAGCGGCGGTACTCGCTCTTGCGTGCGAGCCCGTCCTCGAAGACGACCATCGACGCGACGACGTCGTCGCCCTGGAGGTGGGAGATGTCGTAGCACTCGATGCGCAGCGGGGCGGTGTCGAGGCCGAGCGCCTGGGCGATCTCCTCCAGGGCCCGGGAGCGGGTGGTCAGGTCGGAGGCGCGCTTGGTCTTGTGCAGTCCGAGCGCCTGCTGGGCGTTGCGCTGGACCGTCGCCATCAGGTCCTTCTTGTCGCCGCGCTGCGGGATGCGCAGGCTGACCTGGGAGCCCCGGCGGTGGGCGAGCCATTCGGAGACCGCGTCCGGATCCTCGGGCAGGGCGGGTACGAGGACCTCCTTGGGTACGGAGTCGCCGGTCTCCTCCCCGTAGAGCTGCTGGAGGGCGTGCTCGACCAGGCCGGAGGTGTCGACCGCCTCGACCTTGTCGGTGACCCAGCCCCGCTGGCCGCGTACCCGGCCGCCGCGTACGTGGAAGATCTGGACCGCTGCCTCCAGCTCGTCCTCGGCGACGGCGATGAGGTCGGCGTCGGTGGCGTCGGCGAGTACGACCGCGCTCTTCTCCATGGCCCGCCGGAGCGCGCCGATGTCGTCCCGGAGCCGGGCGGCGCGCTCGTACTCCATGTCCTCCGCGGCGAGTGCCATCTCCTTCTCCAGGCGGCGCATGTAGGCGCCGGTACGGCCGGCCATGAAGTCGCAGAAGTCCTCGGCGAGTTCGCGGTGTTCCTCGGGGCTGACGCGGCCGACGCAGGGCGCGGAGCACTTGCCGATGTAGCCGAGCAGGCAGGGGCGGCCGGTGCGGGCGGCGTTCTTGAGGACACCGGCGGAGCAGGTGCGCACGGGGAAGACGCGGAGCATCAGGTCGACGGTCTCGCGGATCGCCCAGGCGTGGCCGTACGGGCCGAAGTAGCGCACGCCCTTCTTCTTGGCGCCGCGCATGACCTGGACCCGGGGGAACTCCTCGTTGAGGGTGACCGCGAGGTACGGGTAGCTCTTGTCGTCGCGGTACTTGACGTTGAACCGGGGGTCGAACTCCTTGATCCAGGTGTACTCCAGCTGTAGCGCCTCCACCTCGGTGGAGACGACCGTCCACTCCACGGAGGCGGCGGTCGTCACCATGGTGCGGGTGCGGGGGTGGAGGCCGGCCAGGTCCTGGAAGTAGTTGGCGAGGCGCTGGCGGAGGTTCTTCGCCTTGCCGACGTAGATCACCCGGCGGTGCTCGTCGCGGAACTTGTAGACCCCCGGGGAGTCGGGGATCTGTCCCGGCTTGGGGCGGTAGCTGGAGGGGTCTGCCATGTCTCACACCCTACTTCCGGCCGGTGACACCCCGGGGTGCTGTCCACACTGTGCCGTCCGCCCCGGCCGTGTTTCGACAGGAGCGCCGTCCGGGACGCTCGCCCCGCGGGCCGGGGCCTCGGGCGAGGCGCCGGGTCAGGCGTCGGGGCCGGCGACGAGTCGGCCGCCCTCCGCGCTGACCGGGACGGCGGGCAGCGGCACGGTGGCCGGGCCGTGGATGACCTCGCCGGTCGTGGTGTCGAAGATGCTGCCGTGGCAGGGGCAGTGCCCCTCGTTCTTCTCGATCCTGGTCAGCACGCAGCCGGCGTGGGTGCACTGGGCGCTGAAGGCCTTGTACTGCCCCTTCGCCGGGCACGTCACCAGGAGGCGCTGCTCGCGGTAGAGCTTCGACCCGCCGACCGGGACCGCGTCCGCGGCGCCGAGATCCACCGGGGCGGTCGGGGTCGGGTTCTTGGCGTGGCCGAGCTTGGACTCGGTGGAGCAGGCGGCCGCTCCCAGCCCGGCGGCACCGACGAGAGCGGCGCCCTTCAGCACGGTGCGGCGGGTGGCGGGCAAGCCGGACATCGCGGACTCCACGGAGGTCGGTGGTACGGGGCGTGCGGGGAAGTACGGGGGTGTCGCAGGTACGGGGTGTGGCAGGTGGTGTGTCGCCGTCGGGCCGGCCCGGGTACGCGGCGTCGCCGGAAGGTGACGGCGACGGGACGCACGGCCGGCCGCGACGACAGAACCGACGATACCGGCGGAGATCGGCACCCCCGCGCCCGGGTCCGCGGCACGGTCCGTGGGCACCTGCGCGCCGACGGCGCGGGCGCCGCCCTGGCGCCGTACGGGCGCGAACGGCCGGAAAGACGCCTCGGGGCGGTACGCGGCCCGGAGACGACCCAGGGCCGGACGGCGGCCCGGCCGCCGGTGCGACGCTCCTCCCGGGGTCCCGGGAGGAGGAGGTCACAGCGGCGGACCGGGCCGGGCGCGTCCGGCCCTGCGGGATGTCCGGTCCTGCGAGCCGTCCGGCCCTGCGGGCGTCAGCCCTTGCGGGCGCGGACCGCCTTCTTGGCCGCCGGCTTCTTCGCGGCCGGCTGCTGCTTCACCGCGGCGGCGGTGGCCGTCCGCCGGGCGGGAGCGGCCTTGGCGGCGACCGTCTTCTTGGCGGCCGTCTTGCGCACCGGCTTGCGCGCGGAGGGCACGGCCGCCTCGTTGATCCGGTCGGTGTCCAGGACGTCCTGGAGGAACTTCCCGGTGTGGCTCGCGGGTACGGCCGCCACCTCCTCCGGGGTGCCCTCGGCGACCACCAGGCCGCCGCCGTTGCCGCCCTCGGGGCCCATGTCGATGACCCAGTCCGCCGTCTTGATCACATCGAGGTTGTGCTCGATGACGACGACGGAGTTGCCCTTGTCGACCAGCCCGGAGAGGACCTTGATCAGCTTGCTGATGTCCTCGAAGTGCAGACCGGTCGTGGGCTCGTCCAGGACGTAGACCGTGCTGCCGGTGGAGCGCTTCTGGAGCTCGCTCGCCAGCTTCACGCGCTGCGCCTCGCCGCCGGAGAGCGTCGGCGCGGACTGCCCGAGACGGACGTACCCGAGGCCGACCTCGTTGAGGGTGCGCAGGTGCCGGGCGATGGTCGGGACGGCCTCGAAGAATTCCAGGCCCTCCTCGATCGGCATGTCCAGCACCTCGGCGATGGACTTGCCCTTGTAGTGGACCTCCAGGGTCTCCCGGTTGTACCGGGCGCCGTGGCAGACCTCGCAGGGCACGTACACGTCGGGCAGGAAGTTCATCTCGATCTTGATGGTGCCGTCGCCCGAGCAGTTCTCGCAGCGCCCGCCCTTCACGTTGAAGGAGAAGCGGCCCGGCAGATAGCCGCGCACCTTCGCCTCCATCGTCTCCGCGAAGAGCTTGCGGACGTGGTCGAAGACTCCGGTGTAGGTCGCCGGGTTGGACCGGGGGGTCCGGCCGATGGGCGACTGGTCGACGTGGACCACCTTGTCCACGAGGTCGTCCCCGTCCACCCGGGTGTGCCGGCCGGGGACCGACTTGGCGCCGTTGAGCTCCCTGGCCAGGTGGGTGTAGAGGATGTCGTTGACGAGGGTGGACTTGCCGGAGCCGGACACCCCGGTGACGGCCGTGAGGACGCCCAGCGGGAAGGAGACGTCGATGTCCTGGAGGTTGTTCTCCCGGGCACCGTGCACGGTGAGCCGGCGGCTCGGGTCCACGGGGCGGCGGGCGTCGGGGACGGTGATCTCCCGCTTGCCCGACAGGTACTGGCCGGTGATCGACTGCTTGTTGGCCAGCAGCTCCTTCAGCGATCCGGAGTGGACCACCTTGCCGCCGTGCTCGCCGGCGCCGGGGCCGATGTCCACGACCCAGTCCGCGACCTTGATCGTGTCCTCGTCGTGCTCCACGACGATGAGCGTGTTGCCCATGTCGCGGAGCCTGACCAGGGTCTCGATCAGCCGGTGGTTGTCGCGCTGGTGGAGGCCGATGGACGGCTCGTCCAGGACGTACAACACGCCGACCAGGCCGGATCCGATCTGGGTGGCGAGGCGGATGCGCTGGGCCTCGCCGCCGGACAGGGTGCCGGCCGCGCGGTTCAGCGAGAGGTAGTCGAGGCCCACGTCGACGAGGAATCTCAGCCGCTCGTTGACCTCCTTGAGGACCCGCTCGGCGATCTTCTTGTCCCGGGCGTTGAGCTTGAGCCGGCCGAGGAACTCGGCACAGTCGCTGATCGACATCGCGGCGACCTCGGCGATGGACTTCTCCATCACCGTGACCGCGAGGACGATCGGCTTGAGGCGGGTGCCCTCACAGGTCGGACAGGGCACCTCGCGCATGTACCCCTCGAAGCGCTCCCGGCTGGAGTCGCTCTCGGCCTCGGAGTGCCGCCGCTTGACGAACTGCACCGCCCCCTCGAAGGAGGGGGTGGTGTAGGCGCGCTCGCGGCCGTAGCGGTTGCGGTAGCGCACCTCGGTCTTGATCTTGTGGCCGTAGAGCAGGGCCTTCTTGGCGCGCTGCGGCAGTCCGGCCCACGGGATGTCCGTACGGAAGCCGAGGGCCTCGGCGAGTGCGCCGATCAGACGGCCGAAGTACTCCTTGGTGTGGCCGTGCGACCAGGGGTGGATGGCCCCCTCGTCGAGCGACTTCTCCTCGTCCGGGATGACCAGCTCGGCGTCGACCTCCATGCGGGTGCCGATGCCGGTGCAGTCGGGGCAGGCGCCGAAGGGCGAGTTGAAGGAGAAGGAGCGGGGCTCCAGCTCCTCGAAGGAGAGGTCGTCGTACGGGCAGTAGAGGTGCTCGGAGAACATCCGCTCGCGCTCGGGGTCGTCCTCGGGGAGGTCCACGAAGTCGAGCACGACCATGCCGCCGGAGAGGCCGAGGGCCGTCTCCACCGAGTCGGTCAGCCGGCGCTTGGCGCTGTCCTTCACCGTGAGGCGGTCGATGACCACCTCGATGGTGTGCTTCTCCTGCTTCTTCAGCGTCGGCGGCTCGGAGAGCTGGATGGTGGTGCCGTCGACCCGGGCGCGGCTGTATCCCTTGGTCTGGAGGTCGGCGAAGAGGTCGACGAACTCCCCCTTGCGCTCGCGTACCAGCGGGGAGAGCACTTGGAAGCGGCTTCCCTCGGGGAGGCCGAGGACCCTGTCCACGATGGCCTGAGGCGACTGGCGGGAGATCGGCCGCCGGCACTCGGGGCAGTGCGGCTTGCCGATACGGGCGAAGAGCAGGCGGAGGTAGTCGTAGACCTCCGTGATGGTGCCGACCGTCGAGCGCGGGTTGCGCGAGGTCGACTTCTGGTCGATGGAGACGGCGGGCGAGAGACCTTCGATGAAGTCGACGTCCGGCTTGTCCATCTGGCCGAGGAACTGCCGGGCGTACGAGGAGAGCGACTCGACGTACCGCCGCTGGCCCTCGGCGAAGATCGTGTCGAACGCGAGGGAGGACTTGCCCGACCCGGAGAGCCCGGTGAAGACGATGAGGGAGTCGCGGGGCAGGTCGAGCGAGACGTTCTTCAGGTTGTGCTCGCGCGCGCCACGGACGATGAGACGGTCGGCCACGCCGGTCCGCACCTTTCTTGAGAGAAACGGGGGAACTGAGCCCCCTGTCCAGGGTATGGGGGGCGCCACAGCGGTGTAGAAAGCTTTCGACTTCGAGCGTATAGCACGCACATTCGAATTCTCGCCGACCGTAACCTCCTTCACCCGAACGAGTGGCGGGGCTACGCTCGGTCGCATGAGCGATCCTGTGCGCGACCTGGTATCTGTACGCGGGGCGACGGAACGACTGCTCGCCGCGGCGAGCACCTGGGACAACTCCACTGTCCCCGAACCGTCCCGACTGCCCGGTTGGAGCCGGGGCCATGTACTGGCCCACCTGTCACGTAACGCCGACGCGCTCCGAAATGTTCTCCGAGGGCGCCCGATGTACGCGAGCGGCGAAATCCGGGACCGCGAGATCGAGGCCGGCGCACCCCGGTCGCTCGCCGAGCACCTGGCCGATCTGCGCGCGAGCGGCGAGGGATTCCTGGCCGAGGCCGACGCCTGCGCCGACTGGTCACGCACCGTGGAAATGCGGAATGGCGTGATGGACTCCGCATCCCACATCCCGTTCCGGCGCTGGGCCGAGATCGAGCTGCACCACGTGGATCTCGGTACGGGGTACGAGCTGGAGGACCTGCCGGACGAGTTCGTGGCCAGGGAGATCGACTTCCTGACGGAGCGGTTCGGGAGCCATCCACAGGTGGTCCCCTTCGACATCCGGGCCGACGACGGCCGGGTCTGGACCACGGGCGGCCACGGAGAAGGCCCGATCGCCGGTGTCGGCGGCCCCGCCCCGGAGCTGCTCGGCTGGCTCGCGGGCCGCCGCGACGGCTCGGCACTGACCGTGGAGGGCGGTCCCCTCCCCGTACTGCCGCCGCTATAGGCTGCCGCCCATGACCTACAGCGGAGCGGTGCGAGTCGGCGGACCCGCGGACGTGCACGAGCTGACCGACTTGATGATCTCCAAGGTCGCGGTCGGCCCGATGAACAACAACGCCTACCTCCTGCGCTGCCGGGCCACCGGCGAGCAGCTCCTCATCGACGCCGCCAACGAGGCGGACACCCTGCTGCGGCTCGTCGGCGAGGACGGCATCGCCTCGGTGGTCACCACGCACCAGCACGGTGACCACTGGCAGGCGCTGGCCGAGGTGGTGGCCGCCACCGGCGCCGTCACGTACGCCGGACGGTACGACGCCGAGGGCATCCCGGTCGCGACCGACGTGCTCGTGGAGGACGGGGGCACGATCCGGGTCGGCGAGGTCACCCTGACCGCCCGCCACCTGGTCGGCCACACCCCGGGCTCCATCGCACTGGTCTACGACGACCCGCACGGGGCTCCGCACCTCTTCACCGGCGACTGCCTCTTCCCCGGTGGCGTCGGCAATACCCGCAAGGACCCCGAGGCCTTCGCGAGCCTCCTCCACGACGTGGAGACCAAGCTCTTCGACCAGCTCCCGGACGAGACCTGGGTCTACCCGGGTCACGGCCACGACACCACGCTCGGCGACGAGCGCGGTCACCTGCCGGAGTGGCGCGCCCGGGGCTGGTGACACGCGGGCGGTACGCCCGGCACACCCGCACCCCACGACGACGGCAGGGGCGCCCCGGCACCGATTCCGGTGCCGGGGCGCCCCTCGTCGTGGAAGCGAGGTGCCGTACGGCTCAGCCGCCTACGTTGCTGCTGCCCTGGCGGGACTCCGACCCGGCATCGGCGTCGGTGTCTCCACCGGCCCCGGGCCCCGCGTCCGGACCCGACGTCGATCCCGGCCCCGGCCCGGCGGCTTCGGCCGCCGCCGCCTGCTTCCGCCCCGCGATCAGGCTGGTGATGGTGGTGATCACCAGCACACCGCAGATGACGGAGAGCGAGAGCGGAATCGAGATCTCCGGGACGTGCACACCCGACTCGTGCAACGCGTGGAGCACCAGCTTGACGCCGATGAACCCGAGGATCACCGAGAGTCCGTAGCTGAGGTGGACCAGCTTCTTCAGCAGACCGCCGATGAGGAAGTACAGCTGACGCAGGCCCATCAGCGCGAAGGCGTTGGCCGTGAAGACGATGTACGGGTCCTGGGTCAGGCCGAAGATCGCCGGGATGGAGTCGAGGGCGAAGAGCACGTCGGTGGTGCCGATCGCGAGCATGACGACCATCAGCGGGGTCAGGACGCGCTTGCCGTTGTTCCGGATGAAGAGCTTGGTGCCGTGGTACCGGTCGGCGACCCCGAAGCGGTGCTCGATGGACTTGAGGAGCCGGTTCTCCTCGAACTCCTCCTCGTCCTCATCGGTGCGCGCCTCCTGGATCAGCTTCCAGGCCGTGTAGATGAGGAACGCGCCGAAGATGTAGAAGACCCAGGAGAAGTTGGCGATGACGGCGGCGCCGGCCGCGATGAAGATGGCCCGGAGCACCAGGGCGATCAGCACACCAACCAGCAGCACCCGCTGCTGGAGCTGGGAGGGCACCGAGAACTTCGCCATGATCAGAACGAAGACGAAGAGGTTGTCGACGCTCAGCGACTTCTCGGTGATGAAGCCGGCGAAGAACTCGCCGGAGGCCTGGCTCTCGCCGAAGACCAGCAGGCCCAGGCCGAAGAGCGCCGCCAGCGCGATCCAGACGACCGTCCAGATTCCGGCTTCCTTGGTCGACACGTCATGGGGTTTGCGCCCGATGAAGAAGTCGACGGCGATGAGGGCTGCAAGACCAAGAATGGTCAGCAACCAGAGGGTCCATGAAACGTCCACTGCGCCTCCGGCAGTTCGCTACGGCTACTGATCAGCGTCGTCGCTGCCGGAGGTCTCTTCCACCCGGGCGTACGGGATGTACGCCGGGCCGGCGCCCCGGGACCGGTCACAGTCCGTACTGACGGGAACGCCACGTGTGGGAATACTCCCCTCCGTCCAAGAAAAGGTACAGGAAGACCCAAGAAAAGGTAAAGAGGATGGCAAAGGAGAACCAAAAGTCCCTGGCCCGGCGGGGCTACCGCGTCGGCGCCGCCCGCCAGTGCGCGGGGACCGTTGCGCTGCGGGCCGCTGCGGGCAGGGCGGCGGGCCGCGGGCTGCCGCTGCAGCCGGTGCCCCGCCGGGCGTCAGCGCCCCCGGGCCCGCCGCGCGTCGGCCACGGCGGCGAGCACTTGTTCCAGGACCCGGCTGCCCTGCGGCACCCGAGGGGGTTCGTACGTCCACACGTGACGGACCCAGGGGTCCGCGAGGTGGTCGCCGGCGAGCGGGGTGAGCCGCAGGAGCCCGCGCCAGAACGGTGCGAGCGCCGGCCCGTAGGCGGATGCCTCCTCCTGGTCCGCGACCAGCAGCAGGTGCACCCCGACCGAGGGGCCCTCGTCGGCGAGGTAGCGCAGCCGGGTGACCGCGCGGTCGTCGAAGCCGTGCGGGAAGTCGTTGACGACGAGCAGTTGGGCGGCCGGGTCGAGATCCGGGGGCAGCGCGTCGGCGGCGCCCGCCCGCACCGCCATCTGGACCAGGTCGACGCGTCGGGTGAGCCGGTCGAGGACTGCTTCGACCCCGGCCACCCCCTGCGCGGGCGGCCCGGCGAGCACTCCGGCACGCACCAGCGGCACGAGCGCGGCGGCGCCGGTTCCCGCCGGGTCAATGACCTGGAGGGACATCTCGCCCGCCGGGTACGCGGCGAGCAGCCGTACGGCATGGGTGACGGCGCTCTCCAGCGCGAGCCGCTTCAGGTCCGTACCGTCCAGCAGGTCGGCCCCGGGATCGCTCCGCCCGGCGTCGATCCACAGGCCGCGCTCCAGCGGGAGCCGTACGAGCAGCGGGATGCGCAGCTCCGGGCACTCGGGCAGGCGTACGTCACCGAGGCGTAGGGCCCAGGGCTCCGCGGACGGGTCACGGTGGGCGTGCCAGACGGGGTTGTCCCAGCCGGCGCAGGGGGCGGGGAGCGCGGGCTCCACCACGCCGGCCTCGGCCAGCAACTGCGCGAGGTCCCGGTCGAGCGCCTCCCGGGCACGGGCGACCAGCTCGTCGCGTTTCGCCCTGGCCTCCTCGCGCGCGGTGTCTCCCGCTCCGCCGATGCGGTTGCGCGGGTCGGCCAGGACGCGGTCGAGTTCCGCCTCCAGGCGCGCCCCCGCAAAGTCGACGGCGCCCCGGTAGGCGGCGACACTGCGGGCCAGGTCCTCGAACATGCCCCAGACCTGGTGGTAGAGCCGCTCGTCCATGGAGTGGCCGGGGGCGTCACCGGCCACCGGCGCGGCCGGTCCGGACCGCGCGTCGGGCGGAGCGGAGGGAGGGGTGCCGTGGGTGTGAGTCCGTCCCGGCGGGAAGGCCGGTGCCGCAGGGGCGGGCGGGGTGGCCCGTCGTCGCGGGTGCGCGTAGTCGATCCGGCCGCCGGGCGGGACCTCCGCCGTGTCCGCGTCAGTCACCGCCCCGGTCACCGTCTCGGTCGCCGCTCCGGTCACCGCTGCGGTCGTCGCTTCCGCCCCGGCTCGCGCCGCGGGGGGTCCCGGCCGGGCGGGGACGAGTGGCCCGGTCGCCGCCTCCAGGATCGAGGCGGCCAGCTCGTCCGCCCCGCTCAGCCCCTGGTCGGCGAGCATGCCCGCGAGCCCGGAGGAGTAGCCCTGGCCCACGGCCCGTACCTTCCAGGCACCCGAGCGGCGGTAGAACTCCAGGGCGCCGACGGCGGACTCCGTGTCCAGCCCGGTGAGTGTGAAGTCGGCGATCCCGGTGCCGTCGGGCCCGCTGACGGACACGAAGGGGGCTGCTGCCGCACCGAAGCCGGTGGGGGCGCCGGGTGTCCCGGGGAGAGCCAGCAGCACGGTGACGCGGTGCACCTCCTCGGGCAATGCGTCGAGGTCGAGGTCGAGCCGGTGCTCCCGGGCGGCGCGCCGGGGCACTTCGACGCCGGGCAGCCGGGGCCCTCCCGGGTGGACGACCCACGCGGCGCCCCGTACGGCGCCCTGCTCGTCGGCGAGGGCCGCTCCGGCCACGACGGGCGAGCCCGCCGACACCCGGACCTCCAGACGGGTCGAGGGCAGCGGGTGGTTCTGCCCCCGGACGAGTTCGGCCGTCATGTGCCCTGTCCCCCTGCCGCGTGAACGTGTCGGTGCGTGAACGTGTCGGTGCGTGAGCCTGTGGATGTGTGCGTCCCGTCGGGGTGGATGTCCGCCCCGCCCGGGGTACGCACGACTCCCGGCGGCGGAAGCCTCCGGGAGTCGTGTGGGCCCATGGGCCCGGGGTTTCTGTCCGGTCCCGCCGGACACCACCGAGTGTTTCGACCGGCAATGTTTGCCCCATGACGAGCGGCGGTCGGTGCGTGCGATCGCAAGGCGGCCGGAAGTCCTGGTAGCGGAGCTAAGCGGAGCTACCAGGACTTCCGGCCAACGCCGCGAGCGTGCGTGCCGACCACCGCGACGGGGCAAAGCTTGCCGGGAGCGGCACCAGCCCGTCAGAGGTGCGGCAGGATCGCCGGCATCAGGTCCTGGAACGTACGGCCGTTGGCCGGGTTGCCGAGGGCGGTCATCTGCCAGCCGCCACCGACACGGTGCACCTTCGCCATGATCTGGGCGGTGTACTGGCCGCCGCCGTCGAGCGTGTAGCGGGCCAGCTCCTGGCCGTTGGTCTCGTCGACGATGCGGCAGAAGGCGTGTCGGACCTCCTGGAACGTCTGCCCGGTGAAGCTGTTCACCGTGAAGACGATCTGGTCGATGTGGACCGGCACCCTCGCCAGATCCACCAGGATCGACTCGTCGTCGCCACCCGATCCCGCGCCGCCGACGAGGTTGTCACCGGTGTGCTTGACCGAGCCGTCGTCGCTGACGAGGTGACGGAAGAACACCACGTCCACCGGCTGCTTGTCGGCGAAGAGGACCGCCGAGGCGTCCAGGTCGATCTCCCGGGTGCGCGATCCGAAGAGGCCGCGGCGCGGGGCCGCCTGCCAGCCGAGCCCCATCCGCACCGCGGTCAGGGTTCCCCCGTCCTGCTTCTGCAGGCTGATCGCCTGACCCTTGGTCATGTTGACCGTCACGCGCTGTCCCCTCTCCGCGTCGCTTCCGCGTTCTGCTCCGCAACCGTCCGTGTGCGGATTCCCACGACCCTACGCAGTGCGTCCGCGCCCGACGCCGATCCGGTGCGTTCTGTGTCGTTCTTGAAACACAGAGGCCGCCCCGCGGGCGTCGCGGTGCTCACGCCCTCCGTGCATCAGGCGATCCCCGCCTCCTTCATCTGGCGCAGCTCCTTCTTCAGCTCACCCACTTCGTCGCGCAGGCGCGCGGCGACCTCGAACTGGAGGTCGGCGGCGGCGGCCCGCATCCGCTCGGTCATCTCCTCGATGATCCCGGACAGCTCCTCCGCGGGACGGTCGCTGGTCACCGCACCCCTGGAGCGGGCCTTTCCGGCGTCCGCCTTGGCCTCTCCCGCCTTGGCGGCCTTGCCGCCGAGTGCGGGCACCGGGGTCTTGGCCCCCTTGGTCTGGCGGTAGCCGGTCCCGAGTAGCTGCTCGGTGTCGACCTCCTCGCGGGCGATGGAGGCGACGATGTCGTTGATCTTCTTGCGCAGCGGCTGCGGGTCGATGCCGCGCTCGGTGTTGTACGCGATCTGCTTCTCGCGACGCCGGTTGGTCTCGTCGATGGCCTGCGCCATGGCGGGCGTGACCTTGTCCGCGTACATGTGGACCTGACCGGAGACGTTGCGCGCCGCGCGTCCGATGGTCTGGATGAGCGAGGTGGCGGAGCGCAGGAACCCCTGCTTGTCGGCGTCGAGGATCGCGACCAGCGAGACCTCCGGCAGGTCGAGGCCCTCCCGCAGGAGGTTGATGCCGACCAGGACGTCGTACTCGCCGGAGCGCAGTTCGCGCAGCAGCTCGATGCGGCGCAGGGTGTCCACGTCGCTGTGGAGGTACCGGACCTGGATACCGAGTTCGAGGAAGTAGTCGGTGAGGTCCTCGGACATCTTCTTGGTGAGGGTGGTGACGAGGACCCGCTCGTCGCGTTCGGTACGCGTACGGATCTCGTGGACGAGGTCGTCGATCTGGCCCTCGGTGGGTTTGACGACGATCTCCGGGTCGACCAGTCCGGTCGGGCGGATGATCTGCTCCACGAAGCCGTCGCCGCGCGAGAGCTCGTACTTCCCCGGGGTGGCGGAGAGGTAGACGGTCTGGCCGATGCGCTGCTGGAACTCCTCCCACTTCAGGGGGCGGTTGTCCAGGGCGGAGGGCAGCCGGAAGCCGTGGTCGACGAGGGTCCGCTTGCGGGAGGCGTCGCCCTCGTACATCGCGCCGATCTGCGGCACCGTGACGTGCGACTCGTCCAGCACCAGCAGGAAGTCCTCGGGGAAGTAGTCGAGGAGGGTGTTGGGGGCCGTGCCGGGCGACCGGCCGTCGAAGTGCATCGAATAGTTCTCCACGCCGGAACAGGTGCCGATCTGGCGGAGCATCTCGATGTCGTACGTGGTCCGCATGCGCAGGCGCTGGGCCTCCAGCATCTTGCCCTGCTTCTCCATGGCGGCGAGCCGCTCCTCCAGCTCCTGCTCGATGCCGGTGATCGCCTTCTCCAGGCGCTCGGGTCCGGCGACGTAGTGGGAGGCGGGGAAGACGTGCAGCGAGGTGTCCTCGCTGATCACTTCGCCGGTGAGCGGATGGAGGGTGGAGAGCGCCTCGATCTCGTCGCCGAACATCTCGATCCGGACGGCGAGCTCTTCGTAGACCGGGAAGATCTCGATCGTGTCGCCTCGGACCCGGAAGGTCCCACGGGTGAACGCGAGGTCGTTGCGGGCGTACTGGATCTCGACGAAGCGGCGCAGCAGCTGGTCGCGGTCGACCTCGTCGCCGACCTTGAGCTGGACCATGCGGTCGACGTACTCCTGCGGGGTACCCAGGCCGTAGATGCAGGAGACGGAGGCGACCACGACGACGTCCCGCCGGGTGAGCAGGGAGTTTGTCGCGGAGTGGCGCAGCCGTTCGACCTCCTCGTTGATCGAGGAGTCCTTCTCGATGTAGGTGTCCGACTGGGGGACGTACGCCTCGGGCTGGTAGTAGTCGTAGTACGAGACGAAGTACTCGACCGCGTTGTTGGGGAGCAGCTCGCGGAACTCGTTGGCCAGCTGGGCCGCCAGCGTCTTGTTGGGCGCCATGACGAGAGTCGGCCGCTGGAGCTTCTCGATCATCCAGGCGGTGGTCGCCGACTTACCGGTGCCGGTCGCGCCGAGCAGGACGACATCCTTCTCACCTGCTCGAATGCGCTTCTCGAGCTCGGCGATGGCCGTCGGCTGGTCGCCGCTGGGCTGGTAGGGACTGATGACCTCGAAAGGCGCCACCGAACGTTCGATCTTCGAAACGGGCCGCATGCATCCACCGTACGACCCGCCACTGACAACGGCGGCACGGATCAGCGGCGGCGGGGCCCGCGGGCGCTGTCGACCGCGGGCGCGGCGGCGGGGTCGGCCCGGCGCTGGCCCGGGATGCCGCGCCCGGCCGGGCCGGTCCGGCCGGATGTCCCGTCCCGGCCGGGGTCGCCCCCCACGACCAGGGGGTCGAACAGCACGATCACTCCCGCGAGCAGCAGGAAGGCCAGCGGCCCGACGAGGAGCGGGACCAGGATCGAGCCGACCGTCTCGCCCCCGGCCGGGCCGGTGGCACCTGGATGCAGGTGGACCCGGAGGGCTGCCATACCGGTGTAGTGCATCCCGCTCACGGCGGCGCCCATCACGACACTCGCGCCCAGACTCGGCAGGAAGCCGTGGAGCGAGACGGCCGCCCAGAGAGCGGCGGTGGCGGCGACCACGGCGATGACGACGGAGAGGGCCACGGTCGCCGTCGAGTACGCGAACTGTCCGCGGAACGCCATGGCCGCCATGCCGAGGTAGTGCATGGAGGCGACCCCGAGGCCGGTGATGGTGCCGCCGGTGACCAGGGCCAGCGGGGTCGCGCCCCGGTAACCGACGATGAAGATCCCGATACCGACCATGACGATCGCCACGGCGAGGCTCGCGAACATCAAGGGGAGGTCGTACGTGATCGACGCGTCGTCGATGCGGAACCCCATCATGGCGATGAAGTGCATCGTCCATATCCCGGAGCCGATGGACGTGGCGCCGAGCGCGAGCCATCCGGCCCGGTGCGGGCGGCGGGGCGGGAGCGCCCACCCGGACCGGACGGTACGGACGGACCGGACGGTGCAGCGCAGCCCCAGCGCGGCGCCGAGGCAGGCCATGAGGAAAGCCGCGACCGGTGTCACGAGGCCGTAGGAGAAGCCGTCGACTGTGCCCTGCATGCTGGATACGCCCTTCGTGATAACGCGGTGCTGGTGGTGCTCTGCCGGTCGGCGGTGCGGGGCCGGTGCCGCTCGGTCGAAGGCCGGGGCCTCGCGGGTCCCGGCGGTGGGGGGCGGCGGGGGGGGGGCCCCCCCCCCCACCCCCCGGGGCCGGGGAAAAAACCAAACAGGGGGCAGTTGTAAAACCCAAAACACACGGGGTGGGAAAATTTAACAGAATAAAAAAGCGCCAC
>NZ_JBIAJC010000001.1:0-526982 GCF_042871745.1 Streptomyces sp. NPDC005576 | reverse complement strand
GTACGGGGGGGGGGGGGGGGGGGGGGGGGGGGGGGGGGGCGGGGGGGGGGGGGGGGGGGGGGGGGGGGGGGCGGGCGGGGCCCCCCCCCCCCCCCGCCGCGAACCGGGGGTCCCGGGAAAACGGACACAAGGGCGGCATTTTATCGTCCGAAAACCGGAGCGGTGGAGAAATTGCCGCTCATGATCCGGTCCTCACCACTTCTCCCCCGGGTGAGGGTGACCGTCACAATCCCGCGACTCCGCGCGCACCGGCGCCCCCGTGCGGGCCGCCGAGGGTGCCGGGTGCGCGACCGGGAGTCACCCCTTCTCGCGGATTCCCGTCCACGCCGGGTGGCGGGGGTCGTCCGCGCGGACGGCGGCGTCGGCATGGTCGGCGGGGGCGGTCTCGTCCTCGTACCGGGCGAAGGCGGGCAGGGTCCACCGGTCCTGCTCGTCCGTGCGCCGCCGCAACGCGCCCGGCGAGAGCCGCAGATGGACCGAGAGGTCGAACGGGTACCACTGCCCCAGCAGCAACGGCCCGTGCAGCACCAGCACTCCGCCCTCGGGGAGCAGGTGGTACGGGCTGCGGGTGGCCCGGTCGGTCACCGGGTCCCAGAGGTCGGGCAGGACCCGTCCGCTGCCGCCCGGCTCCAGCGGGCCGAATACCTCGCGCCAGAGCGCCCCGGTGTCGAACCAGCCCTGCGCGTACGAGTCGGGGTCCCGCCTGCCGTACTCGTACCGCAGGCTCGCCGGGCGCAGGAATCCTTCTGCGGGCACGACGAGTACCGCGCGTCCGCGCAGCCGCAGGGCCTCGGCGAGGCGTTCGGCCAGTGGGCCGGTGCCGGCGGCGGGGGCGCCGTCGACGCCGATCCTGAGCCACCGCCCACCGCCTCCCGGGCTCAGTCCGTCGGCGCGCGCGGCAAACGCCTCCGCCAGCCGGTCCCAGGTGATCGCTTCGAGTCGCACCCGTCCATCATCCACCGGCGCCCGGCCGCCCGGCCGGTCAGTCCCCGCGCAGTTCCGTGGCGAGCGGGCTCTCGCCGTGCACCTCGATCCGGCCGTCCTCCACCGCCTGCGCGAAGGTAGTTTCGTCCCGGCCCAGGGCCAGGCAGAGTCCGGCGTCCAGGACGATGCGGGCGTCGGCGCGGGGGTCGCCGCCGTAGCCGTAGACCTCCTCGCCCGCTGCCACGGAGCCGGTGCGTACGTGGAACTCGCCCTCGTCCAGGTGCACTTCGACCACACCCGAGTGGGCCGTCGCGGCCAGTGAACGGCGCAGCGGGAGGGCGAACCAGTGGGCGCGGACGGCGTCGGTGGGGCGGCGTTCCTCCAGGGCGGGCGCGCCCCACCGGGCGAGTGCGCTGAGGACGGGCAGCAGTTCCCGTCCCCGGGCGGTGAGTTCGTAGACCGAGGCGGCGGCCGGGGGCGGCAGCTTGCGACGCAGGGCGAGTCCGCCCTGTTCCATGTCCTTGAGGCGGGAGGCGAGGACGTCCGTGCTGACGCCCGGCAGGTCCGCGTGCAGGTCGGTGTAGCGGCGCGGTCCGGCCAGCAGTTCACGGACGATCAGCAGGGTCCACCGGTCTCCGACGGAGTCCAGGGCTCGGGCGGTGGCGCAGAACTGGTCGTAACTGCGTCGGCGTACGGGGGGCGCTGCTGGCTGCTGCTGACGTGGCATACGACGCAGTCTAGACATGTTGTTGGACTTTCCAAGGTCCGGCTTGGTAAAACCAAGTATCGCAATCGGCAGGGGAGGAACCGCATGGAGTTCCGGCAGTCCAGCAAGCTCGACGAGGTCTGTTACGAGATCCGCGGACCGGTCATCGAGCAGGCGAACGCGCTGGAGGAGGCGGGTCACAGCGTGCTCCGCCTCAACACCGGCAACCCCGCGCTCTTCGGCTTCGAGGCGCCCGAGGAGATCGTCCAGGACATGATCCGGATGCTCCCCCAGGCGCACGGGTACACCGACTCGCGCGGCATCCTGTCCGCCCGCCGCGCAGTGGCCCAGCGCTACCAGGCGATGGGACTGCCGGACGTCGACGTGGACGACATCTTCCTCGGCAACGGCGTCTCCGAGCTGATCTCCATGGCCGTCCAGGCGTTCCTGGAGGACGGCGACGAGGTGCTCGTACCGAGCCCCGACTACCCGCTCTGGACGGCGGTGATCACCCTCGCCGGCGGCAAGGCCGTCCACTACACCTGCGACGAGCAGTCGGACTGGAACCCGGACCTTGCCGACATGGCCTCGAAGATCACCGTCCGCACCAGGGCCGTGGTGATCATCAACCCCAACAACCCGACCGGCGCGGTTTATTCGAAGGAGACCCTGGAGGGCATCCTCGCTCTGGCCCGCCGGCACGGACTGCTGGTCTACGCCGACGAGATCTACGACCAGATCCTCTACGACGACGCGGTGCACCACCCGGTCGCGGCCCTCGCCCCGGACCTGCTCACCCTCACCTTCAGCGGACTGTCGAAGACGTACCGGGTCGCCGGCTTCCGCTCGGGGTGGCTGGTGGTCTCCGGACCGCAGGCGCACGCGCGCGGCTACCTCGAAGGTCTCTCCACGCTGGCCTCCATGCGGCTGTGCGCCAACGCCCCCGCGCAGTACGCCATCCAGGCCGCGCTCGGCGGACGGCAGACGATCCGTGGACTGGTCGCCCCGGGCGGCCGGCTGCACGAGCAGCGCGACCGGGCCTGGCAGAAACTGAACGAGATTCCCGGCGTGTCGTGCGTGAAGCCGAAGGGGGCCCTCTACGCGTTCCCCCGGATCGATCCGAAGGTGCACAGAATCGTCGACGACGAGCGGTTCGTGCTCGATCTGCTGCTCCGGGAGAAGATCCAGGTGGTCCAGGGCACCGGGTTCAACTGGCCCCGGCCCGACCACTTCCGCATCCTGACGCTGCCGCACGTCGACGACCTCGACGCCGCGATCAGCCGCATCGGGCGGTTCCTGGAGGGGTACCGGCAGTGAGCCCGCGCGTCAGGAGGCGCCCCTGCGGCGTACCAGCCCTCTGAGCGGGACGACGGCCGGGCGGAACCAGAGCGCGACGACCGGCCGCGCGACGAGGGCGAGGGGGACGGACACGCCGAAGTCCAGCGCCGTCGTCCAGAGGTCCGTGGAGACCGGCCGGACGGTGTTCCGCACCGCCGGATCGAAGCTCGGCGCGTAGGCGCCGAGGTCGGGGAGCGCGTCGCGCAGCGCGTGGCGGAAGCCGTCGTCGGCCGGGCCCGGGGGCACCCTGATGTCGAGCACCAGCTGGGTCATGGCGATCGCGGAGATCCCGTCGGACAGGGCGGTCAGCCGGTCCGCGCTCCCGGCGCCCTCCGTCCGTGCCCGCTCGTCACTCACCCGGTCAGCTTCCCCGCGCCGCTGGGGTGCGGTGCCGGATGACGCCGATGGCGGGCACCCCGGGGCTGCCGCGTCCCGTTGGAGGGCCGCTCCCGTGGGGGCGCCGCTCCGGTGGAGGGCCTCTCCCGTGGGGGCGCCGCTCCGGTGGAGGGCCGCTCCCGGGGAGGGCAGCGGAGAACGCGAGCGGGCCCGGAGGCGTAGCCGGCCTCCGGGCCCTGTGGGTGCCGCCTTCGTCGCACGCCGGCACGTTTAAGGACCAGGGTCAGTCGTGATGTCGTCGAGTCCTGCCTTTGGACCACCGCAGATCGAGCTCTGCGGGCCAGATTCGAACTGGCATTTCGACGTCGCTGGGCCCTGGCCCGGTCGATCCGGCGATCGGCGGCCCATGCTGAGTCTGGAGCAAGAGTCTGAGATTGATCGCGGTCTGCCTCTGCCTGTTGGGCCACTCCGGCCGGGAGCTGGTGTGTTCCGGGTCCACCGCCCCGCCGCCAGGCGGGAAGACGATCCGGAAGTGCCGGAGGGAGGACTCGAACCTCCACTGGAACCGCGTCCGTCACGACAAGCCTCAGTTTCAGCTTGCGCTCCTCGCGCACCCCGGCCGCGGTCGTCCGTGGCCGGGGAATCCATGGTCGGTCACCCGAAGAGGTAACCGAATACCGCGTCACCCACCCTCTGGTCGGTGACCTCGGCCGCGTTGGCCTCCTCACGGGCGTACTTCACGGCCTGCTGGAGCTTCTCCACCCGCTCCGTCAGCTCCCGCACACGGCGGGCGGGGAGGGCGCCGGAAAACTTCACCGTCGTCCAGTAACCGATCGGCACGTCCTCGTAGTACACCTCGACCTGCGCCGGGTGCTTCTCGGTCGCCTCCGCCTTCACGTGGTTGCGGGGCACCTTCTTCGTACGGAGGGTGCGGACCGGCTCGGTCTTCCACGAGTCGGTCGACGGGTCCTGCGCCCACGCCTCGGAAGCGTCCAGCACCGGCAGCTTGCGGACGAAGGTGCCGATGTCGGTGAGCTGCTTCTCCAGGAAGAGGAGGTAGGAGACCGGGGCGTCCGCGACGAGCACCCGCCCGTCGACCGCGACGTCCGCACGGGCCGCGCAGTTCGCCCAGTCCTTGGTGGCGGTCACGTCGAAGAGGCGGGTCAGCGCCGCGGCGGTGTCCCGCAGCACGTCCTCGGCCTTGACCTGCACCAGCGTCGACTCGGGCGGGAGCTGCTCCCCCTCCTCGTCCTTCGGCTGGTACGTACGGGAGAGCCCGGCCAGCAACCCGGGCTTCTGCAGGCCGTGATGGGCCGCGGTGAGGTCCTGGTGGGCCTTGGACTTGACGCCCTTCTCGACCGCGATGATCTGATTGAGTTTCGCCACGTCCGGGAAGTCAGCACCGGCAACAGGCTTGTCTCCAGGGGTTTTGCGCACTGCTGTCGCCACCTCGCCACGCCACGTCGCCGCGCCACCTCGCCGACGTGCCGCTCAGCGGCCGAGCAGCGCCAGCAGGACGCCCACCGGGTCCGTGCCCGGCATGGCGCGGGGCCACCAGTCCTCGCTGCCGGGGTCGGCCTCGTAGCCGTACCAGAGGTTGTCACGGCCGAAGCGGAGCTGGAGTGCGCCGCCGGGGTGGGTGAGGTGGTTGCGCCAGGGCGTGAAGCGGGGGAAGTCCGCCGCCGCCAGGGCCGGCCGGGCCCGGTCGAAGGGGCCGGCCGGCGGGTCCCAGGGGGTTTCCAGGACGGCAAGACCCTCCGCGCCGCCCTGCCGCCAGGCGGCCACGGCGCGCGCGAGGTCGGTGGTGTTGCGGCCGGTGGCGTACGCGAGCTCGCGGTAGAGGGCCCGGGTGGTGGCGGTGAGCCCTGCTGTGGGTCCGGCGGCGGCCAGCCGCACGGCGTCCTGCCAGGCGCTCAGTCCGGCGAGCGGGTCGCGGCCGGTGGTGAGGATCGCGTGGGCGCGGGCCGCCGCGTCGGTGGCGAGCTGGTCCAGCGCCAACGGATCGCGGGAGCCGGGGAGTTCGGGGTAGGCGGGCGGCCTGCCGGGAAGAGTGGGCACGGGCAGCGGGGGCGGCAACGGCGGCAGATAGCGCTCGGCGAGCGCCTCCCGGGCGGCTACGGAGGGCGCCTCGGGAGCCTCCGGGCGCTCGCGGGCGGCGTGCTCGGCGTTGCGCCGGGCGAGCTCGTCGAGGAGTTCGCGTTCACCGCGCCCGCGCAGGAGCAGCAGGACGAACGGATCGGTGTCGAGGAGACGGGCCGTCTGGTAGCAGAGCGCAGCAACGTGTTTGCAGGGCAGCGCCCGGTCGGGGCAGGAGCAGGTGGGGTCGAGGTCGTCGACGGCCGGCAGCAGCCGGACCCCGGCACCCTCGGCGGTGTCGACCAGGGCGTGCGGCATGGTCCGGGCCAGCAGGGCGGAGAAGTGCCCGGGGCGGGCGGCCACCGCGTCCAGCAGGGTGTCCCAGCCGCTCTCGGTGAAGACGCGGAGACGGATCTCCGCGCGGTACGGGCGGGGCCTGCTGCCGTGCACGTACGCGACGACCCGGCCGGGGGTGACGGTGATCGCCGCGACATGGCCCGAGTCCGCGTACGCGCGGCCCCGGGCGAGGCGCCCCTCGTCCAGCGAGAGCCCTTCCAGGGCGTCCACCCAGGCGCGGCCCCACCAGCTGTCCGCGAAGGGCTCGCCTTCGGCGGAGGTGCGGGCGGGGACCGCCTCGAAGGTCCGGCGCAACCCGTCCGGGCCCGGCCGGGCGGCGGGAGCACGGCTCCCGGCCCGACCCACGGGCGTACGGACCCCGGGGCCGCGGGCGCCGACGGTACGGGCGTCCGGGATACGGGCGCCGGGGCCGGGGCTCATGCGGGCCTCCGGAGCGCGACGAGGTCGGCGAGGTCGCGGTCGCTCAGTTCGGTCAGCGCACTCTCGCCGCTCTCACCGAGCACCGCGTCGGCGAGGGCGCGCTTGGACTCCAGCAACTCGCCGATGCGGTCCTCGACGGTGCCCTCGGCGATCAACCGGTGCACCTGCACGGGCTGCGTCTGCCCGATGCGGTACGCACGGTCGGTGGCCTGCTCCTCCACCGCCGGGTTCCACCAGCGGTCGTAGTGCACGACATGGGCGGCACGGGTGAGGTTGAGGCCGGTGCCGGCGGCCTTGAGGGAGAGCAGGAAAACCGGTACCTCACCCTGCTGGAAGCGGTCCACCATGCGTTCGCGCTCGGCCACCGGGGTGCCGCCGTGCAGCAGTTGCGAGGGGACGGCGCGGGCGGCGAGGTGGGCGGAGAGGAGCCGGGCCATCGAGACGTACTGGGTGAAGATCAGCACGGACCCGTCCTCGGACAGGATGGTGTCGAGCAGCTCGTCGAGGAGGGCGAGCTTGCCGGAGCGGCCGTCCAGGCGCGGGGCGGCTTCCTTCAGATACTGGGCCGGGTGGTTGCAGATCTGCTTGAGGGAGCCGAGCAGCTTCATGATCAGGCCACGCCGGGCGATCCCTTCCGATGCCTCGATCCGCGCCATCGTCTCGCGGACCGCCGCCTCGTAGAGCGTGGCCTGCTCCCGGGTGAGGGAGACGGGATGGTCGGTCTCCGTCTTGGGCGGGAGTTCGGGGGCGATGCCGGGGTCGGACTTCTTGCGGCGCAGCAGGAAGGGGCGGACCAGCCGGGCGAGACGTTCGACGGCCTCGTCGTTTCCCATGCCCGCGGCCGTACCGGTGTTCTCCGCGGCGCGCGCGTGCCGGGACCGGAACGCCTTGAGGGGGCCGAGCAGCCCGGGGGTGGTCCAGTCGAGGAGCGCCCACAGCTCGGAGAGGTTGTTCTCCACCGGGGTGCCGGTGAGCGCGACCCGGGCGGGGGCGGGGATGGTCCGCAGCGCCTTGGCCGTGGAGGAGTGCGGGTTCTTCACGTGCTGTGCCTCGTCGGCGACGACCAGGCCCCAGTCGTGCCCGGCGAGCTGCTCCGCGCTGGATCGCATCGTGCCGTAGGTGGTCAGCACGAATCCGGCCTCTTCGCCGGGGAGGGTGCGGTCCGTGCCGTGGAAGCGGCGGACCGGCACCCCGGGGGCGAAGCGGTTGATCTCGCGGTGCCAGTTGCCGAGCAGCGAGGCAGGGCAGACCACCAGGGTCGGCGCCGGGTGGGCACGGTGGAGGTGGAGCGCGATCACGGTGATCGTCTTGCCGAGGCCCATGTCGTCGGCGAGGCAGCCGCCGAGGCCGAGCGAGGTCATCCGGTCGAGCCAGGTCAGACCCCGCAGCTGGTAGTCGCGGAGCGTGCCCCGCAGACCTGGCGGCGGCGGGAGGACGGTGTCCTCGGTGAGGATGCGGGAGCGCAGCGCGGCGAGGGCGCCGGTCGGGACGGCTTCCACCTGCTCACCGTCGAGCTCGGCGCTTCCGGTGAGGGCGACGGCGAGGGCTTCGACGGGCTCCAGCAGACCCAGTTCCCGCTTGCGTGCCTTGCGGACGAGGCCGGGGTCGACGACCACCCACTGGTCGCGCAGCCGCACCACCGGCCGGTGCGATTCGGCGAGGCGGTCCATCTCGGCCTCGGTCAGCGGCTCGTCGCCGAGGGAGAGCTGCCAGTCGAAGGCGAAGAGGCGCTCCGCGTCGAAGAAGGAGGTGCCGTCGGTGGCCGAACCCGGGGCGGGACGGACGACCGCGGACGCGGTGAGCGAGCGGGCGAGTTCGCGCGGCCAGTGGAGGCTGACGCCGAGGTCCGCGAGGCGGGCCCCGGACGCGCCCAGCAGCTCGTACAGCTCGTCCTCGGTGAGGGCGAGCACGTCGGGGACGGGCTGGTCGAGGAGGCGCTCCAGCGGCGCCCACGCCCGGGCGGCCCGGCGCAGCGCGAGCACCGTGTCGACCCGGGCGCGCGGCCCGAACGGCTCGCCCGCGAGGCCGTCCCAGAGGGCTGCCGCGTCGGTGACCCGGGTGGGGTCGGCGAGGCTGTGCACCTGGACGACGGCTGCTGCGGCGTGGCGGACGGCGGGGTCGTCCGGGCCGCCGGACATGCCTTCGGGGGCATGGCTGTCCGAACTGTCGAAGAGTTCGAAGGCGGACAGGTCGAGCCGGAGCGAGATCTGGACGCCGGCGTCGAGCCCGGCGGCGACCTCCACGGCCCAGGCGGCGACGCCGGGAAGGTGCTGCGCCTCCCGGGCCGCGAACGGCGGTCCCGAGGCGAAGGCCGCGGCGGGGGTCCGGGGCAGGGTGTCGGCGACCGCGTCCAGGAACGCCCCGACGAGGAACTCGGGATCGGCGAGGCGCGGTGGGGCCGTGTCGGGCAGGGGTACCGCGTACCCCTCGGGCGGGAGGGCCGCGGCCACGGCCCGCAGATGGGCGACGTCCGTGGCGTCGCGGGGGCCCGCCCGCCAGGCGTCGTGGTCCTCGGGCGTCAGCCCGGGGAGCATCCGTCCGCGCGCCACGAGGTTCAGGGCGTGCAGGGCGGCCGCTCCCCAGCAGCGGGTGGACGGGTGGGCGGTCGGCAGGTGCCGGGCCCCCGCGAGGAGCGGTACGGCGTCCGCCACCGGCACCAGCAGTGCGGGCACCTGGCGGCGCTGGACCCCCTGCGTGCCGTGGGCGCGCACGACGGTGACCTCCGCGACGACCGGCGCCGCACCGCTGCGGGGCTCCCCGGGCTCCGCTCCCCCGGCGCCGACCAGGTGGTCCGCCGGGTCCCAGCCGCTGCCGTCGGGGTCCCAGAAGGCGATCCGTCCGTCCCGAGGAAGGGCGGCGGGCAGGAAGACAGCCGCGCGCCGCAGCAGGCGGCCCGTGTCCGTGTCGGACAGGGTTCGCACCGCCATACCTCCCACCCCCTCCCGCTCTCGTCCGGGCGCGCCCGCGCCCCGTCCTGATGTCGCCGCCGGTGTCGTTCCCGGCTCCGTCGAGTCTAGGCGGGCGGTCCGACACAGCCGGACGCCACCGCTATCGGGCCAGGTCAGCGGGGATTCGGGCCACGTACGAGCCGGGGGACGGGTCAAGGGGCGGGTGCGGTGTGCGACGGCGAAGGGGCGGAGGGTGCCGGATCGGTACACCGATACGGGCACGCGACGGGCACGCGACGGGTACGGCACGGGGTGCCGATCGTCGGGCGGCCCGGCGTGGGCGGCCTCCCCGGGAGGTACAGCAGGGTGAGGCCGCCCGGACCTCAGTTCCGGGCGGCCTCAGCTGGGGGGTGCCAGACACGGCCTAATGCCGGGTGAGCCGGTCCGACCGGGGCTGGGCACCGGCGTCGGCGGGCGGCTCCGGGCGTGGGCGGGCGGCGTACCGGGGCGGCGGTGAGGGGTGCGGCCGGGCGGCCGGGTCCGGCGGGGTGCCCCCGTCGGCGCCGCGCGCCGTCACGGGCTGCTGCCCGTTCGGGGTGGCGGACGAGGCGGCGGGCGGCGTGGCGGGCGGTGCGGCAGGGGCGACCGGGCGCGGCTGTCCGTCGCCCGCCTGCGGTTGCTGGGCCCGTTCGAGGAACCTGAGCAGCTCCACCGGGAAGGGGAGCACCAGCGTGGAGTTCTTCTCGGCCGCCACCGCGACCACCGTTTGCAGCAGCCGGAGCTGGAGGGCCGCCGGCTGTGCGGACATCTGGCCCGCGGCCTCGGCCAGCTTCTTCGATGCCTGGAGTTCGGCGTCGGCGTTGATGACGCGGGCACGGCGCTCACGGTCGGCCTCGGCCTGCCGGGCCATGGAGCGTTTCATCGTCTCCGGCAGGGAGACGTCCTTGATCTCGACCCGGTCGATCTGGACGCCCCAGCCGACGGCCGGGCTGTCGATCATCAGTTCCAGGCCCTCGTTGAGCTTCTCGCGGTTGGACAGCAGATCGTCCAGATCGCTCTTGCCGATGATGGAACGGAGCGAGGTCTGCGCCATCTGCGAGACCGCGAAGCGGTAGTCCTCGACCTGGATGACCGCACTCGCCGCGTCGATCACCTTGAAGTAGATGACCGCGTCCACCCGGACGGTCACGTTGTCCCGGGTGATCCCGTCCTGGGCGGGCACCGGCATCGTGACGATCTGCAGGTTGACCTTTCGGAGCCGGTCAACCCCGGGGACGATCATCGTGAGTCCGGGTCCCCTGATCTCGTTGCGGAGCCGGCCGAGCCGGAGCACCACCCCTCGCTCGTACTGTCTGACGACGCGGACCCCCGCGACTGCGAACAGACCGCAGACGGCGAGCACCGCGACGATCGCGATCACTAGCACTTGGACCATGACGGCCCCCTGCCACTGGCTACGGCACACAACGGCACCGGGACGGAACAGTTGCCTATTAACACGTTATGCCCTTTTCGCACCGCAGTGGAACCCCGGACTGCCCCGGATGTCGCCCGGTCGGCCCTCCCCGGGTGCCGGGGCGCGCCGGAGCGGGCAGCGTGGCATGCGCCCGTACGGAATGACGGAACGTCCGTACCGGCACCTCCGGGCCGGTGCCGCCGCGCCGGTCCCGCAGTTCCGCACCACCCTGACGATCCGGACGAGCAGACGAGGACCCGCCCATGTCCGTCACAGCGACGCTCCACCGCCGCCTCCGCCGTCCCCGCGTCGCCGTGGGGGCCGTCCTGCTGGCTCTCACCGCGCTGGGGGCCTCGGGCTGCTCGGGTCTCGGCCGCACGGCGGTCGGACCCGTCATCTACACCACCGAGCGCGACGTCGAGGTCATGGAGAACAGTCCGTTGGTACGGGGCTGCCACCAGCTGCCCGGGGGCGCGAAGACGGTCGACAACAACACCCTCATCGACATGGTTCTCTACCGCTCACGCGACTGCACCGGCAAGGGCAGCACCTATCTCTCGACCCGGCTCACCGACCAGCACGCGCCGAGCACCCCCGTGTGGCGCAGTTACACCCTCGTGCACTGACCTGCGGGCCGGTGCGCGCCCGCAGTGTCCTCCCCCGCCGTACCCTCCGCCCGTACCCTCGGCGCGCCGGCGGAGAGCCCGCGGCCTCACGCCGCGCGGCAATCCGTCACGAACAGCCCTCCGGCCCTCCGCACTCAGGACGGCTCGGGTCCATGCTGGACGTGAGGTGATGCGACATGCGTACCGGCAGTGAACCCGTGACCGCGCGCAGTCCGCTGCGCATGCGGCTCTGGCTGAGTCTCTGGGGCGTCGCCTGGACCCTGTTCGGGGTGGTCGCGTTCTCGGTCGCCGATCGTCCGGGCTGGGCGGCGGCCTGCGGCGTGCTGCTGGCGGTGACCGCGGCGGACTTCGCGGTGATCGTCCACCGGATGCACCAGGGCCCCCACTTCCAGCCGGGCAGGGAGGTCCCGCCGTACGAACCCGACCACGTCGACGGGCGGACGCACCGGCCGTGGACCTGAACCCCGGGTGCGCCCCGGCCTGACCGTCCGGCCGGGGCGCGCCCTCTCAGTCGCGGCTGTCGAAGCGCGCGGCGGTCAGGTACTCCGGGTTCGGGTCGAGGGCGGCGGCGAGCCGGAAGTGGCGGGTGGCCTGCTCCGGCCGGCCGGCCCGCTGGAAGGTGCGGGCCAGCGCGAAGTGGGCGAAGGCGTTGTCCGGTTCACGCTCCAGCACCAGCTCGAACTCCAACTCGGCGGGGCGGAGCTGGGCGGCAGCGAAGAAGGCCCTGGCCCGCAGCAGCCGGGCGGCGGTGTTCTCCGGGTGGGCGGCGATCACCGAGTCGAGGAGCTTCACCGCCCCCTGGGGGTCACGCGCGGCCAGCAGTTGCTCGGCGGCGCGGAAGTCGATCACATGGGTTTCCGGGTTCCGTTCGGGCACGGTCGGATCCTTCCCTTCGCTCGGCCGTTTCCAACGTCGTGCGTGGCCGCGCTATTCCGTGGGCCGCGCGGGACCGGCGGCCGCCCGCCGGGACAGCTCGTCCCACACCTTCCGCACCTGCGGTTCCAGGTCCGCGAGGGGGCCGTCGTTGTCCACGACGAGATCGGCGACCGCGAGCCGCTCCTCACGGGTGGCCTGGGCCGCCATCCGAGCGCGGGCGTCCGCCTCCGTCATGCCGCGCAGCCGGACGAGCCGGTCGAGCTGGGTGGCGGGGGTGGCGTCCACAACGACGACCAGGTCGTAGAGGGGGGCGAGGCCGTTCTCGGTGAGCAGCGGGACGTCGTTGACGACCACGGACCCGGGTCCGGCGGCGCGCTCCAGTTCGGCGGTCCGGTCCCTGACCAGGGGGTGCACGATGGCGTTGAGGGAGGCGAGGCGGTCGCTGTCGGCGAAGACGATCGCGCCGAGGGCGGGCCGGTCCAGGCTGCCGTCCTCGCGGAGCACGCCGGTGCCGAACTCCCGCACCACGGCGGCGAGTCCCGGCGTTCCGGGGGCGACGACCTCGCGGGCGAGGCGGTCGGCGTCGATGAGTACCGCTCCGTGCCGGACGAGCAGCCGGGACACTTCGCTCTTGCCGGCACCGATGCCGCCGGTCAGGCCAACTTTCAGCATGGGCGGCAGCCTACGGGGCCGGGTGGGCCCACGTCCCACCCGGTGGCGGCGGGCGGCGGTCCGGCGCACCCGCGCGGTGTGCCGGAACCGCCGTCGTCAGGCGTCGCCCTCGCGCTCGGCGAGGAAGCGCTCGAATTCGAGGCCGATCTCGTCGGCGGACGGCAGGTCCACCGGTTCGGCGACGAGGTTCCCGCGGGTCTCGGAGCCGGCGAGCGCGTCGTACTGGTGCTCAAGTCCCTCGACGAGTGCGACGAGTTCTTCGTCGCCCTCACCGATCTGCCGGTCGATCTCGGTCTGGGTGCGGTGCGCGGCGGTGCGCAGGGTGTGCGCGACGGTGGGCAGCACCAGGCCGGTGGCGGCGGTGATGGCTTCGAGGCTGGTGAGCGCCGCGTCCGGGTAGGCGGACCGGGCGACGTAGTGCGGGACGTGCGCGGCGACGCCGAGTACGTCGTGGCCGGCCTCGGCCAGGCGGTACTCGACGAGTGCCGCGGCCGAACCGGGGACCTGCGCCTCGTCGAACGGGGTGCTGTGGCCCGGCATCAGGTCGACGCGGTTGCCGTGCGGGGTGAGACCGACCGGACGGGTGTGCGGTACTCCCATCGGGATGCCGTGGACGGTCACCGAGAGACGGACGCCGAGGCGTTCGACGATCTGCTCGACGGCGGCGGCGAAACGCTCCCACTCCACGTCCGGTTCGGGACCGGAGAGCAGGAGGAAGGGGGCGCCGGTGGCGTCCTGGACGACCCGGACGTCCAGCGTCGGGGTCTCGTACGCCGTCCAGCGGTCGCGCCGGAAGGTGAGCAGCGGGCGCCGTGCGCGGTAGTCCACGAGGCGGTCGTGGTCGAAGCGGGCGACGACCTGGTGGGGCAGTGATTCCAGCAGTCCGTCGACGACCTGCTCGCCGGTCTCACCGGCGTCGATGTACCCGTCGAAGTGATAGAGCATGACCAGGCCGGCCGACTCCTGGGCGAGCGCCATGTCGACGACGGCCAGGCCCTTCGGCTCCCATTCGTACAGACTCTGCGGATCAGGCACAGTTACCGCTCCTCCTCGTGTTCCGAAAGGAGAACGCCCAGGGGGGCACGGACATTCCCCGTCCGTGCCCCGTCATCGGGTGTTTACGCGAGCGCGGGTGCGGAGGTCACGCGAGCACGCGGCTGTGCAGCGCGGTCACGGCCTTGCGGGCCGAGGTGAACGCCCCGTGCTGCCAGGCGTCGGTGTTGCTGAGGTAGTCGCCCGCGAAGTAGACGCGGCCGGCCGCCTTGTTGAGCGGGGCGAACGCCGCGGCCTCCGGACCCCCGGACAGCGAGTGCCAGGCGGCCTCCAGGTAGGGGGTCTGGCGCCAGTGGTGCGAGAAGGAGGAGGCCAGCTCCGTACGGTACTTCTCGCCGTGGATCTTGACGCCCTGGGCGAGGGCGCGGGCCTCCCGGTCCTTCGGGGCGAGGGCGGCGTAGGAGTCGGCGTTGGTACCGGTGTTGTAGTAGCCGATGATCAGACCGCGGTCGCCGTTGTGACCGTAGGACGGGTACCAGATGTGGGAGAGGTCCATGTCGGTCTCGGTGATGCCGCCGTAGATCCGGTGGTCGGTCTCCCACCAGCGGTTCTTGTACTCCAGGCCGATCTTTCCGGCCGAGGAGGGCCTGCATCCCTCCAGCGCGGTCTGGACGGAGGAGCCGAGGTTGTGCGAGGTCTTGGCCAGGATGTTCGGGGGCAGCGCGGCAATGCAGTAGTCGGCGTCGATGGTGCGGGTGCGGCCGTCCTGGGTGTAGGTGACGGTGACACCGTGCGGGGTGTCCCTGATGTCGGTGACGGCCGCGCCGGTTCGGATGTGGCGGCTGCCTATCGCCCGGGTCAGGGCTGCGGGTATCTGGTCCATCCCGCCGACGGGCTGGAACATCAGCATGGCCTGGTCGTACTCGAACTCGAAGGAGAAGTAGCGGCCCACGTTGGTCGAGAAGACCTCGGAGGCGGTCGGTACGCCCCCGAGCACCTCGCCCGGTGTACCGACGGCTGCGGGGTCGATGCTGTAGCCCCGCCGCGGGCTGCCGGTGTACTCGAAGGTGTCGCCGATGTCCCCGAAGTCCTTCAGGAACTCCAGGAGCTTCTCCTGGTCGTCGGCGGAGATCTGACGGTCCAGGGCTCCCATGTCGGTCGCCTTGGCGAGGAGTTCGGAGACATAGCCGTACATGTCGGCCTTGGCGGTGCGGTAGCGCATCGGGGCCTTCATCCCGGTGCGCTCGTTGAAGATGTAGGCGTTGGCGTTCACGTTGGTGAACACCTCCACCGGTACGCCGAGTTCGCGACAGTAGTCCAGCGTGACCATCCACTGGGGGATCCGGCCGGGGCCTGCGTTCATGTACTGCCCCTCGTGGAACTTCGCGGTCTGCGTGTTCCCGTAGAGGTCGGTGGTCGTGTCGCCGCCCCGGATGGTGGTGTTGCGGCCACCGGTGCGGCCCCGGGCCTCCAGGATCGTGCAGTCGTAGCCCGCCTTGCGCAGCTCGTAGGCCGAAGCGAGGCCGGCGATGCCGCCGCCGACGATGACGACCTTCGCGGCCGCCTTGCCCTTCAGGTTGAAATCGCCCTTGGTGGGCGCCGTGAAGGAGGGCTCACGGCTCGCGGCCTGGGCCGTGGGGGCCAGACCGAGGGCCCCCATGGTGGCGAACATGGCGCCCGCGCCACTGGTGAGGCCGACTTGGCGCAGGAAGTTGCGACGGCTCGAACCGGCTGCTGCACCGTTCGGCGTGCTGGATGTAGAGGTCATGTCCCGGCTCCTCGGTGGATCTTGGTGATGCCGGGATCCTGGCAAGTGCGTGTTACGGGTCGTCATTTACTCGTGTATCCCACACGTTTCTCTCTCAGGAGAATGCGAACCGATATTCGGGCAATGGTCCAGACCTTGACGCTCCTCGGAGCGCGCCCCTAACGTCTCTCGTCGGGATGAGGCTGGACCGGACCGGACCCGCCGGCTGGGCCGGAGAACGAGCCCGAGGCCGTGTGCCGCAGGGCGGAGGAGGGAGTCGACCGGAAGCGTCGTCGACCGACGGCACCGCCGCGAGGCGCGACACCGGGGCACGCGAGCCAGCGCGATCCGGACGAACGGCCCCGGCATCCCGGGGCAGCACGTACAGATCCTCGCCCCCGATTCACGTACGAGAAGACTGGACTCTCCGGGAAGGCACCTCCATGCGCACCCGCACCTCCACGCGAACCCGCACCTCCCTCGCACCGTTGCTCGCCGCCGCCCTCGTCACCTGCGGCCTCACGCTCGTCCCGGCCGGACCCGCCGGGGCCGCCACCACCGTCGGAGCCACCAGCGTCGACGCCCGCACCGTCGACGTCAGCACCGCGAAGCAGCTCAAGGCGGCGCTCGTGGCAGCCCTGCCCGGCGACACGATCCGCCTCGCCGACGGCGTCTACACCGGCAACTTCAAGGCGGCCCTCCCGGGCACGGCCGACGCCCGCATCACCCTGACCGGCTCGGCCGCGGCCGTACTCACCTCGAGCGGCGGCTACGGGCTGTACCTGAACGGCGCCTCCTACTGGACCGTGCGGGGCGTCACCGTGACCGGCGGCCAGAAGGGCATCGTGACCGACTCCGCGAACGGCGTGGTCATCGATTCGGTGACCGTCCACGACCTCGACATGGAGGGCGTGCACTTCCGGACGTCCAGCAAGGACGGGGTCATCCGGAACTCCTGGATCTACGACACCGGTCACGACGGGCGCGGCATGGGTGAGGGCGTCTACGTCGGCACCGCGGGCGACCTCACCGACAACAGCGACCGGGTCCTGATCGCCGAGAACGTCATCGGTCCGGGGGTCGGGGGCGAGAACGTCGACATCAAGGAGGGCACCACCGGCGCCCGGATCATCGGCAACACCTTCGACGGCAGCGGGCTCACCGGGGCGAACTACGACGACTCATGGGTCGACGTGAAGGGCAACGGCGTCCTCGTCCAGGGCAACACCGGCTCCCGGACGACCAATACCGGCTACGAGACCCACACCCAGCAGCCGGGCTGGGGCTGCGGCACGGTGTTCCGGGGCAACCACTCGGACCTCACCGGCGCCGTCGGCACCCCCCGGCTGGCGATCAACGTCACCGCGAACACGGCGGGCTGCACCACGACCGTGTACGCCGACAACACGGTGACCGGCGGCCTGGGCCTGACGAACATCGCCGTCACTCCCTGAGTCGTACGGACGGGCCTCGCGCGGACGGCCTCGCACGGAGGGCGCTCGTACAGCGGCCCTCGTACCGGCGGGTCTCGTACCGGCGGGTCTCGCACCGGCGGGCCTCCCGCGGAAACGCGTGAGGCCCGCCCCCCCGAAGGGGACGGGCCTCGTGCGTACCTACTACCGCTACCGCTGTCCGTCAGCGGCTGCCAGGGTCAGAGCTTCAGCTCTGGCCACCGGCCAGCTTCTCGCGCAGGGCGGCGAGCGCCTCGTCCGACGCCAGGGCGCCGGAGTTGTCGGCCGACTCCGAGGAGTACGAGCCGCCGCCACCACCGCTGCCGCCGGAGGCAGCCGGGGCGCCGGCCGGGGCAGCAGCGCCCTCGGCAGCGGCGGCCTCGTCGGCCTCGCGGGACTTGATGACCTGGGCCTGGTGCTGCTCGAAGCGCTGCTGCGCCTCGGCGTACTGCGTCTCCCAGACCTCACGCTGCGACTCGAAGCCCTCGAGCCAGTCGTTGGTCTCGGGGTCGAAGCCCTCGGGGTAGATGTAGTTGCCCTGGTCGTCGTAGGACGCGGCCATGCCGTACAGGGTCGGGTCGAACTCGACCGAGGCCGGGTCGCTGCCGAAGGACTCGTTGGCCTGCTTCAGCGAGAGGCTGATCCGACGACGCTCGAGGTCGATGTCGATGACCTTGACGAAGATCTCGTCGTTGACCTGGACGACCTGCTCCGGGATCTCCACGTGGCGCTCGGCCAGCTCGGAGATGTGGACCAGGCCCTCGATGCCCTCGTCGACGCGCACGAACGCACCGAACGGAACGAGCTTGGTGACCTTACCGGGGACGACCTGACCGATCTGGTGCGTCCGGGCGAACTGCTGCCACGGGTCTTCCTGCGTCGCCTTCAGCGACAGGGAGACACGCTCGCGGTCCATGTCGACGTCGAGAACCTCGACGGTGACTTCCTGGCCGACCTCGACAACCTCGGACGGGTGGTCGATGTGCTTCCAGGACAGCTCGGAGACGTGGACGAGACCGTCGACGCCACCCAGGTCCACGAAGGCACCGAAGTTGACGATCGAGGAGACGACGCCGGAGCGGACCTGACCCTTCTGCAGGGTGGTGAGGAACGTCTGGCGAACCTCGGACTGGGTCTGCTCCAGCCAGGCACGGCGGGACAGGACCACGTTGTTGCGGTTCTTGTCCAGCTCGATGATCTTGGCCTCGAGCTCCTTGCCCACGTAGGGCTGGAGGTCGCGAACGCGACGCATCTCGACGAGCGACGCCGGCAGGAAGCCACGGAGGCCGATGTCGAGGATGAGACCACCCTTGACCACCTCGATGACGGTACCGGTGACGATGCCGTCCTCTTCCTTGATCTTCTCGATGGTGCCCCAAGCACGCTCGTACTGCGCGCGCTTCTTCGAGAGGATCAGGCGGCCTTCCTTGTCCTCCTTCTGGAGAACCAGGGCCTCGATCTCGTCGCCGACCTTGACGACCTCGTTGGGGTCGACGTCGTGCTTGATCGAGAGCTCGCGGCTCGGGATGACACCTTCGGTCTTGTAACCGATGTCGAGGAGAACCTCGTCGCGGTCGACCTTGACGATGACACCTTCAACGATGTCGCCGTCGTTGAAGTACTTGATCGTCTCGTCGATCGCCGCGAGGAACGCGTCCGCGTCGCCGATGTCGTTGACCGCAACCTGCGGAGTGGTGGCGGTGGTCTCGGTGCTGCTCGTCATGTGGGAAAGGGCTCCGGTACGGACAGTGAGTCGTAGGTACTGCTACGCCGTGAGCCCGTATCGCCTCTGCAGAAGCCGGACAGCCGGGAAAGTGCCCGACCCGTCTCCGGGAGACACCTCGACAACCGAGGGGACATGCAACAGACGCGAGCGCGGCCTGCTAGGTCTGAGGCGCGCAGGCTCGCAGCGCAACTTGTAGCATACGGGGGCAGCCGGACACGGTCAATGCGCGAAGGCGCACACGCGGGGCACAAGGTGCCATATCCGGCACAACTCGGCCGCGTCGAGGTCCTGTCGGGCCCGTGTACGGTCCGGGAATTGCTCGCACACGCGTCGCCGGAAGCCGGCGCCCACGGCGGACACCCACACGGACCCTCCCCGCGCCCCGCCACGCGCGGCGGGGTAAAGGCAAACTACAACGACGGACACGATGAGCCAAGAGACCTACGGAACCGAACCCGAAGCGACCCGCCGCGCGGCGGACGACACGGAGAGCAGCCGGGCCAGTCGCGGCTGGTGGGACCGGAACGCGGACGAGTACCAGAGCGACCACGGGGCGTTTCTCAGCGACGACCGGTTCGTCTGGGGGCCGGAAGGGCTCGACGAGGCGGAGGCCGGGCTGCTCGGCCCCACCTCCGCACTCGCGGGCCGCGACGTCCTGGAGATCGGCGCGGGGGCGGCGCAGTGCTCCCGCTGGCTGGCGGCCCAGGGAGCCCGTCCGGTGGCCCTGGACCTCTCCCACCGGCAGCTCCAGCACGCCCTGCGGATCGGGGACGAGGTGCCGCTGGTGGAGGCGGACGCCGGGGCGCTGCCCTTCCTGGACGGCTCCTTCGACCTCGCCTGCTCGGCCTACGGGGCCGTCCCCTTCGTCGCCGACCCGGTCCGCGTCTTCCGCGAGGTGCGGCGGGTGCTGCGGCCCGGCGGGCGCTGGGTCTTCTCGGTGACCCACCCGATCCGCTGGGCCTTTCCCGACGAGCCGGGACCGGAGGGCCTCTCCGTCGCCGCGTCCTACTTCGACCGCGTCCCCTACGTGGAACAGGACGAGTCGGGCGAGGCCGTCTACGTGGAACACCACCGGACGCTGGGCGACCGGGTCCGCGACGTGGTCACGGCCGGCTTCCGCCTCGTCGACCTGGTGGAACCGGAGTGGCCGGAGTGGAACCACCAGGAGTGGGGCGGCTGGTCGCCGCTGCGCGGAAACCTCATCCCCGGCACGGCGATCTTCGTCTGTGAGCGGGACTGAGGCGATCTTCGTCGGTGAGCGGGACCGACCGGGCCGGTGTCGCACTTCTGCCCGACTGCGATCGCCGGCCACCACCTGCTGCTGCCGTGTCTGCGGGTAGCCGGAAGACACGGGCATGCACGGACTTACACGGACTTACACGGACAGACACTGACAGACAGCGGACAGCGGGCAGCGGGCAGCGGGCAGCGGGCATGGACCGACGCTGCTGGGGACTGCCCGGGACGCCCTCCCCCGCGTGGGGGAAGTGGCTCCCCCGTGCGGGGGTGGGGGGGCGCACGGGCGGCCGTACGACACTGGGTGCGTGATCCGAACCGATGCGCTGGCCGACCTGCCCGTCCGCACCGCCGTGCCCGCCCTGCGCCGGGCACTCGACGAGCGGGGCGCGGCCGTGCTCTGCGCGCCGCCGGGGACCGGCAAGACCACCCTCGTGCCGCTCGCCCTCGCCGGGCTGACCGGCGAGGGGCCCCCGCGCCGGGTCGTGGTCGCCGAGCCCCGCAGGATCGCCGCCCGCGCCGCGGCCCGCCGCATGGCCTGGCTCCTCGGCGAGCGGCCCGGGGGCCGCGTCGGCTTCACCGTGCGCGGTGAGCGGGTGGTCGGCCCGGACACGGTGATCGAGGTCGTCACCACCGGGGTGCTGCTCCAGCGCCTCCAGCGCGACCAGGAGCTTTCCGGCACCGACGTGGTGATCCTCGACGAGTGCCACGAACGCCATCTCGACGCGGACACCGCCGCCGCCTTCCTGCTGGACGTACGGGAGACGCTCCGCCCCGATCTGCGGCTGGTCGCCGCCTCCGCGACGACCGACGCGGAGGGCTGGGCCCGGCTGCTCGGCGACGCCCCGGTGGTCGGGGCGACCGGGATCTCCCACCCGGTGGAGGTCGTCTGGTCGCCGCCCACCACCCCGGTCCGGCCTCCGCACGGGATGCGGGTCGATCCGGCGCTGCTGGCGCACGTCGCCTCGGTGGTGCGCCGGGCACTCGCGGAGCGGGACGGCGACGTGCTCTGCTTCCTGCCCGGTGTCGGCGAGATCGCCCGGGTCGCCGGACAGTTGGCGGGCGCCGGGGCGGAGGTGCTCCAGGTGCACGGGCGGGCCCCCGCCGCCGTGCAGGACGCGGTCCTGGCGGGAGGCACCGGCGCGGGCCGGCGGGTGGTGCTGGCGACCTCGGTCGCGGAGTCCTCGCTGACCGTGCCCGGGGTGCGGGTCGTGGTCGACAGCGGCCTCGCCCGGGAGCCCAGGACCGATCACGCCCGGGGGCTGAGTGCCCTGACGACCGTGCGGGCATCGCAGGCGACCGGACGCCAGCGGGCCGGCCGTGCCGGACGGGAGGCTCCCGGTGCGGTGTACCGGTGCTGGACCGAGGCGGAGGACGGGTGGCTCGCCCGGTTCCCGGCCCCGGAGATCCGGGTCGCGGACCTGGCGGCGTTCGCCCTCCGGGCCGCGTGCTGGGGCGACCCCGGGGGCGTGCACCTCGCACTGCTCGACCCGCCGCCCGCAGGGGCGATGGGCGCGGCGCGCGAGGTGCTGACGGCCGTCGGGGCGGTGGACGCGGACGGGCGGGTGACCCGGCGCGGTACGCGGATGTCCCGCCTCGGTGTCCATCCCCGGCTGGCGCGGGCCCTGGTCGACGGAGCCCGGGAGGTCGGGGGGCGTCGGGCGGCCGAGGTGGTGGCCCTGCTGAGCGAGGAGCCGCCCCGCGAGTACGGGGACGATCTGGCGGCGGCCCTGCGTACCGCGCGCCGGGGTGGCGACGGATACGCCGCACGGTGGCGCCAGGAGGTGCGGCGGCTGTCGTCCTCGCTGGGCGGCGGGACCGAGGCCGGGGACGGGCCGGCGGGCGGTTCGGCAGGAAGCGGTTCGGCGGGGAGCGGTTCGTCAGGAAGCGGTTCGTCGGGGAGCGGTTCGTCGGGGAGCGGTTCGTCGGGCGGGGCCGCTCCGGTCACGGACGACGCCGCCGCCGGACTGGTGGCCGCACTGGCGTTCCCCGAACGGGTGGCGCGGGGCCGGGGCGGTGAGGCGTTCCTGATGGCTTCGGGGACCGGGGCGGAACTCCGTGACGGATCGGGCCTGCGCGGCTCGCCGTGGCTCGCGGTCGCGGTGGCGGACCGGCCCTCGCATGCCGCGTCCGCCCGGGTGCGGCTGGCCGCGGTGATCGACGAGGAGACCGCGGTGCTGGCCGCGGGGCATCTGCGGTTCCGGGGCGAGGAGGTCCGCTGGAGCGACGGCGACGTGGTGGCGCGCGTGGTGGACCGGCTGGGGGCGGTGGAGCTGGCGGTGCGTCCGTTGAAGCAGCCTCCCCCGGAGCTGGTACGGACCGCGCTCCTGGAGGGGCTGCGCCGGGAGGGCACCGGGCTGTTGCGGTGGACCCGGGACAGCGAGCAGTTGCGGGCCAGGCTGGCGTTCCTGCACGGGGCGCTGGGTGCGCCGTGGCCCGCGATGACGGACGAGGCGCTGCTGTCGCGCGCGCCGGAGTGGCTGGAGCCGGAGCTGTCGCGCGCGCGACGCCGTGCGGATCTGGGGCGGATCGACGCGGGACAGGCGCTGCGCCGACTGCTGCCGTGGGCGACCGGCGAGGCGTCCCGGCTGGACGAGCTGGCCCCTGAGCGCATCGAGGTGCCGAGCGGCTCGCGTATCCGGGTGGAGTACGGCGGTGAGCAGCCGGTCCTCGCGGTGAAGCTCCAGGAGCTGTTCGGACTGGCCGAGACGCCCTCGGTGGCCGGGGTGCCCGTGCTGGTGCACCTGTTGTCCCCGGCGGGGCGACCGGCGGCGGTGACCGCGGATCTGGCCTCGTTCTGGCGGGAGGGGTATCGCGCCGTCCGGGCGGAGCTGCGCGGTCGCTACCCCCGTCACCCGTGGCCGGAGGATCCGACGACGGTGGCCGCCACCCGGTTCACCTCGGCGCGGCTGAAGCGGGAGCAGCGGCCGTGACCGGGCAGGGCGGTCGGCAACGGTACGGCACGGAGGCCGGGTAGCGGTACGGCACGGAGGCCGGTACGGCCGCGCGCCCGTACCGGGAGTGCCTGCCCGGTACGGGCGCGCTGGGCGTGCTGAGCGGCGTCAGGCGGCCGGGGCCGCCTCCACGGTGAGCTCGATGTCGAGGACGGCGCCGCCCTCGGTGGTGATCCGCAGCTTGTACGTTCCCGCCGTACCGCCCGCGTGGATCTGCGGGAGGGAGAGCAGGCCGTCCGTGTCGGTCGTCAGGCCGGTGAGCGTGCTGACGACGGAGTCACCCTCACCCGTGAAGTGGGGGCCCTGGCCGTCCTGGACGGCTTCCCCGCCGCTGGTGAGGATCGTGGCGGTGGCGGCGACGCCGGAAGCGACGGCCCCGTCGAGGGTCGCCCTGACCTGGACACCGGCGAAGTCACCGTCCGGGGCGGCGGTCAGCTCGGTGCTGGTCGTCCGGGTGACCGTGTCGGCCCGGCGGGCGGTGACGGTCGCCGTGACGTCGAGGCTGAACCGCGTGGTGGTGCCTGCGACGGCGTGGATCCGGAAGTCGCCCGTGGTTTCGCCCGCGACGAGCGCCGGGGCGCCGGCGGTGCCGTCCGCCGCGGTGACGGCCTCGGCGGTCGTGGCCCCGCCGGCGAAGTGGGCGTCGGTGTCACCGCTGATCGTGAAGGTGACGGGGGCCTTGGCGAAGCCGTTGCCCTGGCCGTCGACGGCCCGCACGGTGACGCTCCCGGCGAACTCCTGGCCCGTCACGGCGGTCAGCGTGCCGGTGCCCGCGTCCTTGATGCCGGAGAGCTTGAGCGCCTGGGAGGGCGGGGGAGGCGTGGTGGTCGTGGGCGGCTTGGCGGGCAGGGTGCCCGCAGGGTTGCCGCTCGGCGGTGTGGTGGGGCTCGGGGAGGGCGAGGCGCTTCCCGGCTTCCCGTCCGTGGAGGGGGTGGGCGAGGGGGAGGACGGGTGGGAAGGCGGGGTCGAGGGCGACGGGGAGGCGGAGACCGGGCGGGTGGCGGGGGTGGTCGCCGGGCCGGGAGTGGTCGGCAGGACTCCGGTTCCGTCGGGCACCGGGTGCGCCCCGTCGTTGTAGTACTCGAACCAGGAACGCACGGTCGACAGGTAGGCGGAGGAGTGGTTGTAACTCAGCACCGCCCGGTCGATGTCGCTGCCGGTGGACAGGTCCCGGGAACCGGCGCAGAGGTAACGTCCGGCGGCGAGCGCCGCGTCGTAGACGTTGTTGGGGTCCTTGCGTCCGTCACCGTTGGCGTCCTGGCCCCAGGTGGCCCAGGTGGACGGGATGAACTGCATCGGCCCGACCGCGCGGTCGTGGACCGCGTCGCTGTCGTACGCGCCGTCGTCCGTGTCCTGGATGAGCGCGAAGCCGTTGCCGTCGAGGGCGGGGCCGAGGATCGGGGTGAGCGTCGTACCACTCGCGTCGACCTTGCCGCCCCGCGCCTGACCCGACTCCACCTTGCCGATGGCGGCGAGGAGTTGCCAGGGCAGCCGACAGGCCGGGTCGGTGCCGGCGATGGTCGACTGGGCCTGCTTGTACGCGCCGAGCACCGAGGCCGGAATGCCCGATTCGGCACTGCCGACGGGCAGACCGACCGAGACGGTCGGGGCGTTGGGAGTGGTCAGCGGCGGCAGGTCCGTGTGGTAGCCGTCGTTGCCGGTGGCGGCGCCCTGTTCGGGTTCGGCCGCGGTCGGCATGTCGGTCCCGCCGGGGGGCGTGGCCTGGGCCAGGGGGGCGCCGGGCGCCTGGGAGGCGGAGAGTGCCGCGACGACAGCGGCGGCCACCGCGGTGCTGGTGGCCCCTCTGCGCAGGCGACGGCCGAATTGTGCTGCCATATGGTCTGGTCCCTCCCCGATGACGGCTGTTCGCGCTCCCCAGCGCGAGGACTCCCGTGACCCTACGGCAACTTCTGATACTTCAACACAGACGATTGACCGGTTCTCACGCGTTTTTCACGATGTTCAGCACACGTTGTCCTGCCTCTCTCTACCCGAACGGGACAGCCTTTCCGCCGAACGGGCCTTCTTCAACCAGGAGATGCGTGGGCGGGCTCCCCGTGGGCAGGGGGTGCGTGGTCCGCACCGGCCCGTAAGCATACTGCCGTCATGCCGTTCACCCTCAGCCACGCCGCCGCCGTCCTGCCCCTCATCCGCCGGAGCGGCACCGCGCGCGGACCGCTGCTCGCATCGGCGCTCGTCGCGGGCTCGTTCGCCCCCGACGTCACCTACTTCGCGGACAGCGTGGTTCCCGGGGCCATGGAGTTCGGCAGCTTCACCCACTCCGCAGCCGGTGTGGTGACGGTCGACGTGCTGATCACAGGCGCCCTGCTCGCCCTCTGGCTGCTGCTGCGTGAACCCCTCGTCGCGCTGCTCCCCCCGTCCCGGCAGCCCCGGGTGTACGGGTGGGTGCGCGGTCGCCGGATGAAGGGCGGGCTCGGGGTCCGGGAGGCGGGGGCGTTCCTGCTCTCCGCCGTGGTGGGTTCGGCCACGCACGTCGTGTGGGACGCCTTCACCCACCACGACCGCTGGGGCAGCGAACTCCTGCCGTTCCTGGGCGGAAGCCTCGCCGGGCAACCCGTCTACCGGCTCGTCCAGTACGGCTCGTCGGCTCTGGCGCTCATCGCCCTCGCGCTCTTCTCCGTATCGGCGGTCTCCGCACCAGCACTGCCCGAATCGGCGCTCTCCGCACCGGCGCTCACCGAATCGGCCCGGCGGCGTACCGGCTCCGGGTCCGGGTCCGCGCCGGAGTGCGCGGCATCCGCCCTACCGGAGCTCGACCGGCGGGACCGCCGGGTGGCCGGGGCGGTCCTCGCGGGGGGCGTGCTGCTGGGCGGCGTGCACCGCTGCGCCCGTCAGTACGCGCACTCCGGGCACTCCTGGCGTCCCGGGTACCCGGGGTTCATCGACGCCGCGCTCGACTTCGTCCCCGCCGCCTGCTTCGGGGCCGGTTCCGGGCTCGCCGCAGGACTGGTGGTGTACGCGACGTGGGTGCGGCTGCGGGGGCGTGGACGGACGGGCACCCCGGACCTCCGCCGCCGCGCCCCGACGCGGACATGACGGAGGCCGGGCACGTCGTGCCCGGCCTCCGTCCCGCGAGAGGGCGCGCCCGGTCGGAGCGCGCTTCCTCGGATGCCGTCAGTGCGCTGCGGACTCCCAGTCGGTTCCCACGCCGACCGACACGTCCAGCGGCGCCCGCAGCGACACGGCCGACGCCATCTCGTGGCGCAGGATCCGCTCCACCTCGGCGCTCTCACCCGGTGCGATCTCCAGCACGATTTCGTCGTGGACCTGGAGCAGCATGCGCGATTTCAGCTCGGCCGCGGTCAGCGCACTGTCCACCTTGAGCATCGCGACCTTGACGATGTCCGCGGCGGTGCCCTGGATCGGGGCGTTGAGCGCCATCCGCTCCGCCGTCTCGCGCCGCTGGCGGTTGTCGCTGTTGAGGTCGGGGAGGTACCGGCGGCGGCCGAAGACCGTCTCGGTGTACCCGGTGGACCTCGCCTCCTCCACGACCCGGTGGAGGTAGTCGCGTACTCCGCCGAAGCGCTCGAAGTACGTGTCCATCAGGCCACGTGCCTCGCCCGCCTCGATGTTGAGCTGCTGGGAGAGCCCGAACGCGGAGAGACCGTAGGCGAGTCCGTACGACATGGCCTTGATCTTGCGCCGCATCTCCGGGTCGACGGCCGACTTGTCCACGCCGAACACCTGGGAGGCGACGGTGGTGTGCAGGTCCTCGCCGGAGGTGAACGCCTCGATCAGGCCGGCGTCCTCGGAGAGGTGGGCCATCACCCGGAGCTCGATCTGGCTGTAGTCCGCCGTCATCAGCGTCTCGAAGCCCTCGCCGACGACGAAGCCCCGGCGGATCGCGCGCCCCTCGTCCGTACGGACCGGGATGTTCTGGAGGTTGGGGTCGGTGGAGGAGAGACGGCCGGTCGCCGCCACCGTCTGGTTGAAGGTGGTGTGGATGCGTCCGTCCGCCGCGATCGTCTTGACCAGGCCCTCGACGGTGACCCGCAGCTTCGCCTGCTCGCGGTGGCGCAGCATGATCACCGGCAGCTCGTGCTCGGTCTGTGCGGCGAGCCAGGCCAGGGCGTCGGCGTCGGTGGTGTAACCGGTCTTCGTCTTCTTCGTCCTGGGCAGGCCCAGTTCGCCGAAGAGGACCTCCTGGAGCTGCTTGGGCGAGCCGAGGTTGAACTCCCGGCCCACCGCCGCGTGCGCTTCCTTTGTGGCCTGCTGCACGGCGCCCGCGAACTGCTGCTCCATCGACTCCAGATGGGCGCGGTCGGCGGCGATGCCGTGCCGCTCCAGCCGGGCCAGCAGGATCGAGGTGGGGAGTTCCATGTCGTGCAGCAGGTCGAGCGCGCCGACCTCACGGAGCCGGACGGAGAACGCGGCTCCGAGGTCGAGGACCGCGCGGGCCTGCGTCATCAGGGCGTCCGCCTCGGCGCGGTCGTCCGCGCCGAACGCCAGCTGCCCGTCCGCCGCGGCGGCCGGGGCCAGCTCGCGGTGGAGGTACTCGACCGCGAGGGCGTCCAGCGCGAACGACCGGCGTCCCGGCTTCACCAGGTACGCCGCGAGCGCGGTGTCCATGGTGACGCCCTCGATGTGCCAGCCGAGTTCGGGGAAGACCCGCATGGCCGCCTTGGCGTTGTGCAGGACCTTCGGCCGCGCCGGGTCGGCGAGCCAGGCGGTGAACGCCGCCTCGTCCGAGGGGTCCAGCTCCGTGGGGTCGAGCCAGGCCGCGGCCCCGCCGACCGCCGCGAGGGCGATCTCGGTGACGGTGCCGGTGCCGAGCGCCCAGGTGTCCACGGTGGCCATGCCCAGCGGCTGGGCGCCGTGCTCGGCCAGCCATGCGGCGACCTGTCCGGTGCCCAGCACCGTGCCGTCGAGCTCCACCCCGGCGGCGGGGGCGGGTGCTTCCTCCTCGGCCGCGCCGGGGTCGACGGCGAGCAGCCGCTCCCGCAGGCTCGGATTGCGGATCTCCAGGACGTCCAGCACGCCGGTGACGGCGTTGCGGTCGTAGGGGGCGCGCTCCAGCTCGGCGGGGCCCTTCGGGAGCTCCACGTCGCGCACCATCTCGGTCAGCCGGCGGTTCATCCGCACCGAGTCCAGGTGGTCGCGGAAGTTCTGTCCCGCGACGCCCTTCACCTCGTCGGCGCGCGCCACCAGCTCGTCGAAGGACCCGAACTGGTTGATCCACTTCGCGGCGGTCTTCTCGCCCACCTTGGGGATGCCGGGGAGGTTGTCCGACGGGTCGCCGCGCAGCGCGGCGAAGTCCGGGTACTGGGCGGGGGTGAGGCCGTACTTCTCCTCGACCTTCTCCGGGGTGAAGCGGGTCAGCTCGGAGACACCCTTGGTGGGGTAGAGGACCGTGACGTTCTCGGTGATGAGCTGGAAGGAGTCGCGGTCGCCCGTGACGATCAGCACCTCGAACCCGGCGGCCTCCGCCTGGGTGGCGAGGGTGGCGATCACGTCGTCGGCCTCGAAGCCGTCGACGGCGAACCGGTCGGCGTGCATCGCGTCCAGCAGCTCGCCGATCAGCTCGACCTGCCCCTTGAACTCGTCGGGCGTCTTCGAGCGGTTCGCCTTGTACTCGGGGAACTCCTGGGAGCGCCAGGTCTTGCGGGACACGTCGAACGCCACCGCGAAGTGGGTGGGCGCCTCGTCGCGCAGCGTGTTCGCCAGCATCGAGGCGAAGCCGTACACGGCGTTCGTCGGCTGCCCCGTCCCGGTCGTGAAATTCTCCGCGGGCAGGGCGAAGAACGCCCGGTACGCCAGGGAGTGCCCGTCCATGAGGAGCAGGCGCGGTCGGTTGTCTGCCGTCTTCTTCGATGCTGTCTCAGCCACATACCCGATCCTGCCACGGCCCGCCGACATCGAGGACCGCCCGCGGCTCCCGTCGCCCCCTCCTTCCGGGGGCGCCCTCCGACGCCATGACAGGATCGAACGGGAGAGACCCACGCGCTCGAAGGGGAGAGACCATGGCCACGAAGCCCCCGACCGGAGACCCGGTCCAGGACGCCCCGCAGGTGCGCGAGGCCCAGCACGCCGCCGCCGGACTGCCCGCCGTCGCCCACTCGCTGCTCATGGCCCAGCAGCAGATGGGGGTGGCCCGTACCGCCCGGACCCTCCTCAGGGTCAATCAGAAGAACGGCTTCGACTGCCCCGGCTGCGCCTGGCCGGAGGGCGACGAACGCCACACCGCGGAGTTCTGCGAGAACGGTGCCAAGGCCGTCGCCGAGGAGGCGACGCTGCGCCGCGTCACCCCGGAGTTCTTCGCCGCGCACCCGGTCTCCGACCTGGCCGGCCGCAGCGGGTACTGGCTCGGCCAGCAGGGCAGGATCACGCATCCGATGTACCTCCCCGAGGGCGCGGACACCTACGAGGCGATCGGCTGGGACGACGCCTTCGCCATCATTGCCGAAGAACTCCGTGCGCTCGGCTCCCCCGACGAGGCCCTCTTCTACACCTCCGGCCGCACCAGCAACGAGGCGGCGTTCCTCCTCCAGCTCTTCGCCCGCGAGTACGGCACGAACAACCTCCCGGACTGCTCCAACATGTGCCACGAGTCGTCCGGCTCGGCGCTCGCGGAGACCATCGGCATAGGCAAGGGCAGCGTCTCCCTGGAGGATCTCCACCACGCCGATCTGATCATCGTCGCCGGGCAGAACCCCGGCACCAACCACCCGCGCATGCTCTCCGCCCTGGAGAAGGCGAAGAACGCCGGGGCGAAGATCATCTCGGTGAACCCGCTGCCCGAGGCGGGACTGGAACGCTTCAAGAACCCGCAGACCCCGCTCGGCATGATCAAGGGCACCGCTCTCACCGACCTCTTCCTCCAGATCCGTCTCGGCGGCGACCAGGCTCTCTTCCGCCTCCTCAACAAGCTGGTCCTGGAGACCGAGGGCGCCGTCGACACCGCGTTCGTCGACGAACACACCCACGGGTACGAGGAGTTCGCCCGCACCGCCCGGGAAGCCGACTGGGAATCCACGCTCACCGCCACCGGGCTGGAGCAGGCCGACATCGAGAAGGCCCTCGCCCTGGTCCTCGCCTCCGAGCGCACCATCGTCTGCTGGGCGATGGGCCTCACCCAGCACAAGCACTCGGTGCCCACCATCCGCGAGGTAGTCAACTTCCTCCTGCTGCGCGGGAACATCGGCCGCCCCGGAGCCGGGGTCTGCCCGGTGCGCGGCCACTCCAACGTCCAGGGCGACCGCACCATGGGCATCTACGAGCGCCCCGCACCCGCCTTCCTCGACGCCCTCGACCGGGAGTTCGGCATCACCTCGCCCCGCCACCACGGGTACGACGTGGTCCGCGCCATCCGCGCCCTGCGCGACGGCGACGCCAAGGTCTTCTTCGCTATGGGCGGCAACTTCGTCGCCGCCACCCCCGACACCGAGGTCACCGAGGCCGCGATGCGCCGCGCCCGCCTCACCGTGCACGTGTCGACCAAGCTCAACCGCTCCCACGCGGTCACCGGCAGCCGCGCCCTGATCCTGCCGACCCTCGGCCGCACCGACAAGGACGTCCAGGCCGGCGGCAAGCAGTTCGTCACCGTCGAGGACTCCATGAGCATGGTGCACGCCTCCCGCGGCAACCTCGCCCCGGCGAGCCCGCACCTGCTCTCCGAACCCGCCATCGTCGCCCGCATGGCGCGCGCCGTACTCGGGCCCGGTTCGAGGACCCCCTGGGAGGAGTTCGAGAAGGACTACGGCACGATCCGCGACCGCATCGCCCGCGTGGTTCCCGGCTTCGAGGACTTCAACGCACGCGTCGCCCGCCCCGGCGGATTCACCCTCCCGCACGGCCCGCGCGACGCCCGCCGCTTCCCGACCGCGACCGGCAAGGCCAACTTCACCGCCGCACCCGTCGAGTACCCGGAACTCCCGGCGGGCCGACTGCTGTTGCAGACCCTGCGCTCCCACGACCAGTACAACACCACGATCTACGGACTCGACGACCGCTACCGCGGCATCAAGGACGGCCGCCGCGTCGTCCTCGTCAACCCCGACGACGCCCGCGAACTCGGCCTCGACGACGGCGCCCACACCGACCTCGTCAGCGAGTGGAAGGACGGCACCGAACGCCGCGCCCCCGGCTTCCGGATCGTCCACTACCCCACCGCCCGGGGCTGCGCCGCCGCCTACTACCCCGAGACGAACGTCCTGGTCCCGCTCGACTCGACCGCCGACACCAGCAACACCCCCGCCAGCAAGTCGGTCGTGGTGCGCTTCGAGAACTCCGGCTGACCCGGACCCACGGGCGGCCCGGCGGCTCCTCACCGGGGCCGCCGGCTACGGACCGGAACGGGCGGGCCGCCCCGTACCGGCCCGGCGGCCTCAGACCGGGGCGGCGCCGGTGGGAAGGCCGTCGCGCACCGGGTCCGCGCGGCGGGGACCCGGCACTCCGAACCCACCGTCGCCCCCACCCCCGGCCCGGTCCGCCACGGCCTCCCGGCGCAGCAGCAACAGGCCCACCACCGCGACGGCCCCCATCACCGCGAAGCCGGCCCACGGCGTCGAGCCCGAGGGGTGCGTCTCGTACACCAGCGCCGCCGAGAGGACCGCCAGCCTCCGGCCTGCGACCCCCCGGCACGCCCGTACGGCGATGAACGGCACCCCCCACAGGACGTACCACGGCTGCACCATCGGGGAGAGCACCACCAGTGCCGTCAGTGCCAGGCCCAGCGCCAGTACGGGGTCCAGGCGGCCGACGGCCGCGCGGCGTCCGAGACGTACGACGAGGACGGCCGCCACGGCGAGTCCGAGGAACCGTACGAGCGACTGCACCGCGTCCTGGTCCGCCACGGTCGTCAGGCGGGCGAGCGCGCCGAGGCCGGCCCCGAGGTCGCTGGAGAGGGAGAGCCAGGTGTGGATGCCCGCCGCGACGCCCTGCGTGCGCAGCCAGCCGAAGCCGGTGCCGCTCACCGCGGAGACCGCGAGCACCGTCGCGGCGGCGACCAGGCCCGGCCCGAAAAGTCCGGTCACGATCCGACGGGCGGGCGAACCGGCGGACCCCCTCCCCACCACCACGCCGACGAACAACAGGGCCAGCGCGGCCGGTGACTTGACCATCATCGCCAGTCCGATCAGTACCGCGCCGAACACCCAGCGCCCCCGCAGCGCGCAGACCGCGCCGGCCAGCGCGAGGCCGGCCATCAGCCCGTCGTTGTGCGCTCCGCCCACCACGTGGACGAGAAGCAGGGGGTTGAGCGCCGCGAGCCACAACGCGCCGCTCTCGTCGGCCCCGTACTCCCGCGCCAGGCGCCGTACCGACCACACGATCAGCAGCAGCGCCGCCACCGCGACCAGTCTCAGCGCGAGGACCGCGGGGACCAGGGTGCCACCGGTGAGCGCCACCGCGCCCCGTGCCAGCAGCAGGAAGAAGGGGCCGTACGGAGCGGGGGTGTCGGTCCAGTTCCGGCCCACGCTCGCCGCCGCGTCCCCGGCGGGTCCCGCCGGGTCGAGGACCGCGGGACCCTGGCTGTACACGTCGTGCCCTTCGAGGACCATCGCCCCCTGCGCGACGTAGCTGTACACGTCCGCGCTGTACAGGGGCGGCACCAGCAGCAGCGGCGCCACCCACCAGGCGAGCGTCACCAGCGTGTGCCGTACGCCGGCCCCGGTCCGGCCGTACGCCCACCAGGCGACGAGAAGGACGGTGAGTCCCGCGTAGGCGAGGGCGGCTCCGGCCGTCGTCACCGCCGGGCCCCGGTCCGTCCACCAGCCCCAAGGGTCGTGCGCCGGAAGGCTTCCGGCGACCCAGCCGCCCGCACCGACCGCCAGCGAACCGGCCAGTCCCAGCCGACGACATCCCACGACACCCAGTCCCCGCATCGGGCCAACCTATCGAACCGACGTGAACGCCCACATCCCCCAGCGGCCGGCCGGGGACGACCGGCGGACCGGAATCCGGCCGGAATCAGCTGTCCCGTTCCGTCATGTGCGTCATGTGCCGTCACGTGCCGTCACGTGCCGTCACGTGCCGTCATCGACCGGAACCGTCGGGAATCGTCCGGAACCGTCCGGGACGGCGGACCGTCGCCTAAGCACGCGCTCAGTGGTCTCTGATAAGAACGGAGCGCACAGCGAAGACACCACCGGACGAACGGAGCCGAACCCATGGGCGACCAGAGCGCACCCGTCTTCCCGCAGGACGTCATCGAGGAGTACGCCGCCCTCGGTATCGACCTGCCCGCCCTCTTCTCCGCCGGCCATCTCGGCGAACGGATGGGTGTGCGGATCACCGAGGCGTCCGCGGACCGCGTCGTCGGCACCATGCCGGTCGAGGGCAACACCCAGCCCTACGGGCTCCTGCACGGCGGGGCTTCCGCGGTGCTCGCCGAGACCCTCGGCTCCGTCGGCTCCATGCTCCACGGCGGCGCGGGGAGGATCGCGGTCGGCGTCGACCTCAACTGCACCCACCACCGGGGCGCCCGCAGCGGACTGGTGACCGGAGTCGCCACCCCCGTACACCGCGGACGCTCCACCGCCACCTACGAGATCGTCATCACCGACGACCACGACCGGCGCGTCTGCACCGCCCGCCTCACCTGCCTGCTGCGCGAGGCGCCGACCGTGGGCTGACCCACCGCACCCCCGCTCCCACCTGCCCGGCCGGGCCCCCGAACGATCCGGCCGGGCATCTCCATGCGCACTACACGTAACGCCGGTTGACCATGAGACCCGGCCAACTACCTTTGCATCGGACGGGGTTCGACACACCGCTTCACGCCACCCCGGGAGCACGACGGAGCAGCGAACTGCCCGGCGTAACACTGCGTAACAGGCGCGCAATGAACGCCGCCCCCGCCCCACACCTCACTCCGCGCCCCTCACGCCCCTCGCTCCCGAGCGCCGCACACTCCCGCCCGTCAGCACCAAGATCACCCCAAGCCCCTTAGCAGAGCTGCGCGTTCTCACCATGCGAGAGGAATCCGCCAGGCCCTAACCGGCACGGGCCCCCACGTCACCTCAAGCCTTGCTCAAGTCATAACAAGACAGTCACATCCTTGCCCACACCCGTCCACACCCCCACCACCTGCGCCTAGAGTCACCGCCAGTCACCGCGCCGCCGGGCGCGGCAGCAGCACGCCCCTGTACCCAGTACGTACGGCTTGGCGGACGACAGGCACCTCAACGGAGGAGGCCGCGCCAGGGAAAGGACTTTTCGTGCGACACCGTTCCATGCTCATACTCACCGCAGTGCTCACCACCGGAGCACTCACCCTCACCGCCTGCGGGTCGCGCGACGACGACAAGGGCAGCGACGGCGCAAGCGGCAGCGGTGAGACCCAGACCGTCGTCATCGGCCTCGACGCCCCCCTGAGCGGCGACCTCTCCGCCCTCGGCCTCGGCATCAAGAACTCCGCCGACCTCGCCGTCAAGACGGCGAACAAGGAGAACACGGTCCCGGGCATCAAGTTCGAGCTCCAGCCGCTCGACGACCAGGCCCAGCCCTCCGTCGGTGGCCAGAACGCCCAGAAGTTCATCGGCAACAAGGACCTCGTCGGCGTCGTCGGCCCGCTGAACTCCAGCGTCGCCCAGTCGATGCAGAAGCCCTTCGAGGACGCCAGCCTCACCCAGGTCTCGCCCGCCAACACCGGCACCGAGCTGACCCAGGGCGACAACTGGAAGGACGGCGACAGCGCCAAGAAGCGCCCGTTCAAGACGTACTTCCGCACCGCCACCACCGACGCCATCCAGGGCGCCTTCGCGGCGAAGTACCTGTTCAAGGACGCGGGCATCAAGGCCGTCTACCTGATCGACGACCAGAAGACGTACGGCGCCGGCCTCGCCGCCTCCTTCAAGACGACCTTCACCGGACTCGGTGGAAAGATCGTCGGCAGCGACCACGTCAACCCCGACGACCGCGACTTCAACTCCGTCGTCACCAAGGTGAAGAGCTCCGGCGCCAAGGCCGTCTACTACGGCGGTGAGTACCCCGCCGGCGCACCCCTGAGCCAGCAGCTCAAGGACAGCGTCAACATCCCGCTCATGGGCGGCGACGGCATGTACAGCGCCGACTTCATCAGCCTGAACAAGAAGGCCCAGGGCGACATCGCCACCTCGGTCGGCAAGCCCGTCGAGGAGCTCGACTCCGCCAAGAAGTTCATCGCGGACTACAAGACGGCCGGCTACAAGGACGCCTACGAGGCGTACGGCGGCGGCACCTACGACGCCACCTGGTCCATCATCGAGGCCGTCAAGATCGTGGCCGCCGCCAACGACGGCAAGATCCCCGCGGACAGCCGCACCAAGGTCCTCGACGCCATGGCCAAGGTCCAGTTCGACGGCGTGACCGGCCCGGTCGCCTTCGACGAGTTCGGTGACACCACCAACACCATGATGACCGCCTACCAGGTCGACGGTGGCAAGTGGGTCTCCAAGCTCAGCGAGGCCGTCACCAAGTAAGCACCCCACCACCCCACTTCGGTCGCCACCAGGCAGCCAAACCGCGCGGGAGCGCCATCAGCGCTCCCGCGCGGTGCCATATCCGAACCACTCCAACGGAGGCCCTGCGGTGCACGAACTGCCGCAACAGCTGGCCAACGGACTCATCCTCGGCGCGATGTACGGTCTCATCGCGATCGGTTACACGATGGTCTACGGAATCATCCAGCTCATCAACTTCGCACACGGCGAAATCTTCATGATCGGAGGCTTCGGGGCGCTCACCGTGTACCTCTGGATGCCCTCCGGTTCGAACCTCCTCGCCATCGTCCCCCTCATGATCCTCGGCGGCGTGATCTGCTCCGTCGCCGTCAGCGTCGCCGCCGAACGCTTCGCCTACCGGCCACTGCGCAACGCGCCCCGCCTCGCCCCCCTGATCACCGCGATCGGCCTCTCCCTCGCCCTCCAGCAGGCCGTCTGGATGTGGTACCCGGACGCCAAGGCCGACCGCTCCTTCCCCCAGTTCAAGGGAAGCGCCTTCGACCTCCTCGGCGCCCACGTCCAGCGCGGCGACCTCTTCGTCCTCATCGCCGCACCCGTCTGCATGCTCGCCCTCGGCCTCTTCGTCTCCAAGACCCGCGCCGGCCGCGGCATGCAGGCCACCTCGCAGGACCCCGACACCGCCAAGCTCATGGGCATCAACACCGACCGCATCATCGTCATGGCCTTCGCCATCGGCGCCGCGTTCGCCGCCGTCGCCGCCGTCGCCTACGGGCTCAAGAACGGCCAGATCGGCTTCAAAATGGGCTTCCTCATGGGCCTCAAAGCGTTCACCGCCGCCGTACTCGGCGGTATCGGCAACATCTACGGCGCCATGCTCGGCGGCGTCGTCCTCGGCCTCGCCGAGGCACTCGCCACCGGCTACATGAGCGACGTCCCCGGCATGGAACTCTTCGGTGGCGGCGCCTGGAAGGACGTGTGGGCCTTCGTGCTCCTCATCGTCGTCCTGCTGCTGCGGCCACAAGGGCTGCTCGGCGAACGCGTCGCGGATCGGGCGTGACAGCGATGACCACACACACCACCCGCGCACCCCTCGGCCTGCCCCCCGCGACCGCCCGCGCCCTCACCACCGCCGGCACGGCCATCGCCCTCGCGGGCACCTTCCTCGCCTGGACCTGGACCGACGAGTTCCCCGGCGACCTCACTGTCACCGGCTACCCCGGCGGCCTCCAGGTCCTCACCCTCGTCGGCTCCCTCATCACCCTCCTCCTCATCCTCTCCGGATACGGCGTCCGGGGACTCCGCTGGCTCACCCCCGGCGGCCCCAACGCCTCCGTGCGCTACGCCGCACTCGCCGTCCTCGCCACCACCGGCTACGCCGTCGGCGCCATCACCGTCGACCTCGGCGGCGTCGTCAACCTCGAACCCGGCGCCTGGGTCAGCCTCGCCGGCGCACTCATCGCCGTGCTCGCCGCCTTCGGCCTCCCCGCCGACCAAGCGCTCACCGACGAGAACCCCAGTGGCCTCGCCGTCCTCGGCAACAGCCTGACCGCCCCCGCTCCGCCCCGCGCCCGCGAACTCCCCGCCTGGGCCGAAATCCTCATCATCGCCGCCACCTTCGGCGTCGCCCTGTACCTCTTCTCGTTCATCATCGACACCGAGTACACCGAACTCTTCATCGGGTCGCTGCTCAGCTTCGGCTTCGGCTTCACCGCCCTCCACCGTGCCGGCCTCCTCGCCCGCATGACCGCACTGACGGTGAAACACCGCAACGTCACCCTCACCGCCGCCCTCGTCGCCGCCTTCTGCTTCCCCTTCACGCAGTCCACCGGCGAATTCACGCTCATCGGCACGAACATCCTCATCTTCGCGGCCGTCGCCCTGGGCCTCAACGTCGTCGTCGGCCTGGCCGGCCTCCTCGACCTCGGATACGTCGCCTTCCTCGGCGTCGGCGCCTACACCTCCGCCCTCCTCTCCGGCGCCTCCGCCTCCGCGATCGGCATCCACTTCCCCTTCTGGGCAGCGGCCCTCACCGGAGCAGGCGTCTCCCTGATCTTCGGCGTCTTCATCGGCGCCCCCACCCTGCGGCTGCGCGGCGACTACCTCGCCATCGTCACCCTCGGTTTCGGAGAGATCTTCCGCGTCACCGTCAACAACCTCAACGGCAACAGCGGACCCGACCTCACCAACGGATCCCAGGGCATCCCCTCCATCCCCGACCTCGACATCCTCGGATTCGCCTTCGGGGAGAGCCACGACATCGGCCCCTTCAGCCTCAGCAGGTCCGCCAACTACTTCCTGCTGATGCTCCTCGTCACCGCCGTCGTCGTCCTCGTCTTCCGCCGCTCCGGCGACTCCCGCATCGGCCGCGCCTGGGTCGCCATCCGCGAGGACGAGACCGCCGCCACCGCCATGGGCATCAACGCCTTCCGGCTCAAGCTGCTCGCCTTCGCCCTCGGCGCCACCCTCGCCGGCCTCGCCGGGACCGTCCAGGCCCACGTCAACTACACCGTGACGCCCGAGCAGTACCAGTTCGCCGGCGCCGTACCCCCGAACTCCGCCTTCCTCCTCGCCGCTGTCATCCTCGGCGGCATGGGCACCCTCAGCGGACCCTTCGTCGGCGCCGCACTGCTCTACCTCATCCCGGCAAAGCTCCAGTTCATGCAGGACTACCAGCTCCTCCTCTTCGGCATCGCACTCATCCTGCTGATGCGCTTCCGCCCCGAAGGCCTCATCGCCGACCGCCGGAAGCAGCTCGAATTCCACGAGTCCGACGCCGACGACCCGAGCAACCAGCCCGACGTACCCGAACCACGGCAGTCCGAGGACACCGGCGCCGGCATCGCCAAGGCGGGGGCGTGACCACCATGACCACCACCACGAACACCACCGACAACCCCGGCGCCCCCACGACCGGCACCACCGTCCTCGACGCCACCGGTGTGACCATGCGCTTCGGCGGCCTCACCGCCGTCCGCGACGTCTCCCTCACCGTCGACAGCGGCGAGATCGTCGGCCTCATCGGCCCGAACGGCGCCGGAAAGACCACCTTCTTCAACTGCCTCACCGGCCTCTACGTCCCCACCGAGGGCAAGGTCAGCTACAAAGGCACCGTCCTGCCGCCCAAACCCCACCTCGTCACCCAGGCAGGCATCGCCCGCACCTTCCAGAACATCCGGCTCTTCGCCAACATGACCGTCCTGGAAAACGTCCTCGTCGGCCGCCACACCCGCACCAACGACGGACTCTGGTCCGCCCTGCTGCGCCTGCCCAGCCACACCCGCGCCGAGAAGGCCAGCCGCGAACGGGCCATGGAACTCCTGGAGTTCATCGGCCTCGCCCACAAAGCCGACCACCTCTCGCGCAACCTCCCCTACGGAGAACAGCGCAAACTGGAAATCGCGCGCGCCCTCGCCAGCGACCCCGGACTCCTCCTCCTCGACGAGCCCACCGCCGGCATGAACCCGCAGGAAACCCGCGTCACCGAAGAACTCATCTTCGCCATCCGCGACCAGGGCATCGCCGTACTCGTCATCGAGCACGACATGCGCTTCATCTTCAACCTCTGCGACCGCGTCGCCTGCCTCGTCCAGGGCGAGAAACTCGTCGAGGGCACGCCCAGCACCGTCCAGAGCGACGAACGCGTCATCGCCGCCTACCTCGGCACCCCCTTCGAAGGAGCCCCCGGCGCCGACGAGGTCGCCGAGGTCGAAGCGGCCGAAGCCGGCCACTCCGCGGCTGCGGAGACCACCGCCGCGGAAAGCACCACCGGCACCACCGCCGAGGAGGAAACCTCATGACCGCACTCCTGGAAGTCGAGGACCTCCGCGTCGCCTACGGCAAGATCGAAGCCGTCAAGGGCATCTCGTTCAGCGTCGAAGCCGGCCAGGTCGTCACCCTCATCGGCACCAATGGCGCCGGAAAGACGACGACGCTGCGCACCCTCTCCGGGCTCCTCAAGCCCGCCGGCGGCCGCATCGTCTTCGACGGAAAGCCCCTCTCCGACGTCCCCGCCCACAAGATCGTCGCCCTGGGCCTCGCCCACTCCCCCGAGGGACGCCACATCTTCCCCCGGCTGACGATCGCCGAGAACCTCCTCCTCGGCGCCTACCTGCGCAGCGACAAGGCGGGCATCGAGCAGGACGTCCAGCGCGCCTACGACCTCTTCCCCATCCTCGGGGAACGCCGTAAGCAGTCCGCCGGGACCCTTTCGGGCGGCGAACAGCAGATGCTCGCCATGGGACGGGCCATGATGTCGCGGCCCAAGCTGCTCATGCTGGACGAGCCCTCGATGGGCCTCTCCCCGATCATGATGCAGAAGATCATGGAGACCATCGTCGAACTCCGGTCCTCCGGAACGACGATCCTCCTGGTCGAGCAGAACGCCCAGGCGGCCCTCTCCCTCGCGGACCAGGGCCACGTCATGGAGATAGGCAAGATCGTCCTCTCCGGTACCGGAGCCGACCTCCTGCACGACGAGTCGGTCCGCAAGGCCTACCTCGGCGAGGACTGACCCCCGCACGCATGGCACAGGGCCCGCACACCGAGCGATCGGGTGTGCGGGCCCTGTGGCGTACGGGCGTACGGAAGGGGAGGCGAGCCGTTACTCGGCCGCTTTCTTCTTCTCCTCGGCGTCCGCGATCAGCGCCTCGGCCAGCTGCTGCATGGAGAGCCGCCGGTCCATCGAGGTCTTCTGGATCCAGCGGAACGCGGCCGGCTCGGAGAGACCGTAGTCGGTCTGCAGAATGCTCTTCGCCCGGTCGACCAGCTTCCGCGTCTCCAGCCGCTGGGCCAGGTCCGCGACCTCGTTCTCCAGTGCCCGCAGCTCGGCGAAGCGGGACACCGCCATCTCGATCGCGGGCACGACGTCGCTCTTGCTGAACGGCTTCACGAGGTACGCCATGGCCCCGGCGTCGCGGGCCCGCTCCACGAGGTCGCGCTGCGAGAACGCGGTGAGCATGAGGACCGGCGCGATGGACTCCTCGGCGATCTTCTCGGCCGCGGAGATCCCGTCGAGCACCGGCATCTTGACGTCGAGGATGACCAGGTCGGGCTTGTGCTCCCGGGCCAGCTCGACGGCCTGCTGACCGTCACCGGCCTCACCGACGACCGCGTACCCCTCTTCCTCCAGCATCTCCTTGAGGTCCAGGCGGATGAGCGCTTCGTCCTCGGCGATGACGACGCGGGTCGTCAGCGGCGGAACGTGCGACTTGTCGTCGTCGACGGCGTCTGCGGGCTCGGGCGACTCGGGCGTGGTCACGGGGGCTCCTCGGTAAGGACAGGGGTACTGCTCCCAAGAGCCTACCTAGCTACGGTATGGTGGATCATCAGCGGGTCGAGGTTAACCTTCGATTCCGCGAGCCCCGGTAGTCCAATTGGTTAGAGACAATGGATTCAAAACCCATACAGTGTCGGTTCGAGTCCGACTCGGGGTACTTTTCCTTCGTTTCAAAGGCGCGCGCGCATTGATCGAACTTCACTGGATCTGAGTACGGCCTGCCGACTCGCGCCCCCGCCCCGCATCTTCCGGCAAAGCTCGGTCCCATGTACGACCTGGGAACCCGCAAGCATGCCCTCGCGCTGGTGGCGCAGGGCCGGAGTCTCAACTCCGTGAGCAGGCTCACCGGCGTCTCCCGTTCCGCCATCCGCTCCTGGCAGATTCGTCTCGAACCGCTCGACGCGTCCCGCGCGGGACCCTGCCCCCGATGCGCCGACACCCCCACCCCGATCGAGCCCGCAGACGCCTACGCGTACCTGCTCGGGCTCTATCTGGGCGACGGCTGCATCAGCGCGGCGCCGCGCGGACGGGGGGTGCACGCCTTGCGCATCGCGTGCGCCGACGCCTGGCCGGGTCTCATCGACGCCTGCGCCGAGGCCGTGCGGCAGGTCCGCCCAGCGAACAAGGTCATGCGGGTGCGGGCCGCCGGATGCCAGTACGTCACCGCGTACAGCAAGCACTGGCCCTGCCTCTTCCCCCAGCACGGCCCCGGCAAGAAGCACGAGCGCCGCATCGTCCTCGAACCCTGGCAGCGGGAGATCGTCGCCGCGTACCCCTGGGAGCTCGTGCGCGGGCTGGTCCATTCGGACGGCTGCCGCGCCACGAACTGGACCACGCGACTCGTCGGCGGAGTGCCGAAGCGGTACGAGTATCCGAGGTACTGGTTCACCAACGTCTCGGACGACATCCGGCGGCTCTACACGGACACGCTGGACGTGCTCGGTGTGGAGTGGAGGCACTGCGACAGGGCGGGGCGGCGGTACAACGTCTCCGTCGCCCGACGGGCATCCGTCGCGCTGATGGACGCGCACGTCGGGCCGAAGTACTGAGAGCCCCGGGTGCGGGAGGCCAGAGCCTCGGGAGAGCCGGGAGCGGACTACTTGGGGCTGTCGTCCTCGCCGACGTGGTGGACGCGGACCAGGTTGGTGGAGCCCGCGAGGCCGGGCGGGGAGCCGGCGGTGATGACGATGACGTCGCCCTTGGCGCAGCGGCCGATGCGCAGGAGCTCCTCGTCGACCTGGGCGACCATCGCGTCGGTGGATTCGACGTGCGGGCCGAGGAAGGTTTCGACGCCCCAGGTGAGGTTGAGCTGGGCGCGGGTGGCGGTGTCGGGGGTGAAGGCGAGGAGCGGGATGGGTGAGCGGTAGCGGGAGAGCCGTTTGGCGGTGTCGCCGCTCTGGGTGAAGGCGACGAGGAACTTGGCTCCGAGGAAGTCGCCCATCTCGGCTGCGGCGCGTGCGACGGCACCGCCCTGGGTGCGGGGCTTGCTCCGGTCGGTGAGCGGGGGCAAGCCCTTGGCGAGGATGTCCTCCTCGGCGGCTTCGACGATGCGGGACATGGTGCGTACGGTCTCGATGGGGTAGCGGCCGACGCTGGTCTCGCCGGAGAGCATCACGGCGTCGGTGCCGTCGATGATGGCGTTGGCGACGTCGGAGGCTTCGGCGCGGGTGGGGCGGGAGTTCTCGATCATCGAGTCGAGCATCTGGGTGGCGACGATGACGGGTTTGGCGTTGCGTTTGGCCAGTTTGACGGCGCGTTTCTGGACGATGGGGACCTGTTCCAGGGGCATTTCGACGCCGAGGTCACCGCGGGCGACCATGATGCCGTCGAAGGCGGCGACGATGTCGTCGATGTTCTCGACGGCCTGGGGCTTTTCGACTTTGGCGATGACGGGGAGGCGGCGGCCTTCCTCGGTCATGACGCGGTGGACGTCGACGATGTCCTTTCCGCTGCGGACGAAGGAGAGGGCGATGACGTCGGCGCCGATGCGCAGGGCCCAGCGGAGGTCGTCGATGTCCTTGTCGGAGAGGGCGGGGACGGAGACGGCGACGCCGGGGAGGTTGAGGCCTTTGTTGTCGGAGACCAGTCCGCCTTCGATGACGGTGGTCCGGATGCGGGGGCCGTCGACGGCGGTCACCTGGAGTGCGACGCGGCCGTCGTCGACGAGGATGCGCTCGCCGGGGGTGACGTCGGCGGCGAGGCCGTCGTAGGTGGTGCCGCAGGTGTTCTTGTCGCCGTCGGTGAGGGGTTCGACGGTGATGGTGAAGGTGTCTCCGCGTTCAAGGAGTACGGGGCCTTCGCGGAAACGCCCGAGGCGGATCTTCGGGCCTTGGAGGTCGGCGAGGATGCCGACGCTGCGGCCGGTCTCCTCGGAGGCTTTGCGGACGTGGTGGTACCGCTGTTCGTGCTCGGCGTAGCTTCCGTGGCTGAGGTTGAAGCGGGCGATGTCCATTCCCGCTTCGACCAGGGCTTTGATCTGGTCGTACGAGTCGGTCGCGGGTCCCAGGGTGCAGACGATTTTCGCTCGGCGCATGTTTCGAGCCTAGACCTTACCTACGGGTAGGCAATTGGCTCCGCATGACCGTCCAACATCCTTTCGGTTAAGGGATGTTGACAGGTGTTGAATTGCGCGGACGGTCGCTCCGATGAGCGTTTCGGGGGCGCCGGTCGGGCGTGCGAGGGGCGCCGGAGAGCTTCCGGAGCCCGGACGATCGAGCAGATGTTCCGTCAGGAACAGTCGTTCGTGCGCTGACGGTCACCAGATCGAAATCTGGACAGGGTGTTCTGCATGCGCCGACTGCGTCAGAATCTACGCGCGTCATGAACGTGGAACGGCCTGGCCGCGTGCCGGTCGCACACGTCGTCCGACTGAACGAGGAGTACGAAGAATGCCGTTGAACCGCAGAACGTTTCTGGGCCGTTCGGCAGCCGCGGGCGCGGGTGTCGCACTCGCGGGCGGGGTTGTCGCGGGAGAGGCCCAGGCCGCCGCGCCGTCGAGCCACGGGCACGGGCACGGGCATGGCGAGAGCCACGAGAAGCGGTACTCGTTCACCGTCATGGGGACGACGGACATGCACGGCAACGTCTTCAACTGGGACTACTTCACGGACAAGGAGTACGACGACGCCGCGCACAACGACGTCGGCCTGGCGAAGATCTCGACACTGGTGGAGAAGATCCGGGCGGAGCGGGGGCGCGGCAACACGCTCCTGATCGACGCCGGTGACACGATCCAGGGCACTCAGCTTTCGTATTACTACGCGAAGATCGACCCGATCACCGCGAAGCGTGGTCCGGTGCACCCGATGGCGCAGGCGATGAACGCGATCGGTTACGACGCGGCGGCGCTCGGAAATCACGAGTTCAACTACGGGATTCCGGTGCTGCGGAAGTTCGAGGAGCAGCTGGACTTCCCGCTGCTCGGTGCGAACGCGCTGGACGCGAAGACGCTGAAGCCGGCGTTCGCCCCGTATGTGATCAAGCACCTGCGGACGCCGCACGGCAGGGACGTGCGGGTGGCGGTGCTGGGTCTGACGAACCCGGGGATCGCGATCTGGGACAAGGCGAACGTGAGCGGGAAGATGGTGTTCCCGGGTCTGGAGGAGCAGGCGGCCCACTGGGTGCCGAAGCTGCGTTCGATGGGTGCGGACGTCGTGATCGTTTCGGCGCACTCGGGCACGTCGGGCACGTCGTCGTACGGTGACCAGGTCCCGTACGTGGAGAACGCGGCCGGTCTGGTGGCGGAGCAGGTTCCGGGGATCGACGCGATCCTGGTGGGTCACGCGCACGCGGAGATCCCCGAGTACTTCGTGACGAACAAGGAGACGGGCAAGCAGGTCGTGCTCTCGGAGCCGGCGAAGTGGGGCCAGCGTCTGACGTTGTTCGACTTCGACCTGGTGTGGGAGAAGGGCCGCTGGACGGTCGAGAAGGTCGGCGCCCAGGTGCTGAACTCCAACACGGTGGCCGAGGACAAGAAGATCACCCGTCTCCTGGAGGACGAGCACACGAAGGTGGTGGCCTATGTGAACCAGGTCATCGGTACCTCGGTCTCGGCGATGACCACGTCGGACGCGCCGTGGAAGGACGAGCCGATCATCGACCTGATCAACCACGTCCAGGCGGAGACCGTGAAGGCGGCGCTGGCGGGCGGGGAGTTCGCGTCGCTGCCGGTGCTCTCGCAGGCGTCGTGCTTCTCGCGTACGGCCTCGATCCCGGCGGGCAACGTCACGATCAAGGACGCGGCGGGCCTGTACCCGTTCGAGAACACGCTGGAGGCGCGGGTCGTCACGGGTGCCCAGGTGAAGGACTACCTGGAGTTCTCGGCCCGGTACTACGTGCAGACGGCTGCGGGCACCGCGGTGGACACCTCGAAGCTGACGAACGCGGACAACACGCCGGACTACAACTACGACGCGCTGTCGGGCGTGACGTACGACATCGACATCGCGAAGCCCGCGGGTTCGCGGATCGTGGGGTTGTCGTTCGAGGGTGCGGCGATCGACCCGGCCGCGAAGTTCGTGCTGGCGGTGAACAACTACCGGGCGAGCGGCGGCGGCAACTTCCCGCACGTTCCGGGGGCGCAGCAGGTGTGGGCGAATTCGGACGAGATCCGGAACACGATCATCGCGTGGGTGACGGCGAAGGGTGAGGTCGACCCGGCGGAGTTCGCTTCGGTGGGGTGGCGTCTGACGCGGGACGGCGTGCCGGTGTTCTGAGGGCTGTCGCGTACTCGGTGTGCGCGGGTGTGGTGGGGCGGTCGCTCCGGCTTTCGGGTCGGGGTGGCCGCCCTTTCGTGTGGGGTGCGGGTGGGTCAGGTGTTCTGGTGGTGGGGGGCGCGGGGGGTGTGCTGCGGGGGGACGGCGGGGTGGGGCGTGAGGCCGAAGGTGGTGAAGGCGGTGCGGTCGGGGAGGGGGTAGGGGGTGGTGCCGGTGAGGTGGTTGAGGATGGTGGCGCTGCGGTGGGCGGCGAGGCCGAGGTCGGGGGCGCCGACGCCGTGGGTGTGGCGTTCGGCGTTCTGGACGTAGATGTTGCCGGTGATGGCGGGGTCGAGTTCGAGGCGGTGGTGGAGGTCGACCCGGGGGCGGCCGGCGGTGTCGCGGCGGATGTGCGGGGCGAGGGCGGTGAGGAGGGTGTCGAGGGGGCGTTCGCGGTAGCCGGTGGCGAGGACGACTGCGTCGGTGGTGTGGCGGGTGCGGGTGCCCTGCTCGGTGTGTTCGAGGTGGAGTTCGAGGCGGTTTCCGGCGAGGCGGCCCGCGGTGCGTACCCGGACGCCGGGGGTGAGGGTGGCGTCGGGCCAGCCGCCGTGGAGGGTGCGCCGGTAGAGCTCGTCGTGGATGGCGGCGATGGTGTCGGTGTCGATGCCCTTGTGGAGTTGCCACTGCCGGGTGACGAGGTGGTCGCGGGTCTCTTCGGGGAGGCCGTGGAAGTAGCGGGTGTAGTCGGGGGTGAAGTGTTCGAGGCCGAGCTTGGAGTATTCCATCGGGGCGAACGCGGGGGTGCGGGCGAGCCAGTGGAGTTTCTCGTGGCCGTGGGGGCGGGCGCGCAGCAGGTCGAGGAAGATCTCGGCGCCGGATTGTCCTGAGCCGATGACGGTGATGTGTCCGGCGCGCAGGAGTTCTTCGCGGTGGCCGAGGTAGTCGCCGGAGTGGATGACGGGGATGTCCTCGGCGTCGGCGAAGGGCTGGAGGGGGGCGGGGACGTGGGGTTCGGTGCCGATGCCGAGGGCGATGTGGCGGGCGTGGGCGCGGCCGAGGGCTTCGGCCTCTCCGTCGGGGTCGAGTTGGGTGAAGTCGACTTCGAAGAGGGCGCGTTCGGGGTTCCAGCGGATGGCGTCGACCTGGTGGCCGAAGTGGAGGCCGGGGAGTTGGTGGGTGACCCAGCGGCAGTAGGCGTCGTATTCGGCGCGTTGGATGTGGAAGCGCTCGGCGAAGTAGAAGGGGTAGAGGCGGTCGCGGGTGCGGAGGTAGTTGAGGAAGGTCCAGGGGCTGGTGGGGTCGGCGAGGGTGACCAGGTCGGCGATGAAGGGGACTTGGAGGGTGGCACCGTCGATGAGGAGGCCGGGGTGCCAGTGGAACGCGGGGCGTTGTTCGTAGAAGGCGGTGGTCAGCGCGGCTTGGGGGGCGCGGGGTCGGCGGCCCTCGTGGGCGAGGGCGGCGAGGGCGGCGAGGGAGAGGTTGAAGGGGCCGATGCCGATGCCGACGAGGTCGTGGGGTTGGTCGGCGGTGGGGGTGGGGCGGTCGGTCATCGGTGGGTGCGGCCTTCCGTGAGTTCGGCGTCGAGGCGGGTGACGTGGGTGAGGAGGGCGGTGAGGTCGGCGGGGGTGGTGTGGGGGTTGAGGAGGGTGGCTTTGAGCCAGAGCCGGTCGTCGGCGTGGGCGCGGCCGAGGACGGCGTGGCCGCGGTCGAGGAGGGTGCGGCGGAGGGTGGCGACGGTGCGGTCGTCGGCGTCGGTGGGGCGGAAGAGGACGGTGCTGATGGTGGGGGGTGCGTGGAGTTCGAGGCCGGGGGTGCGGGTGATGAGGTCGGCGAGGTCGTGTGCGGTGGCGAGGGTGCGGTCGATGAGGTCGGCGAGTCCGTCGCGGCCGAGGGCTTGGAGGGTGACGGCGATTTTGAGGGCGTCGGGCCGTCGGGTGGTGCGCAGGGAGCGGCCGAGGGTGTCGGGGATGCCGGCTTCGGTGTCGTCGTCGGCGTTGAGGTAGGGGGCGAGGTGGTGGAGGGGGGCGAGGTGGTGGTGGCGGGGGACGGCGAGGAGGCCGGCGGGGGCGGGTTGCCAGCCGAGTTTGTGGAGGTCGAGGGTGACGCTGTCGGCCCGGTGGAGGCCGTGGATCTTGGTGCGGTGGGTGGGGCTGAAGAGGAGGGTTCCGCCGTAGGCGGCGTCGATGTGGAGGTCGGCGCCGTGGGTGTCGCAGAGGTCGGCGATGTCGGCGAGTGGGTCGATGGCGCCGGTGTCGGTGGTGCCGGCGGTGGCGGTGACGAGGTGGGGGCCGGGGGTGGTGGTGAGGGCGTGGTGGAGGGCGGCGACGTCCATGACGCCGGTGGGGGCGGGGAGGACGTGGGGTTCGGGGAGGCCGAGGAGCCAGGCGGCGCGGGTGATGCTGTGGTGGGCGCTGGTGGCGTGGATGGTCTGTACGGGGCCGTGGCGTTCGCGGGCCAGGAGGAGGGCGAGCTGGTTGGCTTCGGTGCCGCCGGTGGTGATGACGGCGTCGGGGTGGGGGTGGCGGGGGTAGATCTCGCGGGCGAGCGTGGTGGTGAGTTCGGCTTCGAGGGTGGTGGCGGCGGGCGCCTGGTCCCAGGAGTCCATGGAGGGGTTGAGGGCGGAGGCGGCGAGGTCGGCGGCTGCGGCGAGGGCCAGCGGCGGGGTGTGGAGGTGGGCCGTGCAGTGGGGGTGCGCGGGGTCCGCGGCGCCTTCGGCGAGGGCGGTGACGAGGGTGAGCAGGGCGTGGTGGGCGCCGGTGCCCCGGTCGGGGAGGAGGGGGCCGATGGCGTGGCGGGTTCGGGCGGTGGTGGCGGCGGGGCCGCCGGCGGGGAGGGGGCCGGCGCGGCGGGTGGCGCCTTCGTGGAGGGCGGCGAGGACGGTGTCGAGCAGGGGGCGGAGGTGGTCGGGGCCCGCGGTGCCGCCGGCGAGGGGTGGGGTGGTGGACATGGGTGTGGGCTGCCCCTTCGGTGGTGTGGTGGCGTGGACGTGCGGGCGCCGCTCTGTTCGGGTGTGCGGGACACCCCCTGGGCCGCACGGTCCAACGATGCCGACCCTAAAGGGGTATGGGCGTGTGGCGCGGCGCACGCGAACGAATTACCCACGCCTGTACGGCAGTTCGAGCCGAGCCGCACCGGACGGACGGGGTGACGGAGATACGTACCGCGTGCCCCGCCGGCCCCAGGTGTTCTGTCCACGGAGGTTCGGGAGAGCGGCCGGACACGGCCGCGCCCGGCGCCCCTCGGGTGGAGGGACGCCGGGCGCGGAGGGTGACGGCGGCCGGCGCGTGGGCCGACCCGTGGGTGGGCCGACCCGTGGGTGGATCGGCGCGCGAGTGGATGGACCAGTGGGTGGATCTTCGCGCGAGTGGGTCAGTGCGCGTCGCGTACGGCCAGGGCGCGGCGCAGGTCGTCGAGTTCGTCGACGAGCTTGCGCCGGAGGGCGGGGGTGAGGGTGTCGTCTTCGAGGGCGCGGCTGCCGAGTGCGAGCGAGTCGGCGTCGACGTCGTACGCGGGGAAGGCGGCCCGGCCGGCGGCGGTGGCGATGGCCGGGCCCCGGCGGGCGGCGAGGGCCGCGGCGTCGGGGTAGTAGCGGGCGACGTAACTGCGGGTGAGTCCGGTCTGCTCGGGCTGCCAGAAGCCCTGGGCGGTGGCGGTGAAGAGGTAGTTCGACAGGGTGTCGTCGTGGAACAGGGACTGCCAGGCTGCGGCCTTGGCCTCCGGGTCGGGCAGGGCGGCGCGGCAGCGGGCGGCGCCTTCCTGGCCGGTGGCGCTGGGGTCCTGGGTGAGTTCGGCGGCGATGGCGGCCTCGTCGGTGGCGCCGAGAACGGCGAGGCGGGTGAGGACGCGCCAGCGCAGTTCCAGGTCGAGTTCGGGGCCGCCGGGTGCGGTGCCGTCGGTGAGCCACTCCTGGAGGGTGGCCGCCTGGGTGGCGGCGTCGATGAAGTGGCGTACGGCGACGAGGCGCAGCCCGGGGTTGCTGCCGTCCTCGGTGCGGCGGAGGAGGTCGCGGCAGAGGTCGGCGAGGGTGGCGAGCGCGGCGGGGCGTTCTTCGGGGGTGAAGTAGCGGTCGGTGAGGAAGGCGGCGAAGCCGAGGACGCCCTGGACGAGGGCGAGGTCGGTCTCGTGCGGGAGGTGGGTGCGCGCGAGGGTGAGGTGGGTGGTGGGGTGGAGGTCGCCGTCGCGGACCATGTCGCGGGCGGTGTTCCAGATGACGGCGCGGGTGAGCGGGTCCGGGATGCCGGAGAGTCCGCGTTCGACGGCCTTCCAGGACTCGGGGTCGAACCGGACTTTGGCGTAGGTGAGGTCCTGGTCGTTGGGGACGACGAGGACGGGGCGCCGGCCGGAGAGGCTGAGGGGTTCGCCGGGGCCCGGGACGTCGGTCTCGACGCGGTCGCGCAGGACGAGGCGCCCGACGCCCGACTGGACGCCGAGTTCGTGGTCGTAGAGGCCGACGGCGATGCGGTGGGGGCGGCTGCCGAGGTGGTCGACGGTGAGGGTGAACTCGTTGCCCAGGTCCTCGACGCGGGTGGTGAGGGTGTCGGGGCCGGTGGTGCGCAGCCAGGTGTCGGCCCAGCCGTGGACGTCGCGGTCGGTGGCGGAGGCGAGGTTGTCGATGAAGTCGGCGAGGCTGGCGTTGGCGAACTTGTGGCGGGCGAAGTGGGCGTTGATGCCGGCCAGGAAGTCCTTCTCGCCGATCCAGGCGACGAGTTGGCGGAGCGCGGAGGCGCCCTTGGCGTAGGAGATGCCGTCGAAGTTGACGAGTGCGGAGGCGGTGTCGGGGACGGCGGCGGGGTCGGGGGCGACCGGGTGGGTGGAGGGGCGCTGGTCGGCGTCGTATCCCCACCCCTTGCGGGCGACGCCGAAGTCGACCCAGGTGTCGGTGAAGCGGGTGGCTTCGGCGAGGGTCTGGTAGCCCATGTACTCGGCGAAGGACTCGTTGAGCCAGATGTCGTCCCACCAGCTGAGGGTGACGAGGTCGCCGAACCACATGTGGGCCATCTCGTGGGAGATGACCATGGCGCGGGTCTGGCGTTCGGTGTCGGTGACGGCGGAGCGGTAGACGAATTCGTCGCGGAAGGTGACGAGTCCGGGGTTCTCCATGGCGCCGGCGTTGAACTCGGGGACGAAGGCCTGGTCGTACGAGTCGAACGGGTAGGGCTCGTCGAACTTCTCGTGGTAGCGGTCGAAGCAGGCGCGGGTGACGTCGAGGATCTCGTCGGCGTCGGCGTCGAGGTGGGGGGCGAGCGAGCGCCGGCAGTGGATGCCGAAGGGGATTCCGGCGTGCTCGGTGGTCACGGAGTGCCAGGGGCCGGCGGCGACGGCGACGAGGTAGGTGGAGATCAGCGGGGTGGGGGCGATGGTCCAGCGGCCGTCGCCGGTGTGGGTGGCGATGCCGTTGCCGAGGACGTTCCAGCCGTCCGGGGCGGTGACGGTGAGTTCGAAGACGGACTTGAGGTCGGGCTGGTCGAAGGCGGCGAAGACGCGCTGCAGGTCGTCGAGGAAGAGCTGGGTGTAGACGTAGCTCTCGCCGTCGGTGGGGTCGGTGAAGCGGTGCATGCCCTCGCCGGTGCGCGAGTAGCGCATGGTGGCGTCGACACTCAGTTCGTGGGAGCCGGCCGCGAGCCCGGTGAGCGGGTAGCGGCCGTCGGCGAGGAGCGCGGGGTCGAGCGGCTGTCCGTCGAGGGTGATCGAGCGCAGCACGGCCGGTTTGACCTCGACGAAGGTGTCGGTGGCGGTGCGGGCGGTGAACCGGATGACGGTGCTCGACCGGAAGGTCTCGTCGCCGGTGGTGAGGTCGAGGTCGATCGTGTATCGCTGGACGTCGAGGGCGGTGGCACGGGTCTGCGCTTCTTCGCGCGTCAGTACGGACATCGCTCCATGCTGCCGTACGGCTCCGGGACGTGCGACGGGGCTCCCCGGGGGCGAGCGGACGAGGCGGGCGTCCGGGGCGGTCCCGGCTCGCCGGCCGCGCTTTTATCGGCTGTCGTGGACTCCCCGGCGGATGCGAGGGTGTGGACATGTCACTGACGAGCGTCGTCCTCTCCTCCGGCCGTTCGATCGACCTGACCGAGCTGCACCTCTCCTCGACGTACGGCAACATGCTGGCGGGCTACCCGTGCGAGCGGGTCAACGACATGAAGATCGAGGGGCTGCTGCGGAGGACCGAACGCGACCTTCCCGGCCGTCGGGTCCATCTGGTTCCGCCCGTCCGCACCTACCCGGAGGGGTCGGACGGCTCGCCGGGTCCGTGGGGGCCGGTCGAGGTGCTGCCCCGGGTGACGTGTAAGGGCACCTTCCGGTCGGCGGCGATCGACCCCGGCCACGATGCGGTGCTGTACCGCTCGGCTCTCACCGTGATCTGGTTCCAGGACACCCCGCAGGCGCCCGCCGCCGAGACCGCCGCCCCCGGTCTCCGTGACGTCCGCTGGGAGGAGCTCGCCCTGGACCATGAGCTCTGAGCGCCGGCAACCGGGCGGGACGAACGGCGCGCGCGTGGCCTCTGCGGGCACGGCCCGAGCCTCCTGCGACGGGGCACGGACGGCCCCTTCCGCATGGCCGTCCGTACCCCGCGGGGCCGCTACGCGCCGGCCGGTTCGGCGCCGTCGGCCGGCCGGTCGCCGCTGGTCGTCTCCTCGGCGATCCGCTCGTGGTGGCGGATCACCTCGGCGACGATGAAGTTGAGGAGCTTCTCGGCGAAGGCCGGGTCGAGCTTGGCGTTGCCGGCGAGCTGGCGGAGCCGCTCGATCTGCCGGGCCTCGCGCGCCGGGTCGGCGGGCGGGAGCTGGTGGGCGGCCTTCAGGTGGCCCACCTGCTGGGTGCACTTGAACCGTTCGGCGAGCATGTGGACAACGGCGGCGTCGATGTTGTCGATGCTCTCGCGCAGCCGGTTCAGTTCCGCGCGTACGGACGGATCGATGTCGTTCATGGTGGACGAGCTTAGACGTTGCACGGCGGCCGTCGACCGTCGGCGGGTGGTCCCCGGCCGGGGCCGCCGGTGCGCGGTCCCGGAAACCACTTCGTACGGGCCGATCACCACACGGCCCGCTCGCACGCCCCGTACCGTGGGAGGCGAGCGGTGTGAGCCGCCGGCCGGGGGTGGGGACATGGCGGAGAGCAGTCGGACCGGAAGCCCCGTGACGCATGGCTTCCCGCATCTGGGCACCGTCAGGGCCGCGATCACCGAGCTGTACCGGCGGCTCGGCGGCGCGGGGGTGCGCGCCTACACGTCGAGCCTGCCCGCGGCGGAGGTCGCGTTCCCGGACACCGAGGAGCTGTACGCCGGTGTGCAGCGGGTCGCCCGGGCGACCGTGCTGCACCTGCGGCTGCCCGACGCCCGGGTGATCGTCGGTTTCCGCCGGATGGAGCATGCCGCGAGTGTCGAACTCGCCGCCGGGCCGGAGTACTTCGTCGAGCTGAACGACCGCTTCCGGCACCATCGGCGCGACGTGGGAGCGGCGTTGGCGCACGAGGTCACCCATGTCCTGTTGCACCGGCTGGGGTTGGAGTTCTCCGGCGAGCTGGAGAACGAGATCCTCACCGACACGGTGGCGGTGTACCTCGGCGCCGGCTGGTTGCTGCTGGACGCCTTCCGCGAGGACGCGCTGAGCCGCCAGAAGCTGGGCTATCTGACTCCGGAGGAGTTCGGGTACGTCTTGGCGAAGAGGTCGCTGGCGTTCGGCGAGGACCCCTCGCCGTGGTTCACCGGCCCGCAGGCATACCAGGCGTACACCGAGGGCCGGTCCAGGTCACTGCGGGATCTACGGGTGCCGCCGCTGCGGGCAGCGGGCGCGATGGGCCGGATGCGGTACGCCCGGGACCGGCACCGGGGGGTGGCGGCGCCCGGTGCCCCGTACGCCTTCGAGGGCGGCGGCGGGCCGGGTGCGCGGGTGCTCTTCGACTGCCCGACGTGCCATCAGCGGCTGCGGGTACCGGTCCGCGGCCCGGTCAGGGCGCGCTGCGGGGTGTGCGGGACGGAGTGGGAGTGCGACACGTGAGCCGGGCCGCCTTTCCCCCGGCCGGCCGGAGGCGCAGTGCCTGAATCTGCCGCGCCTGCCTCCCACCGGCCGCAGGCACGCCCCCCGTGACACGGGCACGGCGCGCCCCTCCCCCGCCCGGCTCAGACGACCGGGGCGGGCGGGGTCCACCGGCGGGTGCGGGGGACGGTGGTGCTGAGGCCGTACTCCTTCTTGAGGTGTTCGGGGATCGCGTAGTGCATGACCCGGCCCCGGGTGAGCGAGGAGAGCTCGAACAGGGTGGTGAAGTGGCCGAGGCGGTCCAGGGCCCGCGCGGCCAGGGGCGAGCGGTCTTCGATCGTCTCCAGTACGTTCATCAGTGCGGGGGCGGCCTTGACGAGGGTGTCCCAGGGGGTGCGGGCCACACCGAGCCAGTCGGCGCAGGTGTCGCCGATCAGGTGGCGGATCAGGGCGGAGACGACCGGGTCGAGCAGGGTCCCGGGGACCACCTCCTCGTACAGCTCGACCAACTGCCTGGTGAGGGCGACCCCTTCGTCGCTGGGGCCCATGTGCCGGGTCATGTAGAGGTCGGAGAAGGCGCGGGCCTCGTCCAGGTCCTTCGGGGCGTGCTCCTGGTCGACGCCGAGCATCGCCCCGACGACGCGCCAGGCGTAGTGGTACGCCTCCGCGCCCTCGACGCTCATGTGGATACCGAGCCGGTGCAGGGCGTCCAGCACCTGGATCGAGAACATCATCTGCCCGCCGATCATGTCCTCCTGGCAGATCGGCGTGCCGAGGGCCGCCGTGTCCCAACGGTCCGCGCGCCGCAGGTGGTAGCGGATGGAGGCGTGCAGGAGGCGTACTTTCTGGGCGGCCGGGAGGAAGCGTCCGCCGGCTTCGAAGGCGTCGGGCTGCATGAGGTGGACGGTGAACTGCCCCGTCTCCGCCATGCGTGTGGAGGGGTAGTCGAGCGAGTGCGTCGCGGAGAGGAGTTTCGCGACGTGCGGGACGACGTAACAGGCGGGCATCGCGGCGAACGAAAGGGCGGTGGAGATGTGCACGTTGTTGTCGATGAAGAACAGCCGCGCCCGCTCCATCTCCTCCCAGTCGACCCAGGAGGGCGGACTGCCGGTCTCGTGCAGGTACTCGCGGGCGACGTCCGGCAGCCCGTCCGGGAGGGGCTGTCCGGCCACCGAGACGTACCGCATCAGGGTGTTGAACTTCCCCGTCTCGCCACGCTCGAAGAGGGTCGCCACCGTGGCGTCGGCGAGTTCGTCACCGCTGAGGCGCAGGGCGTTCATGGACTGCTCGGTCGGGTGCACGGGCGGTTCCTCCGGGCGGGGTAGGGGGTGGACGGCGGGGTGGAGCGGCGCCGGGGCGGCCGTCAGGCGGGGCGGGCGGTGACGGCCGTGGCCAGGTGGGTGAGGGCGGCGTGCGCGGGTGCGGGCAGGCCGGTTCCGGCGAGCGCCCGGGTGGCGAGGGAGACCCGGTCGCCGATCATGCGCTCGACGTGGGCGCGCGCTCCGGTGGACTCCACGACCTCGCGCACGAGGTGCAGTTGGGCGGCGGTGAGGCTGCCGCGTCCCAGCAGGCGGGAGAGTTCGCGGCGCTCGGCGGGGGTGGCTCCGGCGAGGGCGTGGGCGATCAGCGCGGTGGGCCGGGCGCCGGTGATGTCGTCGGTGTTCGCCTTGCCGGTGCGCTCGGTCTCGCCGAACAGGCCGAGGAGGTCGTCGCGGAGCTGGAACGCCTCGCCCAGCGGCAGCCCGTAGTCGGTGAAGGCGTCGCGCAGGGCGGTGTCGCCACCGGCGAGTGCGGCACCGATGTGCAGCGGGTGCTCCACGGTGTACTTGGCGGTCTTGTACCGGATCACCTTCAGCGACTGCTGCACGTCGGGCGGGCCGGCGGTGCGCAGGATCTCCAGGGCCTCGCCCGCGACGAGTTCGCGCGCCAGCACGCCCCAGAGAGGGCGGCCCCGGGCCAGGTAGGCGCCGGGCAGCCCGCAGCCGGTGAAGAGCTGCCCGGCCCAGGACATCAGCAGGTCACCGGCGAGCATGGCGAGGGAGGCGGCGCGGAGGTTGACCCGGGTGCCCCGGGTCAGGGACGAGCGCAGGGCGACGTGGGCGGTCGGCAGGCCGTGCCGCAGCCGGCTGTCGTCGATGATGTCGTCGTGGACGACGGCCGCCGCGTGGACGAGTTCCATGCTGGCCGCCGCCCGGACCATCGCCTCGCTGTCCGGCTGCCGCGCCGCCCGCCAGCCCCAGTAGCAGAAGGCCGAACGCAGCCGCTTGCCGTGGGCGGTGGCGTCCGCCAGGACGGCCGCGAGCGGGGCGAGGTCCTCGTCTACGGCGAGCAGCGCCGCGGTCTCCGCGTCCACGAACCGCCGCAGCTCGTGGTCCACCCGGGCCCGCAGCGCGGCGAGCTCCGCCGGCTCGGGCGCGGGGTGCCCCTCTGGGCCGGGTGCGGGATGACGGGCCGCGGCGGGGCGGGAGGGCTGCCCCGGTACGCGGAGTACACCCGGTACCGAGGGTCCCGGTGCGAGGCGTACGGGCTCAGGCACCGGACCTGCCCGCGCCCCGGGTACGGGCGTGGCGCGCCAGGATCTCCAGGTGTGCGGGGGCGGTGCCCAGCCGGTCGAGCGCCAGCCTGCCGCGTGCCCGGAGATCCTCCTCCCCCTGCTGCGCGAGGTCGTGGAGATCCGAGCGGCCGAACAGCCCGCGCGCGGCCGACCACGCGGTTCCGCAGGTGGCCAGGGCCAGGTCGGCCAGACCGGCGGCGATGAGGAGCGGCCCGTCACCGCCGTTCCCCCGGGTGTCCGATGTCATGTGTGCCCGCCCCTCCCCGTACGGCGCGCCGCCGCTCCGGCGCCGCTTCGGTGGGCAGACTGCCCCGGTGGAGGGGCGGGGAAGCGCCGGGCCACCCGATGTGATGATCACTCGTTCGCCCGTACTACCTCCGGGCCGTGGCCGGCGCCCGGGTCCGGCGTCCGGGTCCGGCGTCCGGGTCCGGCGTCCGGCTCCGGCGTCCGGCTCCGGCGGCCGGCTCCGGGCCCGCGCAGCACGACGCCCGGTCCGGAGAACCGGACCGGGCGTCGCCCTTCGTTCGTACACACGCCCACCCTGGTGCCTCAGGGCACCGGAGACGCTGAGCCCTACGCGGCCCGGCGGGTCCGGGGTGCGCCCCCGCCGTTGCCGCCGTTGCCGCGGCCGGCGCCGGCGGGACGGCCGGAGCCGGTGCCCGTACGGCCGGAGCCGGTGCGGCCCGCGCTCGTGCCCGTGCGCCCGGCGCCCGCACCGCGGGCCTCGCCGCGCTGCGCCCCGGCGGAGGCTCCGCCGCGACCGCCGCCGTTGCCCGTACCGCGTGCGCCGCCACCGGTGCCGCGTGCGCCGGCGGTGCTGCCCGTGCCGCTCGCGGCACCCGTACCGGCCGCGCCGCCTCGGCGGCCCCGGCCCCTGCTGCCCGAGCGGGTCGCGGTGCCGGTACCGGCCGGGCCGCCCGAGCGGGTGCGCTGCTTCGGCGGGGTCGGCTGGGGCACCTCGATGACGACCGCGATGCCGGAGGGCTCGCGGGCGCCGGTGATCCGGCCGAGCTCCGGGTCGCTGGAGGTGATGCGGGTGGTGTGCGGGGCGATGCCCGCGTCCTGCATGAGGCGGGTCATCTCCCGCTTCTCCTCGGGCAGCACCAGGGTGACGACGCTGCCGGACTCGCCGGCGCGCGCGGTACGGCCGCCCCGGTGGAGGTAGTCCTTGTGGTCGGTGGGCGGGTCCACGTTGACGACGAGGTCGAGGTCGTCGACGTGGATGCCGCGGGCCGCCACGTTGGTCGCGACGAGTGCCGTGACCTGGCCGTCCTTGAACTGGTCCAGGGTGCGGTTGCGCTGCGGCTGCGACCGGCCGCCGTGCAGGGCGGCGGCGCGGACACCGGCGGCGAGCAGGCGCTTGGCGAAGCGGTCGGCGGCACGCTTGGTGTCCACGAACATGATCACACGCCCCTCGCGGGCGGCGATCTTCGTGGCGACGGCCTTCTTGTCGGTGTCGTCCAGCACGTGCAGCACGTGGTGCTCCATCGTGGTGACGGCGCCGGCCGACGGGTCGACGGAGTGCACGACCGGGTCGGTCAGGAACATCTTGACCAGCCGGTCGATGTTCTTGTCCAGGGTCGCGGAGAAGAGCATCCGCTGACCGTCCGCCTCGACCTGCTTGAGCAGGGCGGTGACCTGCGGCATGAAGCCCATGTCGGCCATCTGGTCGGCCTCGTCGAGGACCGTGATGGAGACCTCGTCCAGGCGGCAGTCACCGCGCTCGATGAGGTCCTTCAGCCGGCCCGGAGTGGCGACGAGCACCTCGGCGCCGCGCCGGAGCGTGGCGGCCTGCTTGGTGAGCGACATCCCGCCGACCACGGTGGCGAGACGCAGGTTCACGGAGGTGGCGTACGGCGTGAGCGCGTCGGTCACCTGCTGGGCGAGCTCGCGGGTCGGGACGAGGACCATGGCCAGCGGGGCACGGGGCTCGCTGCGACGTCCGGCGGTACGGGCCAGCAGCGCGAGGCCGAAGGCCAGCGTCTTGCCGGAACCGGTACGGCCGCGGCCCAGGATGTCCCGGCCGGCGAGTGAGTTCGGCAGGGTGGCGCCCTGGATCGGGAAGGGGTCGGTGACACCCTGCGCGGCCAGCGTCTTCAGCAGGGCCGCGGGCATGTCCAGCTCGGCGAACGCCTCGACGGCGGGCAGAGCGGGGGTGAGGGTCTCCGGCAGGGCGAACTCGCCCTGCGCAGCGGCGGCGGGACGGCGGCGAGCGGGAGCCTTGCCGGCTCCCCGGCGGGCGGGGGCGGCCTGGGACTGGCCACGGCCCCGTCCACTCGGCTGACGGCTGCCGGTCGGGCGGTCCTGGCGTTCGAAGCGGGTCATACGGAAATTCCCTCCTGGGGGATTCCTGGGTCGCTGCGACATGCTCTACGGACCGCTTTCATGTGCGCCCCAGGATGCGGCACATGGCGGGTGCTCCGGCGACAGGATGTCCCGGAGACAGCGCAAACCGGGGCCCGCACCGTGAAGGTGCGAGCCCCGGCTGCGAGGTACGCGTCCGGCCGAATTAGGCGGGGACGATGTTCTCCGCCTGCGGGCCCTTCTGGCCCTGCGTGACGTCGAAGGAGACCTTCTGGCCCTCCTGGAGCTCACGGAAGCCCGAGGTGGCGATGTTGGAGTAGTGGGCGAAGACGTCGGCGCCGCCGCCGTCCTGCTCGATGAAGCCGAAGCCCTTTTCCGAGTTGAACCACTTCACGGTTCCAGTAGCCATGTCATTCTCCTAAAAGAGGTGCAGTGCCGAGAATCCGCACTTTACGAATTCCAAGTCGCCGCATTGAGCCCCATCCGGAGAAAGCCGGAAAACAATAATGCGCCTGAGGAAGCATTCCCGTCAGGCGCACATAAAGTTCATGGGTACCAAAACTGCAACTGGAACACCGTAGCACGTCCTTCCGGCCCGTGGTGGATCTTGAGGCCACGGATCGCGAAAAGATCTACGGGAGGGGGTCGGCGGAGCGCCCGTCCCGACCGGGCCGGAGCACCCCGCACGCCCGTCACCAGGGCGTTCGCGCCGGGAGGGCGAGCCAGGCCCCCGGCCTCCGCCCCCTCCGTGGCCCCGCTCACGCACCCCGGGGATCGTCCGCCGCGCCGTCCGGCAGCAGCGGGAAGAGGCGGGTGACGACCGCCACGGGAAGCGCGCCCTCGGGCCGGGTGGCGGGGTCCCGGTCGCGTTCCCGGTAGCCGGCCAGCAGCCTGCTGACGAAGCCGGCGATCTCGGCGGCCTCGCCGGCAGTGAGGTGGACGACAGCGCTGAAGGAGGGGTCGCCCCTCCAGGCGTCCGGAGCATCGTTCCGCCGGGCGAGCCAGTGCTGGTGACTCTCGTCCTCCAGGTCGCGGGCGAGCACGTCGAAGGACTCCGGGGCGGGCGGACCGGACGGCCGGGCCGCCGCGACCCCTCCACCGGCCTCCTCGTTCCGTACCGCTTCCCTCCGCACCGGCCGCCGCGCCCGCGGCCGGGACGGGCCGTCTCCCTCCCACCGCAGCCGCCAGGGCCTGGCCCGGCCGCGACTCTCCGGAACTTCCTCGATGAGGCCGTGCCGGGCGAGCTGTCGCAGATGGAAGGAGCAGAGGCCGGAGCTGTGACCGAGACGTTCGGCGGCCTCGGTCGCGGTGAGCGTCCCCGCCTCGGCGAGCAGGTCCAGCAGCGCGACGCGCAACGGGTGGTCCGGCAGTGCGCGGTCCGGCAGTGCGTGATCAGGCAGCGCACGGTCGGGAGGTACCCGCCCGGGCAGGGGGCGGGAGGCGCCATCGGCCGGGCCGGCCGGGAGCTTCGGGGGAATGCCCTCGTCTTCGTCGATCACTTTGCAAAGTCTGCTACTTTGCAAAGCTCTGGGTCAAGTGTGCCCTGCCCCACACCTGCCTCCCGACAGGAGCGGGCGCGGGCGTCGGCGGATGCGAAAGGCGTTGATCTCCATGGCCGGTGTGCCGGACGGAACCCCCGGAAGCGGCGGGGTGAGCGTGCTCGGAGTGCCCGTCACCTCGTACCCCCAGCGAGTTCCCGAGGCCGTACGGGGCGAGGTGCGCCGCATCACCGTCGTCGGCGAAGAGGTGCTGCACCGCCCGTGCCGGAAGGTCACCTCGTTCGGTACGCCCGAGCTTTCCCGGCTGATCGACGATCTGTTCGCCACCAACGAAGTGGCCGAGGGCGCGGGGCTGGCCGCCAATCAGGTGGGTGTGGACCTCCGGCTCTTCGTGTGGGACATCACCGACGACTGGGGCGTGCGGCACGTCGGCCACATCGCCAACCCGGTACTCGACGAACTGCCCTTTCAACAGCGCCATTTGGCGGAGGAGGCGGAGGGCTGCCTCTCCGTGCCAGGGCCGTACCGGACCGTCCCGCGCCCCGATCGGGCCGTCGTGCGCGGGACGGACGAGGAGGGGGCCCCGCTGGTGATCGAGGGCCGTGGGTACTTCGCGCGCTGTCTCCAGCACGAGACCGACCACCTGGAGGGCCGCCTCTATCTCGACCGGCTCGCCGGGCGGGAGCGCCGGTCGGCCCTGCGGGAGATGGCCGAGTCGGCCGACGCGGTGCACGCGCGCCGTGCCGCCCGTGCGGCCGCGCGTGTCGGCCGGCAACATCAGCCCCTCTCGAACAGGCTCTAGTGCCGCGCCCGGCAAGCTTTGCCCCGTCGCGGTGGTCGGCACGCGCACTCGCTGCGTTGACCGGAAGCCCTGGTAGCTCCGCTACCAGGACTTCCGGCCGCCTGGCGATCGCACGCACCGACCACCGCTCCTCATGGGGCGAACATTGCCGGGCGCGGCACTAGTTGCCCCGGCGGACCGTGCGCAGGGTGCCGCCCGGGGCCCAGGAGCGGACGACGAGTTCCTCGCCGTCCATGCCGGTGTGGACCACCTCGGTGATCTCGACCCGGAAGAGGTGGAACGGCTCCGGGGGTGTGGCCTCCTCGATGAAGCGGGCGAGCAGGGCCGGGTCGGTGATCTCGACGGCGCGGCCGCCGACCCGTACGTCCCCGTCGGCCATCTCGGCGTCCGGGCCCGGGTTCGCCTGGATCGCGAAGCGCGGGTCGCGCAACAGGTCGAGGGCCTTGCGGGAGCGGGGCATCATGCCGAGCAGCATCTCGCCGAAGCGGAAGTCGGTTTCGAGTCCGGAGACGCGGGGCGACCCGTCCTGGCGCAGGGTGGCCAGGACCTGGTGGCGGTAGAGGCGGAACCGCTTCTCGACGGTGGCGGCGAAGGCGGGTTCCGCCGCGTGGAAGTCCGCCCAGGTGGCGGGGGCCGTGGCAGGGGCCGTGACGGCGGGAGCTGGGGTGTCCGGTGTCATGCCTCCCATCGAACCGCCTCATCACGACATCCTCTGTCAGGATTTCCGGCGGGTCGCCGCGATGAATGCCCGGTGCTCGTTCCCGGGCTCCCCCGCTCCCTCCGCCACGGCCCCCGCCTCCCCGCTCACCCCCTCACCCCGTCACCCCGTCACCCCGTCACCCCGTCACCCCGTCACCCCGTCACCCGACGATGCCGCGCGCCCGTGCCGCCGCGAGCCAGTGCGGGAGCTCCGCCACGAGCCGGTCGTAGAGCTGGTCGTCGGGGACGGTGCGCGGGTCGGGCCCGGCGTGGAAGTAGCCGGCGTTGTCGACCACGCGCTTGGCGGGAACGGCGAGTTCGTCGAGCTTGCGCAGGAAGTCGAACTGGGTGCTGCGGGTGTTGCCGAAGCCGACGAACTGCCAGAAGAGCGGAAGTTCCGCGGCCTTGCAGAGGTAGCGTTCGGCCGCCAGCTTGCTGACCGGGCCGCCGTCGGTCTGGAAGACGACGAGGGCGGGGGCCGTGGAGCCGCTGTCGAGGTAGTGGTCGATGACCGCGTCCATCGCCAGGTGGTAGCTGGTTTTCCCCATGTGTCCGAGGCCCGCCACGATCTCGTCGACGCGGCCACGGTGGTTGTCGAGCGCGATGTCGGTGACGGCGTCGATGTCGGTGGAGAAGAAGACGACGGGGACACGTCCGTCGTCGTCGAGGTGGGCCGACAGCCCGAGGACCTGGTCCGCGAGCGCCTGCACGCTGCCGTCCTTGTAGTACTCCCTCATCGAGCCCGAGTAGTCGAGCACGAGGTAGACCGCCACCCGGGCGCCGTCCAGCCCGTTCTTCCGCAGGGAAGCCCCGGCCGTCTTGTAGAGGCTGACGAGGCCGGGGGCGCGCGCCGCCACCTTGTCGAGGCTGAGCGCGGACCCGGTGGCCGGGGGCGTCGGGGGTGCTGCGGGTGATCCGATCATGACTGTCTCCGTTCCTGTCCGGTCCGGTCCCAGTCGATCCGATCCGGTGGTGCCGGCACCGCGTTCTCGCCGCCGCACCCGCACTCCGAACCTGTCCGGTACGGGTGTCGGCGTCTCGGTGCCGGTCCCAGGCTGCCATCCGCCACCCGGGCATATGGTCCGATTCCTGGGTTCGCTATCTTGATCGCCGCCGTCACATCGGCCCCGTGCGTCATCTCGCCCAGTGAAGGAGCCGGTCATGGAGGCCGACACCCCCGCCTGCTACCGCCATCCGTCTTTCGAGACGCATGTGCGCTGCACCCGATGCGACCGCCGGATATGCCCGGACTGCATGCGTGAGGCCGCGGTCGGTCATCAGTGCCCGGAGTGCGTGCGGGAGGGCAATCGCTCGGTCCGTCAGGCGCGGAGTCTCTTCGGCGGTCTGGGCCCGTCCGGGACGAAGCCCCTGGTCACCTACGCACTCATAGCCCTGAACGTCCTCGCGTACGTCGCCGAGGTCGTGAAGCCGGAGATCCTGGACCGGTTCGGGATGCTCGGGTCCGCGCTCGTCGGTCCCGACGGCAGCCTCTACCTGTACGAGGGCTGGACGCCGCCCGGGTTCGAGGCGACCGGAGTGGTCGACGGCGAGTGGTACCGGTTGCTGACGGGGTCGTTCCTGCATCTGCCGCCGGACTCGTCGATCGGCGTGATGCACCTGGTCTTCAACATGCTGGCCCTCTGGAACCTGGGCCGGGACGTGGAGACCCAGCTCGGGAAGGTCCGGTACACGGCGCTCTACCTGCTGTCCGCGGTGGGCGGCTCGGTACTGGTGTACGTGCTGGCGCCGGACACCGACGCCGTGGGCGCCTCGGGAGCGATCTTCGGTCTGGCGGCCGCGCTCTACGTCATCGGCCGGCGGCTGGGGCGAGACGTGGGCGCCCTGAACCGCTTCATGGCCGGGTTCCTGCTGTGGATGGTGCTCTCGGCCTTCTTCACCTCCTGGCAGGGCCACCTCGGCGGCCTGCTGACCGGTGCGCTGGTGATGTGCGGACTCGCGTACGCCCCCGCCAAGCTGCGCAACGGTCTCGCGCAGAGCGTCGCCGCGGTGGTGCTGCTGGCCCTGCTGGTGCTCGTGGTGGTGCTGAAGACGAACGCGCTGACCGGCGGCTGAGGGCCGGGGCCCGGGGCCCGGACATGGGCGTGCCCGGCACGGACGATTCCGTGCCGGGCACACGCATGTCCCGGCGGCCTGCCCCGGACGCGCCACGGCGCCCACCCAAGTCCGGTCGGGGACGAGGCAGGCGCCGCGTTCAGTTCCGTACGCCTTTGTACGGGACGTCTGCTCCGGGGCCGGCCGCGGAAGCGGCAGGTCCCGGCAGTCCGGGTCAGACCATCAGAGAACGGTCCGTCGGGCGGATCGGGGCCGGCAGTGCGCTGGTCCCGGTCAGGAAGCGGTCCACCCCGCGTGCCGCGGAGCGGCCCTCGGCGATGGCCCACACGATGAGCGACTGGCCGCGGCCCGCGTCACCGGCGACGAAGACGCCTTCGACGTTGGTGGCGTAGTCGGCGTCGCGGGCGATGTTACCGCGCTCGTCGAGGCCGAGACCGAACTGCTCGACGAGGCCGTTGGCCTGGTCGGTGCCGGTGAAGCCCATGGCGAGGGTGACGAGCTGGGCCGGGATGCGGCGCTCGGTGCCGGACTTCTGCTCCAGCTTGCCGTCCTTGAACTCCACCTCGATGAGGTGGAGTGCCTGGACGTTGCCGTCCTCGTCGCCCTCGAAGTGGGTGGTGGAGACGGAGTAGAGCCGCTCGCCGCCCTCCTCGTGCGCGGAGGTGACCTTGTACAGCATGGGGAAGGTCGGCCAGGGCTGGTTGGCGTTCCGGTCCTCGCCCGGCTGCGGCATGATCTCCAGCTGGGTGACGGAGAGCGCGCCCTGGCGGTGGGCGGTGCCCACGCAGTCGGCTCCGGTGTCGCCGCCGCCGATGACCACGACGTGCTTGCCCTCGGCGCTGATCGGGGAGACCGTCAGGTCGCCCTCCTGCACCTTGTTGGCGAGGGGCAGGTACTCCATGGCGAAGTGGACACCGTTGAACTCACGGCCCGGGACGGGAAGGTCGCGGGAGACCGTGGCGCCGGCCGCGACGACGACCGCGTCGTAGCGGCGGCGGAGAGCGTCGGCCGGCATGTCGGCGCCGATCTCCACCTCGGTGCGGAACTTGGTGCCCTCCGCGCGCATCTGCTCGATGCGGCGGTTGATGTGCGACTTCTCCATCTTGAACTCGGGGATGCCGTAGCGCAGCAGGCCGCCGATGCGGTCGGCGCGCTCGTACACGACGACCGTGTGGCCGGCCCGGGTCAGCTGCTGGGCGGCAGCCAGTCCGGCGGGGCCTGAGCCGATAACGGCGACGGTCTTGCCGGAGAGGCGCTCGGGCGGCTGCGGGGTGACGTCGCCGCTGTCCCACGCCTTGTCGATGATGGAGACTTCGACGTTCTTGATGGTGACGGCCGGCTGGTTGATGCCGAGCACGCACGCCGACTCGCAGGGAGCCGGGCAGAGCCGCCCGGTGAACTCCGGGAAGTTGTTCGTGGCGTGCAGGCGCTCGGACGCGGCGGTCCAGTCCTCGCGGTAGGCGTAGTCGTTCCACTCGGGGATGAGGTTTCCGAGCGGACAGCCGTTGTGGCAGAACGGGATGCCGCAGTCCATGCAGCGGCCGGCCTGCTTGCTGATGATGGGGAGCAGGGAGCCCGGAACGTAGACCTCGTTCCAGTCCTTGACGCGCTCTCCGACGGGGCGGGTCTTCGCGACCTCGCGCCCGGTGGTCAGGAAGCCCTTGGGGTCAGCCATTGGTCGCCGCCTCCATCATCTTCTCGGTGGTCTCCTGCTCGGAGAGACCGGCGAGCTCAGCGGCGTCCTTGGCGGCGAGCACTGCCTTGTAGGTGGACGGGATGATCTTGCTGAAGCGGGTCACCGACGTGGCCCACTCGGCGAGGAGCTTCTCGGCGACGGTCGAACCGGTCTCCTCCTGGTGGCGGCGCACGACGTCGTGCAGCCACTGGCCGTCGGCCTCGGAGAGCTCCTCGATCGCGTCCCGGCTGCCCGGGTTGACGTTGGGCCGGTCCAGGTCGATGACGTACGCGACCCCGCCGGACATGCCGGCGGCGAAGTTGCGGCCGGTCTCGCCGAGGACGACCGCGTAACCACCGGTCATGTACTCGCAGCCGTGGTCGCCCACGCCTTCGGAGACGACGGTGGCGCCGGAGTTGCGGACGCAGAAGCGTTCGCCGGTGCGGCCCCGCAGGAACAGCTCGCCGCCGGTGGCGCCGTAGCCGATCGTGTTGCCCGCGATGGTGGAGTACTCGGCGAGGTGGTCGGCGCCGCGGTCCGGGCGGACCACGACACGGCCGCCGGAGAGGCCCTTGCCGACGTAGTCGTTGGCGTCGCCCTCCAGGCGGAGGGTGACTCCGGCCGGGAGGAAGGCGCCGAAGGACTGGCCGGCGGAGCCGGTGAAGGTGATGTCGATGGTGTTCTCGGGCAGGCCCGCACCGCCGAACTTCTTGGTGACCTCGTGGCCGAGCATCGTACCGACGGTGCGGTTGATGTTGCGGATGGCGACCTGGGCGCGGACCGGCTGGGCGGCTTCCGCGCTGTCGGCGCCGAGCGCGTCGGCGGCGAGCTTGATCAGCTCGTTGTCGAGCGCCTTGGCGAGGCCGTGGTCCTGGGCGTTGATCCGGTGACGGACCGCGCCCTCGGGAAGCTCGGGCACGTGGAACAGCGGCGCCAGGTCGAGGCCCTGGGCCTTCCAGTGGGTGATCGCCCGGTCGGTGTCGAGGAGTTCGGCGTGGCCGACCGCCTCTTCGATCGTGCGGAAGCCCAGCTCGGCGAGGATCTCGCGGACCTCCTCGGCGATGAACTGGAAGAAGTTCACCACGTACTCGGCCTTGCCGGAGAAACGGTCGCGCAGCACCGGGTTCTGCGTGGCGATGCCGACCGGGCAGGTGTCGAGGTGGCAGACGCGCATCATGACGCAGCCGGAGACGACGAGCGGCGCGGTCGCGAAACCGAACTCCTCGGCGCCCAGCAGTGCGGCGATGACGACGTCGCGGCCGGTCTTGAGCTGGCCGTCGGTCTGCACCACGATGCGGTCGCGCAGGCCGTTGAGGAGCAGCGTCTGCTGGGTCTCGGCGAGGCCGAGTTCCCAGGGGCCGCCCGCGTGCTTGAGCGACGTGAGCGGGGAGGCGCCCGTTCCGCCGTCGTGGCCGGAGATGAGGACGACGTCCGCGTGGGCCTTGGACACACCGGCCGCGACCGTGCCGACGCCGACTTCGGAGACCAGCTTCACGTGGATGCGGGCCGCCGGGTTGGCGTTCTTGAGGTCGTGGATCAGCTGAGCCAGGTCCTCGATGGAGTAGATGTCGTGGTGCGGCGGCGGCGAGATGAGGCCGACGCCCGGGGTGGAGTGCCGGGTCTTGGCGACCCAGGGGTAGACCTTGTGGCCGGGCAGCTGGCCGCCCTCGCCGGGCTTGGCGCCCTGCGCCATCTTGATCTGGATGTCGTCGGCGTGGACGAGGTACTCGCTGGTGACACCGAAGCGGCCGGAGGCGACCTGCTTGATGGCGGAGCGGCGTGCCGGGTCGTGCAGACGGTCGGCGTCCTCGCCGCCCTCGCCGGTGTTGGACTTGCCGCCGAGCTGGTTCATCGCGATGGCGAGCGTCTCGTGCGCCTCGCGGGAGATCGAGCCGTACGACATGGCGCCGGTGGAGAAGCGCTGGACGATGTCGGCGACCGACTCGACCTCGTCGACGGAGATCGGGGCGCGGTCGGACTTGAAGCCGAACAGGCCGCGGAGCGTCATCAGCCGCTCGGACTGCTCGTTCACCCGGTCCGTGTACTTCTTGAAGATGTCGTACCGGCGGTTACGGGTGGCGTGCTGGAGGCGGAAGACCGTCTCCGGGTCGAACAGGTGCGGTTCGCCCTCGCGGCGCCACTGGTACTCGCCGCCGATCTCCAGCGCGCGGTGCGAGGCCGCGATGCCGGAGGCGGGGTACGCCTTGGTGTGCCGGGCGGCGACCTCCTTGGCGACGACGTCGAGTCCGGCGCCGCCGATCTTGGTGGCGGTGCCGTTGAAGTACGTCGCGACGAAGCCCTCGTCGAGGCCGACGGCCTCGAAGACCTGGGCGCCGCGGTAGGAGGCGACGGTGGAGATGCCCATCTTCGACATGACCTTGAGGACGCCCTTGCCGAGGGCGTAGATCAGGTTGCGGATGGCCTGCTCGGGCTCGATGCCCTCGATGAACGTGCCGGCGCGGACGAGGTCCTCGACGGACTCCATGGCGAGGTACGGGTTGACGGCGGCGGCGCCGTAACCGATCAGCAGGGCGACGTGGTGGACCTCGCGGACGTCACCGGCCTCGACCAGCAGGCCCACCTGGGTGCGCTGCTTGGTGCGGATGAGGTGGTGGTGGACGGCGGAGGTGAGCAGCAGCGACGGGATCGGCGCGTGCTCGGCGTCGGAGTGCCGGTCGGAGAGGACGATGAGGCGGGCGCCGTCCTCGATGGCGGTGTCGACCTCGGTGCAGATGGCCTCGATGCGGGCGGCGAGCGCCTCGCCGCCACCGCTGACGCGGTAGAGGCCGGCGAGGGTGGCGGCCTTCATGCCCGGCATGTCGCCGTCGGCGTTGATGTGTATCAGCTTGGCGAGCTCGTCGTTGTCGATCACCGGGAACGGCAGCGTGACGCTGCGGCACGTGGCGGCGGCCGGCTCCAGGATGTTGCCCTGGGGGCCGAGCGAGGAGCGCAGCGAGGTGACGAGCTCCTCGCGGATGGCGTCCAGCGGCGGGTTGGTGACCTGGGCGAAGAGCTGGGTGAAGTAGTCGAAGAGGAGCCGGGGCCGGGCGGAGAGCGCGGCGATCGGCGAGTCCGTGCCCATGGAGCCGAGCGGTTCGCCGGCGGTGCGGGCCATCGGGGCGAGGATGACGCGGAGCTCTTCCTCGGTGTAGCCGAAGGTCTGCTGGCGGCGGGTGACCGAGGCGTGGGTGTGCACGATGTGCTCGCGCTCGGGGAGGTCGCCGAGTTCGATCTCGCCGGTCTCCAGCCACTCCTCGTAGGGCTGCTCGCCCGCGAGGCCGGCCTTGATCTCGTCGTCCTCGATGATGCGGTGCTCGGCGGTGTCGACGAGGAACATCTTGCCGGGCTGGAGGCGGCCCTTGCGGACGACCTTGGCGGGGTCGATGTCGAGGACGCCGACCTCGGAGGAGAGGACGACGAGGCCCTCGTCGGTGACCCAGTAGCGGCCGGGGCGCAGTCCGTTGCGGTCGAGGACCGCGCCGACCTGGGTGCCGTCGGTGAAGGTGACGCAGGCCGGGCCGTCCCAGGGCTCCATCATCGTGGAGTGGTACTGGTAGAACGCGCGGCGGGCCGGGTCCATGGAGTCGTGGTTCTCCCACGCCTCGGGGACCATCATCAGCACCGAGTGCGGCAGCGAGCGTCCGCCGAGGTGGAGCAGCTCCAGGACCTCGTCGAAGGAGGCCGAGTCGGAGGCGTCCGGGGTGCAGACGGGGAAGATGCGGTCGAGCGCGGCGTCGCCGAAGAGTCCGGAGGCGAGCTGCGACTCGCGGGCCTTCATCCAGTTGCGGTTGCCCTTGACCGTGTTGATCTCGCCGTTGTGGGCAACGAAACGGTACGGGTGTGCAAGCGGCCAGCTGGGGAAGGTGTTGGTGGAGAAACGGGAGTGGACGAGTGCGACGGCCGTGGCGAACCGGCGGTCGGACAGGTCGGGGAAGAAGGGTTCCAGCTGCCCGGTGGTGAGCATGCCCTTGTAGACGAGGGTGCGGGCGGAGAGCGACGGGAAGTAGACACCGGCCTCCCGCTCGGCACGCTTGCGCAGGACGAACGCCTTGCGGTCGAGGGCGATGCCGGTGCTGGTGCCGTCGGCCACGAAGAGCTGACGGAACTCGGGCATGGTGGCGCGGGCGCCCTTGCCGAGGAGGGCGGGGGCGACCGGGACCTCTCGCCAGCCGAGGACGTCGAGGCCCTCTTCGCCGGCGATCTTCTCGATCTCCTCGACGGCGTCGGTGGAGCCGTCGGCGGGGAGGAAGGCGATGCCGACGGCGTACGCGCCGGCTTCCGGGAGGTCGAAGCCGGTCTCTTCGCGGAGGAAGGCGTCGGGGACCTGGAGGAGAATGCCGGCGCCGTCGCCGGAGTCGGGCTCGGAGCCGGTGGCACCGCGGTGTTCGAGGTTGCGCAGTACGGTCAGCGCCTGCTCGACCAGCGCGTGGCTGGCCACACCGGTCAGGGTGGCGACGAACCCGACACCGCAGGCGTCGTGCTCGTTACGGGGGTCGTACATCCCCTGCTGGGCGGGGCGACCGTCCATGGGCGACCAGGCGTGGATGCGCATCGGCTCTCCCGTCGTCGTCGTGGCATATGCATGGCCGAGGGACGACGTTGGCCCTCTGCGAAATTTCGTGCAGGTTACATGATGGGGCGCTTCTCGCTAACCGGAAGGTCCGTTCCAACATGCGGACATCGCATCGCGAGGACGGGGTCGCAGTCGGAGAGATCAGCGCCCGGGGAGCCACGGAGAGCAGGCGTCGTTGCCTGCGGTGTCCAAGGCTCATGCCCGGCGGCCATGCGGTCGAAACCAGGAAGTAACGATTACTTATGTGGTGTCGTGCATAGGCTCTCATTTTACGTCGTGCAAGCCCCTTCCGCCCAGTGAGGGAAACCAGGACGTACGTCACACGTGTTTCCGGGGTATTGCGGGTTGCTTTCCGGACGGGCGTGTGAACGGGCCGGGCGCACCTCCGGGAGCGCACCGACCCACCGGGCGGTCCGAGCAGCCGCCCTCCCGTGCGGTCAGGGCGGCCCCGGACGCCCACGGAACCCCCCGCGCGGCCGGCCGCGCGGGGGGTTCCGTTCGGACGGACCCCGGGGTCAGCCGCCGACCGCCACCCCGAAGAGTCCGCCGAGGCCGTAGGTGAGCGCCGCGGCGGCACCGCCCAGCGCCAGCTGCCGCAGCCCGCTGAACCACCAGCTGCGGGCCGTCACCCGGGCCACCACCGCGCCGCAGCCGAAGAGGCCGACGAGGGCGAGCAGCACGGCGGGCCAGAGCGCGGTCGCGCCGAGCAGGAACGGAAGGAGCGGCAGGAGGGCGCCGAGCGCGAAGGCCGCGAACGAGGAACCGGCGGCGACGAGAGGTGACGGAAGGTCACCGGGGTCGATGCCGAGTTCCTCGCGGGCATGTATCTCCAGGGCCTGCTCCGGGTCCCGGGACAGTTGCCGGGCGACCTCGGTGGCCAGGTGCGGCTCCACGCCCCGGGAGATGTAGAGGTCCGCGAGCTCGCGCATCTCGTCGTCCGGATGCTTGCGCAACTCGCGCCGCTCGACGTCGAGTTCGGCCTCCACCAGCTCCCGCTGGGAGGCGACCGAGGTGTATTCGCCCGCAGCCATGGAGAAGGCGCCGGCCGCGAGGCCGGCCAGACCCGTGATGACGATGGTCCGGTGCGAGACGTCGCCACCCGCGACACCCGTCATCAGCGCGAGGTTCGAGACCAGGCCGTCCATGGCGCCGAAGACGGCGGGGCGCAGCCAGCCGCCGTTGACGTCCCGGTGGGTGTGGTTGTCGCGGTGCGCCTCGTGCAGTGCGGCGTCGGTCTCGATGATGGACACAGTGCTCCCCTATCCGCCGACGGCTCCGCAGCCCCTCCGCCGCCGCCCGACATCCTCGAAAGTACGCACGAAATGTGCCGGCCGCCAGCAAGGCAGGCCGTACTTACCACCGCCCTGACCAGGCAGGACAGGTATGGCTCACCTTCCTTTCCGGGCTCTGGCGCACACCGTGCGCGAGGGTCCGCCCCCGTTCACCCGTACGGCTGTCACGCCGACAGTGCCCGTCATCCTTTCGGGTGGGACTTCCGGAGGCGGTGGCCTTGTCCTGCCGGGATTCGCCGTTCCTCCGTCCAGCTCCTCACTCCGTTTCGTCTAGGTTCATCCGCATGGCCCTTTTATTCCGGTTGTCAGCCTTCCCGCCCGCCGGGCGTGGCACAGATCGGGGAGGGGGAAATCGTGTACGGACGAAGGGTCGACCGATGGAACCGATCACGGGTAAGGACCGGGCCCGGGGAGCATTGCTCGGGCTGGCCGTCGGGGACGCGCTGGGTGCCCCGGCGGAGAACCTGAGACCGTCGGAGATCCGCGCCCGCTGGGGCCGGATCGAGGGCTTCGTCAGCGAGGACCCCGCAGGTACGGACGACACCGAGTACGCGATCTTCTCCGGGCTGTTGCTGGCCCGCCACGGTTCGGCGCTCACCGTCGCCGACGTGGACCGGGCCTGGCACCACTGGATCGCCGATCTGGACGAAGGGCCCTTCCGGGGCGCGGGGTTCAGCGAGCGCGGCACCCTGGAGAACCTCCGCCGGGGGCTGGCCGCGCCGATCTCCGCGCAGCACCGGCACGCGTGGAGCGACGGGCTGGCGATGCGGGCGGCCCCGTTCGGGGTGTTCGCGGCCGGGCGGCCCGCCGAGGCGGCCCGGCTGGTGGCGATCGACGGCCAGGTCAGCCACGACGGCGAGGGCATCTACGGCGGCCAGGCGGTCGCGGCCGGGGTCGCGGCGGCGATGGTCGGGGCGAGTACGTCCTCCGTCGTCGCGGCGGCGCTGTCGGTGGTGCCGATGGACTCGTGGACCGCGCGTTCGCTGCGGCGGGCGGTGACCGCCGCACAGCGCACGTACCCGGACCGGTTGACGGCCGAGCGGGCGGTGCGGTCGGCGGTGGTGATCGGCGGGTACCCGTGGACGGACCTGGCGCCGGAGGCGGTGGGCCTGGCGTTCGGCGCCTTCACGGCCGCGCGCGGCGACTTCCGTACGGCCGTGCTGACGGCGGTCAACATGGGGCGGGACGCGGACACCACGGCGGCGGTGGCGGGCGCTCTGGCCGGGGCCTGGCAGGGGGCGGCGGCGATCCCCTCGGAGTGGGCCACCGCGATCGGCCCGGTGCGCGGCAGCTGCCTGCCCTCGATGCGGGGCTACCACGTGCTGGACGTCGCGGAGTTGCTGACCGCGGGCGATCCTGCGGGTGCGCCGCAGGCACCGGCTGCGGCCGGGGCGGCGCCGCCCCCGGACGGGCCCGGCGAGGCCGTGCGCGAGCCCCTGGACGCTCCGGTGCCGGCGGTCCTGCTGCACGCGGAAGGAGCGCTCCGATGAGCCTGCCTGCCGCGGAAGCTGCACTCCCCGACAGCCCTGACGGCACCGACAGCGCCGCCGGCACCCGCCCCGGGACGGAGCAGCCGGAGACCACCCGGCGCGCGCGGATCGAGGGCCTGCTGCTGGGGCTCGCCGCCGGGGACGCGGCCGGCTGGCCCGCCGCCCGGCACCGGGCGGCCCGGATGCCCGAGTGGACCCGGCGGCTCACCCGGGAGCTGGACACCTTCGCCGAGCAGAACGCGACGACCACGCTGCCGGTGCCGATCGCGCTGAACCAGCCGCCGGAGCCGCTGCGGCTGGGCCCCTCGGACGACGCCGAGTGGGCCGCGTTCGCCGCGGGGACGGTGCTCGCCGCCGCGGCCGACGAAGCGCACGGGCTCGCCCCCTCGCGCCGGATGCGGGACGCCGTGGACCGCGCGTGGAACGCGCTGGCCGCCAAGGTCGCGGCGGCCAGTGAGCGGGCACCCGAGGTGGAGGCCGCGGTGCTGCCGCTGCGAGCCCGGATCTCGGTGCGCGCCGGGCTCGGCAATCTCGCCGCCGGGCTGCGGCCCCCCGCCACCGGTCACGACAACCCGCACTACTTCGACGACGCCGCCTGCGTGCGGGCCGCGGTGCTCGCGGTGGTGCACCCGGGCGACCCGGCCGCGGCCGCCGCGCTCGCCGAGTTCGACGCCCGGTACACCCAGGACGGCGACGGGGTGCACGGGGCGCGGGCCATCGCCGCCGCGATCGCCGAGGCGCTCGCCGGGGCGGACGTGGGAACGGTGGTGGACGCGGCGCTCGCACAGCTCCCCGAGGGCACCGAGATCGCGCGCAACGCGGAGCACGCGGTGCGGCTCGCGCGGGAGTTCGCGGACGAGCCCGCCGGGGCATTCTCCCTCGTCCCGGTGCTGGAGCACCAGATCGTGGACCACGTCTACAGCTACGGGATCGCGGCCGCCGAGACGGTGCCGGTGGCGCTCGCGCTGACCACCGCGGCGCGGGGCGAGATCGCCCAGGCGGTCCCGGCGGCCGCCTGCCTCTCCCGGGTCGCGGACTCGGCGCCCGCCCTCGCAGGGGCGCTGACCGGGACGCTCGGCGGCATCCGGACCGTACCGTCCGGGTGGCGGGAAGCGTGCCGGACGCTCGCCGGGTGCGCGCTGCCCCGGCTCGCGGGCACGGATCTGATCGAACTCGCCGGGCTGCTCGCAGCCACGGAACAGGCCGCCACGGGTGGACAATTCAGCCATGATCACCACAGCGAGTACACAACACCCCGTATCGGACACGCTTTCCCTCGATGAACGTGTGAGCGGAGCCCTCGTCGGCGCCGCCGTCGGCGACGCTCTCGGGGGGCCGGTCGAGGGCTGGACCTCCGAGCAGATCGCGGAGCGGCACGGCGGGCGGGTGCACGGGATCGTCGGTCCCTGGTACGGCGACGACTGGCGCACCGCCCGCCCGATCGCCCCGTACCACAAGGGCGATGGTCACGTCACCGACGACACCTTGATGACCCACGCGCTGGTGCGGGTGTACGACGCGGTCCGCGACCACCTGGACGCGTACGCGGTCGCCACGCACCTGGTCCCGGACCTGATCTCCACCCCGCGCTGGATCCCGGAGCTGGAGGCGGAGGCGCTGCCGCTCCAGCGGATCTTCCTCGCCGAGAAGTGGCTCGTGGCGCGGGTGCACTACGGGCACGTCGACCCGCGCGAGGCCGGCAGCGGAAACATCGTCAACTGCGGGGCGGCGATGTACATGGCACCGGTCGGACTGGTCAACGCGGCGCATCCGGAGGCGGCGTACGCGGAGGCGCTGGAGGTCGCGGCGCCGCACCAGTCCAGTTACGGCCGGGAGGCGGCCGGGGTGTTCGCGGCGGCGGTCGCCGCGGCCTGCACGCCGGGCGCCACCCCGGCCTCGGTGGTGGAGGCGTGCCTGGCCCTCGCCAAGGACGGAACCCGCGCGGCGATCGAGGCGGTGTGCGAGGAGGCGGCCCGTCACGGCGACCCCGAGTCGGCGCTCGTGCCGCTGCGGGAGGCGGTCGCCCCCTTCGACACGGTCGGCCCCGACTACCGCTCCCCCTCGCTCGGCGCCCGCCGGCCGTCGCGGCTGCACTCCATCGAGGAACTGCCCGTCGCCCTGGGCATGCTGCTGGCAGGGGGCGGTGACTACCGCCGCACAGTGCTGGGTTCGGTGAACTACGGGCGCGACTGCGACTCGATCGCCACCATGAGCGGGGCGATCGCCGGCGCGCTCCACGGGGAGGCGGCGGTGCCGAAGGAGTGGGCGAAGACGGTCGCCGAGGCGAGCCGGCTCGACCTGCACGCCCCGGCGCGCACCCTGACGGCGGTGGCCCGCGAGGTGTTCGCGGCCGACACCGCCCGCCGCCGCGCCCACGAGGCGGCCTTCGCGGTACTGGTGGGTGAGCGGTGAACGTACGGCTGACCTGGGTCCAGCCCGAGGACCTGATCGGGCACGAACTGCGCCAGGCCGAGCAGGACGGCCGGGACGCCTCGGAGATCGCCGGCCGGTGGTACGCGGCCGGGGGCCCGCCCGCACCGGACCGGGCCGGCGCCTCCGAGCCGCCCGCGCCGCCCCGGCTGCGCGCCCTCGCCGAGCGGTTGCTCGACGAACTCGCGCTGCTGGAAAGCCCGTTGGAGCACGAGGAACCCACCGGGCTCGCGGACATCCGGGCGCGCTGCCCGCGGTGGCCGGCCCCGCCGGCGGTCCGCCCGGCGCCGGACCGGGCCCGGCTGCACGCCGGCTGGCTGGGCCGGGCGGCGGGCTGCCTGCTCGGCAAGCCGGTGGAGAAGCTGCCGCTGGAAGGCATCCGCGCGCTCGGCCGGGCCACCGGCAACTGGCCGCTCACCGACTGGTTCACCGCCCGGGGCGTCTCGGCCGAGCTGCTCGCCGCGTACCCCTGGAACCGCCGCTCCGGGCCGACCTCGCTGGCGGAGAACATCGACGGGATGCCGGAGGACGACGACCTCAACTTCCCGCTCCTGACGGTGCTGTTGCTCCGGCGTCACGGCCGGGGCTTCACCACCGGCGACCTCGCTCGGCTCTGGCTCGACGAACTGCCGGCCGGCCGGGTCTTCACCGCCGAACGGATCGCGTACCGCAATCTGCTGGACGGGGTGGAGCCGCCGCGCACGGCCCGGTACCGCAACCCGTTCCGGGAGTGGATCGGCGCCCAGATCCGCGCCGACGTGCACGGCTGGACCTGCCCGGGCGATCCGGGCGCGGCGGCGGAACAGGCGCACCGCGACGCGGTGCTCACCCACACGGCGAACGGCGTCTACGGGGCGATGTTCACCGCGGCGGCGCTGGCCCAGGCGGCCGGCGGGGCCAGCGACGTGCACGGGTGCCTGGCCGCCGGGCTGCGCGTGGTGCCGCCCGGGTCCCGGTACGCGCGCGCGGTGCGCCTGGGCATCGCCACGGCCGAGGCGGCGCGGACGGGGCGGGCCGCGCAACCCACGGGCCCGGGCGGCTTCGACGCGGTCGTGGACCGGCTGCACGAGGTCTACGCCGCCACCCACCACTGGGTGCACGTGCTGCCCAACGCGGCGCTGCTCGCCGCCGCTCTCACGCACGCCGACGGCGACTTCACCCGCTCGATCGGCAACGCCGTGATGGGCGGCTGGGACACCGACTCGAACGGGGCGACCGCCGGGTCCCTCGCCGGACTGCTGGCGGGGGGCCCGGACGCGCTGCCCGGACACTGGACCGCCCCGCTGAAGAACCGGCTCGCCACCTCGGTGTCCGGCTTCGACGGAACCGGCTTCGACACCCTCGCCGAACAGACCTACCAGGAGGCACTGACCCCATGACCCGCATCACGGTGCTCGGCAGCATCAACATGGATCTGGTCGCCTACGTCGCACGGGCGCCCGCCCTCGGCGAAACCGTCGCAGGGAAGGAGTTCCGGACCGTGCCCGGTGGCAAGGGCGCCAATCAGGCGGTCGCCGCCGCCCGTGCAGGCGGGGAGGTCACGATGGTCGGCGCGGTCGGCGCCGACGCGTACGGCTCGCAGCTGCGGGGCGGCCTGGAGAGCGCGGGGATCGACACCGCTCTGGTGCGCACGGCCCCGGGCGCGAGCGGCACCGCGCACATCGTGGTCGACGGCACCGGCGCCAACGCGATCGTGGTGGTCCCCGGAGCGAACGGCACGTTCACCGCGCTCGGACCGGCCGAAAGCGAGGCCGTGGCCTCGGCCGATCTCCTGTTGCTCCAGCTGGAACTGCCGCTGTCCGCCGTGATCGAGGGGGCACGGGCCGCCCACGCGCGGGGCGTGCGCACCATCCTCACCCCGGCCCCCGTCCAGCCGCTGCCCGACGAGCTCCTGGCCCACGTGGGCCTGCTGGTCCCCAACGAGCACGAGGCGGCGCAGCTCTCCGGGTACGAGGACCCGTACGCCGCCGCCGAGATCCTGCTCCGCAAGGTGCCGGAGGTCGTCATCACCCTCGGCGCCGAGGGATGCCTCTACGCGCCCCGGGGTGGCGAACCCGTGCACTTCGCCGCCCCCGAGGTGACCACGGTCGACACGACGGGCGCGGGCGACACTTTCGTCGGAACGCTGGCCGTGGCCCTCGGCGAGGGCCGGCCGGTCGCCGAGGCGGTCGCCTGGGCGTCCTCCGCCGCCGCCCTCTGCGTCCAGAAGCCCGGCGCGTCCACCTCCATGCCCTACCGAAGCGAGATCGATGCCTCATGACCGAATCCGCGACCACCTCCGCGCCCACTCCCCTGTCGGGCCTGCGGGTCCTCGATCTCGCCACCCTCTTCGCCGGTCCGCTCGCGGCGACCATGCTCGGTGACTTCGGTGCCGAGGTGATCAAGATCGAGCATCCGCGCAAGCCCGACCCCTCGCGCGGCCACGGCCCGGCGAAGGACGGGATCGGACTCTGGTGGAAGCTCCTCGGCCGCAACAAGCGCAACCTCACCCTGGACCTGTCCAGCCCCGGAGGGCGCGAGGTGCTGCTGCGGCTGGCGGCCGGGACCGACGTGATCATCGAGAACTTCCGGCCCGGCACCCTGGAGCGCTGGGGCCTCGGCTGGGAGGAGCTGGAGGCGGTCAACCCCCGGCTGGTCCTGACCCGGGTGACGGCCTTCGGCCAGTTCGGCCCCTACTCGCACCGGCCCGGGTTCGGGACGCTCGCCGAGGCGATGAGCGGTTTCGCGGCGATCACCGGGGAGCCGGAGGGGCCGCCGACGCTGCCGCCGTTCGGCCTGGCCGACTCGATCGCGGCGCTCGCCACCGCGTACGCCGTGATGACCGCGCTCGCCGGGCGCGACCGCACGGGGCGGGGGCAGGTGGTCGACATGGCGATCATCGAACCGATCCTGACGGTGCTGGGCCCCCAGCCCCTCTGGTTCGACCAGCTCGGCCACGTCCAGCAGCGCACCGGCAACCGTTCCCGCAACAACGCGCCGCGCAACACCTACCGCACCGCCGACGGCCAGTGGGTCGCGGTCTCGACCTCGGCGCAGTCGATCGCCGAGCGGGTCATGCGGCTGGTCGGGCGCCCCGAGCTGATCGAGGAGCCGTGGTTCGCGTCGGGGGCCACCCGTGCGGAGCACGCGGACGAGCTGGACGGGGCGGTCGGGTCGTGGATCGCCCGGCACACCCGGGACGACGCGCTCGCCGAGTTCGAGAAGGCGGAGGCGGCCATCGCCCCCGTCTACGACGTGCGGGACGTGATGGAGGACCCGCAGTACCGGGCGCTGGACAGCGTCACCGAGGTGGACGACCCGGAGCTGGGGCCGCTGCGGATGCAGAACGTCCTCTTCCGGCTCTCCGGGACACCGGGCGGAATCCGGTGGGCGGGGCGCCCGCACGGGGCCGACACCGAGGAGATCCTCAGGGAGCTGGGCCTCTCCGGCGAGCGGATCGCCGCGCTGCGCTCCGAGGGGGCGCTGTGACGGCGGCCGAGGCGCGTCCCCGTGCCGCGGCGGCCGTACCGCCCGGCGGCATCCCTCCGTACGACACCAGTCCGGTGCCGCTGACCTGGCTCTACGCCCCCGGAGACCGGCCGGAGGTGGTGCTCAAGGCGCTGCGGGCCGGGGCGGACGTGGTGATCGTGGACCTGGAGGACGCGGTCGCGCCCGGCCGCAAGGAGTACGCCCGTTCCGCCACCGCCGAGTTGCTCACCGATCCGGTGACCACGGCCGAGGACGCCGTACCGGTCCATGTGCGGGTGCACGGGGAGGACGACGTGAGGGCCCTGGCGGGTCTGCCCGGACTGTCCGGGATACGGCTCCCCAAGATCACACACGCGGTCTCCGTGCACCACGTGGCGGCCCTCGCCCCCGGCGTCGCGCTCTATCCGCTGCTCGAATCGGCGCTCGCGATCGAGCACGCGTACTCCATCGCCTCCGCCCACCACGACGTGCGGGGCATCGCGCTCGGGGAGTCGGACCTCCGCGCCGATCTGGGTGTACGGGACGATGTCGGGCTCGACTGGTCGCGGAGCCGGATCGTGGTGGCGGCGCGGGCGGCCGGGCTAGAGCCTCCGACACAGTCGGTCTTCCCCGACGTGCGCGATCTGGACGGGCTGTGGGCCTCGTGCGGCCGGGGGCGGGCGCTGGGGATGCTGGGGCGGGCGGCGATCCACCCCCGGCAGCTGCCGGTGATCGAACGGGCCTACCGGCCGACCGATCAGGAGCTGGAGGCCGCCGAGGAGATCGTGGCGGCTGCCCGTACGGACGCCGGCGCGCTCGCGCTGCCGGACGGCCGGTTCGTGGACGCGGCGGTGGCCGCCGCCGCGCACCGCACCCTCGCCCTCGGGCGGCGGACGGCCGCGTCGGGTTCGGCGGCGCCCGTCGGCTGACGGCCCACCGCCCGGCCGCGGGCGGCCCCGGACACGAGGAAGGCCGCCGCACCCGGTCCGGGTGCGGCGGCCTCGTGCTGTGCCTCGTGCTGTCCTGGGAGTCAGCTCGTACCGGCGGTACGGGTGGCGCCGTCGCTCTCCGGCCGGTCCACGGCCCCGGCCCCGGCGGCTGCGTCGTCCGCGGTGCGGGCGTCCGTCGCTCCGGCCTTCACCATGCCGGCCTTCGTCGAGTCGGCCTTCGTCGGGTCGGCCTTCGTCGGGTCGGGCTTCGTCGGGTCGCTCGCGGCACTCTCGTCGGTCGTACCGTCCTCCGTCGCCTCCGCCCCGGCGCCGGTTCCGGTGTCACCGTCCGTGTCCGCACCGGTGTCGGCGTCCTGGGCCCCGGGTTCCACGATCTCCTCGCGGCCGGGACGCACCTTGTACGAGATCACGATGTACGTGACGGCCAGGATGAAGACGATGATGGCGGTCCAGACGTTCAGCCGCAGGCCGAGCACGTGGTGGGCCTCGTCGACCCGCATGTACTCGATCCAGGCCCGCCCGGTGCAGTACGCGGCGACGTACAGCGCGAACGCCCGGCCGTGTCCGAGCCGGAAGCGGCGGTCCGCCCAGATGACCAGCAGGGCGACACCGACGCACCAGAGCGACTCGTAGAGGAACGTCGGGTGGTAGATGCCGGCCACGCGGTTCGGGGCCTCACTAATCTTCAGCCCCCACGGCAGGGTGGTCTCCCGGCCGTAGAGCTCCTGGTTGAACCAGTTGCCCCAGCGCCCGATGGCCTGGGCGAAGGCGATACCGGGGGCGAGGGCGTCGGCCCATGCGGGCAGCGGGATGCCCCGGCGGCGGCAGCCGATCCACGCACCGACCGCGCCGAGGGAGATGGCGCCCCAGATGCCGAGGCCGCCCTCCCACACCTTGAAGGCGTCCACCCAGTCCTCACCGTCACCGAAGTACAGCTGGTAGTCGGTGATGACGTGGTAGAGACGGCCGCCCACGAGGCCGAAGGGCACCGCCCAGACGGCGATGTCGGCCACGGTGCCGGCGGTGCCGCCCCGGGCGATCCAGCGCTTGTTGCCGAACCAGACGGCGACGAAGACACCGATGATGATGCAGAACGCGTAGCCGCGGAGCGGGATCGGTCCAAGATCGATCACGCCGGTCGACGGGCTGGGAATGAAGGCAAGGTTCATGACGGAACCGACGCTACCCTGCCGGGCCGCACCGACGGCACGTCACCCGGCAACGTATGGGTAACAGGGCCGGATTCCCCCGCCCGCGGCGGCACCGTGATCAAGACGCCGGAGGCGTGGGAGTGAGGGTGCCGGCCGGCTTGCCCTTGTTGGCCTCCTCCACCCACTTCTTGAGGTTGGCGACCGAGATCTGCTCGTCGCCCTTCTTCGGGAAGATGGACTCGCCGTTCAGCAGCGCGGTCGGGGTCCCCTGGAAGCCGCCCGCGCTGAACGCGGCGTTCGACTTCGCGACCCAGGCGTTGTGCTTGCCGTTCTCCACGCAGCTGCGGAAGGCCGGGGTGTCCAGTCCGGAGACCTTCTTGGAGAGGTCGATCAGGGTGCTGTCCTTGCCGAAGGCGTCATCGGTCTCGGCGGGCTGGTTGGTGTACAGGACGTCGTGGTACGCCACGAACTTGCCGGCGTCCTGGGCGCAGGCAGCGGCGTTCGCGGCGCGCACCGAGCCCGTACCGCCCATGTTTCCGTCGATGATCGTGGCCAGGTGGTACTCCACCCGGAGCTGTCCGCTCTTCGTGAGGTCCTCGATGGTGCCGCGGAACGCGTTCTCGAACTGGGCGCAGACCGGGCAGCGGAAGTCCTCCCAGATGGTGAGCGTGGACGGGGCGTCGCTCGCTCCCACCGGGATGGCGAGATCGTCCTTCCCGGTGGCGCCGGACGGGGCGACGACGGGGGCGGCGGTGCTGTCGTCGTCGCCCCCGGCGTTGGCCGCGATCAGGCCGATCACGGCGGCCAGCGCCAGTACGCCGATCACGGCACCGGCGACGATCAGGGTGCGGCGGCGGCGCTCGCGCGCCTTCTCCTGCTCACGCTGCTGGACGAGCCGGTCACGCGCGGCCCTTCTTCCTTCATGGTTCTCGCTCACACCCGCAGCAACGAACCGGGGAGGCACTCGCGTGCCTCCCCGGTCCCACTCCACCCGTACGGGTGACGCGAGGCGTCAGCGCTTTCGAACACCTTCCGCGAGTTCGCTCGCGAGGGCCTTCACCGCGGCCGTCCCGGCGGCGGCGTCGGGCGCGTCCAGGATCGCCTTGACGAAGGCCGTACCGACGATGACGCCGTCCGCGAAGCCGGCGACCTCGGCCGCCTGCGCCGCGTTGGAGACGCCGAGACCGACACAGACCGGCAGGGAGGTGGTGGCGCGGGTACGGGCCACCAGCCCCTGGGCCTGGTCGCCGACCGACTCGCGGGTGCCGGTGACACCCATGAGGGAGGCGGCGTAGACGAAGCCGGAGCCCGCCGCCGTGATGGTGGCGAGGCGCTCGTCGCGGCTGCTGGGGGCGACGACGAAGACGGTGGCGAGACCGTGCTTCTCCGCGCTCTCGCGCCACACCGCCGACTCCTGGACCGGCAGGTCGGGCAGGATGCAGCCGGCGCCGCCCGCGGCGGCCAGCTCGGCGGCGAACCGCTCCGCGCCGTAGCGGTCGATGGGGTTCCAGTAGGTCATGACGAGGATCGGGGCGCCGGTCGCCTCGTACGCCTCGCGGACCGTGCGCATCACGTCGGCGATCCGGACGCCGCCGCGCAGCGCGATGTCGTCGGCGGTCTGGATGACCGGGCCGTCGAGCACCGGGTCGCTGTGCGGCAGGCCCACCTCGACGACGTCCGCGCCACCGGCGACGGCTGCCTTGACCGCCTCGATGCCGCCGTCCACGGTCGGGAAGCCGGCCGGGAGGTAGGCGATGAGGGCCGCGCGGTCCTCGGCCTTCGCCGCGGCGAGGGTGGTGTCCAGCAGTGCGATGTTGCCGGTGTGTCCGGTGCTGCCGGTGCTGCCGGTGCGGCCCGTGGTGCTGTCGCTGCTCACTTGACGTCCCCCTCGATCTCCGCGCCGTGGCCGGCCGCGTTCGCGTCGACGGTCGCGTCGGCCTCGTACAGCCCGAAGTAGCGGGCCGCCGTGTCCATGTCCTTGTCGCCGCGCCCGGAGAGGTTGATGACGATCAGCCCGTCCTCGCCCAGCTCCTTGCCGATCTCCAGGGCACCGGCCAGCGCGTGCGCGCTCTCGATGGCCGGAATGATGCCCTCCGTGCGCGAGAGCAGCCGCAGGGCCGACATCGCGGCGGCGTCGGTCACCGCGACGTACTCGCCGCGGCCGATGTCCTTGAGGTACGAGTGCTCCGGGCCGATGCCCGGGTAGTCCAGGCCGGCCGAGATGGAGTACGGCTCGGTGATCTGGCCCTCGTCGTCCTGGAGGACGTAGCTGCGCGAGCCGTGCAGGATGCCGGGCTCGCCCTCGGTGAGGGTCGCCGCGTGCTCGCCGGTCTCGATGCCGTGCCCGGCGGGCTCGCAGCCGATGAGACGGACGGAGGCGTCCGGGATGAAGGCGTGGAAGAGGCCGATGGCGTTGGACCCACCGCCGACACAGGCGATCGCGGCGTCCGGCAGCCGGCCGGTGCGCTCCAGGATCTGGCGGCGGGCCTCCACCCCGATGACGCGGTGGAAGTCGCGGACCATGGCGGGGAAGGGGTGCGGGCCGGCGACCGTGCCGAAGAGGTAGTGGGTGCGGTCGACGTTGGCGACCCAGTCGCGGAACGCCTCGTTGATGGCGTCCTTGAGGGTGCGCGAGCCGGACTTCACGGCGACGACCTCGGCACCGAGCATCCGCATGCGGGCGACGTTGAGCGCCTGGCGCTCGGTGTCGATCTCGCCCATGTAGATGGTGCACTCCAGGCCGAACAGCGCGCAGGCGGTCGCGGTGGCGACGCCGTGCTGACCGGCTCCGGTCTCGGCGATGACCCGGGTCTTGCCCATGCGCCTGGTGAGGAGCGCCTGGCCGAGGACGTTGTTGATCTTGTGCGAGCCGGTGTGGTTGAGGTCCTCGCGCTTGAGGAAGACACGGGCACCGCCCGCGTGCTCGGCGAAGCGGGAGACCTCGGTCAGGGGGCTGGGGCGGCCCGTGTAGTGGACCATCAGCTCGTTGAGCTCGGCGGCGAAGGCCGGATCCGCCTTGGCCTTGTCGTACTCGACGGCGACCTCGTCCACGGCGGCGACGAGCGCCTCCGGGATGAACTTGCCGCCGTAGGCGCCGAAATAGCCTTCGGCGCTGGGGATCAGACCCTCGGGGTCCGGAAGGAAGAAGTCAGAGGACATCCGACATGGCTCCTGGTCACTGGCAACGGGTGGGTTCACCGTATGCGCCGGGTGGAGCTGGGGCCGCCACGACCGGGGTCGGGGCGGTACGGCGCGCGTCGACGCGGCACGGCCCCCGGTGGGGGTGCGTGCGCGGGGCGCGGACGGCCTGGCTCGCTGCGGCGCTCAGGCCGCGCGCCATCGCATGCCGTTGACCTGTCCGGGCTCGTCGCCGATGACGTAACGCACCCGGCGGCCGTGCACCCGGCGTGCCGGGGCGCGGCATCCCCGCTGCCACAACGGCGGGGCGCAGCGCCGGGGCTGCGGGTGGCCGGGCAGGAGGAGCGGGGGCCGGCCGCCGCCGCGCGCCAGGGGTACGCGCGGCTCCCGCACCGGCGACCCGGCAGGGCGGGTGCCCTGCGGGGACGGCGGTGCGGAGCGCGGGTGCCCCGGCGGCACGGAGAGCGTCATGGCGGTGGTTCAGCCCCGTCCGTGGCGGAGCGCGGGGTGGGTGCCGGCGGCGACCAGGTCGGCCACGGCGGCGCGCGGGTCGCGGCCGGTGACGAGCGACTCGCCGACGAGCACGGCGTCCGCGCCGGCGTTGGCGTACGCGATCAGGTCGTGCGGACCCCGGACGCCGGATTCGGCGATCTTGACGATGTGGTCGGGGATCTCGGGGGCGACCCGCTCGAAGGTGGAGCGGTCGACCTTGAGGTCCTTGAGGTTGCGGGCGTTGACGCCGATGACGCGGGCGCCGGCGGCGACCGCACGCTCGGCCTCCTCCTCGTCGTGGGCCTCCACGAGCGGGGTGAGGCCGATGGACTCGGCGCGTTCGATCAGGGAGACGAGGGCTTCCTGGTCGAGGGCGGCGACGATCAGCAGGGCGAGATCGGCGCCGTAGGCGCGGGCTTCCCACAGCTGGTAGGAGGTGACGATGAAGTCCTTGCGCAGGACCGGGATGTCGACCTTGGCGCGGACCGCCTCCAGGTCCGCGAGCGAACCGCCGAAGCGGCGCTGCTCGGTGAGGACGGAGATGACGGACGCGCCGCCGGCCTCGTAGTCCGCGGCGAGCGCGGCCGGGTCGGCGATGGCGGCCAAGGCGCCCTTGGAGGGGCTGGAGCGCTTGACTTCGCAGATGACGTTGACGCCCTCGCCGCGCAGTGCGGCGACTCCGTCCTTGGCCCGGGGAGCGCGTGCGGCGCGTTCCTTGAGCTCATCGAGGCTGACGCGCGCCTGCCGCTCCGCGAGGTCCGCACGGACGCCGTCAATGATCTCGTCGAGCACACTCACGCGAGCGGCCCCCTTCCGGAGCGAACGAATGATGGAACAACATCAGCCATCTCGATGGTATCCGCAGCGGGGCGAAGGGCTCGCATCCGGCCGGTCACCGTCCCAGCAGGTGGTCCGACCGGCGCTCGCTCAGGGTGCCAGAGCGGCGCCGATGGGCAGGTTCCGTACGACGGTGAAGGCCACCAGCACCGCGCCGATCCCCCAGCCCCACAGGGGCGGGACACCCAGCCGCAGGGGCTCGCGGCGGGCGGTCCGTACGAGCCAGAGCGACCAGAGCGCGGCGAAGAGCACGTATCCGGTGACGGCCAGGGCGTTGTCGCCGAGGGCTGCGAGGAAGTCGCCGTGGGCGAAGGCGTGGGCGCTGCGCAGTCCGCCGCAGCCGGGGCAGAGCAGGCCGGTCAGGCGGAAGAGCGGGCAGACCGGGTAGTGGCCGGGTTCACCCGGGTCGACGGTGGCGACGTACCCGAACGCTCCGGCGACGGCGGCCAGGGCGCCGGCCGGCGCCGCGAAGCGCCGAGCGCCGGGAGCCGGGCGCGGTCGCGCGTACGGGGGCCGGTACCTGTCCGGTGGGTACGGACCGGCGTACGCGTCCGGGGGGTACGGACCGGCCCGGACGGGCCCGGCGGAGGGCCCGGGCTCCGGGGGCGGGGTCGCGGCGGGGAGGGGCGGGGCGTCGTCCACCCGCCGATTGTGCCCCCGGTACGCGGAAAGGCGCAGCCCGGGACGGGCTGCGCCTCGCGTGTCGCGGGACAGGTGGTGCCGTGCGGTGGTGCCGTGCCGGGCGTCGCGCCCCCGGCCGTGGTCCGCCGGACACCACCTCACGCCTGGCGGGACGGGGCCGGTGCCCGTGCGGGCGGGCCTCCGCTCCCGTTGGCGTCAGTGGCTGAGCTGGGCCTCGCCGGCGCGGGCGCGGGCGGCGGCGTACTCCGGCGACTCCTTCGGCGTACCGAGTCCGGCCATCTTCATCGCCAGGCCCACGAGCGCGCCCACGAGGATCACGCCCATGCCGGCCCAGAATCCGGCCGGGTTGGCCGCGACCATGAAGACGCCTGCGACGCAGAAGCCGATGAACGAGATGATGACACCGGTCCAGGCGGCCGGGGTGTGTCCGTGGCTGCTGCCCGCCATGAGTTGCTCCTCGTTGGTGTTGCGCGGTGTGTGCGGTGTGTGTCGGGGATTCACGTGGGAAGACCCGCCCCCATTGTCCCGTACGCGGAGGCGGGACGTGAGCCGGGGTCGGTCGTCCCGGCCGTGTCCGGGGGCCTTCCGGGTGGCCGGCCCGCCGGTCTCCAGTGCCGCGCCCGGCATGCTGTGCCCGGCGGCACTAACCCGTGGGGTCCTCGCCCCGGTCCAGGGCCTTCCACAGCTCCTCGGGCCGGTCGGGGTCCCGGGGGGTGGCGGGGGCCTTGCGGGGGCGGGGGGTGCCGTCGCGCTCGTAGCGGCCGGACATGGTGGGCCAGCGGCTCCCGAAGCGCAGCGCGAGCACCCCGGCGATCAGGATGAAGAGGCCGCCCAGGGCGGTGACGTAGGGCCACGCGGTGTGGCTGAGGGCGTCGATGGTGGAGGCCGCGTCACCGGTGGTGGCGGCGGCCTTCTCGTCCAGGGCGGAACTGTCCGAGGCGCCGGACCAGGCGCTGAGGCCGGCGCCGAGGCCGCTGACGGCGAGCAGGCCGGCGACGACGTAGCGCCCGGTGCCCCGGACGGCGAAGACGGCGACCAGGGCGGCGAGGCCGACGATCGCCAGCGCGGCGGGGACGCCGGTGACGTCCTGTCCGTCGGCGGTCAGCGGAAGGCTGCCGCCTGCGACGAGGGCGTCGCCCCGGGCCCAGGTCTGCCCGGAGGCGAGCAGGACGACGGCGGCCCCGACCGCGCCGAGGAGCAGCCCGAGGGCCAGGCTCCGGCGGCTGCCGGGGGCGTCGGACGCGGTGGTACGGGCACGGGGCTGGGGTACGGGGACGGCGCTCACGCCTTCCACTATCCCCTACCGCCCCGGCGCCCGTCGGGGCGGTAGGGGCCTGATGGGCCGGCGGCCGGCCGGAGGTTCAGCCGGTGGGCGCCCGGTGGGCGCCGAGCCGGTTGGCCGTGTGGACGGCGCGGAGCACCGCGGCCGCCTTGTTGCGGCACTCGTCGTCCTCCGCCACCGGGTCGGAGTCGGCGACCACGCCCGCACCGGCCTGGACGTAGGCGGTGCCGTCGCGGAGCAGCGCGGTGCGGATGGCGATGGCGGTGTCGGAGTCGCCCGCGAAGTCGAGGTAACCGACGCAGCCTCCGTAGAGGCCCCTGCGGTTGGGTTCGAGCTCCTCGATGATCTGCATGGCGCGCGGCTTGGGCGCTCCGGAGAGGGTGCCGGCGGGGAAGCAGGCGGTGAGGACGTCGAAGGCGGTGCGGCCCTCGGCGACGCGGCCGGTGACGGTCGAGACGATGTGCATCACGTGGGAGTACTTCTCGACGGACATGAAGTCGACCACCTCCACGCTGCCGGGTTCGCAGACGCGTCCGAGGTCGTTGCGGCCGAGGTCGACGAGCATGAGGTGCTCGGCGCGCTCCTTGGGGTCGGCGAGGAGTTCCTCGGCGAGTGCCTGGTCCTCCTGCGGGGTGGCGCCCCGGTGCCGGGTCCCGGCGATGGGGTGGACCATGGCGCGGCCGTCCTCGACCTTGACGAGGGCCTCGGGGCTGGAGCCGACGACGTCGAAGCCGTCGAACCGGAAGAGGTACATGTACGGGGACGGGTTGGTGGCCCGCAGCACCCGGTAGACGTCGAGCGCGCTCGCGGTGCAGGGGGTCTCGAAGCGCTGGGAGGGCACGACCTGGAAGGCCTCGCCGGCCCGGATGCGTTCCTTGATGTCCTCGACCGCCTCCTGGTAGGCCGGGCCGCCCCAGAGGGCGGTGTACGGCGGCAGCTCGGAGGGGGGCAGGGCGGCGGGGGCGTTCTCGACGGGGCGTCGGAGGTCCTGCTCCATGGCGTCGAGACGGGCGACGGCGTCGGTGTGAGCCTCCTCGACGCCGCTCTCCAGGTCGTTGTGGTTGATCGCGTTGGCGATCAGCAGGACGGTGCCGTCCCAGTGGTCGAGTACGGCGAGGTCGGAGGTGAGCATCATCGTCAGCTCGGGCAGACCGAGGTCGTCGCCGCCGTGGTCGCCGATGCGTTCCAGGCGGCGCACGATGTCGTATCCGAGGTAGCCGACCATGCCGCCGGTGAAGGGGGGCAGGCCCTCGGTGTCCGCGAGATCGCGGGGGGTGTGCAGCGCCTCGGTGGTGGCGCGGAGCGCCTGGAGCGGGTCGCCGTCGAGCGGGACGCCCACGGGCGGAGTGCCGATCCAGTGGGCCTGGCCGTCGCGGGCGGTGAGGGTGGCGTGGCTGCGGACCCCGATGAAGGAGTACCGCGACCAGGTGCGGCCGTTCTCCGCGGATTCCAGCAGGAAGGTGCCGGGGCGTTCGGCGGCGAGTTTCCGGTAGAGCCCGACCGGGGTGTCGCCGTCCGCGAGGAGCCGCCGGACGACGGGGATGACGCGCCGGGCGGCGGCCAGCTTGCGGAAGGTGTCGAGATCCATGTCGGCCGGCCTCACGGGGTGTCGGTGCTGAGCAGGACGTCGCGGTCGAAGCAGGTGCGCGCGCCGGTGTGGCAGGCGGCGCCCGTCTGGTCGACCTTGACGAGGACGGTGTCGGCGTCGCAGTCGAGGGCGACGGAGACGACGCGCTGGGTGTGGCCGGACGTGTCGCCCTTGACCCAGTACTCCTGGCGGCTGCGGGACCAGTAGGTGCAGCGGCCGGTGGTCAGGGTGCGGTGCAGGGCCTCGTCGTCCATCCAGCCGAGCATGAGCACCTCACCGGTGTCGTACTGCTGGGCGATGGCGGGGACGAGTCCGTCCGCGCCGCGCTTGAGGCGCGCGGCCACGGCGGGATCGAGGGTGCCTGCGGGCGGGGTACCGGGGGTGCCGGACGGGGGCGTGCTGCTCATGCGGCCCATTGTGCCGCGAGCACCGGTGCCGGAAGGTGCCCGGTCCACTGGGCGGACCGTGTGCCGCGGTCGTAGGCTGGCTGGCATGTCGACCCATGCGAAGCGTGAACGTCTACTGCTGGCCGACCTGTTGGAGGCGGCGGGCCCCGGGGCGCCGACCCTGTGCGACGGCTGGCTGACCCGCGACCTGGCCGCTCACGTGGTGGTGCGCGAGCGCCGGGCGGACGCGGCTGCCGGGATCGTGGTGGGCCCGTTGAAGGGCCGTATGGAGCGGGTGCGGCAGGAGTACGCGGAGAAGCCGTACGAGGAGCTGATCCAGCTCATCCGCACGGGTCCGCCGCGCTTCTCGCCGTTCGCCGTGAAGCAGGTGGACGAGGCGGCCAACACCGTGGAGTTCTACGTGCACGCCGAGGACGTCCGCCGGGCGCAGCCCGAGTGGTCGCGGCGGGAGCTGGACCCGGTGTTCGCCGACGTCCTGTGGTCGCGCATGGAGCGGACCGCCCGGATGCTGGGGCACCGCTCCCCGGTGGGGCTGGTGCTGCGCCGCCCGGACGGACGGACGGCGGTCGCGCGCAAGGGCACGCCGGTGGTGACGGTGACCGGGGAGCCGGGCGAGCTGCTGCTCTTCGCGTTCGGGCGGCAGTCGGCGACGACGGTGGGCCTGGAGGGCGAGGAGGACGCGGTGGAGCAGCTCCAGCTGTCCCAGCTGGGGATGTGACGGGCGCGGTCCCCGGCACCGGGGGCCGCGGGGGGCCTCTCCCCCGGGGCGCGCCGAGGCCGCCGTTCTCAGGCCCGGGGTGCGCCGTGGGCGACGGCGGCCCGGGCCCGGTGACGTGCCGGTGGGGTGGCGCCGTCCGGGCGGGTGCGGGCGGGGCGGGTGCGGGCGGGGATGCGGGAGCCGAGGAAGGCCAGCAGGAAACCGGCCGGGACGGTGACGAGCCCCGGGGTCTGCAGCGGGAACCAGTGGAAGTCACGGTCCGGGAAGAGGGCGATCGGGGTCCCCGAGACCGCCGGTGAGAACGCCATCAGCAGCACGATCAGCGGCAGGGTCCCGTAAACGGCCCGGCGCACCCCGCGCGCGGTGAAGCCGGGCCGGAAGAGGGCGTTCAGCAGGACCGGTGGCAGGACGGACGCGGCGGACGCGAAGGAGAGCGAGAGCAGGACCTGCGGGTTGCGTTCGTGGGTGTACGCGGAGACGAGGACGGCGAGCGCGCCGATCGCGACGACCGCCCAGCGGGCCCGGCGGATCTCCCGGGCCGACGCCCGGCCCTCGCCCTGGGCGCCCGAGTGCGCGGCGAAGTCCCGGGCGACGCTGGAGGCGGCGGCCAGGGTGATGCCGGCCACCGCGGCGAGGGTGGTGGCGAAGGCGGCGCAGGCGACGAGGGCGAAGAGCACGCTCTGGCGGGGACCGGCCGCCGCGGGGTCGAGCGCGCCGGTCACCATCAGCAGGGCGGTGTTGCCGCCCGGGTCCCCGGCCCGCAGCGCGTCCGCGCCGAGCAGGGCCGAGGCACCGAGGCCCACGACGACGATCCCGGCGCAGAGGACGGCGACCGGGGCGACGGCCCAGACCCGCACCCGGCGCGCGGTACGGGCGTCGCGCAGGGGGTGCAGCCGCATCGTGAGGTGCGGCATGCAGGCCGCCCCCAGGACGAGGGTGATCTGGAACCCGATCAGGTCCAGCGCCCCCGTGCCGGTGCGGCCGAACTGGGCGCCGGGCGAGGCGTAGGGGGAGCCGGCCCCGCTGCCTTCGCGCGCGGCGTCGAAGAGGGCGAAGGGCGACCAGTCGTACCGGGCGAGGACGAGTCCCGCGAGGAGCGTCACGACCCCCACCACCACGCCGACCTTGAGGATCTGGATGTATCCGGTGCCGCGCATCCCGCCGAAGGCGGAGTAACCGGCCATCAGGACCCCGCTGGCGACGGTGCATCCGGTCACCGCTCCTTCCGGCAGGCCGAACATGGCCGCCATCACCTTGCCCGCGGTGGTGAGCTGGACGAGCAGGAGGGGGACCAGCACGGCCAGGGTGGCGACGCCCAGCGCCTTGCGGACCGAGGGGTCGCCGAGCCGCTTCGCGAGGAAGTCGCCGAGGGTGAAGACCCCGGCGACGCGCAGTCGTTCGGAGAAGACGCGCATGACGAGCACCAGCGAGACGACGGTCGCCAGTGCGAAGGTCACGCCGTCGAACCCGGCGAGCGCCACGGAGCCGGTGGTGGAGAGCAGGGTGGCGGCGGAGATGTAGTCCCCGGCGATGGCGAGTCCCCCGCCCACGGGCCCGAGGGCCGCGCCGCCGCCCGCGTAGAAGTGTTCCGGGTCGTCCTGGTCGGCGGCGGCGAGGCCGCAGAGCAGCAGGGAGAGGGCGACGAATCCGAGGAAGATCACGACTGCGAGGGAGCGCGCGTCGGCGAAGGAGGACATGGCGTGTACGGCACCAGAGCGTCCGTCCGGCGTACAGGGCGCGGGCGTTCGGGGATGCGCCGGAACAGGGGGCGGGCCCGCGCCTTGTGCGCCGTCACACCCGCCCCGCCCGAACTCTCCGTGCTGACGGGGTGGTGGGCGTCAGCCGCCGAGCAGCCGCCGGGCCGCGAGCGCCAGGCAGATCTCCACCGCGTCCGCCGGGCGGGTCAGACAGCGTCCGGAGAGCTGCTCGAACCGTCGCAGCCGGTTCAGCACGGTGTTGCGGTGGCAGTAGAGCCGTGCCCCGGCGCGCTGGGCCGAGCCGTCGGCTTCGAGCCAGGCGGTGAGCGTCTCGATCAGGACGTCCCGGTCCGCCGGGTCGATGCCGTCGAGGGGGCCCAGCACCCGGTCGGCGAGCGCGGCCCCGAGGGCGGGTGAGGAGACGACCAGCGCGGCCGGTAGGTGCTCGTCGAGCAGCACGATGCCGCCGGACGCCGGGCAGGCCCGCAGGGCCGTTTCGGCGAGCCGCCGGGCCTCGCCGAGCGCCGCGAGACCCTCGACCGCGGAGCTGACCCCGACCGCCGTACCGGGCGGGACGGCCGTCTCTCCGGCGAGGCGGGCCAGCCCGCTTCCCGCGTTCGCCTCGGCGTCCCCGTCCGCGCCCGCCCCCGCATCCGCGACCGCGTCGGTGACCGCGGATTCCAGTGCCACGATAGCCAGTTCGGCGTCGGGGCCGGTGTGCCAGAGCGCCACCACCCCCTTGGGGAGGACCACGGGCGGGGAGGTCGCGGCGTGCGGGGCGCGGTGGGCCGTACGGACGGCGAGGACCGCGTACCGGCCGTCCTCCCGCAGTCCCAGCATCGTCGCGGCGTCGGGCAGGTCGGCGATGCGGGCGGTGCCGTCCAGCAGGGCGCCGGTCATGAGCCGCTGCCGGTTCTCGCGGCGCCAGTCGATGCGCCGCTCCGCCTGGCGGTAGGCGTCGGTGAGGACTCCGCAGTGCTCGTCCACGAAGTTCCACACGTCGGCGGCGACATGGACGAGGAGGCGGACGTCCTCGGGGTCGCGGCGGGCCGTCTCGTCCACGAGCCCCTGCCACACCATCGCGCCGCCGAGGCGGAACGCGTGCAGGACGGCGTCGAGCGGCACGCCCTGCTCGGCCCTGATCTCGCCGATCCAGCGGGTCGTGCGGTGGGCCGGCTCGCGGAACTCGCGGGGCTGGATCAGCGAGCCGATGTTGTGGCGGAGGGAGTGGTGGACCTCCTGCCAGATGTCGGCGCGGGTGGACTCGATCGCCGTCCGGTAGCCGGGCTCCTGTGCGTACAACACCTCGACCAGCCGTTCCGTCAGCTCCGGCAGCTCTTCGAGCAGCACTCTGGCCGAGCGGTGCAGCACCTCGACCGATTCCCGGTCGGCGAGCGAGCGGAAACGCTGGGGCAGCGGCGATACGGGGGGCGTCGTGTGCAGCGCCCTGATCCGAGGACGTACGACGTGCGGCATGGGGGCCTCCACCGGGAATCGGCCGGGCCCATGGGCGCCGGCCCGGGCACCCGGCCCGGTTGGGGCGCGAGCGCGACCGAACGATCCTGACGCCCGCAGAATGACATACCGGCCAGTCGGTACCTAGGGGTCTGCGCGGTTCCCGTCATCACGGTCCGGCAACCTGCCGGACACCTGCGGCTCGTGAGACGGGTAGGAAGCCCGCTTCACGGCCGACGGTCCATCACCCGGGCCAGCTCGGTGCGGGAGCGGATTCCCAGGACGGCGAAGATGTTGCGCAGATGGTGATCGACCGTCCGGGGGCTGACCGAGAGCCGCCGGGCCACCTCCCGGTTGGTGGCTCCCTCCGCGACACAGCGGGCGATCCGCTGCTGCTGGGGGGTGAGCGCGGCCGTGGGCCCGCTGTCGGCGGCCGGAGCCTCCACCGCCTCGCCGGCGGCGCGCAGTTCGCCGGCGGCCCGGTCCACCCAGGCGCGGGCGGAGCAGCGCTCGAAGCCGACCAGCGCGTCCCGGAGCGGGCCGCGCGCCTCCCGGGTGCGCCGCCGTCTGCGCAGCCACTGGCCGTACAGGAGTTGGGTACGGGCGCGCTCGAAGTCGCCGCCGGCCCGGTCGTGGTGGGCGAGCGCTTCCGCGTACCGCGCTTCGGCCTCGTCGGCGGGGCCCAGCAGCGCACGGCAGCGGGCGAGTTGGGCGGGGGCGTGCGGATCGACGGTGCGGCCGGTCCAGATCGCGAACTCGCGTACGGCGTCGGTCAGCTCGTCCGCCCACTCGCCGGCGTGGCCGGCCAGTACGGCGGCTTCGACGTAGCACGGGAGCGCGAGCATCCGGATGCCGAAGTGGCCGTGGCGGGGTCCGGGGCGTACCAGTGGGGCGAGCCGCGCGGCCGCCTCTTCGGTGCGGCCCGCCGCCAGGTCGGCGCGGGCCACCGCCCAGGTGGCCAGGGTGGCGGCCTGGGCGAGGCCGTGCGGCCCGGCCCCGGCGAGCGCGGTGTCCGCGTGGGCCGCGCATGCCTCGGCGGGCCCCTCCACCGACGCGGTGAGCGCGAGCACCGCGTGGAGATGGGTGGTGGCGTTGGGCTGCCCGGTACGGCGGGCCGCGTGCAGGCCCTCCAGTGCGTGGGCCCGCGCCCTGGCGTGCCGGCCGGCCCGGAGTTCGGCGTAGGCGAGCTGTTCGAGGGCGTGCGCGAGGAGGGCGTCGGGGCCTCTGCCCCGTACGGCGGCCAGCGCGCGGGCCCCGGCCCGGCAGGCGCTCTCCGCCTCGCCGACCACCAGCGCGCAGGCGCCCGCCCGGAGGAGCGCCTGGGGGTCCTCGTCGGCTTCGGCGGCGCGCAGGCACTGCGCCAGCAGTTCGTGGCCCTCGGCCATCCGTCCCGCGAACACGGCCCGTACACCGGCGAGGTAGGGCGCGACGGCCGGGTCGTGCGGGTGGGCGCCGACGCGGTCCAGGGCGTCGAGGTAGGCGATGGCGTCGCCGCCCGCCCAGGCGGCCTCGGCCGCAGCGAGCAGGGCGGCGACGGCGCGCGCCGGATCGTGGGGCGTGAGCCCGGCCGCGGCGGCGAGGAGCGCCTCGTGGGCGTCGGTCGCCGGGCCGTCCCGCAGGGCGAGCATCCCGCGCGTGAACCGCGTGAGCGCGCTCGCCGGTACGGGCCGGATCGTGCGGGTTCCCGGGTCGGCGGCGACCCGGGTGAGGAGGGCGCGGGCGCGGCCGGTGTCGCCCGCGAGGCGGGCGTGTTCGGCGGCCTCGGCGAACCGGGCGGCACGGTCCGCCTCGTCCGTGGAGAGCAGGGCGGCGCGGGTGAGGGCGGCCGCGCGTTCGGCGTGCGGCCGGGGCGCGGTGGCCGCACGCTCCAGCGCGCCGGCGAGGGCCGCGTCCGGCCCAGGCGCGGCGCAGGCGCGCTGCACCAGGGCGGGCAGCGGATGGGCGGAGACCCGGCCGAGCAGCGCCGCGAGGAGGTCGTGAGCGGCGCGCCGGTGCGCGGGCGGGGCGTGCCGCAGCACCGCGCGGCCCAGCAGGGGATGGCTGAAATGGACGCGGCTGCCGGCTCGTTCCACGACTCCGGGGATACCGCCGGGCCCGAAGAGCACCCGGTCGAGCAGAGTGGCGCCGAGTCCGGCCCGGGTGCCGGCCCGCAGCAGCAGCCCGGCGTCGGCCCCGGTGCCCTCCGGCTCGTGCTCCTGGGCGGCGGCGGCCAGCAGCAGCAGGGTCCGGGTCTCGGCGGAGAGGCCGTCGAGCCGGGCGGCGTGCGCGTCGAGCACGCTCTCGCCACCGGGCAGCGGGAAGGGCAGCACCGTGCGGCCGGCCAGCTGGTCCGCGGTGAGGTGCCCGACGAGCCCGGCGAGCAGCCGCGGGTTGCCCGCCGCCTCCCGCAGCAGCTCGGCGCGGACCACCGGGTCGATGTCGGGGACCTTGCCGGTGCAGCGCTCCAGCAGGCAGGCGGCCGCCTCGTCGTCGAGCGGGCCGAGGCGCAGGGCGGGGAGTCCGGCGAAGCTGGTCTCGTCGGCCGACGAGACCAGCACGGCGGCCCGGCTGCCCGCCCCGAGCCGACGGGCAGCGAAGCCGAGTGCCTCCCGGGACGCGGGGTCCCAGGCGTGCGCGTCGTCCACACAGACCAGCACCGGCTGGCAGGCGCCGGTCTCCCGCAGCAGGGTGAGCAGCGTCTCGGGGGTGAGGCCGGAGCGCAGCACACGCTCGGGCGGTACGGAGAGCGGGCCGGGGGCCGAGCAGAGCAGGGCGTGCAGCCCGCTGTGCGGGAGGCGGCGCTCGGCGGGGACGGCCGTCACGTGCAGCACGGGCCCCCGGTTCCGGGCGCGGTGTGTCTCGGCTGCCGCGTCCAGCAGGGCGCTGCGGCCGAGGCCGGGCGGCGCGGTCACCACGAGCGCACCGCCGTCGCCCTGCGCGAGGCGGCCGAGGAGGGTTTCCACCATGGCGAGTTCGCCGCTGCGGCCGTACAGCCGGAGCGGACTGTGCACGGTCGTCGAGGGGGTCACACCCGCACGTTACGTCCGCGTAAACAGGGCCGGAAGACACCCGTCCGCTCCTTGTCCCGGAACAGCCGGGTGCGGGGCGCCGTCCCAGGGGAACGGCCTGCCGGCTGTGCGCGCGCACAGATTCCGGTGCGCTCCCCGGCCTGCGGCGTACTTTCGTGCGATGACGAACCGCCTCCGCACCGAAGCGCACACCGGGTTCCGCACCGAGGACGGCCTGACCCTGCGGTACTGGTCCTGGTCCCGCGACCCCCACCTGGCTCTGCCTCCGGTGGTGCTGCTGCACGGTTTCGCCGCGCACGCCCGGCTGAACTGGGACGGCCCCGGGGTGGTGGAGGCCCTTCTCGCGGCCGGCCGCCGGGTGTACGCGCTGGACGCCCGGGGCCACGGCACCTCCGACCGGCCGCACGACGAGGCCCACTACGGCGAGGAGTTGATGGCGGGCGACGTCCGGCTCCTCGCCGACCTGCTGGGCGCGGACGAGTACCACCTCGCCGGGTACTCGATGGGCGCGATCGTCGCGCTGCTCACCGCGGCGGCCGACCCCCGGGTCACCCGGCTGGTCATCGGAGGCGTCGGCGCGGGTGTGGTGGAGGTCGGCGGCCTGGACACCCGGGCGATGCCGCCCGAGCTGGTGTGGGCCGCGCTGACCGCGGAGGACCTGACGACCGTTCCCGAACAGGCGCGCGCGTTCCGGGCCTTGGCCGACGCCACCGGTTCCGACCGGCACGCCCTGGCCGCCCAGGTACGCGCGGCGTTCCGGGGACCGGTACCGCTGGACCGGATCACGGCACCCTCCCTCGTACTGGCCGGGGACGCCGACCCGCTGGCGGTCCGCCCCGAGGTGCTGGCGGGCGCGATCCGGGGCGCCCGGCTGACGGTGCTCCCCGGCGACCACCTGACGGTGGTGCGCGAGCCCGGATTCGCCGCAACGATCACGGAGTTCCTCGCGGCGGGGTGAGCGGCGGGGTGAGCCGGACTCCCCGGGGGTGAGCCGGAGACCGCGTGTGGCAGAGTGAGCCGCCGCCCCAGGGGGGCCGCCCGACGAGGCCCCTGCGGGCCCTGCGGGTCGCAGACGGAAGCGGACGGCCGGCGACGGGCGGGCTTCCCGCGCCTCCCGCGCCTCCCGCCCCTCGCCCCGCATCCCGCATCCCGCATCCCGCACCACCCGTTCCAGGAGTACGTCATGAACGCCAAGCGCCACCGCCTGCTGCTCGCCGCCGTCACCCCCCTGCTCGCACCCGGAGAGCGGGTCGAGGTATCGACCATCGTGAACCTGAGGACGGTCTCCGTACGCAGGACGGCGGCCTTCGCGGCTGCCTCGGCGATCCTCAGCGCGGGCGCCGTGAGCGTGATCCCCGTACCGGTACCGATGTACCTGGTGATGACAGACCGTCACTTCTTCGTCTTCCGGGCCAACCCGAACTTCGCCCGGCCCGAGGAGCATCTGATGACGTTCGCGCGGGCCGGACTCGTCCGCACCGAGATCAGGGAGCGTCTGCTCAACTCGTCCTTCGTCGTTTCCTCGCCCGACGACGTGCAGGGCCTGCGGATCGTCTTCCCGCTGGTCGGCCGCAAGGACCGGAACGCGATAGCCGCCGCGCTGCCGGTGGCCGACTGAGCCCGGGTACCCGCGGCCCGCGAGCGCGAGGAGCCGGACCGCCGCGTACGGCGATCCGGCTCCCGGGCGTGCGGCCCTGCGGTCATACGGTCCTACGAGGTGTGCGGGCAGGTGCCCCGGTACTCGGAGATGGTCAGGCTCGCCGAGGGGACCGGGCAGAGGAACTGCTCGTAGCGGGTGTCATTGTCGATGAAGCGCTTCAGCCACGAGAGGCTGTACTTCGCGATCGTCGTGTTCGACGAGTTCGGTGTGAAGTGGGTGGCGCCGCGCAGCTCCAGGTAGGCCTTGTCCAGCGTGCCCGGCAGCGTGTTGTAGAACGGCTTGGAGTGGGTGAGCACGGGGGCGATGGTGTCGCCGTCGGCGCCGATCACCAGGGTGGGTGTGCGCACCTCGGGCCAGGTGGTGTCGGTGTTCCAGCCGGTCAGCGGGATGGCGGCCTTGAGCGAGGTACGGCTCTTCGCGGCCTCCAGGGTGCCACCGCCGCCCATGGAGTGGCCCATGACGCCGAGGCGGGAGGAGTCGATCCGGGTGCGCACCGAGCTGCTCTGCGTGAGGTAGTCGAGCGCGGCCAGGAGCTGGCGGCCCCGGCTGTCGGGCTGGTCGAGCGTGGTGTTGGTGTCGATGGTGAAGACGACGAAGCCCTGCGAGGCGAGGCGCGGGCCGAGCCACGCGATGCTCGACTGGTAGGCGGTGAATCCGGGCGCGATGACGACCGCTCCGAAGGTGCCGTCCGCCGTGGAGGTCGGGTAGTAGATCGTGCCGCCGCCGAAGCCGGTGACGCCGAGCGAGGAGACGGAGGTCTGCGAGGTGGCGTACGAGCCGCGCAGCGCCTCGATGCTGGAGGAGGTCGGCGCGGGGCCGCGCTCGTAGGGGTTGGTGGCGGCCTGCGCTCCGGCCGGGTCGAAGGCGGTGAGGAGACCGGCGGTGACCGCCGCCGCGGCGAACAGGCCCTTGGCGGCACGGAAGCGGCTCGTGGGCGTCCCGCGGTGCGATGCGGTGGAGCCGGGGGTGAGGAGATGCTGCACGGGGGTCCTCTCGGTGGGGGCGTACCCCGCCGGGCATCTCCCGGGGACCGTCGTGCGAGGCCCGGGGTGCACCGCGTGGTACCGCCGCGTCGTTTCGCTGGCGGTGGCCACTCTGGCGGTGCTCCCCGGGGTCGCGCATCGGCGAGATCGCCGGTCTCGGGAACCGTGGGCTCCCCGTACGGGATTCAGCGGACGGGGTGTCCGGCTTCCCGCAGGGCGCCCTTGACCTCGGAGATCCGCAGGTCGCCGAAGTGGAAGACGGACGCGGCGAGGACGGCGTCGGCCCCGGCGCCCACGGCGGGCGCGAAGTCGGCGAGCCGGCCGGCACCGCCGGAGGCGATGACGGGGACGGTGACCCGGGCGCGTACCGCCTGGATCATCTCGGTGTCGTAGCCGTCCTTGGTGCCGTCGGCGTCCATCGAGTTGAGCAGGATCTCGCCCGCGCCCAGTTCGGCGGCCCGGTGCGCCCACTCGACGGCGTCGATGCCGGTGCCCCGGCGGCCGCCGTGCGTGGTGACCTCGAAGGTGCCTTCCGGGGTGCGGCGGGCGTCGACGGAGAGCACGAGGACCTGGCTGCCGAAGCGCTGGGCGATCTCGCGGATCAGCTCCGGGCGGGCGATGGCGGCGGTGTTGACGCCGACCTTGTCCGCACCGGCGCGCAGCAGCTTGTCGACGTCCTCGGTGGTGCGGACGCCGCCGCCCACCGTGAGCGGGATGAAGACCTGCTCGGCGGTGCGGCGGACCACGTCGTAGGTGGTCTCCCGGTCACCGCTGGAGGCGGTGATGTCCAGGAAGGTCAACTCGTCGGCGCCCTCGGCGTCGTACAACTTGGCCATCTCGACGGGGTCGCCCGCGTCGCGCAGGTTCTGGAAGTTGACGCCCTTGACGACCCGGCCGTTGTCGACGTCCAGGCAGGGGATCACACGTACGGCGAGGCTCATCGGTCGCCTCCGCGGAAGGCCTCGATCTCGACCTCGACGACCAGGCTGGGGTCGACGAGGCCCGAGACGACGACCATCGTGGCGACCGGCCGGACGTCGTCGAAGAGTTCCTTGTGGGCGCGGCCCACGTCGTCGGCGTCCCGGGCGTGGGTGAGGTACATGCGGGTGCGCACGACGTCCTCACGGCCGAGGCCGGCCTGCGCCAGAGCCGCGAAGGCCACCTCGAAAGCGGTGACGGCCTGCTCGTACGGAGAGCCGGCCGAGATCTCGCCCTTGACGACGGAGGTGCAGCCCGCCACCAGGACGAGGCCGCCGGGGAGTTCGACGGCGCGGGCGTAGCCGAACTTCTCCTCCCAGGGCGCCCCGGACTGGATCCGGCGCACGCCTGCCGCCGCCCCGGAAGCCGCGGGTGCAGGTGTGGGTGCGGAGTCCGTCATGCGGCGACCGCCTTGAGCGCCTCTTCCAGGGTGAACGCCTTGGCGTAGAGCGCCTTGCCGACGATCGCGCCCTCGACGCCTTCCGGCACCAGCAGCGAGATCGCGCGCAGGTCGTCCAGCGAGGAGACGCCGCCGGAGGCGACGACCGGGCGGTCGGTGGCGGCGCAGACGTCGCGGAGCAGGCCGAGGTTGGGGCCCTGGAGGGTGCCGTCCTTGGCGATGTCGGTGACGACGTAGCGGGCGCAGCCCTCGGAGTCGAGGCGGGCGAGCGTCTCGTAGAGGTCGCCGCCGTCGCGGGTCCAGCCGCGGCCGCGCAGGGTGGTGCCGCGGACGTCGAGGCCGACCGCGATCTTGTCGCCGTACTCGGCGATGACCTTGGCGACCCACTCGGGGGTCTCCAGGGCGGCGGTACCGAGGTTGACGCGGCGGCAGCCGGTGGCGAGGGCGGCCTCCAGCGAGGCGTCGTCGCGGATGCCTCCGGAGAGCTCGACCTTGATGTCCATGGCTCCGGCGACCTCGGCGATCAGCGCGCGGTTGTCGCCGGTGCCGAAGGCGGCGTCGAGGTCGACGAGGTGGAGCCACTCGGCGCCGGCGGACTGCCAGGCGAGGGCCGCCTCCAGCGGGGAGCCGTAGGAGGTCTCGGAGCCGGACTCGCCGTGCACGAGACGGACGGCCTGTCCGTCGCGGACGTCGACGGCGGGAAGGAGTTCAAGCTTCGGCATTACAGCGTCTCGATCCAGTTGGTCAGCAGCTCTGCGCCGGCGTCGCCGGACTTCTCGGGGTGGAACTGGGTGGCCCACAGCGCGCCGTTCTCCACGGCCGCCACGAACCGCTCGCCGTGCGTGGCCCAGGTGACGCGGGGGACGCGGATCTTGGCGTTGGTGACTTCGAGGGTCCAGTCGTGCGCCGCGTAGGAGTGCACGAAGTAGTAGCGGGCCTCGGGGTCGAGTCCGGCGAAGAGCCGGCTGTCCTCGGGTGCCTCGACGGTGTTCCAGCCCATGTGCGGGACGACGTCCGCCTTGAGCGGGCCGACGGTGCCGGGCCACTCGTCCAGGCCCTCGGTCTCCACGCCGTGCTCGATGCCCCGCTCGAAGAGGACCTGCATTCCGACGCAGATGCCCATCACGGGGCGGCCTCCGGAGAGCCGGCGGCCGATGATCCAGTCGCCGCGGGCGGCCTTGAGGCCGCCCATGCAGGCGGAGAAGGCACCGACGCCGGGGACCAGGAGTCCTTCGGCGTTCATCGCCTTGTCGTAGTCACGTGTGATCTCGACGTCCGCGCCGACCCGGGCGAGTGCCCGCTCGGCGGACCGGACGTTGCCGAAGCCGTAGTCGAAGACGACGACCTTCTTCTTGTCGCTCATCGCTCTCCCCAGCCCCTCAGTCCCACAGTCCCTGGATCCGCAGCACTCCTGCGACCAGGCAGAACGCGGCGGCGATTCCGAGCAGCACGATGACGCCCCTGGGCATCCCCTGCTTGGCGAAGGAGTAGACGCCGCCGGCCAGGAAGAGGCCGACGACGATCAGGATGGTGTTGAGGCCGGTCACAGGGCGCCCTTCGTGGAAGGCAGGATTCCGGCCGCGCGCGGGTCGCGCTCGCTGGCGTAGCGCAGGGCCCGGGCGAGGGCCTTGAACTGGCACTCCACGATGTGGTGGGCGTTGCGGCCGTAGGGGACGTGGACGTGCAGGGCGATCTGGGCCTGCGCGACGAAGGACTCCAGGATGTGCCGGGTCATCGTGGTGTCGTACTCGCCGATCATCGGCGCCATCTTCTCCGGCTCGGTGTGCACCAGGTACGGGCGGCCGGAGAGGTCGACGGTGACCTGGGCGAGCGATTCGTCCAGCGGGACGGTGCAGTTGCCGAAGCGGTAGATGCCGACCTTGTCGCCGAGGGCCTGCTTGAAGGCGGCGCCGAGCGCGAGGGCGGTGTCCTCGATGGTGTGGTGGGAGTCGATGTGCAGGTCGCCCTCGGTCTTGACCGTGAGGTCGAAGAGGCCGTGGCGGCCGAGCTGGTCGAGCATGTGGTCGTAGAAGCCGACGCCGGTGGCGACATCGACCTTTCCGCTGCCGTCGAGGTTGATCTCGACCAGCACGGAGGTTTCCTTGGTGGTGCGTTCCACGCGGCCCACCCGGCTCTCGCCCGTCATGCGTCGTGCTCCTTCTTGATGTCGCGTACCGCGTCGAGGAACGCGTCGTTCTCTGCCGGGGTCCCGGCGGTGACCCGCAGCCACCCCGGTACGCCGTTGTCCCGGACCAGGACGCCCCGGTCGAGGATCGCCCGCCACACGGCGTGGCTGTCCTCGAAGCGGCCGAACTGGACGAAGTTGGCGTCCGAGTCGGTGACCTCGTACTCCAGGGCGCGGAGTTCGGCGACGATCCGGTCCCGCTCGCTCTTGAGCCGCTCGACGTACCCGAGGAGCGTATCGGTGTGCTCCAGGGCGGCCAGCGCGGTGGCCTGGGTGACGGAGGACAGGTGGTACGGCAGGCGCACCAGCTGGACGGCGTCGACCACGGCGGCGTCGGCCGCGAGATAGCCGAGGCGCAGCCCGGCGGCGCCGAACGCCTTCGACATGGTGCGGGAGAGCACCATGTTCGGCCGGCCCTCGATCAGCGGGAGCAGCGAGGGGCGGTGGCTGAACTCGCCGTACGCCTCGTCGACGACGACGAGGGACGGCCGGGCCGCCTGCGCCGCGCCGTACAGCGCGAGGACGGTGCCGGCGTCGACGGCGGTGCCGGTGGGGTTGTTCGGGGAGGTGATGAAGACGACGTGGGGGCGGTGCTCGGCGATGGCCTTCCTCGCCGCGTCGACGTCGATGGTGAAGTCCTCGTTGCGCGGGCCGGAGATCCAGCCGGTGCCGGTGCCGCGTGCGATGAGGGCGTGCATGGAGTACGAGGGTTCAAAGCCGATGGCGGTGCGGCCGGGGCCGGCGAAGGCCTGCATCAGCTGCTGGAGGACCTCGTTGGAGCCGTTGGCCGCCCAGACCTGTGCGGTGGTGACCCGGTGGCCGGCGGTGCGGCTGAGGTAGTCGGCGAGGCCGGTGCGCAGCTCGACGGCGTCCCGGTCGGGGTAGCGGTTGAGGTCGCGGGCGGCCGCGCGGACGCGTTCGGCGATCCGGTCGACGAGGGCGTCGGGCAGCGGGTAGGGGTTCTCGTTGGTGTTCAGCCGGACGGGTACGTCGAGCTGGGGGGCACCGTAGGGGGACTGGCCGCGCAGTTCCTCCCGGATCGGGAGGTCGTCGAGGCGGACCCGGCCGGTGGGGCCGTTGGTGCTGTCGTCGCTCACGCCTGGGGAACCTTCCAGCCGAACCGGGCCTTGAGTGCGGCGCCGTGGGCGGGGAGGTCCTCCGCCTCGGCGAGGGTCACCACGTGGTGGGTCACCTCGGCCAGTGCGTCGCGGGTGTAGTCGACGATGTGGATGCCGCGCAGGAAGGACTGCACGGAGAGGCCCGAGGAGTGGCAGGCGCAGCCGCCGGTGGGCAGCACGTGGTTGGAGCCCGCGCAGTAGTCGCCGAGGGAGACCGGCGACCAGGGGCCGACGAAGATCGCGCCGGCGTTGCGGACGCGGTCGGCGACGGCGGCGGCGTCGGTGGTCTGGATCTCCAGGTGTTCGGCGCCGTACGCGTCGACCACCTTCAGCCCGTCCGCCAGGTCGCGGACGAGGACGATCGCGGACTGCCGGCCGGCGAGGGCCGGCGCGATGCGGTCGGCGACGTGCTTGGAGGCGGCGACCTGGGGGGCGAGTTCGGCCTCGGTGGCGGCGGCGAGTTCCTCGGAGTCGGTGACGAGGACGGCGGCGGCCATCGGGTCGTGCTCGGCCTGGCTGATCAGGTCGGCGGCGATGTGGACCGGGTCGGCGGTGGAGTCCGCGAGGATCGCGATCTCGGTGGGTCCGGCCTCGGCGTCGATGCCGATGCGCCCCTTGAGGAGGCGCTTGGCGGCGGCGACGTAGATGTTGCCGGGGCCTGTGACGAGGTTCACCGGGCGGCAGCCGTCCTCGCCCTCGGTGCCGTAGGCGAAGAGGGCGATGGCCTGGGCGCCGCCGGCGGCGTACACCTCGTCCACGCCGAGCAGGGCGCAGGCGGCCAGGATGGTGGGGTGCGGCAGGCCGCCGAACTCCTTCTGCGGCGGGGAGGACACGGCGATGCCCTCGACGCCGGCCTCCTGGGCCGGGACGACGTTCATGACGACGGAGGACGGGTAGACCGAACGGCCGCCGGGCACGTAGAGGCCGACGCGCTCGACGGGCACCCACTTCTCGGTGACCGTGCCGCCGGGGACGACCTGGGTGGTGTGGGTGGTGCGGCGCTGTTCGCGGTGGACGAGGCGGGCGCGGCGGATCGACTCCTCGAGGGCGGCGCGGACGGCGGGGTCGAGCTCCCGCAGCGCGTCCGCGAGGGCGCCGGCCGGCACCCGGAGCGAATCCGGCCGTACGCCGTCGAATTTCTCCCCCCACTCGATCACTGCCGCGGAGCCACGATGGCGGACGTCCTCGCAGATGGGCCGCACCGTCTCCAGGGCGGCTTCCACGTCGAACTCGGCACGGGGCAGCAGGTCGCGCAGGGGGGCGCCCTCGGGGAGGACGTCGCCGCGCAGATCGATTCGAGTGATCACACCACCAATTCTCTCAGACCGCCCGAGCCGTCCGGTCGGCCGTATCAGTGGCTGATACACATCCGCGTCACTCTGTGTTCCTTTTTCTGTTCATACGGTCACACAGGGGGAAGAACGGCAGTAGGGCGTGTGCACAGGGAGGTCGCAAGTGACGGAGCCGCACGAGAGCGACATCCCGGAGGGACTCAGCGCCGCGGAGCTGGGCATGTGGCAGTCCTTCCGGAACGGAACCACCTTCGACCTGCGTACCCACGACCCCGCACGCGACGATCCGTTCGGCCCGCACATGTGGGGCCCGGGGCGCAGCGTCGGGGCGCGGGTCGTGGCCCGCCTGCTGCTGAGCGGCCCGCCGGCCAGACCGGGGCGGGTGGCGGCGCTGAAGCTCAGGGGTGTGCGCGTCACCGGCAAGCTGGATCTTGCGGGCGGCCGGGTCTCGCCGTACGTCGAGCTGACCGGCTGCCGGTTCGAGCAGGAGGTGATCTTCCCCGAGTGCCACTTCACGACGCTGCGGATGGTCGGCTGCGCGATGCCCCGGCTGGAGGCGGCCCGGCTGCACACCGAGGGCGACCTCCATCTGCCGCGCTGCCGGGTGGACCGGGGCGTGCGGCTGACGGACGCCCAGATCGGTACGGACCTGCTGATCAGCCAGATCAGCGTCGGCTGCGACCGGCGGGGCCGGGCGTTCGCCGCCGACGGGCTCAACGTGGCGCAGGACCTCCAGGCGGAGATGATCGAGACGTACGGCGAAGTCAGCCTGCGCGGGGCGACGGTGGGCGGTTCGCTGAGCCTGCGCGGCAGCAGGCTGCGGGCTGCGGAGGGGCGCAAGGCGCTGAACGCGCCGCAGTTGAGGGTGGAGCGGACGCTCTACCTGACCGAGGCGTGGGTGAGCACCGAGACGGGGTACCAGAGCACCACTCCCCCGTACGGCATCGTGCACGGCCCGACTTCGGACCTCACGCCCGCCCGCGGTTCGCGCTCGCAGATCTTCGAGTGCCGGGGCGGGGTCCGGCTGGACGACGGGCGGTTCGGGGACGTGCTGGACCTGCACCTGGCGCGGTTCGTGCTGGAGCCGCACGAGGAGCTGTCGCTGCGCCGGATCGTGGTGCCCGAGCTGCGGTTCAGCCTGGAGCGCCCCGACGAGGGCCGGGTCGTGCTGAACGGCGCGCGGGTAGTGACCCTGATCGACCTGTCCAGCAGCTGGCCGGGACCGGGCGGCCTCGCGATGGGCGGGTTCGTCTACGAGAACCTCGTCCCGTACGGCCACTTCCCGCTCTCCCGGCGCCTGGAGTGGGTGCTCGCCGCCACCCCGGAGTACGTCCCCGAGCCGTACGAGCGGCTGGCGACCGTGCTCCGCAACTGCGGTGAGGACGCGGACGCCCGGGAGGTGCTGCTCGCCAAGCAGCGCAGGCGCCGGGAGACGCTGCCGATCGCCGGGAAGCTGTGGGGGTTCCTCCAGGACTGGACGGTGGCGTACGGCTACCGGCCGGGGCGGGCGGCGGTGTGGATGGCCGTGCTCTGGGCGGCGAGCACCCTGGTCTTCTCCCGGCACGAACCGGCCTCGATCAAGGGCGACGAGCACCCGGAGTGGAATCCGGCGCTCTACGCCCTCGATCTGCTGATCCCGGTGATCGGTCTCGGCCAGGACGGCTACTGGCGGATGACGGGCGGCTGGCAGTGGATTTCCGCCGGACTGGTGCTGGTGGGGTGGGTTCTGGCCACCACGGTGGCCGCCGGAGCCTCCCGGCTGCTGCGTCGGGGGTGAGGGCAAGGGAGGTTGGGCGGGGCCCGGTCCCGCCTCCGGCACGGGAAGCCGGAGGCCGGACGGGGCCGGGACCGGCCTCCCCCGGAGGGTCGAATTCCAGCCAACCGCCGTCAGGTCCTCCACTCACTCCCAGAATCCCCCCGCGTCGGCACCAAAACTTCACAGCGCACCCCTGGTGCCACCCCCACCAGCGTTTTTCAATGGTCTGCACCATGCCCTCGCTCCGCGCTCTGCTCCGTACCGCGCGCAGGGTCCGGCACAGCCCCAGGCTGTCCGCCGGACTTCCCCCGGCCGACGCGGTCATGCTCGACGCCCCCGACCGCCGGCTCTCCCCCGCGCTGGTGGCCGCCGCCGAGGGCGCGTACGGGCCGGCCGCCGAGCTCCTCGCCGCCACCCGTGACGCCGCCGAATGGGAGTTGCGCGACCGCTACCTCGGCCGGCTGGTCGCCTTCGCCCGCAGCCGGGACGGCTGGCTGGACGACTGGCTGTCCGCCGCCCCCGGCGACCCGGACGCGCTGCTCGTCCGGGCCGGGCTCGCCGCGCGCAGGGCGTGGGAGTCTCCCGCGGCGGCGGAGCGGCTGCGCGAGATCGCCCCGCTGATCGGCGCGGCGGCCGAGGCCGACCCGCGCGACCCGGTCCCCTGGCACCTCGCCCTGGACCAGGCGCGGGGCACCCGTGCCCCGCACACCGTGTTCGAGTCGGTCTGGGAGGAGGCGGTCCGGCGCGCCCCGCACCACTACGGCTGCCACGTGGCGGCGCTGTACTACCTCTCCGCCGCCCGGCGGGGGTCGCACCGCTCGTGCTTCGACTTCGCCGAGCGGGCCGCCGAGGACGCCGCCCCGGACTCCCTGGTGCAGGGTCTGCCGGTGCGGGCCGCCGCCGCCCTGCTGCTCGACCCGGCGGCGGGTCGCACCGCCCCCGTACCGGACCGCCGGATCGACGATGCCGCCGACCTGGCGATCGGCCTCTCCGCCGCGTACGGCGCCGGGGACCCGTGGCCCGCCGAGATCCGCAACCTGCTCGCGTACGTCCTGGTGGTGCGGGGCCGCTGGAACGAGGCGCTGGAGCAGTTCCGGCTGATCGGGCCGTACGCCCAGTCGTTCCCGTGGTCCCGGTCCCTCCCGTGGGTCCAGCCCGTTCCCCGGGTCCGGTCCGTCCCGTGGTCCCGGGGGGTCCCGTCGCCCCCGCCCGTGCCGTCGTCCCGGGCCGTCCCGCGGTCGTCGGTCGCCGAGGACGCGCTGGCCCGCTTCCTGGACGCCAGGGACGCGGCGCGGCTCCAGGTGGCCTCGGCGACCCCCCTGTGGAACCGGGCCGCCCACGGCGGGCCCCTCGGCCATTACGCTTGAGCGTTGTGACCACAGCGCACCTGCCCCTCTTCCCGCTCAACGCGGTTCTGTTCCCCGGCCTCGTGCTGCCGTTGAACGTCTTCGAGGAGCGCTATCGCGCCCTGATGCGCGAGCTGCTGAAGACCGACGACGACGAGCCCCGCCGCTTCGTCGTGGTGGCCGTCCGCGACGGCCGGGAGACGGCGGTGACCGGCACCGGGATGCCCACGGGCGCGGCGGTCCCTGCCGATCTCGCGCCCGCCGACGGCTTCGGCGCCGACCCGATCCAGTCCTTCCACCGCGTCGGCTGCGTGGCGGACGCCGCCAAGATCCGTGAGCGCGCCGACGGCACCTTCGAGGTGCTGGCCACCGGCACCACCCGGGTCCGGCTGCTCTCCGTGGACGCGAGCGGCCCGTATCTGACCGCCGAGGTGGAGCACCTCGCCGAGGACGAGGAGGCCGGCGAGGCCCGGACCCTCGCCGAGGGCGTGATGCGGGCCTTCCGCACGTACCAGAAGCGACTGGCCGGGGCGAGCGAGCGGTCGCTGACCACGGGCGGCGACCTGCCGGACGAACCGTCCGTCGTCTCCTACCTGGTGGCCGCCGCCACCGTGCTGGACGTGGGCACGAAGCAGCGGCTGCTGCAGGCCCCGGACACCGCGACCCGGCTGCGGGAGGAACTCACCCTGCTCCGCAAGGAGACGGCGGTCATCCGCCATCTCCCCTCGCTGCCGGCCGTGGACCTCACCCGCGCCCCCACGCACCTGAACTGAACCGACCCCGATCCCGCCCCCGTCCGTACGGGTCGAGTACCTTCCGCCCGTGGCGAAGAAGACGAAGAAGCAGCAGCAGGGCGGTACCCCGGCAACGGTCGCGCTGACCGCGGCCGGGGCCGCCTTCACGGTTCACTCGTACGAGCACGACCCGGCGGCGCCCAGTTACGGCGAGGAGGCGGCCGAGGCCCTGGGCGTCTCCCCCGACCGGGTCTTCAAGACCCTGGTCGCCGACGTGGACGGCGAACTCACGGTGGCGGTGGTCCCGGTCGCGGGTTCACTGGACCTGAAGGCGCTCGCGTCGGCGGTCGGCGGCAAGCGGGCCGCCATGGCCGATCCGGCGGCGGCCGAGCGCACCACGGGGTACGTACGCGGCGGGATCTCCCCGCTGGGCCAGCGCAAGCGGCTCCGTACGGTCCTCGACGACACGGCCGGATCGCACCCGACCATCTGCGTCTCGGCCGGCCGCCGGGGCCTGGAGGTCGAACTCGCGGCGGCGGACCTGGCGCGGCTCACCGGTGCGGTGTTCGCGCCGATCGGGCGCGCGTAGCGGCGGACCGGGTCGACGGGCCGGGGGAGGCGCACCAGGGACCCGGAGGCCGGCCCCTCAGGCGGGCGGCTGCGGTCCGGCGGGGCCCTCCGGCTCGCTCTGCGCCCGGGCCCTCGTGACGGGCGCGTCGGGGGCGCCGGGCGCCTCGGGGGTGGCGTGCACCTCGGGGGTGGCGTGGGCCGGCCGCTCTTCCGTGCCGTACGGCGCCTCGGCGCCGCGCATCGACCAGTCGGCGTGCGTCCACTGCGCATCGGGGTCGGGGTCCCGGGGCGTGAAGGCCGCCGTGAGGATCAGGTGCACGACCATCGCGGCCACCGGCCAGGCGAGCAGCGCGCCCTTCGCGTTCAGCTTCAGCGGCGCGTCGAAGGTCGCCCCCTGGCCGGCCGCCTTGGCGTGGGCCACGACGTCCGAGGTCGGGCCGAGGGCGGCACCCAGCCACCAGGCGAGCAGCCCTCCCAGCAGCCCGCCGAGCGCCAGCGCGGCCACCGCCGGGATTCCGCCGTCGCGCCGCAGCAGGTAGACCACGACGGCCGAGACGACGCCGAAGCCGGCGCCGAGAAGGGCGAACGTGCCGTCCGCTCCGATCGCCTCCTCGCCCTCGCTGTCCTTGAGGTAGACGGCGGTGGCGTCCGAGACCAATGGGATGCGCGGGGAGAGCCAGAGCCAGAGCAGGCCCAGGGCGACACCCGCGACGGCCAGCACCACGGTGACGGCCGTGGCCCGGACGACCTCGGCCCGTGCCTCGGCGCGGGCGGGCGGCGACTGACCGGGGGCGAGGTGCGAACCCGTCGGACGAGCCGGCCAGGGATCGTAGGGCGTCGGCGGGTCGGGCGGCGTCAAGGGTGCGGTCACCGTGCCATCGTGCCAGGCGGCCACGCGTGGCGCCGCACCGGACCGGGTCACCGGGGCGGCTCACCGGCGCCGCACCGCCGCACGGCGGGCGACCGGCAGGTCAGCGCACGGCGGCCCGGCGGTAGGCCCAGGTCGCCACAGCGAGCGAGAGGACACCCACCGCCGCGCAGACCCCGAGGTCCAGGGCGACGACCGTCCAGTCCGGGTGCGCGTCGAAGGAGCGGGCCAGCGCCTCCACCCCGTACGTCGACGGCAGCAGGTCGCGCGCCCAGCGCACCACCTCCGGCAGCCGCTCGGCGGGCAGTACGCCCAGCAGCAGCGCCGCCGACATGCCGAGCTGTCCCAGCAGGGTGGCCAGTTCCTGGCGCGGCGCGAGGAGCCCCAGCGCGGCCCCCAGCCCGGCCAGCGCCGCCCCGGCCAGCGGGACCACGGCGACCAGCACCCACAGGTGCGACATCGGCAGCTGGAAGAGCGCGCTGCCCGCCACGGCGGTGAAGACGGTGCCCGGCACGGTGAAGGAGGCGTACGCGCCCGCCGCGCCCAGCACCACGGCCGCCGGCGGGACCGGCAGGGTGGCGTAGTGGTCGAGGCCGCCGTTGGCCCTCAGCTGGCCGAAGTACTGGGCGAGCAGATTGAGGGCGACGAAGGCGACCACCAGCACGCTGGAACCCGCGACCACGGACCGCGCCTCGGTGCCGCCGTCGACGACCCCGCGCATCATGACCATGATGCCGACGGACTGGAAGGTCGCCACGAACAGCAGCGGGATGCGGGCCACCCTGGCCCGGGAGAGCTGGGCCCGGTAGACGGCGGCGAGCGCCGGCAGCAGCCGGGCGCGCGGCGCCAGCGGGGCCGGTTCCCCCGCCCAGGACCCCGAGGCCGCCCCGGAGGACGTGTCCGGGGCGCCGGAAGCCTGCCCGCGACGCGGGGACACCGCCTCGGCGGGAACGATGCTCGTCACCTGGCGCTGCTCCCGTTCGATGCCATTCTTCGTCCGCACACGTCTCGTCCGCACACGTCTCGTCCGTCCACCCGGCCCCCGCCCGCCGGGGCCTCGGACTCCGCGGCAGCCCCCGCCGTCGCCCTCACGCCTTCACCAGTCCCTTGCGCGCGTCCGCCGCGTCCCCGCCGAGCGCCAGGTAGACGTCCTCCAGGCTGGGCGTCGCCAGGGTGAAGTCGTCCAGAGCCGCGAAGGCCGCGCCGCCGGTCACCGCGGCGACGGCGGCCCGTGCCTCGTCCGGTCCCAGGCGAAGCACCCAGCGCCGCCCGGACTCCTGCGCCGAAGGACGCAGGGCGGCGACCTCGGGGACGTCGAGCGGGGCGCGCTCGCGCCACATCAGCTCGACCCTGACCTCGCCGGCCACCTGCTCCTTGAGGCCCTTCGGGGTGTCGCAGGCGATGATCTTGCCGCGTTCGACGACGGCGACCCGGTCGAGGACCGTCTCCGCCTCGATGACGTTGTGGGTGACGAGCAGGACGGTCGCGCCGTGTTCGGCCCTGCGCCGGTCCACCGCGGCCCAGACGGAGCGCCGGGCGACGGGGTCCATGCCGGTGGTCGGCTCGTCCAGGATCAGCACCGGGCGCTGTCCGACGAGGACGGCGGCGAAGCAGGCGAGCCTGCGCTGGCCGCCCGAGAGCTTCTTCAGGGGGCGCCCGGCGAGTTCGGTGAGGCCGAGTTCCTCCAGTACGGCGTCGCGCTCGGCGCGGGCGTCGCGCGCGGAGAGGCCGCGCAGCCGCCCGGTGGTCTCGGCGGCGAGGGACACCGTGAGCTCGTCGAGGGCGGTGGACTCCTGGCCGAGGTAGCCGATGAGGCGGGAGGCGCGTTCGGGGTGGCGCACAAGGTCGTGGCCGAGCACCTCGACGCTGCCGGAGTCGGGGCGCATCAGGCCGGTGAGCTGGCGCACCAGGGTGGACTTGCCGGCGCCGTTGGGGCCGAGCAGCCCGAAGATCTCGCCGCCCCGCACCTCCAGGGTGACGCCGTCGGTGGCCCGTACCTCGGGCGCGGCGGGCGTGCCGCGGCGGCTCCGGACGGCCGGGTAGGTCTTCACCAGATCACGCACCGCGCACACGGTCCCGGTGGCCCTCAGTGCCTGTGCTGTGCCCGTACTCACGAGGTACGAGAGTACGGGGTCGGAGGGTCCGGATCGCGCCGGGGGCCGGTCCCGGGGGTTCCCGGCCGTTCACCGGGGGTCTCCGCGGGGGCCCGCCCGGTCATTCCGGGGCGGGGGCGTGCTCCACGGCAGCCGTGATGTCGATCTCGCGCCAGAAACCGGCCCGGATGGCGTAGCGGTCGTGCTCGTCGATCTGGTCGTCCTTGTGGGCGAGGAGTCCGAAGCGTGCCGCGTACCGCAGGAGCTCGCCGTCGATCCGGTGCGGGATGCGCGGGTACATGGTGGAGAGCTTCTGGAGGGGGACGGTCTCCGGCAGCCGTTCCATCCAGCGGCGGGCGAAGACCTGGCCGACCTCGAAGGGGTCGCCGCCCACGGTGGTGATGTCCTCCTCGCGGTCGGCCCAGCGCTGTTCGGCGGTGGTGACCTGGGCGAGGGTGGGCAGCGAGGCGGTCTCCGGGGGTTCCCCGAGCGGGCTCCGGTCGGCCCAGCCACGGTCCGAGGACCAGCGCAGCGTGGCGCTGGGGACCGGGGCGGACTGCGTCGCTGCGGCCGCGGGCGCACCGGCGGCGGCGCGGAGGGCGGCGAGGTCCTTCGGGGTGGGGACGCCCTTGGGGCCGTGGGCCGGCGCGGGCTCGTCCGGGGCGGTGTCCGGGCGGGGCGGGGCGGGGGCGCGGGCCGCCGCGGCCTGGGCCTCGGAGGCCCGTTCGGCCGAGGCCGCCAGGGCGGCCTCGGGCAGGGGCGCGGAGAGGATCGCGGCGATCTCGGGGCGCGGCCGGGGCTGCGGGGCGCAGATCCCGCCGTTCTCCTTGGCGCGGACGGCCTTGGTGATCCAGGCGCGGTCGAGCACGCGGCGCTCGTCGGCCTCGGCCACCAGGTCCTCGGACTGGTTGTAGTCCCCGTCCGCGGCCTGGACGGCCCAGAGGTGGACGGCGACGCCGTGTTCCTTGGCGGACATCAGTCCGGGCAGCAGATCGCCGTCGCCGGTCACCAGGACCACGTCGGAACAGGCGCGGTTGCGGGCCAGTTCGGTCAGTTCGGCGTGCATGGCCGCGTCGACGCCCTTCTGGGCCCACCGGCCGTCGCTGCGGGTGAGCGCCCCGAGCCGGACGGTGACGCGCGACATGACCCGCAGCCGACGGTGCTCGGGCTGCGGTACGCGGTCGGGGGCGCCGTCGAACCAGTAGATGCGCAGGAGGCGTTGCTCGGTGTCGGCCTCGGCCCGCTCGCGCAGACCCTGGATCAGGGCGGCGTGGTCGACGGTGATGCGCGAACGGGCGGGTTCGCCCGCCAGCAGACTCGCGGCTGCGCCCAGCAGGTATCCGGCGTCCACCAGGACGACGCAACGGTCCACGCGTTCCACCCTCTTCCGGAATTCGGCGAACGGCCGTTCAGGGTTTCCGTCGAGTCTGCCCGACCGCGCGTAAGGAGACGGCCGGAACTCGATCTTCGGCGTGGCGGATGCGGTGGAGGTTTCCCGTGAGAGGCCCGCCGGGCTGTCCACTACGGAAGGTAATGATCCAACATGCGTGCTCTGTGGGGCTATGTGAGTCTGACATCGGTCCTGGCAACCAGGACTCCCCACAGGAGGCATTCACCATGGCCAAGAACAAGAACCGTAAGCAGGGCAGCGAGCAGGACCGCGCGTCCGCGGCGGAGCGCGGAGCCGAGCAGGCGAAGTCGACGTCCTTCGAGGACCGGAACGCGTCGCAGTCGCAGGCCCAGGGCAGCCCCTCGGACGTGGCCCGCAAGCACCAGCGCCGTTTCGGCCACAACTGACGGCCGTACCAAGGCAGTAGGGCCTGTACTGGGTTGTCGCGCCGAGGATGGGGCGGGGCACCCCATACAGGCCCGAAGGGGCGCCCCCGCCGTCGTCGGCGGGGGCGCCCCTTCGCTCGTCGTTCACGGGCGCCGGGTCACGTGTCCGGGCGCCGCTGCGCTCAGCCGGCCAGGCAGGACGGGCCGAGCAGCACCTTGAGGTCGCCGAAGAGCGCCGGGTCGGGCTTGACGCGGTGCCGGTCGAGCCGCAGGACGGTGGTCTTGCGCGGGCCCTGGAGCTTGATGCGGACCTCGGTGTCGCCCCGGTGGCTGGCGAGCACTTCGCCGAGGCGGCTGACCATCGGGGGCGTGATCCGCACGGTGGGGATGGTGAGGACCACCGGCGCGTTGGTGCCCGCGTTCGAGATGTCGGGGACCTGCATCTCCATGGCGACGAGCCGGGGCACGTCCTCGCGCTTGTCGAGCCGCCCCTTGACGAAGACGACGGTGTCCTCCACCAGCTGGGTGGAGACCAGTTGGTAGGTGGCCGGGAAGAACATGCACTCGATGGCACCGGCGAGGTCCTCGACGGTGGCGATGGCCCAGGCGTTGCCCTGCTTGGTCATCTTCCGCTGGAGACCGGAGATGATGCCGCCGACGGTGACGACCGCGCCGTCGCTGTAGTCACCGCCGGTGAGTTGGGAGATCGAGGCGTCCGCCTTGTCGGAGAGGACGTGCTCCAGTCCGAAGAGCGGGTGGTCGGAGACGTAGAGGCCGAGCATCTCGCGTTCCTGGGCGAGCAGGTAGGACTTCTCCCACTCGATGTCCGAGAACTCGACGTCGAGACCGAAGCCCGGCTCGTCGCTCTCTTCCTCGCCCATGCCGCCGAAGAGGTCGAACTGCCCCTCGGCCTCCTTGCGCTTGACCTGGACCACGTTGTCGATCATCGGCTCGTGGTGGGCGACGAGTCCCTTGCGGGTGTGGCCCATCTCGTCGAAGGCACCGGCCTTGATGAGCGATTCCACGGTGCGCTTGTTGCAGACGACCGCTTCGACCTTGTCGAGGAAGTCGGGGAACGAGCTGTACTTCCCCTTCGCCTTGCGGCACCGGATGATCGAGTCCACCACGTTGGTACCGACGTTGCGCACGGCGGTGAGGCCGAAGAGGATCACGTCGTCACCCTGGGCGGCGAAGTTGGCCTCGGACTCGTTGACGTTCGGCGGGAGCACCTTGATGCCCATGCGCCGGCACTCGTTGAGGTAGATCGCCGACTTGTCCTTGTCGTCCTTGACCGAGGTCAGCAGGGCGGCCATGTACTCGGCGGGGTAGTTCGCCTTGAGGTAGGCGGTCCAGTAGGTGACGAGCCCGTACGCGGACGAGTGCGCCTTGTTGAACGCGTATCCGGCGAACGGCACCAGGACGTCCCAGAGCGCCTTGATCGCCGCGTCGGAGAAGCCGTTCTTCTTGGCGCCGGCCTCGAAGAGGACGAAGTTCTTCGCCAGCTCGTCGGCCTTCTTCTTGCCCATCACGCGGCGCAGGATGTCGGCCTCGCCGAGGGAGTACCCGGCGACGATCTGGGCCGCCTTCTGCACCTGCTCCTGGTAGACGATCAGACCGTAGGTGAGGCCGAGGACCTCCTTGAGGGGCTCCTCCAGCTCCGGGTGGATCGGGGTGATCTCCTGGCGGGCGTTCTTCCGCTCGGCGTAGTTCGTGTGCGAGTTCATGCCCATCGGGCCCGGCCGGTAGAGGGCCGAGACGGCGGAGATGTCCTCGAAGTTGTCGGGCTGCATCTGGCGGAGCAGCGAACGCATCGGCCCGCCGTCGAACTGGAAGACGCCGAGCGTGTCGCCCCGGCAGAGGAGTTCGTACGTCTTGGGGTCGTCCAGCGGCAGGGCGAGCATCTCCAGCTCGACGCCCTTGTTCGCCTTCACCATCTTGACGGCGTCGTCCATGATGGTGAGGTTGCGCAGGCCGAGGAAGTCCATCTTGAGCAGGCCGAGCGACTCGCACTGGGGGTAGTCCCACTGCGTGATGGTGACGCCGTCGGTGTGCCGGACCCAGACCGGGGCGTGGTCCACGATCGGTTCGCTGGACATGATCACGCCGGCCGCGTGCACGCCCATCTGCCGGACGAGGCCCTCGACGCCCTTGGCGGTGTCGATGACCTTCCTGACGTCCGGCTCGTTCTCGTACATCCCCCGGATCTCGCCGGCCTCGCTGTAGCGCGGGTGCTTGGGGTCGGTGATGCCGTTGAGGTCGATGCCCTTGCCGAGGACGTCGGCGGGCATGGCCTTGGTGAGGCGGTCGCCCATCGCGTACGGGTAGCCGAGGACGCGGGCGGAGTCCTTGATCGCGTTCTTCGCCTTGATCTTGCCGTACGTGCCGATCATGGCGACCTTGTCGGCGCCGTACTTCTCGGTGACGTAGCGGATCACCTCGACGCGCCGGCGTTCGTCGAAGTCGATGTCGACGTCGGGCATGGAGACGCGCTCGGGGTTGAGGAACCGCTCGAAGATCAGTCCGTGCTCGATCGGGTCGAGGTCGGTGATGCCCATGGCGTACGAGACGATCGAGCCGGCCGCGGAGCCTCGGCCGGGGCCGACCGCGATGCCGTTGTTCTTGGCCCACATGATGAAGTCGGCGACGACGAGGAAGTACCCCGGGAACCCCATCTGGATGATGATGTCCATCTCGTACTCGACCTGCTTCTGCCGGTCGTCGGGGATCCCGCCGGGGAAGCGGCGTTCCATGCCGACCCGGACCTCCTCCCGGAACCAGGTGACCTCCGTGTAGCCGTCCGGGATGTCGAACTTCGGCATGAGGTTCTTCGCCTCGAACATGCCGGCGGTGTCGATCTGCTGCGCGACCAGGAAGGTGTTGTCGCACCCCTGCTGCCAGGCGTCGGAGGAGTCGACCGCGTACATCTCCTCCGCGGTCTTGAGGTAGTAGCCGGTGCCGTCGAAGCGGAAGCGGTCCGGGTCGGAGAGGTTCTTGCCGGTCTGGATGCAGAGCAGGGCGTCGTGGGCGGTCGCCTCGTGCGCGTAGGTGTAGTGCGAGTCGTTCGTCACCAGCGGCGGGATGTTCAGCTTCTTGCCGATTTCGAGGAGCCCGTCGCGGACCCGGCGCTCGATCTCGATGCCGTGGTCCATGAGCTCCAGGAAGTACCTGCCCTCGCCGAAGATGTCCTTGTAGTCGGAGGCGGCCTGGACCGCCTCGTCGAACTGGCCGAGCCGCAGCCGGGTCTGCACCTCCCCGGAGGGGCACCCGGTGGAGGCGATCAGGCCCTCCGACCACTGGGAGATGGTCTCCCGGTCCATGCGCGGCCACTTCTGCAGCCAGCCCTCCGCGTACGCGTCCGAGGAGAGCTTGAAGAGGTTGTGCAGCCCGGTGGCGTTGGCGGCCCAGATCGTCTTGTGGGTGTAACCACCGGAACCGGAGACGTCGTCCCGCTTCTGGTGCGGCTGTCCCCACTGGATCTTCCGCTTGTGCTTCCGCGACTCGGGCGCGACGTACGCCTCGATGCCGATGATCGGCGTCACACCGGCCTTCTTCGCCGAGTGGAAGAAGTCGTACGCCCCGTGGAGGTTGCCGTGGTCCGTCATCGCGATGTGCGACATCCCCATGGTGTTGCACGCCTCGAACATGTCCTTGAGCCGCGCGGCACCGTCGAGCAGGGAGTACTGGGTGTGGACGTGCAGGTGCGTGAAGGGCGGCTTGGTCACGGCGCTGTGCCTCCGGGGGTTGACGGATGTGGCCCCGCCGCTCTCGGCCCGGGATGACGGGCGGGCGACGGGCGGCCAGCAAAGGGGAAGTGGGTCTCAGGGGGACAGCCCGGAAGTCTACGTCTCCGCGCTGACGAACGACGGGCACTTGCGAGTACGGTCACGCGTTGGAGGGGCGAGGACGCCTGTCCGATTTGTCATGAACGCCATGTTCGACGGTGCTCGACGGAGTTCGACGCCCTGTACCAGGAGGCACCCAGCGATGTCGGAACAGCTGAGCGGCGCGGAAGACCGCGGGGAGCGCATCCTCGCCGTCTTCGAGACCGCCTTCGGTGAGCTGCTGGCGGCCGACCCGGCCGCCTTCCAGGTCAAGTTCCGGAAGATGGCGGGCTCTGCCTTCGCCTTCTACCGGGGCACCGCCTGCCTGTTCTACGACGACCTGTCCCGGGAGCGGCTCGGCGGCCCGTACCTCGACGAGCGGACCGGCCGGGTCTGGATCCACGGGGACCTCCACGCGGAGAACTTCGGCACCTACATGGACGCCAACGGCCGCCTGGTCTTCAACGTCAACGACTTCGACGAGGCGTACATCGGCCCGTTCACCTGGGACCTCAAGCGCTTCGCCGCCTCCGTCGCCCTGATCGGTTACGCCAAGGCGCTCAGCGACGACCAGATCACCGAGCTGGTCCGCGTCTACGCCGCCGCGTACCGCGAGCGCATCCACGCGCTCGCGACCGGTGCGAAGAACGACGAGGTGCCGCCCTTCACCCTGGACACCGCCGACGGCCCGCTGCTCGGCGCGCTCCGGACGGCCCGGTCGCTCACCCGCTTCTCGCTGCTGGACTCCATGACGGAGATCCGCGACTTCGAGCGCAGGTTCGCGCCGGACGGTGGCGCCATCGACCTGGACGCGGCGACCCGCTACAAGGTCCTCGCCGCGTTCGACGGCTATCTGGAGACCCTGCCCGAGTCGAGCCTGACCCGCCCGGACTCCTACCGGGTGAAGGACGTGGTGGGCCGGCGGGGCATCGGCATCGGCTCGGCCGGCCTGCCCTCGTACAACATCCTGCTGGAGGGGAACAGCGACGCCCTGGAGAACGACGTCGTGATCTACCTCAAGCAGGCCCAGACGCCTGCCGTCTCCCGGCACATCACGGACCCCTCGGCGCGCGACTACTTCCAGCACGAGGGCCACCGCACGGTGATCTCGCAGCGGGCGCTCCAGGCCCACGCCGACCCGTGGCTGGGCTGGACCGAGCTGGACGGCACCGGTCAGCTGGTGGCCGAGGTCTCGCCGTACGCGGTGGACCTGGACTGGTCCGACATCGACGAGCCCGGCGAGATCGCGGCCGTCGTCGCCGACCTGGGCCGGGCGACGGCCACCATGCACGCGGCGGCCGACGACGAGAGCGGCCACTCGCTGGTGCCGTTCTCCACCGAGCGGGCCATCGACGCCGCCATCGAGGCCGACGAGGACGGCTTCGGCGATCTTCTCGTCGACTTCGCCCACAGCTACGGCGCACGGGCCCGCCGGGACCACCGGATCTTCGTGGACCTCTTCCGCAACGGCCGCATCCCGGGTCTCCGACCGGGCTCGTGACAGCCGCTCCGCCGGCCCTTCACCGGGGCCTTTAGCGGTCGCTTACAGGGACGCGTGCGAGACTCTCCGGCGATGGACATATCAGGGACGGGACCCAGGACCGCGCGCGCGGCGCTCTTCACCGCGCTCGTCGTCACGCTGTCCTCGGCGTCCCACGTCCTGCTCTCCCGGGAAGCCCTGCCGGTGTCCGCGCTGGCGCTGGTGGGGGGCCTGGTGTTCGCCGCCGCGTACGCGCTGGCGGGCCGGGAGCGCGGCTTCGGGGCGATAGCGGGGCTGCTGGTCCCGCTGGAGCTCGCCGCCGACACGGTCTTCACCACGGGGCAGCAGCTCTGCTACGGCGCGGCGGGCGGCCCGGTGGCCGGTCCGCTGCGCTCCCTCGGGTTCGACGTGCTCTGCGGCGGCCACGGGGTGGGCGCTCCACTGGCCCGGGTGGCCGGAGTCGGCCACCCCGGCTCCGCCGCCGCACTGCCGCTGCCCGTGGGGCCGGGCGTCCCGTGGCTGCTGCTCGCCGCGCACGTGACCGTCGGGCTGCTGGCTGCGGGCTGGCTGCGGCGCGGCGAGGCCGCCCTGGTGGCCCTGCTGCGGGGCGCGGCGGCCTTCGCCTTCCACCCGCTGCTGGTCGCACCGGCGGTGGCCGGCGCGTCCCGTCGGCCGGTGCGGGGCACCGTACGCACTCCGGGCCCGCGCCCGTTCGTCGCGGCCCGTCCGCTCTTCAGCCACTCCGTGGGCCGGAGAGGACCGCCGCTGCCGGCCTGAGCCGGTACGGCACTCCTCCCCCTTTTCCAGCCTTTGACGTCTTCCACGTCATCACGCCCCTCCCACGGAGAACCCCTCATGAGCAACCGCAACAACCAGGCGAACAAGGCAGCCGCCCGCGAGCGACTGCGCGCGGAGCGCGAGCGCCAGGCGAAGAAGGACAAGGCCCGCAAGCAGGTCATCGTCGGCGTCTCGATCGTCGCGGTGCTGGCCATCGCGGGCGGCGTCGCCTACGGCGTCAACGAGCTGAACAAGCCGGACGCCTGGGAGGCCGCCGGCGACGCCAAGTCGGTGACCGCCCCGAAGAACACCACCGGCACCAACGGCACGACCGTCGTGATCGGCAAGTCCTCCGCGAAGAAGACGCTGGAGATGTACGAGGACTCCCGCTGCCCGATCTGCGCGCAGTTCGAGCAGACCGTCGGCTCCACGGTCACCAAGGACGTCGCGGACGGCAAGTACAAGATCAAGTACGTCGGTGCCACCTTCCTCGACAACAGTGACAACGGCGAGGGCTCCAAGAACGCCCTCAGCGCCCTGGGCGCGGCCCTGAACGTCAGCCCCGAGGCGTTCCTCCAGTACAAGGCGGCGCTGTACTCGGCGAAGTACCACCCCGACGAGACCGAGGACAAGTTCGCCAAGGACAGCTACCTCATCGAGGTCGCCGACACGGTGGACGCGCTCAAGGGCAACAAGGCGTTCCAGAAGAACGTCAACGACGGCACCTACGACTCGTGGGCCGTCAAGATGTCCAAGACCTTCGACTCCAGCGGGGTGAAGGGCACGCCGACCCTGAAGATGGACGGCAAGACCGTGACCGGCGAGGGCAGCGACAGCGCGCCCATGACGGTGGCCGACTACACCAAGGCCGTCGACGCGGCGCTCAAGGGCTGACGCCGCGCGGGATTTCCCCGGGCAGGACTCCCCGGCGGGGGCGGTGGGACGCGGCCACACGGCCCGGATCCCACCGCCCCCGCCCGTCTTCTCCCGTCGCCGACCGGTTCCGGCCAGGGCCCGTGCGGCGGCCGTGTGTCCCGGGGGTCACGGCCGCGCCTCCGGCGGAGTCCCGTATGCGGACACACCACCCCGCAGCGCGAACGGCCGGGTTACGAGGGTGCTTCGGGAGCCGGCGCGTCCGGCGCCCGGACCCTCCCACGAGCCTTTCCGGCGGGGCCGCGAACAGGCCGGAAGAACACTCCCGACAGCCTGACATGCACACGTAATCTCCCGGCGACGGGCGAGGAAATCCCTCCCCCCGCGTCTCCGAGGAGTACCCGTGCGCGCTCTCTTCCCGACCTCCCCCCACGTGCGTCGCCCCCTGCTCGCCGTCGCCGCGCTGGCCGGCACCCTGGCCCTGGCTCCGGTGTCCGCCTCCCCCGTCAACGCCTCCCCCGTCAACGCCGCCGCCCCGACGGCCGCCCCGTGCGCCGACGCCACCGGCGCCGCACTCGCCCGCCAGGCCCGCCCCGGAGCGGGCGCCACGGCGCACGAACCCAACGACGTCAGCAGCGCCACGGCGAAGAACATGGACGCCGACCTGCGCACCAGACTCGCCGAGCGCCGGTCCGCCGGGATCACCGCCGCGGCGGCCGGCGCCTCCATACCGGTGTATTTCCACGTCATCCACTCCGGCACCACCGGAAAACTGTCGTCGAGCGCCATAGCTGCCCAGATGAGCGTCCTCAACAGCGCTTACGCGGGAGCGGGTACGGGCAACACCGCCACCGGCTTCAGCTTCACGCTGGCGGGGACCGACTACACGGACAACGCCACCTGGTACAACGTCGGCTCCGGCTCCAGCGCGGAGAAGTCGATGAAGAGCGCGCTGCGCAAGGGGGGCGCCAACGCCCTCAACATCTACACCGCCAATCTCGGCGGCGGTCTGCTCGGCTGGGCCACGTTCCCGAGCTCCTACACGTCGAGCCCGAGCATGGACGGGGTGGTGATCCTCGACACCTCGCTGCCGGGCGGCGCCGCCACCCACTACGACGAGGGCGACACCGCCACCCACGAGGTCGGCCACTGGCTCGGGCTCTACCACACCTTCCAGGGCGGCTGCAACGGAAACGGCGACTACGTCGACGACACCCCGGCCGAGAAGACCGCGGCCTACGAGTGCCCGACCGGACGGGACAGCTGCACCAACAAGACCGGGGTCGACCCGATCCACAACTTCATGGACTACACGTACGACGCCTGCATGTACCAGTTCACCCCGGGCCAGGTGCAGCGCATGAGCGACAGCTGGACCGCCTACCGCGCCTGACGGCCCCCGCCGCACATCCGCGGGCCGCGCACCGGCTCACCACCGCCGTGCGCGGCCCGCGCCGGGGTTCACAGGGTCGCCAGGAAGCCCAGCGCGATCTTCCACGCCAGCTCGGCCGACTTCTCGTCGTAGTCGGGCAGCCCGTCGTCGGTGAAGAGGTGTCCGGCGCCTGGGTAGCGGTAGATCTCCACGTCCGCCCCGGCCCGCCGCATCTCCAGATACCAGCTGTTCAGCCAGTCGGGCGTCTCCGAGGCGTCCGGATCGGCGACGTGCAGCTGGACGGGGAGCTCGTCGGTGCTCGCGTTCGCGGCGAGGTCGGAGGTGCCGTGGAAGAGCAGCAGTCCGCGTGCCTTCTCGTCGCCGAGGGCGAGGGTCTGCGCCACGGCCGCGCCCAGCGAGAAGCCCACGTACACGAGACCCTGCTCCGAGTAGGGCGCCGCGGCCAGTACCGCCCGCTTGAGGAGCTCGTCCTTGCCCAGCTCCTCCCGGTACGCCTGCGCCTCCGCCTGCGTTTCAAAGGTGTGCCCCTCGAACAGATCGGGCACGCGCACCTCATGGCCGGCTGCTCGGAGCCGGTCGGCAGCGGCGTGCACCGCGGGCCGGAGCCCGTAGGTCGAGTGGAAGAGCATGATGTTCATGCCGCCCATGGTGCCAGCTGCCACCCTGACCCCGGAGGACACCAGGATGGAGAACGTGCTGCGCCCGCTGCTGATCGTCGGAGGCTCGGTGGCGGTCACCCTGCTGGTCGGGTGGCTCGTGGACCTACTGCTGCGGAGGGCGGACGTCCGGCATCCCGACACCCCGCTGTGGGACCTGCTGAGGCGCTGCCGGCCACCCCTCCAGGTGGTGATCTGGACGGCCCTGCTGCGTGGCACCTTCGCCCAGCTGCGGGTGGAGCTGGTGCGCGACCACCGGGAGGCGATCGGCCAGGTGCTGAGCCTGGTGCTGATCGGCGCCTCGGCCTGGCTGGTGGTCCGTGCGGCGGCGACCGTCGTGGAGTCCTCGTACGCCCGGTACGCCACCTCCACCCGCGACCCGGCCCGGGTCCGGCGGGTGCGCACCCAGGTGACGCTGATCCAGCGGGTGGTGATCGCCGTGGTGACCACGGTGGCGGTCGCCGCGATGCTGCTCACCTTCCCGGCGATGCGGACCGTCGGCACCTCGATGCTCGCCTCGGCCGGCGTGCTCGGCATCGTCGCCGGTGTCGCCGCCCAGTCCACCCTCGGCAACCTCTTCGCCGGGTTCCAGATCGCCTTCGGCGACATGGTGCGGCTCGGCGACACCGTGGTGGTGGACGGCGAGTGGGGCATCGTGGAGGAGATCACCCTGACCTTCCTCGCCGTACGCACCTGGGACGAGCGCCGGATCACCATGCCGGTGTCGTACTTCACCAGCCGCCCGTTCGAGAACTGGTCGCGCGGCGGGGTCCAGATGACCGGCACGGTCTACTTCCACCTGGACCACGCCGCGCCCATGGGTGCGATGCGCGACAAGATGCGCGACATCCTCGGCGAGTGCGGCGCCTGGGACGGCCGTGACTGGTCACTCGCGGTGACGGACACCACGCCGAACACCATCCAGGTGCGGGCCGTGGTCACCGCGAAGGACGCGGACGACGTCTGGACGGTCCGGTGCGCGGTGCGGGAGCAGCTGATCGCCTGGCTCCGGGACCACCATCCGTACGCCCTGCCCCGGGTCGCCACGGCCCCGCCACGCTCGTCGCGGCCGACCAGTGGCCGGAGCTGACCTCCCGTACCGCCGCGTCCGTCCGCCGGGACGGCAGGAAATCGGCCCTGCACGGGACCCCGCGCACCGGCCGCGGCTGACGCCTCCCGGCTGGTGGTTGACGGCGGCTCGCGGCGGGGCGCCCGGTGACGCTCAGCGCAGGCTGCGCACGTCCAGGAAGCGCAGCACCCGGTCGACCACCTCGGGATCGGAGCCGGCCTCGCTGCGGGCCGAGAGAACCTCGTGGCGGGCGGCCGACAGCAGCTCCCGCTGGATGCGGCTGACCTCCTTGAAGCGCTTCGCGCGCTGGGCGTAGGCGTCCCGCCGCTCCTCGTCCACCATGTCGGGGCTGATGCGCGCCCCGATGTCGTAGGCGGCGCGCTGGAGCCGCTCCAGCACCTCCTCGGGGAACTCCTCCACCTGCTGGATCTCCTTGAGCCGCGCCCTGGCCGCTTGGGCGGCACGGATCGCGAGGTTCCTCTCCAGCTCCCGTTCGGCGTCGGTGTCGGCACGTACGCCGAGCCGGCGCACCAGCCACGGCAGGGTCAGCCCCTGGAACACCAGGGTCGCCATGATGACCGCGAAGGCGATGAAGACGATCTCGTCGCGGCCCGGGAAAGGCTCGCCGTCGTCCGTCTTCAGCGGGACGGCGAGGGCCAGCGCGACTGACGCCACCCCGCGCATCCCCGCCCACCACATGACGACGGTCTCGCGCCAGCTGGTCGGGATCTCCTCGCTCACGTCGCGCCGGGTGTGCAGCCGCTTGGCCAGCCAGGTCGCCGGCAGCAGCCAGAGCAGGCGTACGCCGACGACCACGGCGACGATCGCGAGCCCCCACCCCACCATCCGCAGCTCCCGCCCGTCCGCGGTGCCGAAGACGTTGTGGAGCTCCAGCCCGATGAGCCCGAAGGCGATCCCGGTGACCAGGGTGTCCACGATGTTCCAGAAGGTCGCCCCGGTCAGCCTGCCCAGCACGTCGTCGGCGTCGGCGGTGTGCTCGGCGAGGAAGAGCGCGGTGGTGAGGACGGCGAGGACGCCGGAGCCCATCAGCTCCTCGGAGAGGACGTAGGAGACGAACGGTACGAGGAGGGTGAGGCCGACCTGGAGCGTGGCGTCCCCGAGGAGCCCCATCAGCTTGATGGTGAGCCAGCCGAGCGCGAGCCCGACCGCTATGGCCACCACGGCCGACAGGATCAGCAGCCCGAAGGCCTCCGGGAGCGAGAAGGTGCCGCTCACCGCCGCGGCGATGGCCACGTGGTAGAGCACGATCGCGGTCACGTCGTTGAAGAGGCCCTCGCCCTCCAGGATGGAGATCAGCCGGCGGGGCAGTCCGAGCGAGCCGGCCACGGCCGTGGCGGCCACCGGGTCGGGCGGCGCGACGAGCGCGCCCAGGGCCACGGCGGCGGCGAGGGGCAGTCCGGGCACGACGGCGTCGGCGACCGCCGCGACCGCCGCCGTCGTCACGAAGACCAGGGCCACCGCGAGCAGGAAGATCGGCCGTTTGTTGGCCGCGAACTGCCGCCAGGAAGTGCGCTGGACGGAGGCGTAGAGGAGCGGCGGCAGCAACGCGGGGAGGATGATCTCCGGCGGCACGTCGACGTTGGGCACGAAGGGGAGGAACGCCATCCCCACCCCGATGAGCGTCATCAGCACCGGGGCCGGAAGCCCCAGCCGCTCCCCCACCGGCACCGTGATCACCGCTCCCAGCAGGAGCAGCAGGAGCAGTGCCATCTGGTCCACGAGGAGAGCCTTCCGCGGCGTGGGGTCTTCCGTTCGGACCGGGCTGCGTCAGGGGGCGGCTCAGGGGCACGCGCGCCCAGCCCGCTCCGGACGGAAGAGGAGGGAGGCCGCCCGGCGCGGGGCCGGGCGGCGGCTCCACCCTGTCACGCCGGGTCCGCGACGTGCGCGGACTCCCCCGCGGCGCGGCTCGGCGAAGGCTTCTACGGGGCGAACGTGCGGCGCATGGCGCGGTGCGGCATCCCCGCGTCCTGGAACTCGGGTCCGTACGCCTGGTAGCCGAGGCGCTCGTAGAAGCCGAGGGCATGGGTCTGGGCGTGCAGGTCGACCGCGGCCAGTCCGAGCGTCCGCGCCTCGTCCTCGGCGGCCCGGACCAGCGCGGCCCCGACGCCGAGGCCGCGGGCCGACTCGGTCACGGCGAGCCGGCCCAGCGAGCCGACGGTGAGGTCGCCGCCGGTCCTCCCGGCCGCCGCCTCACCGTGCAGCAGCCGGCCGGTACCGAGCGGCGTGCCGTCCTCGCCGACCGCGAGGACGTGCACCGTGGTGGCCCCGGGCCGGTCGTGCGCGTCGTACTCCAGCTCCTCCGGCACACCCTGCTCGCCGACGAAGACCTCCTTGCGGACCTGGAAGCAGGCCGCGCGGTCCATCTCGTCGCGCGTCCGCCGGGTGGTGTACGAGGTGGTGCGGGTGGTCATTCGCTCTCCGCGGCGATCGTGTCGAGGGCATTCTGAAGGTCGGCCGGGTAGCCGCTGGCGAACTCGACCCAGCTGCCGTCCGAGGGGTGTTCGAAGCCGAGCCGGACGGCGTGCAGCCACTGCCGGGTCAGGCCGAGGCGCTTGGCCATGGTCGGGTCCGCGCCGTAGGTGAGGTCGCCGACGCAGGGGTGACGGTGGGCGGACATGTGCACCCGGATCTGGTGCGTACGGCCCGTCTCCAGCTTGATGTCGAGGAGGCTCGCGGCACGGTACGCCTCGACGAGGTCGTAGTGCGTGACGGAGGGCTTGCCCTCCTGGACCACGGCCCACTTGTAGTCGTGGTTCGGGTGGCGGCCGATGGGGGCGTCGATGGTGCCGCTCATCGGGTCCGGGTGGCCCTGCACCAGCGCGTGGTACTTCTTCTCCACGACGCGGTCGCGGAACTGCGCCTTGAGCAGGGTGTACGCGCGCTCCGACTTGGCCACGACCATCAGCCCGGAGGTGCCCACGTCGAGCCGGTGCACGATGCCCTGGCGCTCGGCGGCCCCGGAGGTGGAGATGCGGTAGCCGGCCGCGGCGAGGCCGCCGATGACGGTGGTGCCGGTCCAGCCGGGGCTGGGGTGGGCGGCGACGCCGACCGGCTTCACGATGACGACGATGTCGTCGTCGTCGTGCACGATCTCCATGCCCTCGACGGGCTCGGCGACGATCTGGACCGGAGGAGCCGCCTGCGGCATCTCGACCTCCATCCAGGCACCGCCCTGCACCCGGTCGGACTTCCCGGCCACCGAGCCGTCCACCTGCACCTTTCCGGCGGCGGCCAGCTCGGCGGCCTTGGTGCGGGAGAACCCGAACATCCGGGAGATGGCGGCGTCGACACGCTCGCCCTCCAGGCCGTCGGGCACGGGCAGGGTTCGGATCTCGGGGTACGTACTCACCTGGTCGAGTATGCCTTGCGGCCACCGGTGCTGTGACCGGTGATCTTCCACGGCCGTCCCCGGGCCCCGGTGGGCGGGGAGCGGACGGTGTTCCCCGCCGGGCTCAGTCCTTGTGGACGGTGCCGTCCGGGTCCAGTCCCCGGAAGGAGAGGATCACGATGAGGATGCCTCCACAGACGATCGCGGAGTCGGCCAGGTTGAAGACCGCGAAGTGCGCCGGTGAGATGAAGTCCACCACCGCGCCCTTGAAGACGCCCGGCGCGCGGAAGAGGCGGTCGGTCAGGTTGCCGAGCGCCCCTCCGAGCAGGAGGCCGAGGGCGATGGCCCACGGCAGGCTGCGGAGCTTGCGGGCGAGCCGGATGATGACGACGATCACCGCCGCGGCGATGACCGTGAAGACCACCGTGAACGCCTCGCCCATGCTGAACGCGGCGCCGGGGTTGCGCACCGCCTCCAGTCTCAGCCAGTCGCCGATGATCTCGACGGGGTCGTGGTGCTCCAGCTTCGCGACGACGAGCGTCTTGCTGATCAGGTCGAGGAGGTACGCCACGACGGCCACGGTGAAGAGCGCGACGAGCCGCCGCCCGCCCTTGCCCGTGACGGCGGTGGCGCCGTCCCCCCGCGCCGCCGTGTCCCCGGCCGCCGCCGTGTCCCCGGCACCGTCCGGGACGGTGGAGTCGGCGGGCGTCGGGGACCCGGACTCGCCGGCTCCCGGGGCGTCGGGGGTGTCCGGCGTTTCGATGGTGCGCTCCGCCTCTGCCACGTGAATCCTCAACCTGGTCGTGTCCGGTACCGCACGCCCCGGCCGCCCGGCGGGGGCGACCGGACACGGCCGTGGTGCCGATTGAGGACGAGAGTACGACACGGAGCGCCCCGGACGGTCAGGTGTGTCCGGCGGATCATGGCCGGACACCGCCTGCGGGAAAGCCCTCAGCCGCGTCTCTCCTGCTTCTGCTTGTCCTCGACGCAGAGGGTGGCCCGGGGGAACGCCTGCATGCGGGCCTTGCCGATGGGCTTGCCGCACACCTCGCAGAGGCCGTAGGTCCCGGCGTCCATACGGGCCAGGGCGCGTTCGGTCTGCTCCAGCGTCTCCTGGGCGTGGGCGGCGAGCGACAGTTCGTGCTCCCGGGTGATGTTCTTCGTGCCGGTGTCCGCCTCGTCGTCGCCGGCCCCGTCGCCGGAGTCGCGCATCAGCCCCGCGAGGGCCGCCCCGGATGCCTCCAGCTCGGCGCGGAGCCGGGTGGCCTCACCGGTGAGTTCGGCCCGTGCCCCGGCGACCTCCTCCGGCGTCCAGGGGTCCTCACCGGGCCGGACGGCCAGCTCCCCCGGTGCGGTCGCCACGCGTGCCTGGGGCACCGCGCTCGCACTCGGTCCGCCGGACGCGGCCTCGGCCGCGGTCTTCTTGGCTGCCACCGTCTGCTCTCCTGTCTGCTGGGCGGCGTCCGCCGCCTCCGTCGCCGCTGATGTGGCCTTCTTCGCCGTGCTCGTGCGGGCCGCACTCTTCTTCGCGGGGGTCTTCCCGGCGGCGGTCTTCCTCGCGGCCGTCCTCTTGGCAGCCGTCTTCCCTGCGGCGGCCTTCTTCGCGGGTTTCGCCGCGGCCGCCTCCGGTTCCGTCGCGCCGTGACCGTCCCCGGCTTCCGCGCCGCTTCCGGCGTCCGTCCCGTCGTCCGCCGCGTCCGCGGACGGAGCCGATGCGGCCCGTCCGACGGTCTTCTTCGCCACCATGGGCGCGACCCCTTCACCTAGGGCGATCCTGCTCGCGGATCGTGCTGGGACGATAAATCGACCTATGACCCGCGGCAACGGGGCACGCCGCCCTGCCACCCCTCCCCGCACCCGTACACGGCCCGCCTGCATCCGTTGTGCCCAGCTCCCCGCCGGGTATTCCGCCGCGCCGCGGAGCCGGGAGACCCGTGGGCGGCCGACGCGCCATTCGGGTCAGTGCGGGGGCCGCCCGGCACCCCGTGGGAAACCGGTCGGCCGTCCGGCTCCCGGCCCCGTACACTGGGCGCAGCGAGAGGCATGGATGGGACGAGTAGCGTCGTACGCAGCCCAGAGCGACCCGGGGTCGGTGGAAGCCCGGGGGCGAGCGCGTCGTGAAGATCACCCCGGAGCCGCCGGAAGAACGCCGCAGGCAGGCAAGTAGACCCGGCATCGCACCCCAATGAGGGGGCCACGGGCATGCGCCCGGGCCAAGGAGGGTGGTACCGCGGGAGCCCAGTGCTCTCGTCCCTCCGACGGAAGTGGGAAGACGTCCGCCGGAGGAAGCCCGAACATGACATCGCCGCAGTACCGCCCGGTCCCCGCTCAGGTCGACCTGCCCGCGCTGGAGCACTCCGTGCTCGATTTCTGGCGCGAGGGCAAGGTCTTCGCCAAGAGCCTCGAACAGTCCGAGGGCCGCCCCGAGTGGGTCTTCTACGAAGGTCCGCCGACCGCCAACGGCATGCCCGGCGCCCACCACATCGAAGCCCGCGTCTTCAAGGACGTCTTTCCGCGCTTCCGCACGATGCAGGGCTACCACGTCGGCCGGAAGGCGGGCTGGGACTGCCACGGTCTGCCCGTCGAGCTCGCGGTCGAGAAGGAGCTGGGCTTCAACGGCAAGAAGGACATCGAGGCGTACGGCATCGCCGAGTTCAACGCCAAGTGCCGTGAGTCCGTGACCCGCCACACCGACGCCTTCTCCGACCTGACGACCCGCATGGGGTACTGGGTCGACATGGACGACGCGTACCGGACCATGGACCCGGAGTACGTCGACTCCGTCTGGTGGTCGCTGAAGAAGATCTTCGACAAGGACCTGCTGGTCCAGTCCCACCGCGTCGCCCCCTGGTGCCCGCGCTGCGGCACCGGCCTCTCCGACCACGAGCTGGCGCAGGGGTACGAGACGATCGTCGACCCGTCGGTCTTCGTCCGCTTCCCCCTCACCTCCGGCCCGCTGGCCGGCCGGACGTCGCTGCTGGTCTGGACGACCACCCCGTGGACGCTGGTCTCCAACACCGCCGTCGCCGCCCACCCCGGGGTCGAGTACGTCGTGGCGACGGACGGCGAGGAGCGTCTCGTCGTGGCGCGCCCGCTGGTCGAGAAGGCGCTCGGCGAGGGCTGGGAGCTCACGGGAGAGTCCTTCACCGGCCGGGAGATGGAGCGCTGGACCTACGAGCGCCCCTTCGACCTGATCGAGTTCCCCGCCGAGGCGCACTACGTCGTCAACGCCGAGTACGTCACCACCGAGGACGGTACGGGTCTGGTCCACCAGTCCCCCGCGTTCGGCGCCGACGACCTCCAGGTCTGCAAGGCGTACGGTCTGCCGGTGGTCAACCCGGTGCGCCCGGACGGCACCTTCGAGGAGGACCTGCCGCTGGTCGGCGGGGTCTTCTTCAAGAAGGCCGACGAGGCCCTCACCGCGGACCTGGCCGCCCGGGGCAAGCTCTTCCGCCACGTCCCGTACGAGCACAGCTACCCGCACTGCTGGCGCTGCCACACCGCGCTGCTCTACTACGCGCAGCCGTCCTGGTACATCCGCACGACCGCCGTCAAGGACCGTCTCCTCGCCGAGAACGAGAAGACCAACTGGTTCCCGGACTCGGTGAAGAACGGCCGCTTCGGCGACTGGCTGGAGAACAACGTCGACTGGGCGCTCTCCCGCAACCGCTACTGGGGCACCCCGCTGCCCATCTGGCGCTGCGAGGACGGCCACCTCAGCTGCGTCGGCTCGCGCGCCGAGCTGACCGAACTCACCGGCAGCGACCAGTCGGACCTCGACCCGCACCGGCCGTTCGTCGACGCGATCACGTTCACCTGCACCCAGGAGAACTGCCAACTGGAGGCGTACCGCGTCCCGGAGGTCATCGACGCCTGGTACGACTCGGGTTCGATGCCGTTCGCGCAGTGGGGCTACCCGTACAAGAACAAGGAGACCTTCGAGAGCCGCTACCCGGCGCAGTTCATCTCGGAGGCCATCGACCAGACGCGTGGCTGGTTCTACACGCTGATGGCGGTCGGCACCCTCGTCTTCGACGAGTCCGCCTACGAGAACGTCGTCTGCCTCGGCCACATCCTCGCCGAGGACGGCCGGAAGATGTCCAAGCACCTGGGCAACACCCTGGACCCGATCCCGCTGATGGACCAGCACGGCGCCGACGCGGTGCGCTGGTTCATGGCCGCGGGCGGTTCCCCCTGGGCGGCCCGGCGCGTCGGCCACGGAACCATCCAGGAGGTCGTCCGCAAGACGCTCCTGACGTACTGGAACACGGTCGCCTTCCAGGCGCTCTACGCCCGTACGTCCCAGTGGGCGCCGTCGGCGGCCGACCCGGCGCCGGCGGACCGCACGGTCCTGGACCGCTGGCTGCTGAGCGAACTCAACGCCCTGGTGGCCCAGGTGACCACCGCACTGGACGGCTTCGACACCCAGCGGGCGGGCAAGCTGCTCTCCTCGTTCGTCGACGACCTGTCCAACTGGTACGTCCGCCGCTCGCGCCGCCGCTTCTGGCAGGGCGACAAGGCTGCGCTGCGCACGCTGCACGAGGTCGTCGAGACGGTGACCCGGCTGATGGCCCCGCTGACCCCGTTCATCACCGAGCGGGTCTGGCAGGACCTGGTGGTCCCGGTGACGCCGGACGCGCCCGAGTCGGTGCACCTCTCCACGTGGCCGGTGGCCGACGCCTCCATGGTCGACCCCGAACTCTCCACCCAGATGGTGCTGGTGCGCCGGCTGGTCGAGCTCGGCCGGGCCACCCGCGCCGAGTCGGGCGTGAAGACCCGCCAGCCGCTCTCCCGCGCGCTGGTCGCGGCGGCCGGCTTCGAGACGCTCTCCGCCGATCTGCACGCGCAGATCACCGAGGAGCTGAACGTCTCCTCGCTGGCCTCGCTCTCCGAGGTGGGCGGCTCGCTGGTCGACACCACGGCGAAGGCCAACTTCCGCGCGCTGGGCAAGCGTTTCGGCAAGGGCGTGCAGGCGGTCGCCAAGGCGGTCGCGAACGCCGACGCCGCCGCGCTGTCGCAGGCGCTGCGCGAGGGCACCGCCTCGGTCGAGGTGGACGGCGAGACGGTCTCGCTGACGCCGGACGAGGTCATCATCACGGAGACCCCGCGCGAGGGCTGGTCGGTGGCGTCCGACTCGGGCGCCACGGTCGCCCTGGACCTGGAGATCACCCCGGAGCTGCGCCGCGCCGGCCTCGCCCGTGACGCGATCCGGCTGATCCAGGAGGCCCGCAAGAACAGCGGCCTGGACGTGGCGGACCGGATCGCGGTGCGCTGGACTTCCGACTCGGCCGCGACGGTGGAGGCGCTCACCGAGCACGCCCCGCTCATCACGGACGAGGTCCTCGCCCTGGACTACGCCCGGGGCGACGCGGACGACTCGTACGGCGCCCCCTTCGAGGACGAGGGCCTGGGCCTGAGCTTCCGCCTCCGCAAGCACTGACCGGCTGCTCCTCGGCCACCCCAAGGCCCGGCGGATCTCCCGCCGGGCCTTCGGCGTTCCCCGACCCAGCAGGCAGGCCTTCCAGACGGTACCGACAACTTCGTCCCACTACAGGGTGATTCACCCGCGCCTGAGTTGATTTCTTCGGGTACGGGCGGCCCTGCCGGGCTTCGGTTGACCGGACGCCCCCGGCTCACCGGTACAGGGAAAAGAGCCGGGCCCCGGGGAGATCCCCGGGGCCCGGCCCTCAGCCTGCCGACGGCTACGCGCTCAGCGAGCGCGTGCCGGTCAGTTGTCGTCCTCGTCGATGAGGAACCCGCGCATCGGCGACGGAGCCTGCTGCATCGGCTGCGGCGCCTGCGGCCGTACCGGTGACATCGGCTGCGTCATCGCGGGCGACATCTGCTGCTGCCCACCGAACGACGGGCCGGGGCCCATGGACGGGTTTCCACCCATCGACGGGCCGCCGTGGTTGCCGGCGCCCATGCCGTGACCCATCGCACCGGCACCGGCCGGAGCCAGCGAGGACGACGGCGGCAGCGACGCGGCCGCGGGAGACCGCGGCGGAGCCAGCGAGTCGTCGGCCTGGGTCTCCAGCTGACGCAGCTGGCTCTCCAGGTACGACTTCAGGCGGGTACGGTACTCGCGCTCGAAGCCGCGCAGGTCCTCGACCTTGCGCTCCAGCGTCGCGCGGGCCGACTCCAGCGAGCCCATCGCCACGCGGTGCTTCTCCTGTGCGTCCCGCTCCAGCGCGTCGGCCTTCGCCCGCGCGTCGCGCTCCAGACCCTCGGCGCGGCTGCGCGCCTCGCCGACGATCTTGTTGGCCTCGGAACGGGCCTCCGCGATCGCCTGGTCGGCGGTCTGCTGCGCGAGCGAGAGGACACGGGCGGCACTGTCGCCGCCGGGTCCCTGACCGGGCTGCTGCATCTGCTGCATCGGCTGCTGCATCTGCTGCATGGGCTGCATCTGCTGCTGCATCTGCTGCGGAGCGTGGCCCATGGGACCGCCCATGGGGCCACCCATCGAGCCCATGGGACCGCCCATGGGGCCACCCTGCATCGGGCCGGGACCGTGCTGGCCCTGCGGGCCGGGGCCGTGCTGACCCTGCTGGGGGCCGTGACCGCTGGGACCGGCGGGCAGCTGCGGCGGACCCATCTGCGGGGGCTGCTGCTGGACCGGCGGACCCGATATGGCGGCGGGCACGGGAGCCCCGGGCCTCTCCTGCTGCTGCTGCTGCTCCGGAGGCTTGCGCATGGCCTGCTGCTGCTGGTTCTGCGCGGCGGCACGCGTCGCCGCGGCCAGCTTGGCGCGCAGGTCCTCGTTCTCGCGGAGCAGTCGCGTCAGCTCGGATTCGACCTCGTCGAGGAAGGCATCGACCTCGTCCTCGTCATAGCCTTCTCGGAGGCGGACGGTCGTGAACTGCTTGTTCCGCACGTCCTCGGGGGTCAGCGGCATCTCTTCTTCACCTCTACGTAGTCGTCGGCAGTCGGCAAGACCGTATCGTTCACACGCTGCTCGCAAGCCACTTGAACAGCTCGATCAGGATGTAGACGATGATCATCAGAACGAAGAAGGACAGGTCGAGTGCCACGCCCCCGAGACGCAGCGGCGGGATCAACCGCCGCAGGAGCTTGAGTGGTGGATCGGTGACCGAGTAGGTGGCCTCGAGAACCACCACCATCGGCTTGCCCGGCTCCCATGAGCGCGCGAACTGGAAGACGTAGTCCATGACCAGCCGGAAGATCAGCACGATGAGGAAACACATCAGCGCGACGCTGACCACATCGAGTGCGACGCCCATGACCGCGCTCCCCTCCCCTGGCTCTCGTAGCTCCGGCCTCTCGGCCGGGTCGTTTCCGTGTCGCGTTCTCAGCTCTGGTTGAAGAACCCGCCCTCTGCAATACGAGCCTTGTCCTCCGCCGTTACATCGACGTTAGCAGGCGACAACAGGAACACCTTCTGCGTCACGCGCTCAATGCTGCCATGAAGCCCGAAGACGAGTCCTGCGGCAAAGTCGACAAGTCGCTTCGCATCCGTGTCGTCCATCTCCGTGAGATTCATGATCACCGGAGTGCCCTCACGGAAGTGTTCCCCGATGGTACGGGCCTCGTTGTAGGTCCGGGGGTGCAACGTGGTGATGCGGTACGGCTCCCGCTCGGAGACGACCTTGGGCATGATCACGGGCGCGTTCTTCTCCAGGTTGGGGCGTTCAGGTGTGATGGATGCCACGGGCGCGATCCGGGCGGGTCGCACACTGTCCGCGGGGAGCTGAACAGGCTCGCGCGGTGCGGGGGGTTGCACCACTCGTACCGGTTCGTCCCTTTCGCGCTCCCGCTCCACCTGATGCGCGGGCTGATGCCTGCGCCGGTCCCGCTCGGGCTCCGGCTCGGGTTCGAATTCATCGTCGGGGTCGAACCCCGGACCGTCGTACCCATCGTCCTCCACGAGGCCGAGGTAGACCGCCATCTTGCGCATCGCGCCGGCCATGCTCCGATTCCTCCGCTCTGTGGTGGATCGGCAATCGTCACCAAGTGCCAGCGATCCACGGTGGTCTCTCCCGTAAGGATCGGGAATGACCATATTTTCTGCTGTGGTCCGACCTTCTTCGCGACGTTACCCGAGCCGGGGTCGGACTCCGAGTACCGCAGTACCGACGCGTACATGTGTCGCTCCGGCCGCAACGGCGTCCTCGAGGTCCGAACTCATCCCCGCGGAGACCATGTTCGCAGCCGGATGGTCCGTGCGCAGCCGGGATGAGATTTCCATCAGCCGCTCGAAGGCGGCCCGTTGCCGTCCTGCGTACGGGCCCGCGAGCGGCGCGACGGTCATCAGACCGTCGAGCCGGAGTCCGGGTGCCGCCGCCACCGCGGCGGCCAGCGCCTCCACGCCCTCGGGAGCGACTCCGCCCCGCTCGCCGCGCTCACCGTTCCCGGCGTCGAGGGCGACCTGGATCAGGCAGCCGAGTTCGCTCTCCCGCTCTCCGGCCACGGCCGTGGAGAGAGCGGACACCAGCTTGAGCCGGTCGATCGACTGCACCACATCGGCATAACGCGTCACTGAACGGGCCTTGTTCGTCTGAAGTTGACCGACGAAGTGCCAAGTGAGCGACAGATCCGAACAGTCCGCGGCCTTCGGGGCCGCGTCCTGATCCCGGTTCTCGGCCACCTGACGCACCCCGAGTCCGTGCAGGACCCGCACGTCGCTCGCGGGATAGGTCTTGGTGACCACGATGAGCGTCACCTCGTCCCGCGACCGACCGGCCGCGGAACAGGCGGAGGCGATACGTTCCTCCACCCGCGCCAGGTTCTCGGCGAGTTCCTTGCTTCGCTCCGTCATGCTGTGTCCTCGGCGTCCCGGTCGTCCCGCTCGACAGGTCCGTCCAGCCATACGTATCCGGCGAGCCGGCCGGTGGTGCGGTCGCGCCGGTAGGAGAAGTGGTCGTCCGACTCCCGCGTGCAGAACGGCGACCGCCGCACGTCCCGCACACCGAGGGCGTCGAGTTGGGAGTGGACTCCGGCGACGACGTCCACCGCCGGTGTGCCCCACCGGGTTTCGGCCCGGGCGGCGGGCACGGCCGCGGCGACCTCGTCCCGCATCGCGGCCGGAACCTCGTAACAGCCGCCGCAGACCGCGGGTCCGGTGCGGGCGACGATCCGGGAGGCTTCGGCGCCGAGGGCGAGCATCGCCTCCACGGCCGCGGGGACGACTCCGGCGACGAGACCGGGGCGGCCCGCGTGCGCCGCCGCCACGACCCCGGCGACCGGGTCGGCCAGCAGGACCGGGACGCAGTCCGCGGTGAGCACGGCGAGCGGGAGCGCCCGACGGCTGGTCACCAGCGCGTCCACCGCCGGAATCCCGCGGTCCGGACCCCAGGGCCCGTCGACCACGGCGGCCTCACGGCCGTGCACCTGGTTCATCCAGACGACCCGCTCCGGGTCGAGCCCGAGGGTGCCGGCCGCACGTGCCCTGTTCGCGAGCACGGCGGCGGGGTCGTCTCCGACCGCGCCGCCGAGGTTCAGCGACCCGTACGGGCCGGTGCTCACCCCGCCCCACCGGTCGGTGAAGGCGAAGTGAGCACCGGCGCCGCCGGACGGGTCCGCTGCGGGTACCGCTGTGACCGTGGGACCCGCGGTGGTCGCAGGTCCCACGTGGTGCCGGTCTATCACTTCAGGAAGTCCGGTACGTCCAGCTCTTCGGCCTGGGTGTCCTGGTAGGGACGGGCCGTCGGGACGTGCGGCGGGGAGACCGGCGGCAGTGAGCCGTCGTTCGCGACCGGCGCGGCTTCGACCGGGGCCGGGGCTTCCTCGCGGGCCGGCACGGAACCGAGTCCGGCCGAGTGGCGGACCGGCTCGGGCCGGGCCGGCGGGGCGGGCTCCTCGCGCTTGGTGGCACCGGCGCCGATCACGTTCTCCCGGCGGGCCGGCGGCTGGCCGCCGTCGAAGCCCGCAGCGATCACGGTGACCCGCACCTCGTCGCCCAGCGCGTCGTCGATGACCGCGCCGAAGATGATGTTCGCCTCGGGGTGCGCCGCCTCGCTCACCAGCTGGGCGGCCTCGTTGATCTCGAAGAGACCGAGGTCGCTGCCGCCGGAGATGGAGAGCAGCACGCCGCGGGCGCCGTCGATGGACGCCTCCAGGAGGGGCGAGGAGATCGCCATCTCGGCCGCCGCCACCGCGCGGTCGTCGCCGCGGGCCGAACCGATGCCCATGAGCGCCGAACCCGCCTCGGACATGACCGACTTGACGTCGGCGAAGTCGAGGTTGATGAGCCCGGGGGTGGTGATGAGGTCGGTGATGCCCTGGACACCCGAGAGCAGCACCTGGTCGGCCGACTTGAACGCGTCGAGCACGCTCACCTGGCGGTCCGAGATGGACAGCAGCCGGTCGTTGGGGATGACGATGAGGGTGTCGACCTCTTCGCGGAGCTCGGCGATGCCGTCCTCCGCCTGGTTCGCGCGCCGACGCCCCTCGAAGGTGAACGGGCGGGTGACCACACCGATCGTCAGGGCGCCCAGCGAACGAGCGATGTTGGCGACGACGGGTGCGCCGCCGGTGCCGGTGCCGCCGCCCTCTCCTGCGGTGACGAAGACCATGTCGGCCCCCTTGAGGACCTCCTCGATCTCTTCACGGTGGTCCTCTGCCGCCTTGCGACCGACTGCCGGGTTCGCCCCGGCGCCGAGTCCCCGGGTGAGTTCACGGCCGACGTCGAGCTTGACGTCGGCGTCGCTCATCAACAGGGCTTGTGCGTCCGTGTTGATCGCGATGAACTCGACGCCCTTGAGACCGACCTCGATCATTCGGTTGATGGCATTGACACCACCGCCGCCGACACCGATGACCTTGATGACTGCGAGGTAGTTCTGCGGTGCTGCCACGTCGAAGGCCTCTCGCCTCGATTTACGTGTCGTCGCTCTGCGGTGGCCCGCCGCGACGACGGATGTCGATGGGGACGGTCCGAACGCCGACCCAAACCCTAACGCTGAAGTTTAGGGTTACCAGTGTGTCTGCTTCTTGGACTCTTCCGAACAGGACACTAAGTCGACAAGTGGCGCACGTTCAACGAACACGCCGAACCTCCCGTTTTTCTTTTCACCCTATGTGATCACCCGTAGCGATGACCAACCAGGGTGCCGGTCAGGCCAAATACCCGTCAACTCCCCGAAGCGGCAGGAGCGGTGGGCGCACTCACGTCGAAGTGTCCCGCTTTGGGCGCGGCTTTCATCAGGGCCGTGAGGACTTTCGCCTTCACGGCACCCTGTTCACCACTGCCCCAGATCACTTCCCGTCCACCTGTCAGCCGCAGCGAGATCGAATCGTACGAGGTCACCCGCACCGTCTCGGTGTCCCGGGCGATGGCCGCGGGGAGGTCACCGGCGACTCCGACCGCTTCCCGCAACAGACGGTCACCGCCGAAACGGCGCAGGCTCGCGGAACGATCGGGCGACAATTCCAGCAGCGGAACCCTTTCGGGCGCTCTGTCCACGGTGGCGAACCGCACGCCCCCCGCGTCGACTTCGGTGAACTTTGCGCCCTTTTCCAGCAGAAGGACCGGCTTTCGCTCCTTCACCGCGATGTCGATTCCGTGCGGCCAGGAACGCGTGACCTCCACGGTGTCGATACGGGGGAGTTTCCGCCGCAATCGCCGCTCCAGGGAATCGGTGTCCACGGCGATCAGCGGCGAGCCGACCGGAGCCGACGCCGCCGCCTCCACCTCGGCCGGGGAGAGGACACCGGTCCCGCTCACGCCGACCTGCTCCAGGCGGAGCCAGGAGGACCCCCAGAGCGCCCACGCCACGCCCCCGGCGAGCAGGGCGGCCCCGGCCGCGCCGAGGACCAGCGCCCTGCGCCGGGCGAACCCGCCCTTTCCGGGGCCGGCGTGCGGCGCCCGCGCCGGAGTGTCCGCCTGCTGCCCTGCACCGCGCTGGGCGGTCGTCGGTCCGGCCACGCTCGCTCCTTCGCCGGGCCCGGGGCACACGCCCCGGGCCCGCCCCGCCTCACGCCTGGCGGCGTGCGGCAATCGCCTCGTACACCATGCCGACGAGCAGGTCGTCGGCGTCGCGCCGGCCGAACTCCGCGGCAGCGCGTGACATTTCATACAATCGGTGCGGATCGGACAGCACCGGAAGGACGTTGGCCTGCACCCACTCGGGGGTGAGGGCCGCGTCGTCCACCAGCAGGCCGCCGCCGGCGTTGACCACCGGCTGGGCGTTGAGCCGCTGTTCGCCGTTGCCGATCGGCAGCGGTACGTACGCGGCGGGCAGCCCGACGGCCGAGAGTTCGGCCACGGTCATCGCGCCCGCACGGCAGAGCATCATGTCGGCCGCCGCGTACGCGAGGTCCATCCGGTCCACGTACGGTACCGGGATGTAGGGCGGCATACCGGGCATGTTGTCGATGCGCGGCAATTCGTTCTTCGGGCCGACCACGTGCAGGATCTGGATGCCGGAGCGCTGCAGCAGCGGCGCGACCCGCTGGACCACCTCGTTGAGGTGGCGGGCGCCCTGCGAGCCGCCGGAGACCAGCAGCGTGGGCAGGTTGGGGTCGAGCCGGAAGGCGGCACGCGCCTCCGGACGCACCCGGGCCCGGTCCAGGGTGGCGATGGTGCGGCGCAGCGGGATGCCGATGTAGCGGGCGCCGCGCAGCTTGCTGTCGGGGGTGGAGACGGCGACACCGTGGGCGTACCGGGAGCCGATCTTGTTGGCCAGTCCGGGGCGCGCGTTGGCCTCGTGGACGACGATCGGCACCCCGGCGCGCTTGGCGGCGAGGTAGCCGGGCAGCGCGACGTAACCGCCGAAGCCCACCACGCAGTCGGCCTTGGTGCGTTCCAGGATCTGCTCGGCGGCCTTGATGGTGCCGCGCAGCCGGCCCGGGACGGTGATCAGCTCCGGTGTGGGCCTGCGGGGCAGCGGTACGGCCGGGATGAGCGCGAGGTCGTACCCCCGCTCGGGTACGAGCCTGGTCTCCAGGCCGCGCTCCGTGCCGAGGGCGGTGATGCCCACGGTCGGGTCCTGCCTCCGCAGGGCGTCTGCGAGGGCAAGCGCGGGCTCGATGTGGCCGGCGGTCCCCCCGCCGGCGAGTACGACATGCACCGAAATTCACCGCTCTCCGGACGGACGCCTCTTGACGCGCCGTCTCATCGTCTTCCATCTCACCCCGGGCCTCCGCATGGCCAGGGCCGCTTTCGCGCCGGTCTCGTCCCGCGCGAAGGCGATCATCAACCCGACCGCGAACATGGTCGGCAGCAGGGCCGACCCCCCGTAGGAGAACAGCGGGAGCGGGACTCCGGCGATCGGCAGCAGGCCGAGCACCGCACCGATGTTGATCACGGCCTGCGCGGTGATCCACGTCGTCACGCCTCCCGCGGCGTACCTCACGAAGGGGTCCTCCGTGCGTCCGGCCACGCGGATACCCGCATAGCCTAGAGCCGCGAAGAGGGCGAGCACCGACAGTGTGCCCGCCAGCCCCAGTTCCTCACCGGTGATGGCGAAGATGAAGTCGGTGTGCGGTTCGGGGAGTTGTCCCCATTTCTCCACGCTCGCACCGAGCCCCGATCCGAACCAGCCGCCGGACGCGAGGGCGTAGATTCCGTGTGCGGCCTGCCAGCAGCCGCCCGCGGCGTCCGGTTCGCTGACGCCCACGCAGGCGAGCCGGGACATGCGGTTCGGATTGGTCTTGATCAGCAGCACGGCGATGGCCCCGGCGAAGCCGAGCACTCCGACGAAGAGCCGGGTGGGCGCCCCCGCGAGCCAGAGCAGGCCGAAGAGGATGGCGGTGAGGATGATCGCGGTGCCCATGTCGCCGCCCAGCATGATCAGGCCGAGCAGCATGAAGGCGACCGGGATCAGCGGCACCAGCATGTGTTTCCACTGGGTGAGCAGCCGCTTGTCCTGTTTGCGGGCGAGCAGGTCGGCGCCCCACAGCACGAGGGCCAGCTTGCCGAACTCGCTGGGCTGGAGCTGGAACGGTCCGCCGATGTAGAGCCAGTTCTGGTTGCCGTTGACCGACATCCCTATGCCGGGTACCTGGACCAGGGCCATCAGGAAGACCGTGCCGAGCAGCATCGGGTAGGCGAGCCCCCGGTGGAGCTTGACCGGCATGCGGGCGGCCAGCAGCATCAGCCCGGCCCCGATGACGGCGGCCAGGAACTGCTTGCGGAAGAAGTAGGTGCTCGGCTTGGCGAGTTCCAGCGCCTTGATCATGGAGGCGCTGTAGACCATCACGAGGCCCAGCACGGTGATCAGCAGGCTGGAGCCGAGGATGACGTAGTACGCCGTCAGGGGGCGGTCCCAGGCCCGCCGTGCCTGCTCGTAGGACCGGCGCACCCCGCCGCCGCGCAGGTCGCGGGGTGCGGGGGCGGATCGGCCCGGAGGGCGGGGCGGCCGGGAAGGGCGTCCCGCGCCGGTGGCGAGCCGTCCCCGCAGGGCCGTTCCGGGGTGTGTGGGTACCCCGGAGTCCGGTGGACCGGACGGGGCCACCAGCGCGGCCCGGACCAACGGCCGGGTACGGAAGGGGCCGGTCCTCGCCGCGTGTGCCCGCGCGCGGACCCGTCCCAGGGCGTCGGGACCCTCATCGGCCGGCATAGTCGCTGTCCCCTCCGCTTGTCGTGCCCGGGGCGGCGGCAGCCCGGCGGCCCGGCCGTCGGGCCGTACCGTCCCCCGGGCACATTGTCTCCGGGGACGGTACGGCCCGGGGGCCGGTCCTGTCAGGCGCTGTCGTCGGCGAGTGCGCGGACCGCGTCCGCGAACGCCTCGCCCCGCTCGTTGTAGTTGGCGAACATGTCCATCGAGGCGCAGGCCGGGGCCAGCAGCACGGTGTCGCCCGGGCGGGCGAGACGTGCGGCCTCGGCGACCGCCTCGGACATGGCCCCAGTGTCGGTCCGGTCCAGGTCGACCACGGGTACCTGGGGGGCGTGTCGCGTCAGGGCTTCGCGGATGAGGGCCCGGTCGCGGCCGATGAGGACCACGCCGCGCAGGCGCTTCGCGGCACCGCTCACCAGTTCGTCGAAGGTGGCTCCCTTGGCGAGGCCGCCGGCGATCCAGACGATCGGCTCGTAGGCGGCGAGGGAGGCTTCGGTGGCGTGGGTGTTGGTGGCCTTGGAGTCGTCCACGAAGGCGACACCGTCGACGTCCGCGACGTGCTCGATGCGGTGCGGGTCGGGGCGGAACGCGCGCAGTCCGTCGCGGACCGCCGCGGGCTTGACGCCGAAGGCGCGGGCCAGTGCGGCGGCGGCGAGGGCGTTGGCGATGTTGTGCGGGGCGGGCGGGTCGACGTCGGCGACCTCGGCGAGCTCCTGGGCCTGCTTCTGCCGGTTGGTGACGAAGGCCCGGTCCACCAGGATGCCGTCGACGACGCCGAGCTGGGAGGGGCCGGGGGTGGAGAGGGTGAAGCCGATCGCCCGGCAGCCCTCCTCCACGTCGGCCTCGCGCACCAGTTCCTCGGTGGCGGGGTCGGCCGCGTTGTAGACGCAGGCGACGGTGTTGCCCTCGTAGATCCGGCCCTTGTCGGCGGCGTACGCCGCCATGGAGCCGTGCCAGTCGAGGTGGTCCGGGGCCAGGTTGAGCACGGTCGCGGAGTGGGCGCGCACCGAGGGCGCCCAGTGCAGCTGGTAGCTGGAGAGTTCGACGGCGAGCACGTCGTACGTCTCCTCGCCGAGCACGGCGTCCAGCAGCGAGACGCCGATGTTGCCGACGGCCGCGGTGCGCAGCCCGGCGGCCTCCAGGATGGAGGCGAGCATCCGTACGGTCGTGGTCTTGCCGTTGGTGCCGGTCACCGCGAGCCAGGGGGCGGGTTCGCCGCCCTTGACCCCCCGCAGCCGCCAGGCGAGTTCGACGTCGCCCCAGACGGGGACGCCGGCCGCGGCCGCCGCGAGGAAGAGCGGCTTGTCGGGCTTCCAGCCGGGGGCGGTGACGATCAGTTCGGTGGGCTCGGGCAGGGTGTCGCCGTCGCCGAGGCGCACGGTGATCCCCTCCGCCGCCAGGCCGGCCGCCTGGGCGCGGGAGCGCTCGTCGTCGCCGTCGTTGACGACGGTGACCAGCGCCCCGAGTCCGTGCAGGGCCCGGGCGGCGGGAATCCCGCTGACCCCGAGTCCGGCGACCGTGACGTGCTTGCCCCGCCAGTCCGCCGTGTCCTGGCCAGCCCGGTCCGCCCGGTCCGCCCCTTCGGGGTTGTTCACTTCTTGGCTGCCCATCCCGCGTAGAAGAGTCCGAGACCGACGATCACGCACATGCCCTGGATGATCCAGAACCGGACCACCACCAGGACCTCCGACCACCCCTTGAGTTCGAAGTGGTGCTGGAGCGGCGCCATGCGGAAGACCCGCTTGCCGGTCATCTTGAAGGAACCGACCTGGATGACCACGGACATGGTGATCATCACGAAGAGACCGCCGAGGACGGCCATCAGGAACTCGGTGCGCGAGCAGATGGCGAGGCCCGCGAGGGCGCCGCCGAGCGCGAGCGAACCGGTGTCACCCATGAAGATCTTGGCCGGCGAGGTGTTCCACCAGAGGAAGCCGAAGCAGGAACCCATCAGCGCGGAGGCGACGACCGCCAGGTCGAGTGGGTCCCGCACTTCGAAACAGGCGCTGGGGTTGGTCAGTTCCATCGCGTTGGCGCACGACTCCTGGAACTGCCAGAGGCCGATGAAGGTGTAGGCACCGAAGACCATCACCGACGCACCGGTGGCCAGGCCGTCCAGACCGTCCGTCAGGTTCACGCCGTTGGACATGGCGAGAATCATGAACAGGGCCCAGACGACGAAGAGGACCGGTCCGATCGACCAGCCGAAGTCCTCGACGAACGAGAGCCGGGTGGACGCCGGGGTGTTGCCGTGGATGTCGGCGAACTGGAGCGAGAGCACCGCGAACGCGATGCCGACGATCAGCTGGCCGGCCATCTTCGCCTTGGCCCGCAGGCCGAGCGAACGCTGCTTGACGATCTTGATGTAGTCGTCCAGGAAGCCGACGAGCCCCATCCCCGTCATCAGGAAGAGCACGAGGACACCGGAGAACCGCATCTCCTCGCCGGTGATGACCTTCGCCAGGACGTACGCGATGATCGTCGCCAGGATGAAGGCGATGCCGCCCATGGTGGGCGTGCCCTTCTTGCTGCCGTGCGTGCGCGGGCCGTCGTCCCGGATGAACTGCCCGTACCCCTTGCGGGCCAGCAGCTTGATGAGCAGCGGGGTCCCGACCAGGGTCAGGAAGAGGCCGATGGCCCCCGCGAAGAGGATCTGCCTCATCGGCCGGTGACCTCGCCCTCGGTCGAGTTCTCCAGCAGTGCCTGGACGACCTTCTCCAGGCCGACCGACCGGGACGCCTTCACCAGCACGACGTCTCCCGGGCGCAGTTCACTGCGCAACAGGTCGACGGCCGCCTGTGCGTCGGACACGTGCACCGACTCCTCACCCCACGAACCCTCGTTGTAAGCGCCCAGTTGCAGCCAGGAGGCTTCTCTCCCCCCGACCGCGACGAGCTTGCTGACGTTGAGCCGGACGGCAAGCCGTCCGACCGCGTCGTGCTCGGAGAGCGACTCGTCACCGAGCTCGGCCATCTCACCGAGCACCGCCCAGGTCCGCCGGCCCCGGCCCATGGCGGCCAGCGCACGGAGTGCGGCTCTCATGGATTCGGGGTTCGCGTTGTAGGCGTCGTTGACGAACGTCACACCGTCCGGACGCTCGGTGACCTCCATGCGCCAGCGGGAGAGGGTGCCCGCCTCGGAGAGCACCTCGGCGATCTCGTGTACGGGCATGCCCAACTCATGGGCGACGGCGGCCGCGGCGAGCGCGTTCGACACGTGGTGCTCACCGTACAGGCGCATGGTCACCTCGCTGCACCCGGTGGGTGTGTGGAGGCTGAATGCGGGGCGTCCGTCCGCGGTGAGACGTACGTTCTCTCCCCGTACGTCCGCTTCGGGTGCCTCTCCGAAGAGCAGGAGCCGTGCTTTCGTACGGGAGGACATGGCACGCACGAGCGGGTCGTCGGCGTTGAGGACGGCCACCCCGTCCTCGGGGAGCGACTCCACCATCTCGCCCTTGGCCTGGGCGATCTGCTCCCGGCCGCCGAACTCGCCGATGTGTGCGGTGCCGACGTTGAGGACGAGTCCGATGCGGGGCGGGACGAGTCCGGTGAGGTAGCGGATGTCGCCGATGTAGCGGGCGCCCATCTCCAGCACGAGGTGCTGGGTCTCCTCGGTGGCGCGGAGCACCGTGAGCGGCAGACCGATCTCGTTGTTGAGGTTGCCCGCCGGGTAGATGGTCGGCCCCATGCGCTCCATGAGCTGGGCGATGAGGTCCTTGGTGGAGGTCTTGCCCGCCGAGCCGGTGAGGGCGACGACGGGGACGCCGAGGCGTTCGACGACGTGGCGGGCGAGGGCGCCCAGAGCGGCCACGACGTCGCTGACGACGATCGCGGGCACCCCGACGGGGCGGGTGGCCAGCACCGCGACGGCTCCGGCCGCCACAGCACCGGTGGCGTAGTCGTGGCCGTCGACCTGTTCACCGACGAACGCGGCGAACAGGCTGCCTCGCTCCACCTTCCGGGAGTCGATGACGACCGGGCCGTCGACGACGACCGAGGTGTCCGGTATGTCGTGCGGCTGCCCGCCGACGATTTCGGCGATCTCGGCGAGGGAAAGGGCGATCACTTGGTCATCCCTGACTGTTGTTCTCGTGGTGGGCTTCGTGCTGCTGCGGGTCGGTGCCGCCGGACGCGGCCCCGGAACGCCCCAGGGACCGTTCGATGGCCGCGCGCAGGACCAGGCGGTCGTCGAAGGGGCGTACCACCCCGTGGACGTCCTGGCCCTGCTCGTGCCCCTTGCCGGCGATCAGGACGGTGTCGCCGGGCTGCGCGCGGGCCACGGCCGCCGCGACGGCCGCGGCGCGGTCCGCGTCGACCAGGACGTCGCCGCGTTCGTGGACGGGCACCTCGGCGGCGCCCGCGAGCATCGCGGAGAGAATCCGCAGCGGGTCCTCGGAGCGGGGGTTGTCGGAGGTCAGTACGGCGGTGTCCGCGAGGCGGGCCGCGGCCGCGCCCATCGGGCCGCGTTTGGTGGTGTCGCGGTCTCCGCCGCAGCCGAGCACGACGTGCACCCGGCCCCGGGTGACCTTGCGCAGCGAGCGGAGCACCGATTCCACGGCATCCGTCTTGTGCGCGTAGTCGACGACCGCGAGGTACGGCTGCCCCGCGTCGACGCGCTCCAGCCGGCCGGGGACGCCGGGTACGGCCCCGACGCCGTCGGCGGCGGTCTGCGGGTCGATCCCGGCGACCGCCAGGGTGACGATCGCGGCGAGGGTGTTGGCCACGTTGAACGGGCCGGGCAGCGGCGCCCGGGCGGTGACGCGCTCGCCCTCGGGGCCGACGACGGTGAAGGTGCTGTCCTGCGGCCCGACTTCGACGTCCTCGGCGCGCCAGTCGGCGTCGGGGTGGCCCTCGGCGGAGAAGGTGGTGACCGGGACGCCGGCCTCGGTGACGAGTCTGCGGCCGTAGTCGTCGTCGTAGTTGACGACCCCTCGCCTGCTGCGCTCCGGGGTGAAGAGCTGGGCCTTGGCCTGGAAGTAGTCCTCCATGCCGGAGTGGAACTCCATGTGTTCCGGGCTGAGGTTGTTGAAGACGGCAACGTCGAAGACGCAGCCGTCGACCCGGCCCAGTACCAGCGCGTGGCTGGAGACCTCCATCGCGACGGCTTCGACACCGCGTTCGCGCATGACGGCGAAGAGGGCTTGCAGGTCGGTGGCTTCGGGGGTGGTGCGTTCGGACTTGATCCGCTCGTCGCCGATGCGCGTCTCGACCGTGCCGATGAGCCCGGTGGCACGACCGGCGCCGCGCAGCCCGCCCTCGACGAGGTACGCGGTGGTGGTCTTGCCCGAGGTCCCGGTGATGCCGATCTGGAGCAGGCCGGCGCCGGGGCGGTCGTAGATCTCGGCGGCGAGGTCGCCCATGACGGCGCGCGGGTCCTCGGCGACCAGCACCGGGAGCCCGGTGGCGGCGGCACGGTCGGCGCCCGAGGGGTCGGTGAGGACCGCGACGGCGCCCAGTCCGGCCGCCTGGGCCGCGAAGTCGGCGCCGTGCAGCCTGGCACCCGGCAGCGCCGCGTACACATCGCCGGGCCGGACCGCCCGGGAGTCGTGGGTGATGCCGGAGACGTCCACCGCCTTCGGTGGTTCGAGGCCGAGGCGGGCTGCCAGCTCGCCGAGGGGGGTCGGCCGGAGCCGCTCCGGTCGGGGCGCTCCCGGGTAGTTCACGGGCGCGTCCTTCTGGGTGATTCGGTACTGATCAGCGTGGGGCACGGCGGTGAGCGTACCGGGCTGACCCGGCCTCCCGCGAAGCGAGGGGCCGGGGTTGCGGAACCTTTCGTTCCGGTTCCCCGGATCGGGGGTGATGGTTGTCACTGGTGCTCCCCTGGGAACGTACGAGGTCACGGCCGGGTCCGGCCGGGTGCGGCGCGCGGTGCGGCTCGCCGTGCGGTCCGTGCCGGCCGGAACGTCTCCGTCCGCCCGGCACGGACCGCGGTGGTACTGCGCCTCTCAGCCGCCCGGCTGGAAGGAGACCGGCAGGCCGGGCGACTTGGTGCCGCTCGGCTGGGTCTGGAGGGTCTTCAGCGCGAACTCCATGACCTTCTTGTAGATCGGCCCGCAGATCTGGCCGCCGAAGTAGTTGCCCCGGGTGGGGTTCTGGATCGCGCAGTAGACGGTGATCTGCGGATCGTCGGCCGGCGCGAAGCCGGCGAACGAGGCGGTGTAGCCGTCGTAGACGCCGCTGACCGGGTCCACCCGGTTGGCGGTACCGGTCTTGCCCGCCACCCGGTAGCCGGGGATGCGCGCCTTGGTACCGGTTCCCTCTCCGTCGTCGACGACGGACTCCAGCATGGTGGAGAGTTCCTTGGCGGTCTTCTCACTGATCACCCGGGTCTTCCCGGGTTTCGGGGCCTCCGTGTAGCGGCCGTCGGCGCCCTTGGTGCCGCGGACGAGCGTGGGGGCGATCCGTACTCCGCCGTTGGCGACGGTCGAGTAGACCGAGGCCGCCTGGACGGCGTTGAGGGAGAGGCCCTGGCCGAAGGGGATCGTGTACTGCTGGGAGGTCGACCAGTCCTGGGGCTCGGCGAGGATGCCCGACGACTCGCCGGGGTAGCCGAGGCCGGTGGGGCTGCCGATGCCGAACTTGCGGAGGTAGGAGTAGAGGACCTTGTTCGCCTCGGGCTGGGTCCTGCCGAGCTGACCGGTCGCCAGGATGGTGCCGATGTTGCTGGACTTGGCGAGTACGCCGTTGAGCGTGAGGTACCAGGTCTTGTGGTCGATGTCGTCCTTGAAGAGCCGGTCCCCGCGGTGCAGCCGGTTCGGCACGGTGACGTGGGTGGTGGGGGTGGCGGCGCCCTCCTCCAGCACGGCGGCCATCGACATGACCTTGGCCGTGGAGCCCGGCTCGTAGACGTCCTGGAGCGCCGCATTGCCGAGGGAACCGGAGCCGACCGTGGAGAGGTCGTTCGGGTCAAAGCCGGGGGCGTTGGCCATGGCCAGCAGCTCACCGGTCCTGGTGTTCTGCACGACGACGTACCCGCCGTCCGCCTTGGACTCCTCGACCTGCTCGGAGATGGCCCGCTGGGCGGCCCACTGGATGTCCCGGTCGATCGTCAGCTCGATGTCCGTGCCCTCGACGGCGGGGATCTCCTTCGCCCCGGCGGTCGGCACCCGGCGGCCCCCGGACTGGGCGTACTTGATCTTCCCGTCCTGGCCGGAGAGCTCCTCGTTCAGCTGGGACTCCAGGCCACCGCCCCCCTTGCCGTCGGCGTTGACGAATCCCAGTATCCCGGCGGCGAGGTCGCCGTTGGGATAGACGCGTTTGGTCGTCGGCTCCTGGAAGACCCCCGCCAGCGCACTGGTCCCCTTCCCGCCTTTCTCGGCCGCCTTCTCCGCGAGGACGGACTTCAGATCCTTGATCTGCTTCCAGACCTGCGGGGTCTGCCGCCGGGCGAGCACGGTGTAGCGGCTCCCGGGCTTCGACAGCTGCGCGGTGAGCGTGGCCGTGTCCTTGCCGAGGATGGGGGCGAGCAGGGCCGCCGCCTGTTCCGGCGCGTCCGGGGTTCCGCTCTCGGCCGGGGTGAACATCTTGGGGTCGGCGGTGATGTCGTACGCGTCGACGCTGGTCGCCAGGGCGATCCCGTTGCGGTCGGTGATCTCGCCGCGTTCGGCGGCCACGGTGTACTCGAGGTAGCGGTTCTCCTTGGCCTTGGCCGCGTACGCGTGCGCGTCGACGGCCTGGACCTGGAGGAGCCGGGCCACGAACGCCAGCATGACGAGGGTCAGTCCGAGGCCGACCAGGCGCAGCCGGGGACGCGGGTTGCCGAGGCGCAGGGAGCGCGGTGCCGGGCGGCCGGGCCGGCCGGACGAGGGGCGCGGGCGCCGGGCCCCGGGCCGGGGGCGTCCCGTACCGCCGACGGCCCCCCGGGGGCGGGCGGGGCCGGGTACACGGCGGCGCGGCGGTTCCTTGGACGGCACTGCGTCACCTGCCGGGGCTCGTCGGGGTCGTGGTCGTCGCGGTGGAGTCCGCCGGGGTGGCGGCCGTGGAGTCCGCCGGGGCGGAGGGGGGCGGGACGCCGGCCGAGGGGCTCGCGGCCTCCTCCCCGGGGGCTCCGGCGGCCTGGGGCACTCCGGCTGCCGTGGGATCACCGGCGGCCTGGGGATCTCCGGCGGCCGTGGGGGCGTCCGCCGGGGGCGGGGTCGGTGTGGGTTCCGGGGCGGCGGTGACCTCGGCGGGAACGCCCCGCACCGTGCCGTCCGGGTTCAGGAAGGCGGGGCTGCCGCCGGGGACCATGCCCAGCTCCCTGGCCCGCCGCTCCAGCGCGTCGGGCTGCGAGTACCCGTCCACGTCCCGCTGGAGCGCCTGCTCCTCGTCGGTGAGGTCGGTCGTCTGCTTCCGCAGCTCGCTGAGCCGGAAGGAGCCCTCGTTGAGCGCGGAGTTGAGCAGCAAGAGGCTGATCAGCCCGCCGCCGAGGAGGACCACCACCAGCAGCATGAAGGGGGTACGGGCGGCGTTGCTCGGCCCCGACGGCATCAGCCGGGCCAGGCGGGCGGCGCGTCCCTTCAGCGGTGCGGCCGGTCCGTTCACCGCGCCGCCTCCCGCGCGCCCGTACCGTCGGCGGGAGTACGCCCCGGCAGCCCCGGGCCCGGCCGCGCGGTCACCGCTCCTCCTCGCGGATGCGTTCGGCGCCGCGCAGCCGGGCCGGGGCGGCCCGCCGGTTCTCGGCGACCTCCTCCTCGGTGGGCAGCTCGGCGCCCCGGGTGAGGAGCTTGAGGCGGGGCTGGTAGCGCTCGGGGACGACGGGCAGTCCCGGCGGCGCGGTGTTCGCGGCGCCTGCCGCGAACACCTGCTTGACCAGCCGGTCCTCCAGCGAGTGGTAGGACAGCACGGCGATCCGGCCACCGACGGCGAGGGAGGCGACCGCGGCGGGGATGGCGTTCTCCAGGACCGTGAGTTCGCCGTTCACCTCGATGCGCAGCGCCTGGAAGGTGCGCTTGGCCGGATTGCCGCCGGTGCGCTTGGCGGCCTGCGGCAGCGAGTCACGGATCAGTTCGACCAGCCGGGCACTGTTGGTGAACGGTTCCTTCTCGCGCTCGCGCACGACGGCCGAGACGATCCGCTTGGCCTGCTTCTCCTCGCCGTACGCGCGCAGGATGCGGACGAGTTCGCCCGGCGGGTAGGTGTTGAGCACCTCCGCCGCACCGATCCCGGTGCTCTGGTCCATGCGCATGTCGAGCGGCGCGTCCTGGGCGTACGCGAAACCCCGGTCGGCCTCGTCCAGCTGCATGGAGGAGACGCCGAGGTCGAAGAGGACACCCTGGACCTTGGGGATACCGAGCCGGTCCAGCACCTCGGGCAGTTCGTCGTAGACCGCGTGCACCAGGGTGGCGCGGTCGCCGTACGGGGCGAGGCGCTCGCCCGAGAGCCGGAGTGCCTCCTTGTCCCGGTCGAGGGCGACCAGCCGGGCCTCGGGGAAGGCGGTGAGCAGTGCCTCGCTGTGTCCGCCCAGGCCGAGGGTGCAGTCGACGACCACCGGTGGGGTGCCGTCCTCCCGCCGCAGAGCCGGGGCCAACAGGTCCAGGCATCGCTGGAGCATCACCGGGACGTGTCGGGTCTGGCTCAATGCGCCCTCTCAGGCTCAGGTCCGTGAGGCGGCACGTGCGGCCTGGTCCCCGCCCGCTCAGAAGGGGAGGCCTGCCGGCGCCGGGGAAGGGGCGCCGGCCGGCCATGAGCGGGAGAGGGCCGGGCCGCACGTTCGCCGCACATCACGGGGAGATCGGAAATACGGAGAACGTCGGAACACTACGGAGAACTGGGAGAACTAGGGGGACGACGACTGGTGGGACTGCGACGGATCACTGCCGCCCACCGCGGTGCGTGCGGAGAACCACCGGAACCGCTGCGGTACGTGCGGAGAACCACTCGAACCACGGGCACCACCGGTACCGCCGACGTCGCGGAAGGACCGGAACATGCGGCGGAAACGCACGGAGCCCGCGGAACGCGGCCGGCCTTACGGCCGGTCGGTAACTTCGCGTCACTTTAGTCCACCCTGCCATTCGATCGATTCCGGATCAACGAACCGCCCAGCGCGTCGCCCCGCTCCGGTGGCCCACGGTCCTCACTCGGACGGGTGAGCCGTAGTGAGTCCTGTGGATTGGCTCACAACAAGGCTCGTTGATGTTCTTTGTCCTTTTCCTAGAACCGCTCCGAGCAGGTGGGGCGGCTAACGTCGTATCCATGTCGACTTCCGCACAGTCCCCCTCCGCAGCCGTCCCCGCCGCCTCGGACACCTCCCGTCCGGCCGACTCCGTCACGGACCGCCTGGTGCAGGCGAACAGCCACTACGCGAGCGCGTTCACGGACCCGGGCATGGACGCCCGGCCGGTCCAGAAGGTGGCCGTGGTCGCCTGCATGGACGCCCGCATCGACCTGCACGCAGCGCTGGGCCTGGAACTCGGTGACTGCCACACGATCCGCAACGCGGGCGGCGTGGTCACCGACGACGTGATCCGGTCGCTCACCATCAGCCAGCGGGCGCTGGGCACCCGCAGCGTCATACTCATCCACCACACCACCTGCGGCCTCGAATCGCTGACCGAGGACTTCCGCCACGAGCTGGAGCTCGAGGTCGGCCAGCGGCCGGTGTGGGCCGTGGAGTCCTTCTCCGACGTCGACCAGGACGTGCGCCAGTCGATCCAGCGGGTCCGTACCTCGCCGTTCCTGCTGCACACCGACGACGTCCGGGGCTTCGTCTTCGACGTCAAGACCGGTCTGCTGCGCGAGATCTCCCCGGCCTCCTGACCCTCCCGCCCCGGCGAGCCCGCGGGGTCGCCGGGGCCCGCCGTCGCCCGGACCGGGTGGCGGGGCCCCTGACGGAGTTCCGCCCCGGGGTCCCGTGAGGTGCGCGGCGCGCCGGACCGTTCACCACCGGCTGCTTCCCCCGGACCCCTCCTCACCAGCTCTTCACCTCCCCTCGTCCGCCGGCTCCGTCCGTCGTCGGCCATCCGTCCCGCCCGCGGCCGGCCCCCGTCGCCTCTCGTCCCGGCATACGAATATCGACAACACCCGACATATCGGTGCCGGTTGTCCGCAGGCAAGTGACACGAAGCGGTAACGGCAACAAGAATGCGGTGGGTGACGTACTCCGGGGCTTCCGGAAGGGCGTCCGCAATTCGGGGTGGGCCAGGCCGTTCGGCGGTGGGGGCCCGTGCGTGAAGGGCCGAGGAGGACCGGGTGACCACCTATGACGAGCGAGCGAACCTCACAGATCTGACCACCACGACGGAGCGGGTGCGCGGGTCGGTGGAGCGCGTGATCGAGGGCAAGCCCGAGGTCGTGCGGATCGCGCTGACCGTGTTGCTCGCCGAGGGTCACCTGCTGATCGAGGATGTACCCGGGGTCGGCAAGACCATGCTGGCCAAGGCGCTGGCCCGGTCCATCGACTGTTCGGTGCGCCGCATCCAGTTCACCCCGGACCTGCTGCCCTCGGACATCACCGGTGTGTCGGTCTTCGACCAGCAGCGCAAGGACTTCGAATTCAAGCCGGGCGCCATCTTCGCCCAGATCGTGATCGGCGACGAGATCAACCGCGCGTCGCCCAAGACGCAGTCCGCCCTCCTCGAATCGATGGAGGAACGGCAGGTCACGACCGACGGGCAGACCTACGCGCTGCCCGACCCCTTCATGGTCGTCGCGACCCAGAACCCGGTCGAGATGGAGGGCACCTACCCACTGCCGGAGGCCCAGCGCGACCGGTTCATGGCGCGGGTGTCCATGGGATACCCCAGCCTGGAGGCCGAGCTGCGGATGCTCGACGTGCACGGCGGGGTCCCGCCGCTGGACGACTTCCAGCCGGTGGCCCACGCCCACGACATCGTGAAGCTGATCGACGCGGTCCGCGCGGTGCACGTGGCCGAGTCGGTGCGGCGATACACCGTGGAGCTGGTCCAGGCCACCCGCAACCACCCCGACCTGCGGCTCGGCGCCTCCCCCCGGGCCAGCCTGCACCTGCTGCGCGCGGCCAAGGCGTCGGCGGCCCTCGGCGGCCGGGACTACGCGCTGCCCGACGACGTCCAGGCGCTCGCGGTGCCGGTGCTGGCCCACCGTCTGCTGCCCACCGCGCAGGCGCAACTGAACCGCCGCACGGCGGAGCAGGTGGTGCAGGAGATCCTGCACCGCACGCCCGTACCCACCTCGCCGGACACGGTTGCCGCCGACCGGCGCGTCCTTCCGTACCCGCAGGGCGGTCCGGCGTACGCGCCCGGCGCGCGGCGCCCGTGATGGCGGACGCGCACCGGGGTCCCGGGCCCCGTGGCGGGATGGCCGGCGACGAGGCCGACGGCGGCAGAGGCACCTTGCGGGCGGCGCTGGGCGGGCTGACCACCCGGGGCCGTTCCTTCCTGGCCGCCGGGATAGCCGCCGCGGTCTGCGCCTTCGTCCTGGGCCAGGCCGACCTGCTGCGGGTCGGTCTGCTGCTCGCCGTGCTGCCGCTCGTCTGCGTCACCGCGCTCCACCGCACCCGCTACCGGGTGGTCGGCACCCGCCGGCTGTCGCCCTCGCGGGTGCCCGCGGGCTCGGAGGCGCGGGTGCACCTGCGGGTGGAGAACGCCTCCCGGCTGCCCTCCGGACTGCTGATGCTGCAGGACCGGGTTCCGTACGTGCTCGGCCCGAGGCCCCGGTTCGTGCTGGACCGGGTGGAGCCCGGCGGGCGGCGGGAGGTCTCCTACCGGGTCCGGTCGGACCTGCGCGGGCGGTATCCGCTGGGGCCGTTGCAGCTGCGGCTCGCCGATCCGTTCGGGATGTGCGAGCTGACCCGCTCCTTCAGTGCCCACGACACCCTGGTGGTGATCCCCCGTACCCAGGCGCTGCCGCCGCTCCGGCTGACCGGCGCGGCCTCCGGCTACGGTGACGGGCGCCAGCGCTCGCTCGCCCAGGCGGGCGAGGACGACGTGCTGCCGCGCGGTTACCGGCACGGGGACGACCTGCGCCGGGTCCACTGGCGCTCCACCGCCCGCTACGGCGAGCTGATGGTGCGCCGCGAGGAGCAGCCCCAGCGGGCTCGGGCCTCGGTGCTGCTGGACACCCGGCGGGCGGCCTTCCGGGGTGCCGGACCCGACTCGGCGTTCGAGTGGGCGGTGTCGGCGGCGGCCTCCGCGCTGGCCCACCTGGTGGAGCGGGGCTTCGCGGTCCGGCTGCTGACGGACGAGGGCGGGGCCGTGCCCGGTGACGGCGGTGACGGATTCTCCGGTTCTTCCGGCTCCGCCCACGAGTCCGCGGAGGCGGCCGGGCTGGTGCTGGACACCCTCGCGGTCGTCGATCACTCCGACGGCAGCGGACTGACCGGCGCGCACGACGTGCTGCGGTGCGGCCGGGAGGGGCTGCTGCTCGCCTTCCTGGGCGACCTCGACGAGGAGCAGGTGGCGGTCGCGGCGGCCATGCGGCGGCGCTGCGGTGCGGCCGTCGCGTTCGTCCTGGACGGCGAGGAGTGGGCGCCGGGCCCGGGGCAGGCTCCGGCGATCCCGTTCGAGGAGCGGCTGCGGCTGCTGCGTGAGGCGGGCTGGACCGCGGTGCCGGTGCCGCCCGGCGTGGACCTCTCCCGGGTGTGGCAGCAGGCAGGGCAGCCCGGTGACACCCAGCCCGCCGGTGGCGGCGCTGCGACAGGTTTCTCCGGAGGATGGTCATGAGCGGTCCGGTGCGGCTCGCCCTGTGCGCGTGGGTGGCGACACTGCTGGCGGCGGGGGCGCTGCTGCCCCTGGTCGACCCCTGGACGTGGATCTTCGAGGCCGCGCTGCTGCTCGCGGTGCAGAGCGCGGCGGGCGCGCTGGCGCGGCGGTTCGTCCCGGCGCGCACGGCGGCCGTCGGCGTGCAGGTGCTGGTCACCCTGGTGCTGCTGACGGCTGCGTTCGCCCGCGCGCGGGCGGTTCTCGGGGTACTCCCCGGTCCGCAGGCCGTCCAGTGGCTGGGCGACCTGCTGACGGCGGGCACGGAGGACGTCAGCAGGTACGCGATCCCCGCTCCCATGACGGACGGCATCCGGCTGCTGCTGGTCGGCGGGGTCCTGCTGATCGGGCTGCTGGTCGACGTGCTGGCGGTGACATGGCGCGCCGCCGCGCCGGCCGGGCTTCCGCTGCTCGCGCTGTACTCCGTGGCGGCGGGGCTGTCCGACGGCGGGGCGAGCCGATGGTGGTTCGCGCTCGCGGCGACGGGTTATCTGCTGCTCCTGCTGGCCGAGGGACGGGACCGTGCCGCCCAGTGGGGGCGGCTCTTCGGCGGCCCGGCGCGGGGCGGTCCCCCGTCCGGTGCCGGGGTGTGGCCGAAGGTGAAGTCCCCGGTGCGGACCGGGCGCCGGATCGGGGCGGCGGCGCTGGGGGTCACGCTGGTGGTGTCCTTCGCGCTGCCCGCGCTCGGCGGCGGGCTGCTGGACGGCCTCGGCTCGGGCAGCGGGCGGGGCGGCGGGGGCACCATCTCGGCGGTGAACCCGCTGGTCTCCCTCCAGGACAACCTCAACCAGTCGGAGAACCGGGAGGTGCTGACCTACCGCGCCGGTGACGGTGCCCCGCAGGGCACGTACCTGCGCATCCTCTCCCTCGACCGGTTCACCGGAAGCGAGTGGCTGCCGTCGAAGCGCGCGCTGCAAGACGTACCCGACCGGCTTCCGCAGCCCGCGGGTCTCGGGCCGGACATCGCCGCCAAGGAGGTCTCCTCGGAGATCACCGCGTCCGCCGGTTACCGGCAGGACTACCTGCCGATGCCGTATCCGGCGACGAAGGTCCGCGTCGACGGCCGGTGGCGGTACGAGCCGGAGGGGCGCACCCTCATCGGCGACGGAGGCCAGACGACGGGCGGGAAGCGGTACCGGGTCAGCAGTCTGATGGTGGAACCGACGGCGGCGCAGCTCGCGGCGGCCGGACTGCCTCCGAAGGAGCTGACCCTGGAGTACACCGAGGTGCCGACATCCCTGCCGGACGTGGTGGCGGAGACCGCCCGGCAGGTCACGGAGGGCTCGGCCAACCACTACGAGCAGGCCGTGGCGCTGCAGGACTGGTTCGCGCTGAGCGGAGGGTTCACCTACGACACCGCGGTGAGTTCGGGCACCGGGGTGTCGGCGATCTCGCGGTTCCTCAAGGACCGGCGCGGTTTCTGCGTGCACTTCTCGTTCGCGATGGCGGCGATGGCGCGGACGCTGGGCATCCCGGCCCGGGTCGCGGTGGGCTTCACGCCGGGCACGACGCAGGCGGACGGGTCGGTCTCGGTGGGACTGCGGGACGCCCACGCCTGGCCCGAGCTGTACTTCGAGGGCGTGGGATGGACCCGGTTCGAGCCGACCCCGACGCGCGGCACGGTGCCCTCGTACACGGTGGCGGACGCGCCGGCCGGGGCCGCGGACGAGTCGGCCGCGCCGACCGCTTCGGCCTCGGCACAGCCCTCGGCCGCCCCGTCCGCGTCGGAGAGCTGCCCGGCGCAGGGGCGCCGGGAGGGCGAGTGCGGGGCCTCGGCAGCGGCGGCCGCAGGAGGCGGCGCCGAGCCGGATCACCCCTTCGGCCCGCTGGTCACGGCGGCCCTGGTGGCCCTGAAGGTGGCCGGGGTGGCGGTGGTCCTGCTGCTCCTCCTCTCGCCGTGGCTGTGGCGGACCCGGACGCGGAGCCGGCGGCTGCACGGGTCGGGCGGCCGGACGCCCGCGGACGCGGCGGCGAGGACGCTGGCGGTCTGGCGGGAGATCACGGACACGGCCTGGGACCACGGCATCCTCCCGGACGACGCGCTGACCCCGCGCAGGGCGGCCGACCGCATCGTGCGGCTGGGCGAGCTGGAGGGTGAGCCGGCGGCGGCGCTGCACCGGGTGGCGGGAGCCGTGGAGCTGGTGCTCTACGCGCCCCGGCCACAGCAGCCGGTCCGTCTCTCCGAGGACGCGGTGACCGTCCGGGCGGCGCTTGCCGGGCGGGCGAACCGGTTCGCCCGGTTCCGCGCCGCGCTCGCTCCCCGCTCGGCCGTCCGGGTGATGTGGGCGGTCTCGGAACGCCGGACGGCGCTGGCCAAACGGTTCTCGGAGCGGATGGGGGCGGCGGGCCGGTCCCTCCGCCCGACCCGGTCCCGGGGCTGAGCATGGGAGCGGCCGGGGTGTGAGGCGGCCGGGGTTCGAGGCGGCCGGGGTTCGAGGCGGTCTCGCCCGGAGGCATCGACGCCCGCTCCCGGCTGCGGCCGGGAGCGGATCGGGCCGTGCACAGCTTGGGGCGGGCGGTGCACGGCCACGACCCGGGGCCCTGAGGACAACGACCCCGACGTACGGCTGAGGGGCGGGACGCTTCGCGCGTCCCGCCCCTCAGCCGTACGTCGTACCTCGTGCGCTGTTACGTCGTACCGGTCCCGCCCGGCTCACCGGGCGGGAGAAGTCTCACCGTTTCACTGGCCCTGTTCGTCGCGACGGCGCTGCCACCGTTGCTCGATGCGGTTCATCACCGAACGGCGCTGTCTGGGCCCACGCGCGGCAGCCGGGGTGCCGCGCTGCGGCTGTTCTCCGGGCTTGGGCGCCCTGCGCCAGCCGGTGACCGCGAGTACGGCGCAGCCCAGCATGACGAGGAACCCGACCACGCTGATCCAGATCTGCTTGGCGACCATTCCGGCCATGAGGAGCGCGATACCCACCAGAAACCCAGCGACCGCCTGGTAGACCCGTCGCCGGGTGTACGTACGCAGCCCGCTTCCCTCAAGCGCTGTCGCGAACTTGGGATCTTCGGCGTACAGCGCTCGCTCCATCTGCTCGAGCATGCGCTGCTCGTGCTCCGAGAGCGGCACGGAGTCCTCCTCGTCGTCGGCCGCGGGGGCGACCGGTAAGCGGCCCTTCCAGGATAGGCAGGGATTCGCCCCCGGGAAACCCGCCCACCAGCCAGCAGCCAGTCCGTACCGCCATGTCGGTTCGGCCCTTGGAGCGTTGATTCCCCGACGGCCGATCCGTCATGCCGGATCCTGTCACCCGATCATACGGGGCCCGGGCCCGGATCGGGGGCCCGGAGCGAGAGGGGATGCCCACCGGGTCCGTCCCCCGCGGCGCCGATCAGCCGCTCCCCCGCCACCCGGTGTTCCCCGGCGGACCGCCGTCAGGCCCGGCGCTCCCCCAGGACGTGCAGCTGGGTGGCGACCGAGTGGAAGGCGGGCAGCTCGGCGGCGGCGGCCTCCAGCTTCAGCAGAGCCTCCATCGCGCCGGGCTCGGTGTCCACCAGCACACCGGGGACGAGGTCCGCGAAGACCCGCACCCCGTGCACCGAGGTCACGTCGAGGCCCGCGTCGCGGATCAGGCCGGAGAGCTGGTCGGCGGTGAACCTGCGGGGCACCGGGTCGCCGTCGCCCCAGCGTCCGGCCGGGTCGGTGAGCGCCCGGCCGGCCTCCGCGAAGTGACCGGCGAGGGCGCGGGCCAGTACGGCGCCGCCCGAGCCCGCGGCGAGCAGGCTGAGCGCGCCGGAGGGGCGGAGCGCCTCGACCGCGTTCCGTACCCCTTCGGCCGGCTCGTCCACGTACTCCAGGACTCCGTGGCAGAGCACCGCGTCGAAGGTGCCGCGCTCCACCACGTCGAAGAGTCCGAGGATGTCGCCCTGGACCCCGCGGACCCGGTCGGCGACGCCGGCCTCGTCGGCCCGGCGCTCCAGCGCGAAGAGGGCGTCGGGGCTGGGGTCGACGACGGTGACGCGGTGGCCCAGCCGGGCGGCGGGGACCGCGAAGTTGCCGGTGCCGCCTCCGGTGTCCAGAACCTCCAGGCTGTCGCTGCCGGTCGCCTTCACCTGGCGGTCGAGGGCGCCCTTGAGGACCTCCCAGACCACGGCGGTACGGAGGGAGGCGCGGGGGCGCGGCTGGTCCGACACGGCAGATGACTCCTCGGCACGGCGCCGCTGCGGGCGGCGGAGCGTGAACGGTGCAGGTGGTGCGGGTGCGCCCCCACCCTATTGCCTCGCACCTCCCGCTCCGCCACCCCGCGCCCCGCCCTCCGGGAGCGCCGTCACCCCGCGCCGGGGCGGCCCCTCCTGGGCTGCGGGAGGGAGGGGTGGAGCCTGAGCAGCCGCTCCACCAGACGCAGGAACATCGCCACGTCGCGCAGCAGGTCGTCGGCGTCGCGCCGGCTCGCCGCACCGGGGAGGCCCGCCTCGGCCCGGGCCCGGCGCTCGGCGCCGGAGGCGAAGAGTGCGCTCCACTCGGTGAGCTCCGGCGCTGTCTCGGGGAGCACCTCCCACGCGCTGCGGATGCGCTCGCGGTGGCGCTTGGTGGTTTCGGGGCGGCCACGGGCGGCGAGCACGGCGGCGGCCGCGCGCAGGGCCGCGAGGTGCGCGGTGGCATAGCGCTCGTTGGGGACGTCGAGGACGGCGGCCTCGGTCAGGCCGGCGTGGGCCTTGGCGAGGAGATCGAGGGCGGCAGGCGGGGCTCCGGCCCGGCGCGCGACGGGGTGCACGTCGTCGGGCGGTCCGGTCGGTGAGGGGGCAGGGCTGCCTGCGCGGCGCCGCGGGGCGGCAGCTGCGGACGAGCTGGCCATGACGATCCTCCTGTCGTCTGTGACGGCTCGATGGCCGTGTGTGTCCATGGTGGCGGGTACCACTGACAATGCTGTTCAAGCCCCCGTTGACCTGGTCTTTTGCTTCACGCCTGAGTTCCGGCTACGTTTTTGCACTGACCAGTCAGTCCAAAAGTGGGTTCACCACAGGGGGAGCGATGGCAGACGAAGAGCCGGCGGCCGCCCCGTGCGGGGCGGCCGTCGAGGTACGGGGGCTCGGGCTGCGGGGGTCGCGCGGATGGGCGTTCCGGGGCGTGGAGTTCGACGCCCCGCCCGGCACGCTCACCGCTCTGGAGGGTCCTTCGGGTTCCGGCCGTACCTCGCTGCTGCTGGCCCTCACCGGCCGGATGCGGACGACGGAGGGCCGGGCGAGCACCGGCGGCCACCCGCTTCCGGGACGGCTCGCGGCGGTCCGGCGCATCACCGCGCTCGGACCGGTCCAGGGCGTCAGCGAACTCGACCCCGCCCTGACCGTCGCCGAACACCTGCGGGAACGCGCCCTGCTCCGGAACCGGTACACCGGCCCCGTCCGGGCGCTGCTCCGTCCGCGCCGGGAGCGAGCCGCGGTGGGCGAGCGGATCGGCCAGGTGGTGAACGCCGCCGGGCTCGACCTCAGCGCTCTGCCGAGGGCCGGGCGGACCCGGGCACGGGACCTGGAACGCCTGGACGCGCTGCGGCTCTCCGTCGCACTCGCCCTGCTGGACGAACCGCGGCTGCTCGCGGTGGACGACACGGACCTCGGCCTCGACACGGCGGGCCGGGCGGCGGCCTGGGAGCTGCTGCGCGCGGTCGCCGCCGGGGGCACGACCGTGCTCGCGGTCTGCGCCGAGGCCCCTGGGGGCGTGCGGACCGTACGTACCGGCCCGGACGCGGGCACAGGCGCGGACGACACCGCCACGGACACCACCACCCGCACCGGCCCGGACACCGAAGCCCGCCCGGACACCCACGCCGGCACCGGCATCCACACCGACGGGAAGGAGGCCGGCGATGCGCGCGACCGGACTGGCCGGGCTTGAACTGAGGCGCTTCGGCCGGGGGAGGCTGCCGCGCGCGGCGCTCGCCGCGCTCCTGCTGCTGCCCCTGTTGTACGGGGCGCTCTACCTCTGGTCCTTCTGGGACCCGTACGGGCACCTGGACCGGATTCCCGTGGCCCTGGTCAACGAGGACAAGGGGGCACGGCTCCCCGGGGAGAAGGGGGGTGAGGGGGCCGGGGACGGCGGTACGAGCGGTGACCGGCTCGCCGCCGGTGACGAACTCACCGGAAAGCTGCTGGACTCCAAGACCTTCGAGTGGCACCGGGTGGACGCCGCCGAGGCCCGCCGGGGTGTCGAGGACGGTACGTACTACCTCTCGCTCACCCTGCCCGCGGACCTCAGTCGGCGGATCGCGTCGAGTGGTGGCGACTCCCCCGAGACGGGCGCCCTCCAGGTGCGCACCAACGACGCCAACAACTACATCGTCGGCCAGATCTCGCGGACGGTGTTCTCCGAGATCCGCGCCGCCGCGTCGACCGAGGCATCGCGCGGCTTCCTCGACCGGATCTTCGTCGACTTCTCGGATCTCCACGACGCGACGGCGAAAGCCGCCTCCGGAGCCGACGACCTGCAGAGCGGCATCGCGAAGGCCGAGAAGGGTTCGAAGGACCTCGCCGAGGGGCTCGGGGAGAGCAAGGCCGGCAGCCAGCGGCTCTCCGACGGCATCACCGCACTCGACCAGGGCTCCGCCGATCTGCGGACCGGATCGCGGCAGGTGGCCGACGGCACGCAGCTCCTCGCCGACGAGGTCAACGGGCTCGCGGCCGACGTCCGCCCGTTCCTCCGGGACGACGGCAAATCCATCGGCGACACCGCCCGGCTGGTCGCCGACGCCTCGCACACCGTGCGGGAGAACCTCGACGGGCTGGTGAAGGCGGCGCCCGTCGCGGCCACCGCCGCGCAGACCGCCGCCGGTGATCTCGCCGCCGTGCACACCCAGCGGTGCGAGGACCCGCCGGTGCCGGACCCCGCCGTCTGTGCCCCTCTGGAGAAGGCGGTGACGGCGGCGGCCGAGGTCGCACGGGTCGCCGACGACGTGGGCGCACTGGTGAAGGACGAGGACGGCGATCTCGCCGCACTGCGTACCCGGCTGACGGTCCTGCAGCAGCGGGCGGAGGACCTCGCGGAGCACGCGCCGACGCTCGGCGACGACCTGGAATCGGCCGTGGCGAAGGTCAACTCCCTCAACGCGGGTGCGCAGCGGGTCGCCGAAGGCGCCGGGACCCTGCACACCGGGCTCTCGACGGCGAAGTCCGGGGCCACCGCGCTGAACACCGGTGTCGGGGAGCTCGCGTCCGGCGCCACCGGCCTGGACAGCGGGCTGCACCGGCTGAGCGACGGCTCCACCACCCTCGCCGACGGCCTGAACGACGGGGTCGGCCGGATTCCGGACTACGACGAGGACGACCGTGACGCGCGTACCGGTGTCATGGCCGACCCGGTCCGCCTCGCGTCCTCGTCCCTGCACGCTGCTCCGAACTACGGCACCGGCTTCGCCCCCTACTTCATCCCGCTCTCCCTCTGGGTCGGGGCGATGGTGGCGTACATGCTGATGCAGCCGCTGAACCGGCGCGCGCTCGCAGCGGGCGCCTCCGCCCGTCGGACCGCGTTCGCGGGCTGGCTGCCGGTGGCCGCGATCGGCCTGCTCCAGGTCGCCGCGCTGATGTCCGTACTGCACTGGGGGCTGGGTCTGGAGATGGCGCGTCCGGTGGCCACGATCGGTTTCCTCGCCCTGGTGACCTGCTGCTTCGCCGCGATCGTGCAGTGGCTGAACGCCCGGTTCGGAGCTGCCGGGCGGATTCTGGTGCTGGCGCTGCTGATGCTCCAGCTGACCTCGGCCGGCGGTACCTACCCCGTCCGGACCAGCCCCGGCTTCTTCCAGGCTCTCCACCCCTGGCTGCCGATGAGCTACGTCGTCGACGCGTTGCGCCGGCTGATCACCGGCGGCGGGTCCGGGCCCGTCTGGCTGGGCTGCGCGGTCCTGGCCGCCTTCACGGCCGGGGCCCTCGCGCTGACCGCCTTCACCGCCCGCAGCAAGCAGGTGTGGACGCTGGAACGGCTGCACCCGGAGCTGAGTCTGTGAAGCCCGGGGCGGACGGGCTCGGAGCGCCGGTGGACCTGTGAGAATCGACCTCATGGAAAGCAGTGGCACCACTCGCCGCCAGGCCACCCGGCAGAAGCTCTACGAGGCGGCCGTGACCCTCATCGCCGAGAAGGGATTCTCGGCGACCACGGTGGACGAGATCGCCGAGCGGGCCGGAGTGGCCAAGGGCACGGTGTACTACAACTTCAAGAGCAAGACCGAGCTCTTCGAGGAGCTGCTGCGGCACGGCGTGGGCCTGCTGAGCGCAGCGCTGCGGGCGGCGGCCGAGGAGACCGCCGGCCGCGGCGGGACCCGGGTGGCCGCGCTGGACGCGATGATCCGGGCGGGGCTGGCCTTCATCGACCGCTACCCCGCCTTCACCCAGCTGTACGTGGCCGAGCTCTGGCGCACCAACCGGGCCTGGCAGTCGACCCTCCTGGTGGTGCGCCAGGAGGCGGTCGCCGTGGTGGAGGGCGAGCTGCGGGCGGGTGTGGAGAACGGCGAGCTCAGTCCGGAGATCGACGTCCCGCTGACCGCCGCCGCGCTGGTCGGGATGGTGCTGGTGGCGGCCCTGGACTGGAAGGCGTTCCAGCCCGAGCGGTCGCTCGACGAGGTCCACTCGGCGCTGTCGCTGCTGCTCCACGGCCGGGTCAGCGGGCGCTGACGGCGGGCGACGGACAGCGGACGGCAGCCTGAAGACCACGAGCCCGCGGCTCGCGCCTCGTGACTCGCCCCCCGCGGACCGCCGGCCGGGAGGCACGGAAGCACGACCGCCACGGAAAAAGACGCCGGTCCGGCGGAGTTCGATCCCCCTCGAACCCCACCGGACCGACGTCCCGCGTACTGCCGGAGGAGCCTTCCCCCGTGGCCCCGGTCCCCCGTGGCCCCCGGCTCCTCCGTCGTGCGCCCCCGTTCTGTCGGAGGCACGGACCGTCCGCCGCCCCGTGCCGGCGGTCCGCGCACCGTGCCCCTTCCATGCCCCCACTCTTCCGTCCGGGCAGGTGGCGGCCCATCCGCTCAGCTACTCATCCGGCGCACTGGGTACGCGTACTCAGCCCTGTGTGCGAGAGCTCACCCGCAGCCGTCGCCGGCTGACTACGATCGCCTCCGTGTCCGTACTCCCCTTGGTTTTCACGAGCGGCTGGGCGAGCGGGATCAACGCGTACGCGGTGGTCCTCCTCCTCGGCGTCTTCGGCGCGACCGGCCTCACCGACGAGGTCCCCGCGTCCCTGCAGCGCCCCGACGTCCTCGCCGTGGCCGCGCTGCTCTTCCTGCTGGAGGCGGTGGCGGACAAGGTCCCGTATCTCGACACCGCCTGGGACGCGGTGCACACCGTGGTCAGACCGGCCTCCGGAGCGGTCGTCGCCGCGCTGCTGGCGGGCGACTCCGGTTCGCTGCCGCAGCTGGCGGCGGGGGCGGTCGGCGGTTCGACGGCGCTGCTGAGCCATCTGGTCAAGGCCGGTACCCGCATGGCGGTCAACTCCTCCCCCGAGCCGTTCTCCAACGTGGTGGTCAGCACGGCGGAGGACCTCGGCGTGGCGGGGATCATCACCTTCGCGATATTCCATCCGGTGGCGGCTGCCTCCGTCGCGGCGGTGCTGCTGGTGCTCGGCCTGGTGGCGCTCCTCCTGCTCGCCTCCCGCATCCGCCGCTACCTCCGCCGCCGGGCGCAGCGGCGGCAGGAGCGGGAGTTGGCCGGAACCGGCCGCCGCTGGCCTTACGACTGACGGACCGTACGACTGGCGGGCCTTACCGGGGGCCTTACGACGGAGGGCCCGGCCGCCCCGGCCCCGGGCGGCGCCACCTGGCGCCCGGGCGCCCGCCGGTGGTCGATAAGGTCACCGGCATGGCACGAATTGCGGTGATCGGCGCCGGGACGGGCGCCATGGCGGCGGCCGCCCGGCTCGCGGTGGCAGGCCACCGGGTGACGGTGTACGAGCGGTCGGACACGTACGGCGGCTCCCTCGGGCGGCACGAGCGGGACGGCTTCGTCTTTGACACCGGTCCGGCCCTGCTGCACCTGCCGGCCGTGCAGCGCGACCTCTTCGTCAAGACCGGCAAGGAGCCCCTGGAGCAGCGGGTGACGCTGACCCAGGTCGATCCGGCGAGCCACCACGTCTTCGCCGACGGCACCCGGGTCTCGCTCCCCCACGCCTCCCGGGCCGGGGTGGTCGCGGCCCTCGACGGGGCGCTCGGCGGGGGCGCGGGAGCACGGTGGGGCGAGTTCCTCGACCGGGCCCGGGACGCCTGGGACCGCTCGCGCCGGCCGCTGCTGGAGGAGCCGCTGCGAGAGGACTGGCAGGTGCTGGGCCGTGACCCGTACCCGGCCGTCCGGACGCGCCGGCTGCTGCGCGGGGTCCGTCGGGCCACCACTCCGGCCGAGGTCGGGGCGTGGGAGCTGGCCGATCCCCGGCTGGCCGCCCTGCTCGACGGGTATGCCCTGGCGTACGGCCTCGACCCGCGTGAGGCACCGGCGAGCGCCGCCCTGCTGCCGTACATGGAGGAGACCTTCGGCACCTGGTACGTGACGGGCGGGATGCGGGCGCTGGCCGACGCGCTGTACGAGCGGTGCCTGGCGCGGCGGGTGGAGTTCATGTTCGGCGCGGAGGTGGTCCGGGTCGTCGAGAAGGACGGCCGGGCGGCCGGGGTGGAGCTGGCGGACGGGACGCCGGCCGGGGCCGACCACGTGGTGCTGGGCGTACAGCGCCGTCCGGACCTGGTGCCGGGTACGGCCCTGGGGGCGGACGGGGACGTGCCGGTGCAGCCGCACCCCGGGGCGGGGCCACTGCCGGGCCGCTTCGTGGTGATGCTCTCGCTGCGCGGCGGCCGGGATGCCGGGGCCCCGCACCGGACCGTGGTGCACGCCCCGGACGGCGCGGCGGAGCAGGCGGCACTCTTCGCGGGGCGACTCGCCGAGGCGCCCACGGTCACCGTGCTGCGGCCGGACGACCCGGCGACCCGGCCGGACGAGGACCATGAGGCGGTGACGCTGGTGGCCACGGTCGCCCCGCACGGCCCGGTGGACTGGACCGGCCCGGAACTGCGCGAGCGGTACGCCGCGACGGTGATCGCCGCCGCCGGGAAGGCGGTCCCCGGACTGCGCGGCCGGATCCTCGACACCGAGGTGCGCACCCCCGCCGAGACGGAGGCGCAGACGGGGGCGGCCGGCGGTTCGGTGCCGCCGCCCGCGTTGGCGGGAGCGGCCGGCGCCCGGCTGCACGCCGCCAACCGCACCCGGCTGCCGGGGCTCTACCTGGCGGGCGGCTGGTCGCACCCGGGCGGCGGTCCGGCGCACGCGGGGATGTCGGGCGCCCTGGTCGCCGGGCTGATCGTGGAGGGCGACGACTTCAAGGGCTCGCGGTGAGCCGTGGGTTCAGGCGGTGAGCGACGGCTCCGAGGTCTCGCGGTGAGCGACGGCCGCGAAGGCTCGCGATGAGGGCGCGTCCCCTCCCGGGAGGGGACGCGCGGGAACAGCGGGTCAGTAGCGGTACTGCTCGTTCTGCCCCGTGTCGTAACCGTTGCCGTTGCCGTTGCCGTTGCCGTAACCGTCGTCACCGGCCGGATAGTTGCTCCCGTGCGGAGCGGGCGCGCCCTGGGCGTGCTGCTCGCCCTCCCGCTGCTGCGGCACCCAGACGCCGCCCGGCGGGGTGTCGGCGCCGTACTGCGGGGCGGCGTACGGCTCGGTGTACTGCTGCTGGTTCGGGTAAGCGTCGTAACCGCCGCCCGACCCCGCGTCGTAACCATTGCCGTTGCCGTTGCCGTAGGCGTCGTAGGACGCGTACGGCGGAGCAGCCGTGCCGCCGGCGCCGATGTACGGGTCGGAGTACGCCGCGTAGCTGTGCTGGTCGGTGCCGTAGGCGTAGCCGCCGTCGTACGAGGAGTTCTGCGCGGGCTCGCCGTAGCCGCTGTACGGGTCGTGGGCGGCGTACTGGGGCTGGGCGCCGGCCGGTTGCTGCTCCCGCGGGTGGCGCTGCTCCTCGTACCCCTGGTCGCCGCCCGGCTGCGCGTACGGGCTCGGGCTGTACACGCCGTACTGGCCGGTCTCCTCCGGCATCGGCTGCGGCTCGTACACGGCGGCCGGGTCGTCCTGCGCGGGTGCGGCCGGTTCCTCGTACTCCAGGCCGGAGACTTCGAGGACGGGCTCCTCGTTGACGGAGGGCCCGCGGCCGCGGCGACGGCGGCTGGCCCCGGGGCTGCCCCCGATGGCCCAGCCGGTGGAGAAGCCCCGCCGGAAGGAGAGCGTCACGTAGGTCTGACCCACCGCGAACGCGATCGCGCCGAGTGCGATGACCAGCACGGACGGGATCAGGACGCCGAGCACCACGCAGAGGAATCCGGAGAAGGCGAGGAGCCTCCAGCGCAGCCGTGCCTTGTACTGCAGAAGCACTTCCCCCAGCAGCCACAACGCCACCACGCCGAAAGCGATGTAGAGGACCGTCCAGCCCACGCCCGCCCCCTTCTACGGCCACCGCCGCCGGATCGGTGGCGGGTACGGCCGGTCACGACTGCTTGTGCAGTCCGAGATTTTCGTAGATTTCGAGCGTTGCCGTCGAGTTGTTGAGCGTGATGAAGTGCAATCCGGGCACACCTTCGGACAGCAGCTCCGCGCAGAACTCCGTTGCGAACTCGATGCCAATGGAGCGTACAGCCGCGGGATCGTCCCTGACCGCGTGGATGCGCTCTTCGAGGGCCCTGGGCACTGCCGCGTTGCTCAGCTGGGGGAATCTTTCGAGCTGTCTGACGCTGGTGACCGGCATGACCTCCGGAATGATGGGGGTGTCGCAACCCGCGGCGACCACACGATCACGCATCCGGAGGTAGTCGCCGGGTTCGAAGAACATCTGGGTGATGGCGTAGTCGGCCCCGGCCCTGCACTTGTCCACGAAGTGACGGGTGTCCGTTTCCCAGTCGGACGACCGCGGGTGCATTTCGGGGAACGCGGCGACCCCCACGCAGAAATCGCCCGACTCCTTGATGAGCCGCACCAGGTCGGCGGCGTACCGCACGCCCTCCGGGTGCTCGACCCACTCGCCCATCGGGTCGCCCGGCGGGTCTCCGCGCACGGCGAGGATGTTCCTGATCCCCGCGTCGGCGTACTGGCCGATCATGTTGCGCAGCTCCGCGACGGAGTGGTTGACCGCGGTGAGGTGCGCGACGGGGGTGAGGGTGCTGTCGGCGGCGATCTGCTGGGTCGCCCGGACCGTGCCCGCCCGGGTGGTGCCCCCGGCTCCGTACGTCACGGAGACGAAGCTGGGCCCCACGGCCTCGACCCGGCGCAACGCGTTCCAGAGGTTGCGCTCGCCCTTCTCGGTCTTGGGTGCCCAGAACTCGAAGGAGTACGACGTCTTGCCGGACGCGAGCAGGTCGCGCACGGTGCGTGCGCGGTCCGTCCGGGTGGAGGAGGTGCCAAGGGCCATACCGCGAGGTTAACCAGGGACCGGCCGTCACCCAACCAGAGCGGGATATTTGTCCGTATTGCAGTGAATACCGTCCACGCCTCGGACAGCCCGCCGGGACACCCGGCCGGGCGGGTGTCAGCGCTCGCGGATCCGCTTCGCCAGGCCGGCGGCGGCCGCGGCCGGGTCGTCGGCCTCGGTGAGCGCGCGGACCACCACGACGCGCCGGGCCCCGGCGTCCAGCACCTCGTCGAGATTGCCCGCGTCGATGCCGCCGATGGCGAACCACGGGCGGTGCCCGCCGAGGGAGGCGGCGTACCGCACCAGACCGAGGCCGGGCGCGTGGCGGCCGGGCTTGGTCGGGGTGGGCCAGCAGGGGCCGGTGCAGAAGTAGTCGACGCCGGGCTGTGCGACGGCCGCGTCCACTTCGGACTCGGCGTGGGTGGAGCGGCCGATCAGCGGAGGCTCGCCGATGATCGCGCGGGCCGCGGGGACCGGCAGGTCGCCCTGGCCGAGGTGGAGCACGTCGGCGCCGGAGGCGTGGGCGATGTCGGCGCGGTCGTTGACGGCGAGGAGTGTGCCGTGGCGGGCGCAGGCGTCCCGGAACACCTGGAGGTGCTCCAGCTCCTCCGCGGCTTCCATGCCCTTGTCGCGCAACTGGACGATGTCCACTCCGGAGCCGAGCACCGCGTCGAGGAATTCGGGGAGGTCCCCCTGGCGCCTGCGGGCGTCCGTGCAGAGGTAGAGACGGGCGTCGGTGAGCAGGTGGCGCGGCGTGGGCATCAAGGTTCCCCCCAGGTGGGTCACGTGGTCGCGGGCCGCGGGAAGCACGGCCCGCGACCACGTGTGCGGTCGTCTCGGTCAGACGGCGAGCGCCTGGGCGCGGCGCTTCACCTCCGTCCCGCGATTCTCGCTCAGCGCCTGCGCGGGGGTGCCGGGCAGGCTCGGGTCGGGGGTGAAGAGCCACTCCAGCATCTCTTCGTCGGAATAGCCGTCGTCCCTCAGGAGGGTCAGGGTCCCCGCGAGGCCCTTGACCACCTTGTCGCCGTCGATGAAGGCGGCAGGCACCTGGAGCGTCCGGTTCTCACCGCGGCGCACCGCGATCAGCTGGCCTTCCTTGACCAGCTGCCGCACGCGCGTCACCTCGACGTCGAGGAGTTCCGCGATGTCGGGGAGGTGGAGCCAGGCGGGGACGAGAGCATCGATCTTTGCGTCAATCCGGTTCACGAGGACAAGCGTGCCATCTGGGACCGACAGCTGGAAGCCGGGCCGACCGTACGGACCACGTCGCAGGGCGTCCCCGCAGGTCGCGCCCGGGTTCGGAGCGGCCCGGCCGGGCGCGCACGACCCCGCGCCGGGGCTCAGCGGACGGCGGACTTCAGGGGTACGGCCGGGTCGGCGGCCCGCTCGGGGTCGAGGGTCCGGCCGGAGGTGACGAGCTTGCGCCCCTGGGTGAGATCGCGCGGACGGCCGACCGCCAGCAGGGCGACGAGCGCGCCGTCGCGCAGCCAGAGCACGGTCCACTCCTCGTCGGCGGGGTCGCCGCGCCACAGCAGGGTGTCGGCGTCCGCGTGGTGCCCGGCGTACTGGACGAAGCGGCCGAACTGCTCGGACCAGAAGTACGGCACCGGGTCGTACGGCTCCGGTTCTGCGGCCTTTGCCCCTCCCGTCCGTGCGATGCCCGCCGCGACGGTGCGCGGGCCCTGGAGCGCGTTGTCCCAGTGGTGGACCAGGAGACGTGCGCCGTAGCGCGCGGAGGGGTACGAGGCGCAGTCCCCGACCGCGTACACCCCGGGCGCGGAGGTGCGCAGGGCGGCGTCCGCGATGACCGATCCGTCCGGGCCGAGCGCGACGCCCGAGCCGGCGAGCCAGCCGCTGGCGGGGCGGGCGCCGATGCCGACGACCACCGCGCCGGCCGGGAGCCGGCGTCCGTCGGCCAGGATCACGGCGCCGGGTTCGACGCGGTCGACCCGGGCGCCGGTGAGGAGCGTGGCACCGGCGTGCGCGTACCAGTCGGCCATGGGTGCGGTGACCTCGGCGGGCAGCACCCCGGCGAGCGGGCGGGCGGCGGCCTCCACGACGGTGACCGCGCAGCCGGCCGCACGGGCGGCGGTGGCGAACTCGGCGCCGATCCAGCCCGCGCCGACCACGACGACGTCGTGGCGCCCGGCGAGGACGGGCCGCAGCCGCTCGGCGTCGTCCAGGGTGCGCAGCAGGTGGACGCCGGGAACCCCTTCGGAGCCGGGCAGCGTCAGCGGTTCGGCCCCGGTCGCGAGGACCAGCACGTCGTACGGCACCGGGCCGTCCGGGGTGTCCACCTCCCGGTCGGCGGGGCGCAGGCCGTCCACGGGGAGCCCGAGGCGCAGACGGACGTCGAGCGCCTTGAAGTCGATGCCGAACGCGGAGTGTTCGGCGGTGCCGAGCAGGACGGCCTTGGAGAGCGGCGGCCGGTCGTAGGGCTGGTGGGGCTCCGCGCCGATCAGGGTGACGGGCCCGGTGTACCCCTCGTCCCGCAGTGCCACGGCGGTCCGCACGCCCGCCATGCCCGCTCCGACGATGACGACGCCGTGCTCCGGCGCCCGCTGGTCGCTCTCTTCGCTCACGTACCCACCCTAAGCACCTGACGCTCCATCACGTCACGGGGTCCGGTGCCCTCCGCGGCGGCTCCTTCGTACCGCGCGGGCGGCGGGGTCTAGGGTGGCTGCGCGAAGACACTCGCGGGAGCCCGGACGAACCGGGCTGAGAGGGAGGCTGGCGGCCTCCGACCGTACGAACCTGATCCGGGTCATGCCGGCGAAGGGAGGGGCTGGACACCCATGCGTGCATCACAGGAATCGTCCTCCGCCGCGAGCGGGGGCACCACGGGCGGGGGCACGGGAGACGCGGGCCGCCGGGGGCCCGCGTACGACGTGCTCGTCGTCGGGGGCGGCATCATCGGCCTGGTCACCGCCTGGCGGGCGGCGCAGGCGGGACTGCGGACGGCGGTCGCCGATCCGGAACCGGGCGGCGGGGCCGCGCGGGTCGCGGCCGGGATGCTGGCCGCCGTCACCGAACTCCACTACGGCGAGCAGATGCTGCTCGGGCTCAACCTCGCCTCCGCCGCCCGCTACCCGGATTTCGTGGCGGAGCTGGAGGCGGCGAGCGGCCGGGACACCGGCTTCCGCGCCTGCGGCACCCTCGCGGTGGCGCTCGACTCCGACGACCGGGCGCACCTGCGCGAACTGCACGCCCTCCAGGAGCGGTCCGGGCTCGACTCGCAGTGGCTGTCGGGGCGCGAGTGCCGGCGGCTGGAACCGATGCTGGCGCCGGGTGTGCGGGGCGGGCTGCGGGTCGACGGCGACCATCAGGTCGACCCGCGCCGGCTGGCGACCGCGCTGCTGACGGCCTGCGAGCGGGCCGGGGTGGTCTTCCACCGCAGCCCCTGCGAGCGGCTGGAGGTCGCGCGCGGCCGGGCGGCCGGGGCGCTGCTCGCGGACGGCACCGCGGTCTCGGCCGGCCAGGTCGTGCTGGCCGCCGGCAGCCTCAGCGGCCGGCTCGCGGGGCTGCCGGAGGGCGTCGCCCCGCCGGTGCGCCCGGTGAAGGGCCAGGTGCTGCGGCTGACCGTGCCGCGTGCGTACGCCCCCTTCCTCAGCCGGACGGTGCGCGCGGTGGTGCGGGGTCAGGACCTGTACCTCGTCCCGCGCGAGAACGGCGAGCTGGTCGTCGGTGCGACGAGCGAGGAGATGGGCTGGGACACCACGGTGACGGCCGGCGGGGTGTACGAGCTGCTGCGCGACGCCCACGAGCTGGTGCCGGGCATCACCGAGCTGCCGCTCACCGAGACCCTGGCCGGGCTGCGTCCCGCCACCCCGGACAACGCGCCGGTGCTCGGCCCGACCGCCCTGCCGGGGCTGCTGGTCGCCACCGGCCACCACCGCAACGGGGTGCTGCTGACCCCCGTCACCGGCGACGCCATGGCGCACGCGCTGACCACCGGCGAACTGCCCGAGGTGGCCCGCCCGTTCGCGCCGGGCCGCTTCACCACCCCCGTCGCCCCCGCACGCGAGGAGCAGTACGCATGACCGATCCGGCCGTCCCGACCGACCTGACCGATCCGACCGGCCTGACCGCCCCGACGGCCAGAGTGCCCGTCTCCGTCAACGGTGACCCGCGCGAGCTCCCGCCCGGGACCACCCTGGGCACCCTCGTGGCGTCCCTGACCCGCGCGTCCTCGGGGGTCGCCGCCGCCGTCAACGAGAGTGTGGTGCCGCGCTCGGCCTGGCACACCACCGCCCTCGCCGGGGGCGACCGCGTCGAGGTCCTCACCGCCGTACAGGGAGGCTGACCATGTCCGACGACCTCTTCCGCCTGGGCGGACTGGAGTTCTCTTCCCGGCTGATCATGGGCACCGGCGGCGCCCCCAGCCTGGACGTGCTGGAGCGGGCGCTCATCGCCTCCGGCACCGAGCTGACCACCGTCGCGATGCGGAGGCTGGACCCGACCGTGCGGGGTTCGGTCCTCTCCGTGCTGGAGCGCCTCTCCATCCGGGTACTGCCCAACACGGCGGGCTGCTTCACCGCGGGTGAGGCGGTGCTGACCGCCCGGCTGGCCCGCGAGGCCCTCGGTACGGAGTGGGTCAAGCTGGAGGTGGTGGCCGACGAGCGGACCCTGCTGCCGGACCCGGTCGAGCTGCTGGACGCGGCGGAGATCCTCGTCGACGACGGGTTCACCGTGCTCCCCTACACCAACGACGACCCGGTCCTCGCGCGGAAGCTGGAGGACGTGGGCTGCGCGGCGGTCATGCCGCTCGGCTCCCCCATCGGCTCCGGTCTCGGTATCCGCAACCCGCACAACTTCGAGCTGATCGTGGAGCGGGCCGGGGTCCCGGTGATCCTGGACGCCGGGGCGGGCACCGCCTCGGACGCGGCACTGGCGATGGAACTGGGGTGCGCGGCCGTGATGCTCGCCTCGGCGGTGACCCGGGCGCAGGAGCCGGAGCTGATGGCGTCGGCGATGCGGCACGCGGTGGACGGCGGGCGTCTCGCCCGGCGGGCGGGCCGCATCCCCCGCCGCCACTTCGCCGAGGCCTCCTCCCCGGTGGCGGGACGCGCGGTCCTGGACCCGGAGCGCCCGGCGTTCTGACCCTCCGGCGCGGGGAACGCGGACCCCGGTTGTCACGGCTCGGCTGCGATACGGCCCCGGGCCCGCTCCGGGGCGCCCGGGGCGCCGGCGGCGCCTCGTAGACTCGTCCGGTGGACACCACCCTCCAGGACCCGCTGCTCGGACGGCTGCTCGACGGCCGCTACCGCGTCGAGGCACGCATCGCGGTGGGCGGGATGGCCACGGTCTACCGGGCCGTGGACATCCGGCTCGACCGGGTGCTCGCCCTCAAGGTGATGCACCCCGCGCTCGCCGCGGACGTCTCCTTCGTCGAACGCTTCATCCGTGAGGCGAAGTCGGTGGCACGCCTCGCGCACCCCAACGTGGTGTCCGTCTTCGACCAGGGCGCCGAGGGCGCCTACGTCTACCTCGCCATGGAGTACGTCGCGGGCTACACGCTCCGTGAGGTGCTGCGGGACCGCGGGGCCCTCCAGCCGCGTGCCGCGCTCGACATCCTGGAGCCGGTGCTGGCCGCGCTGGGCGCCGCGCACCGGGCCGGGTTCGTGCACCGCGACATGAAGCCGGAGAACGTCCTGATAGGGGACGACGGCTGGGTGAAGGTCGCCGACTTCGGGCTCGTCCGCGCGGTCGGCACCGCCACCGACACCACCGGCTCCCTGCTGGGCACGGTGTCCTACCTCGCCCCGGAGCAGATCGAGCACGGCACGGCGGACACCCGCTCGGACGTGTACGCCTGCGGTGTCGTGCTGTACGAGATGCTGACCGGCACCAAGCCGTACACGGGCGAGAACGCCGCGCAGATCATCTACCAGCACCTCCATCAGGACGTCCCGCCGCCGTCCGCCACCGTCCCCGGGCTCTCCCCGGCGCTGGACGCGCTGGTGGCGGCGGCCACCGCGCGCGACGCCCGGGTCCGCGCGCAGGACGCGGTGGTGCTGCTCGCCGCGACCCTCGAAGCGCGGGCCCTCCTCAGCGACGCGGAGCTGGACGCGGTACCGCCGCAGGCGCTCCCCCCGGCGAGCGCCGGTGCGGCCGACCCCTCAGGTGTCTCCGGTGTCTCCGGTGTCTCCGGTGTCTCCGGTGCGGAGGACCGTACGAGCGTGCTGCCGCGCGCGGTGGCCGAGGACCGGGGCACCACCCACCGGACCAGCCGGCTGGAGATGCCCGCCACCGCCTCCGCCTCGGTCGCGCCCGGCCGGCCCCGGCGGTCCGCACGGACGGGACGCTCCGGCGGCACCCCGCGCCGCGGGGTCTACGCCGTGATCACCGCCCTGGTGCTGGTACTGCTGGCCGGGGGCGGCGTCTGGTACATCAATTCGGGCCAGTTCACCCAGGTCCCCTCGCTCCTCGGCCAGACGCAGGAGGCCGCCGAGAAGCGGCTGGGTGACGCCGGGCTCGATGTGAAGTCCGTCGCCAAGGCCTACAGCGACACGGTCGACCGGGGCTCCGTGATCAGCACCGACCCCGCGCCCGGCGACCGGGTCCGGGGCAACGAGTCGGTGAAGCTGGTCGTCTCGCGCGGCCCGGAGATCGTGAAGGTGCCCGATGTGGCGGGTACCTCACTGACCGACGCGCGCCGGGCGCTGAAGGAGGCCGGCCTGGCACCGGGCATGGTGACCAGGGAGTTCAGCGACGACGTCGGGCGCGGCGAGGTGGTCCGTACGGACCCCGGCGCGGGCGAGGAGCGTCACCCCGACTCCGCCGTGGCGCTGGTCGTGAGCAAGGGCTCCCCGGTTGAGGTACCGGACGTCTCCGGGCTCTCCGTGGAGGACGCCACCGACGCCCTGGACGAGGAGGGGCTGAAGGCCGAGGTACGGCCGGGCCGGATCAACTCCTCCGAGGTGGCGGGCGACGTCGCCGAGCAGACGCCGGACCCCGGCGCCGAGGCGGCCGAGGGGGACACCGTCCAGCTCACCGTCTCCAAGGGCCCCCGGATGATCGAGGTACCGGACGTCACCGGCAAGGACGTGGACGAGGCGCGGGAGATCCTGGAGGACGCCGGGTTCGAGGTCGAGGTCGACCGGCCGTTCCTCTCCTTCAGCGACACCGTCGCGAGCCAGTCCGTCGACGGCGGCGGCCGGGCGGCCGAGGGATCGGCCATCACCATCAGGACCAAGGGACTGTGACCGTGCGCAATCCTGTGCGCAACCCGGTGGGCGGACACGTCCCGGTGGCCGGCGGGCTGGTGAAGACCGGCCTCGGCCACGCCGACGAACTGGCGGCCGAGGCCATCCAGATCTTCGTGGCGAACCCGCGCGGCTGGGCCACCCCGGCCCGGAAGCCCGACCAGGACGAGCTGTTCCGCAAGGAGTGCGAGGCCCGGGGCATGCCGGTGTACGTGCACGCCCCGTACCTGATCAACTTCGGCTCGCACACCGGGGCGACGGTGGAGAGGTCCGTGGATTCCCTGCGGCACTCGTTGCGCCGGGCGCGCGAGATCGGCGCGCTGGGCGTCGTCGTCCACACCGGCTCGGCGACGGGCGGCCGGCCCCGGGAGGTGGCGCTGGCGCAGGTGCGCACCCACCTGCTCCCGCTGCTGGACGAGCTGACCCACGACGACGATCCCGATCTCCTGCTGGAGTCCACCGCCGGGCAGGGGTTCTCGCTCTGTTCGCGCACCTGGGACTTCGGCCCGTACTTCGAGGCGCTGGACTCCCACCCCAAGCTGGGTGTCTGCCTGGACACCTGCCACATCTACGCGGCGGGCCACGACCTGGCCGGCCCGTCCGGGATGCGGCAGACCCTGGACCTGCTGGTGGAGACGGTCGGCGAGGGGCGGCTGAAGCTGATCCACGCCAACGATTCCAAGGACGTGGTCGGCGCCCACAAGGACCGGCACGAGAACATCGGCGCGGGCCACATCGGCGTGGAGCCGTTCCGGGAGATCTTCACCCACCCGGCGACGGCCGGGGTGCCGCTGATCATCGAGACGCCGGGCGGGAAAGAGGGGAACGCGGCGGACGTGGCGCGGCTGAAGGAGCTGCGGGACTCCGCCGGTTCCTGAACCCGGCCGCGACCGGACCCGGCGGCCCGGAGTCGGGGCCCGGAGTCCGGGGGGGTCGGAGTCCGGGGCTCAGAGTTCGGGGCCGTCCCCGGGTTTCTCCTGGTAGGAGTAGCGCTGCTCGCTCCACGGGTCGCCGATGTTGTGGTAGCCGCGCTCCTCCCAGAAGCCGCGGCGGTCGGCCGTCATGTACTCGACGCCCCGGACCCACTTCGGGCCCTTCCAGGCGTACAGGTGCGGGACGACCAGGCGCAGTGGGAAGCCGTGCTCGGCGGTGAGGAGTTCGCCGTCCTTGTGGGTGGCGAAGAGGGTGTGCTCCGAGGCGAAGTCGGCGAGCCGGAGGTTCGAGGAGAAGCCGTACTCGGCCCACACCATCACATGGGTGACGTCGTCGGCGGGCGGGGCGAGACCGAGGACGACCGAGGCGGGCACGCCACCCCATTCGGAGCCCAGCATGCTGAATTTGGTCACGCAGTGCAGATCGGCCACGACCGAGGAGAACGGGAGTTCCGAGAACTCCTCGTGGTTCCAGCAGCGCTTCCCGCCGTCGGCGGTGGCTCCGAAGACCCGGAATTCCCAGCGTTCGGGACGGAACTTGGGTACGGGACCGTAGTGGGTCACCGGCCACCCGCGTTGCAGTCGCTGGCCCGGCGGAAGCTCGGACTGCCCCGCCGCGCGGTACCCCTCGCTCTCCGGCTGACCCATGCCTCCATGGTGACAGACAGGCAGGGGTGGTGATGACCAGAGACGAGGCAATTGGGGCAACTCGTACTAAGCATGTACTTACTGGACGGCCGGGGGGCGCGGTGCGAGGATCGGCGCAACTGTCCGGTACACGGTTGGAAGGAGCCTCTGCGATGCAGGGCGACCCCGAGGTCATCGAGTTCCTGAACGAACAGCTGACTGCCGAACTGACTGCCATCAACCAGTACTTCCTCCACGCGAAGATGCAGGACAACTTCGGCTGGACGAAGCTCGCCAAGTACACCCGGGCCGAGTCGTTCGACGAGATGAAGCACGCGGAGCTCCTGACCGACCGGATCCTCTTCCTCGACGGCCTGCCGAACTACCAGCGCCTCTTCCACGTACGTGTCGGGCAGACGGTGACGGAGATGTTCCAGGCGGACCGCCAGGTGGAGGTGGAGGCGATCGACCGCCTCAAGCGCGGCATCGAGGTCATGCGGGCCAAGGGCGACATCACCTCGGCCAACATCTTCGAGTCGATCCTGGAGGACGAGGAGCACCACATCGACTACCTGGACACTCAGCTGGAGCTGGTGGAGAAGCTCGGCGAGCCCCTCTACATCGCCCAGCAGATCGAACAGCCGGAGGGCTGACGACCCCGACGACCAAGGAGCGCGGGACGCCGCACGAGTCCGGTCAGGCCGCTTCGGGGAACGCGGTGTCCAGCGGATTGGCGGCGTCCGGCAGCTCCGGCAGCCCCACGGAGGCCACCAACGAGTCCGCGCGGCGCTCCAGCAGCTCGCGGCGCGGGCACTCGCCCCGGCCCAGCAGCGCCTGGATGCGGCGGACGCAGCCCCCGCAGTCGGTGCCGGCCTTGCAGACCGAGGCGATCTGCCGGGGAGTGCACGCCCCGGCCGCCGCATGCTGCTTCACCTGCTGCTCGGTGACGCCGAAGCAGGAGCAGACGTACATGCGGTTCACCTCTCCGGGGGTGTGCGAACACCGGAACACCTCCCGATGCGGTGAGGCAACCCTTACCTTACCCATTGGAACCGGTGGGCAAAAGCCCCGGAACGCCCGTGGGGCACGGATCACATGGATCCGTGCCCCACGGGCGCGTCACGCGGTCTTCCCGGCTACTGGTCGCGGTACATCTCCGCGACGAGGAAGGCCAGATCGAGCGACTGGCTGCGGTTGAGCCGCGGGTCGCAGGCCGTCTCGTAGCGCTGGTGCAGGTCGTCCACGAGGATCTCGTGGCCGCCGCCGACGCACTCGGTCACGTCGTCACCGGTGAGTTCGACGTGGATGCCGCCGGGGTGGGTGCCCAGGCCCTTGTGCACCTCGAAGAAGCCCTTGACCTCGTCCAGGACGTCGTCGAAGCGGCGCGTCTTGTGGCCGGAGGCGGCCTCGAAGGTGTTGCCGTGCATCGGGTCGGTGACCCAGGCGACGACCGCTCCGGAGGCGGTGACCTTCTCGACCAGCTCGGGCAGCTTGTCGCGGACCTTGTCGGCGCCCATGCGGACGACGAAGGTCAGCCGGCCGGGCTCGCGCTCGGGGTCGAGGCGGTCGATGTAGCCGAGTGCCTCGTCGACGGAGGTGGTCGGGCCGAGCTTGATGCCGATCGGGTTGCGGATCTTGGAGGCGAACTCGATGTGGGCGCCGTCCATCTGGCGGGTGCGCTCACCGACCCAGACCATGTGGCCGGAGGTGTTGTAGAGCTCGCCGGTGCGCGAGTCGGTGCGGGTCAGCGCCGTCTCGTAGTCCAGCAGCAGGGCCTCGTGCGAGGAGTAGAACTCGACCGCCTTGAACTCGGCCGGGTCGGTGCCGCAGGCCTTCATGAAGTTCATGGCGTTGTCGATCTCGCGGGCCAGCGCCTCGTAGCGCTGCCCCGAGGGGGACGACCGTACGAAGTCCTGGTTCCAGGCGTGCACCTGGCGCAGGTCGGCGTAGCCGCCGGTGGTGAAGGCCCGGACGAGGTTCAGCGTGGAAGCGGACGCGTGGTACATCTGCTTCAGGCGGTCGGGGTCCGGGATGCGCGCGGCCTCGGTGAACTCGAAGCCGTTGACCGAGTCGCCGCGGTAGGTCGGCAGGGTCACGCCGTCGCGGGTCTCGGTCGGCTTGGAGCGCGGCTTGGAGTACTGCCCGGCGATGCGGCCCACCTTGACGACCGGGACGGCCGCCGCGTAGGTCAGGACGGCGCTCATCTGGAGCAGCGTCTTCAGCTTGGCCCGGATGTGGTCGGCGGACACGGCGTCGAATGCCTCGGCGCAGTCGCCGCCCTGCAGCAGGAACGCCTCGCCCTTGGCGACGGCTCCCATGCGGGCGCGCAGCTGGTCGCACTCGCCGGCGAAGACGAGCGGCGGATACGACGCGAGGTCCGCGAGTACATCGCGCAGCGCCTCGGAGTCGGGGTACTCGGGCTGCTGCGCCGCGGGAAGGTCTCGCCAGGTGTTGCCACCGGCGGCGGAGGTATTGGCGTTCACGGTCACGGCGACCACATTACGTGGTTACGCGACGCGTCCATCCGGTCGCTCAATAGTTGAGACGCTTGCTCGCGTGACAGTGCGCACCGCTAGGATCGCCCCATGTTCACGATGTTCACGCACACGACCCAGAACTGGTGGTGGCCCGCTCGCCGGCGGCCCGCTGACAGTTCGCGCTGAACATCTCGCGAAGGCCGCCCCGAGGGGCGGCCTTTTCCGCGTTCGCGGAGCCGTTCCTCCCTGTTGGAAGGAACTCCTCATGCCGCACCGCGCCGCCCCGCTCGTCCACCGCCTCCTCCAGGACGACGCCCCGCCCTTCGCCCTGCTGCGCCGCCGCACGCCCGGTCACGACCACGACACGGTGGAGGTGCTGACCGGCGAGGTCCGGAAGGTGGCACGCCTCGCCGACCTGCCGGTGGGCGAGCTTCCCTCGCTGGCCCTGGTGCCGTACCGGCAGATCGCCGAGCGGGGCTTCGACGTGACCGACGACGGGACGCCGCTCGCGGTCCTGGTCGCCGACGAGGCGTACGCGCTGCCGCTCGCCGAGGTGCTCGCGGCGCTGCCCCCGCACGAGGTGCGGGTGACGGGCGGCGCCTTCGACGTGCCGGACGAGGAGTACGCGGGGATCGTCCGCCGGGTGATCGAGGACGAGATCGGGCGCGGCGAGGGCGCGAACTTCGTGATCAGGCGCACCTTCCGGGGCGAGATCCCCGGGTACGGCCGGGCGGACGCGCTCGCGCTCTTCCGCAGACTGCTGGAGGGCGAGCGCGGGGCGTACTGGACCTTCGTGGTGCACACCGGCGGTCCCCGGGGGCGGACCCTGGTCGGGGCGAGCCCCGAGGTACACGTGCGGATGTCCGGCGGCACGGTGGTGATGAACCCCATCAGCGGGACCTACCGCTACCCGGAGGGGGGACCGACCGTCGAGAACCTGCTGGACTTCCTCGGCGACCGCAAGGAGACCGAGGAGCTCTCCATGGTCGTCGACGAGGAACTGAAGATGATGTGCACGGTCGGCGACATGGGCGGGGTGGTGGTCGGCCCCCGGCTGAAGGAGATGGCCCATCTCGCGCACACCGAGTACGAGCTGCGCGGGAAGTCGACGCTGGACGTGCGGGAGGTACTGAAGGAGACGATGTTCGCGGCGACCGTCACCGGCTCCCCGGTGCAGAACGCGTGCCGCGTGATCCAGCGGTACGAGCCCACCGGGCGCGGCTACTACAGCGGGGCGCTGGCGCTCCTGCGCCAGGACGCCGACGGCGCCCAGACGCTCGACTCGCCGATCCTGATCCGTACCGCAGACATCGCGGCCGACGGCGGCCTCGCGGTGGCGGTGGGCGCCACCCTCGTACGCCACTCGGTCCCCGACGGCGAGGTCGCGGAGACCCACGCCAAGGCGGCCGGGGTGCTGGCGGCCCTCGGGGTGCGTCCCGGCCGGCGCCGGGAGGAGCGGACCGGGCAGCCGTTGGCGACCGATCCCCGGGTGCAGTCGGCGCTGGACGACCGGCGGGGCGGGCTGGCGCCGTTCTGGCTGCGGATGCAGGAGCGGACGCACGCGATGTCGGGCCACGCGCTGGTGGTGGACGGCGAGGACACCTTCACCTCGATGCTGGCGCACCTGCTGCGCGCCTCGGGGCTCGACGTGTCGGTGCTCAGGTTCGACGCTCCCGGGCTGCGGGAGACCGTCCGGGCGCACCGGGGCCCGGTGGTGCTGGGCCCCGGGCCGGGCGACCCCGGCGATCCGTCCGACGCCAAGATGCTGCTGCTGCGCTCGGTCGCGGCGGAGCTGGTGCGCGACCACCGGGACGGGCTGCTGGGTGTGTGCCTGGGCCATGAGCTGATCGCGGCGGAGCTCGGCCTGGAGGTGGTGCGGAAGGCGGAGCCCCACCAGGGGGCGCAGACACGGATCGAGCTGTTCGGCCGGCCGGAGACCGTGGGCTTCTACAACAGCTACGCGGCGCGGTGCGACGACGCGGCCGCGAGTGAGCTGGGCGCGCACGGCATCGAGGTCAGCCGGGACGGCGCCACCGGCGAGCTGTACGCCCTGCGCGGCGACGGGTTCGCCTCGGTGCAGTTCCACCCGGAGTCGGTGCTGACGCTGCGGGGCTCGGCGATCGTCACCGAGCTGCTGGCGGGGCTGCCGGTACGCGGCTGAAAGCGCGCGGGAACCGGAACCGCGCCGCGCCCTGCCCGGGGGTTCGGCACGGTTCCGGTTCCCCCGCCGTGCTCATCCCTGCACGCTCAAACCTGCACGCTCATCCCTGCGTGCTCAAGCCTGCACGCTCATCCCTGCGTGCTCAGGCCTGCGGGGAAGCCGGCACCAGGACGTTCTCGCCGCGGCGTCCGGAGAGGTAGTCGTCCACGTTGGCGGCCGTGGCGTCGATGATCTGTCCGACGGCGTCCTCGGTGTAGTACGCCTGGTGGGAGGTGACCAGGACGTTGGGGAAGGTCAGCAGCCGGGCGAGGGTGTCGTCGTCGATGCCCTCCAGCGACTTGTCGAGGAAGAAGAGTCCGGCCTCCTCCTCGTACACGTCGAGTCCGACGCCCAGGAAGTGGCCCGAGCGGAGTTCAGTGACGAGTGCGCGGGTGTCGACCAGTCCGCCGCGGCTGGAGTTGACGAGGATCGCGTCGCGCTTCATGAGCGCCATCGCCCGCTGGTCGATGAGGTGATGGGTCGCGGGCAGCAGGGGGACGTGCAGGCTGACGAGGTCCGCCTCGGCGAAGAGCTGGTCCTTCTCGACGTACCGCATGCCCAGCTCCACGCAGGCGGGGTTCTCGGCGACGTCCCAGCCGAGCAGGTTCATGCCGAAGCCGTGGGCGATCCGGGTGAACGCCTCGCCGATCTTGCCGGTCCCGATCACGCCCGCCGTCCGGCCGTGCATGTCCCGGCCGAGGAGTCCGGCGAGCCGGAAGTCGAAGTCGCGGGTACGGGTCGCCGCGCGGATGACCTTGCGGTTCACCGCCATCGCCAGGGTCCAGGCGAACTCGGCGACGGAGTGGGGCGAGTAGTAGGAGACCCGGGCGACGCGCAGACCGAGGCGGGCGGCGACGTCCAAGTCGATGTTGTTGAAGCCGGTGGAGCGCTGGGCGATCATCCGCGTGCCGCCCGCCGCCAGGATCTCCAGGGACCGGGGGCCGAGATCGGCGTTGACGCTGGTGGAGATGATCTCGTACCCCGCGGCGATGGCCGCCGTGTCCGGGGTGAGGAACACCTCCAGGCAGCGGACCTCGTGCTTCCCGGCGAACGCCTTCTCGATCAGGGGCTTCTCGTCGGCCTGCACACCGAATGCCAGGATTTCCACGACATCTCCCGTAGGTGCTGCGGTACGGCACATGACCCGGTCACCGCGAATATACGGCTCCGGCCGGGAGCGCGCCGCTCGGCGGCCCGCCGGGGCGGAAGCCGCCCCGGCAGGCATCCCCGGCCCGGCTCAGACGTCGTCCAGGCCGCGCTCGATGGCGTAACGGACCAGCTCCACCCGGTTGTGCAGCTGGAGCTTGCCGAGGGTGTTCTGGACATGGTTCTGGACCGTGCGGTGCGAGATCACCAGGCGCTCGGCGATCTGCTTGTACGACAGTCCCTTGGCGACCAGCCGGAGCACCTCGGTCTCCCGATCGGTCAGGCGCGGCGCTTTCGGATCGTCGGGGGCCGCCGGGGCCGGGTCGGAGGCGAGCCTGCGGTACTCGCCGAGGACGAGCCCGGCCAGCCCGGGGGTGAAGACGGGGTCGCCGACCGCCGTGGAGCGGACCGCCTCGATCAGCTCCTGGGTGCTGGCCGACTTGAGCAGATAGCCGGTGGCTCCGGACTTCACCGCCTCCAGCACGTCGGCGTGCTCCCCGCTGGCGGAGAGCACCAGCACCCGCAGGCCGGGATGGTGGGCGACGAGTTCCTTGCAGACCTGGGCACCGGGCATGCCCGGCAGGTTCAGGTCGAGCACGAGGACGTCGGGCCGGACCGCCTGGGCCCGGCGGACGGCCTGCGGGCCGTCGCCCGCGGTCGCGACGACGTCGAAGCCGGCCTCGGCGAGGTCGCGGGCGACGGCGTCGCGCCACATCGGGTGGTCGTCGACCACCATGACCCTGACGACCGTGGTGTCGTTGTGCGTCCGCGGCCCCGGCGCGCCCGCCGTGTCCGGTGCGGCCGCCGTGTTCGGTGCGGCCGCCGTGTTCGGTGCGGCCGCCGTGTTCGGTGCGCCCGGCGCTGTGGGTGTACTCATCGGATCGATCCTGCCTTCCCCCGTGGGACTTTCGGAACCTTCAACTCGACCTCCGTGCCCTGCCCCGGCACGGAGATCACCTCGGCCGTGCCTCCCAGATCGCGGAGGCGTCCGCGTATGGAGAGGGCCACACCGAGCCTGCCCTCGCCCTCGGCCTGGGCCAGCCGCCCCTCCGGGATGCCCGGTCCGTCGTCCCGGACCGTGACGACCACCTCGCCGGGTTCGTCCTCGACCAGGATCCACGCGTGCGCACCCTCCCCGGCGTGCGCGCGCACGTTGTCCAGGGCGGCGCCGGTGGCGGCGGCCAGCTCCCGCGCCTCGGCGGCCGGCATCAGAACCGGGGCTCCCGGCTCCGCGAAGCTGACCTTGGAGCCGGCGTGCGGGGCGAGCAGGGTCCGCAGATCGATGTCGGGAGCGTCGGCGGGCATCTCCTCCGGGGCGACCGTGCGGACCACGGCGCCGAGCGAGGCGTCTTCGGAGACCCGGGTCGCGGGCAGCAGGCCGCTGGAGACGAGGGTGCGCAGGGCGATCTCCTGTTCTCCGGCCATCCGGCCCAGTTCGGCCGCCTCGCCGCCGAGCGCGTTGCCCCGGCGCTGGACCATGGCGAGCACCTGGAGGACGCTGTCGTGGATGTCGCGGGCGAGCCGCTCCCGCTCCCGGGTCGCGGCCTCGATCTCCAGGGCGCGGGCGAGGGTGCGCTCACTGGCCCGGGCGACCTCGACGACGTAGCCGATCGCTATCGAGGCGACCCACACCAGCAGGACGTTGTGGAAGGTGTCCCGGCTGGGCTCGCCGCGCTCGACGATGTTGGCGACGGCGACGAGCGTGGACGCGAAGGCCGCCCACCGCCAGCCGCCCTTCAGTGCGAAGGCCAGCACCGCACCGGCGGTCCAGATCGACGGCAGGGTCGACCCGTCGATGCGGTGGGCGTCGAGATCGGCGACCGGGGTGAGCAGGATGCCGGCGAGCGCCACCACCAGGTCCGCGCCGAGGAACGGCCTCGTACAGCTCGCCGCGTTGGCCACCCGGGGCAGGGTGAGCAGCGTCCACACCGTCATCACGGCGAGGAACCCGAAGGCAACCACGGGCCGTTCGAACTCCGCGCGGCCCATCACCGCCAGCGTCAGGGCGTAGAGCGTCGTCAGCACCCGGTACGCGGTGAGCGCGCGCCACATGGGCTGCTCGACCGACATCCGTACGACCCGCTCGCGTCCGGCCATCTCCCCCACCCCCGTGGTCCGCGCCCCCATCGGCCGGACCATTCTCTCCACCGTTGCCGTTGCCGTTGCCGTTGCCGTTGCCGCGGACGCCCGTTGCCCGCGGGGTGTGTCGCCCGCGGACGCCTGTCGTCCCCGGACGCCTGCCGCCCGGCAGGCGTCCGTCCCCCGGGCCACCGGCTCGCCCCACCGTCCGCCGGTGACAACCGCTACGGTGTGGGCGGTCGTTCCGTCGAACGCTGCTTCCCGTCCCTCGCCACGTGCTTCTGCTCCAGCGCGGCCTGCTTCTGTTCCTGGGCGGCCTGTTTGGCCTCGTCCGCGATCCGGCGCTTGGCGGCCGTCGCGTAGACGTCCACGTACTCCTGACCGGAGAGCCTCATGATCTCGTACATGACCTCGTCCGTCAGCGAACGCAGGATGAACCGGTCGCCCTCCATGCCCTGGTAGCGGGAGAAGTCCAGCGGCTTGCCGATCCGTATGCCCGGACGCAGCAGCTTGGGAATCTTCTGGCCGGGCGGCTGGATCTTCTCCGTGTCGATCATCGCAACCGGGATGACGGGCGCGCCGGTGGCCAGCGCCACCCGGGCGAGGCCGCCGGGCTTGCCGCGGTAGAGGCGGCCGTCCGGCGAGCGGGTGCCCTCGGGGTAGATGCCGAACAGCCCGCCGTCCTCGATCACCTTGATGCCCGCCCGGATCGCGGCCTCGCCGGCGCCCCTGGCCCCGGAGCGGTCCACGGGCAGCTGGCCCACGCCCTTGAAGAAGGCCGCGGTGAGCTTGCCCTTCACCCCGGGGGCGGTGAAGTACTCGGCCTTGGCGATGAAGATGACCTTGCGGTCCAGCACGGCCGGCAGGAAGAAGGAGTCGGAGAAGGAGAGATGGTTGCTCGCGAGGATCGCCGGGCCGGTGAGGGGGATGTTCTCCAGTCCCTCGACCCACGGCCTGAAGGCGAGCTTCAAGGATCCCCCGAGGGAGAAGTGCATCGCGCCGTAGATCAACTCGGGTGCCTCCTGTGTCCTGTGTCACCGACCCTACCCGCGCGCGGCCCGCCGCCCCCGCGCGGTGCGGGGCGCTGCCCCGGGCCGGCGGCGCGACGGCCCTGGTCGGTGTCGGCCCGGTCGCGTACGGTGAAGTCATTCTTCTCGCGGGTGCCCCGTACGCCCCCCTCGCAAGCCCCCGAACACTCCCCCGCCCGAGCCCAGCCACACGAACAGGAGTCACCGGTGCCGGTCCTCCCTGGAGCCGAGCCGTTCCGCCACGAGGGCGGAGAGGTCGGCGTCCTTCTCTGTCATGGCTTCACCGGATCGCCCCAGTCGCTGCGCCCGTGGGCCGACTACCTGGCCGCGCGCGGGTACACCGTGTCGCTGCCGCTGCTGCCGGGGCACGGAACCCGCTGGGAGGACATGGCGGTCACCGGCTGGCAGGACTGGTACGCCGAGGTGGACCGGGAGTTGCGGGTACTGCGCGAGAGGTGTGCGCGGGTCTTCGTCTTCGGCCTCTCCATGGGCGGGGCGCTGGCGCTGCGGCTCGCCGCGCGGCACGGCGACGCGGTCGCCGGTCTGGTGCTGGTCAACCCGGCGAACAAGGTGCACGGCCTGTCCGCGTACGCCCTGCCGGTCGCCCGCCACCTCGTCCGGACGACGGCGGGCCTGGCCGGCGACATCGCGCTGGAGGGCGGTCGCGAGGTGGGTTACGACCGGGTCCCGCTGCACTCCGCCCACTCGCTGCGCCGGTTCCTTCGGATCGTCGACGCCGAACTCCCGCAGGTGACGCAGCCGTTGCTGCTGCTCCACAGCTCGCAGGACCATGTGGTGCCGCCCGCCGACACGGCCCGCGTCCTCAGCAGGGTGTCCTCGCGAGACGTCGAGGAGGTGCTGCTGGAACAGAGTTACCACGTCGCGACGTTGGACCATGACGCGGAGCGGATCTTCGACGAGAGCCAACGGTTCCTCGCCCGTCTCGCATCCGGCGTCGCGGAGAAGGGGAGTACGTCCGGTGGCTGAGCAGGACGCGGATCGCACGGGCAGTGACGAGGAGCGCGAACCGCCGCAGGCGGAGGGGCAGACCGCCGCACCCGGGCTTCCCGGGAGCACGGACGAGGCGCACCCGGACGACGTGCGCCCGCTGGACGAGGACGCCGCCTGGGCGGCGATCGTCGCGGGTTACGGCGAGGAGCCGCCGGACCCGCCGGGCGCCAAGCCCTTCAAGTCCGTGGAGGATCTCGCCCTGCTCGACGAGGACCAGATCAATCAGCTGGACGACGACGCCCGGCCCGACGGCCCGGCGGACAAGGGCAACGGAAAGAGCGGGCTGGGCAGTTCGGTGACCTTCGCCCCCGGCGTGGGCGGTCCCCGCGACCATGTGCTGCCGGACGGGGCTTCCGGCGAGGGCGACGCCGATACCGAGGGGCACTTCGTGCCGCCGGAGCCACCGCCGCTCCCGGAGGCGGACGCCACGTCGAAGTTCGCCTGGCTCGGGGTCGTCGGCTCGCCGGTGCTGATGCTCCTCGCGGTGCTGCTGGGCTGGGAGATGACCTGGTGGCTGACGACCGTCTGCATCGGCGGGTTCCTCGGCGGCTGCGCGACGCTGGTGGCCCGGATGCCGCACGACGACGAGGACCTGGGCGACCCGGGGCACGGCGCCGTCGTCTGAGCCGGTGAACCGGCGGGACGGCGGATCGGCGGGCTCTCAGCCGCCGCCCCGCGCCGCGGGGACCCGGAGGGCGGCCAGCACCGGCAGATGGTCGGTGGCCGCCCGCAGGTCGGCCTCGTCGACGCCGGGCAGCCCGGCAGGCACCCCGCAGCCGAGGACCTCGATGCCGTCGGTGGCGAGGACGGCGTCGATGCGGCGCACCGGCCCGTCGGACGGGAAGGTGTGCTCCCCTCCCCACGGCCGGACCTCCCAGCCGTCCCTGAGCCGCCCTGCGAGCAGCCGGAACGCCCCGCCGGTGGGCACCTCGTTGAGGTCGCCGCCCACCACCGCGTGCTCCACGCCCATCGCCTCCACCCGCTCCAGCAGCGCCCGCGCCTGGGCGCGGCGTTCGTCGGGCCGCAGGCTCAGATGGCAGCTGACGACGCCGAGCCGGGTGCCGGCGATCCGGACCACCGCCGTGGCGAGGCCCCTGCGGTGCTCTCCGGGGGTGCGCGGCAGCAGGACGTCCTCGGTGCGTTCGACGGTGGCGCGCAGGGAGCAGAGCAGCAGGGGGCCGGCGGCGGTGGCGCCGCCGGAGAGGACGACCAGGTCGGTCGCGGCGGCGAGCCGGGCGGCGGCCTTGCGCCAGCGGAAGAACCGCGGTGCCTCCTGGACGAACACCAGGTCGGGGGCGCAGGCGCGGATGACGCGGGCGAGTGCGGCGGGGTCGTCGCGCAGGGAGCGGACGTTGTAGCCGAGGACGCGGACGACGGCCGACCCGTCGTCCTCGGTACGGGAGGAGGGCAGCGGCGTCAGAACCATGCGGGCCACCCTACGACGGACGCCCGCCGTGCCCCTGGGGGCGCGGCGGGCGTCCGTCGTGATGACCGTGGTGCGGTGATTCAGCCCTGGCGGGCCAGGTCGGCGGCGCCGACCAGGCCGGCCTTGCCGCCGAGCTGTGCGGCGAGGACCTGGGCGTGCGGACGCCACTCGCCACCGATCAGCCAGCGGCGGAACGACTTGCGGATCGGGTCGAGCACCAACTCGCCCTCGTCGGAGACTCCGCCGCCGACGATGAAGGCGGACGGGTCGAAGAGGGAGGCCAGGTCGGCCAGGCCCGCACCGGCCCAGCGGGCCAGCTCGCGGAACGAGTCGATGGCCACCGCGTCGCCCTGGCGGGCGGCCTCACTGATGTGCTTGCCCTCGATGCCCTCGACCGTGCCGTCGCCGAGCGACAGCAGGACGGCGGCGTTCTCCGGGGTCGCGTTGGCGCGCTGCTTGGCGTACCGCACGAGGGCGCGGCCGGAGGCGTACTGCTCCCAGCAGCCCTGGCTGCCGCAGCCGCAGAGCAGACCGTCGGGGACGACCCGGATGTGGCCGAATTCGGCCGCTACGCCGAAGCGTCCGCGCCGCAGCTTGTTGCCGATGATGATGCCGCCACCGAGACCGGTGCCGAGCGTGATGCAGATGACGTCGTCGTGGCCCTTGCCCGCCCCGAAGCGGTACTCGCCCCAGGCCGCGGCGTTCGCGTCGTTCTCGACGACGACGGGGAGGCCGACACGCTGTTCGACCTCGTCCTTGAGCGGCTCGTGGCGCCAGTCGATGTTGGGGGCGAAGAGCACGGTCGCGCGCTTGTCGTCGACGTAACCGGCCGCGCCGATGCCGACCGCCTCGACGGTGTGTCCCTCGCTCGCACCGGCCACGGCCGAGCAGATGGCGTCGACGATGCCCGAGGCCGTCGGCGGGGTCGGTACTTTGAACATCGAGAGGATCTGGCCCTCTTCGTCGACCACTCCAGCCGCGATCTTCGTGCCGCCGATATCGACGCCGATGGTGAGTCCCATGAATCCCTCAGTTCCGGTCGAGCCCCGCTGGGTCAACCGTACCCGAGAAGGCAGCCGGAATTTCCGGCCAGGGTTCAGTCCAGGTCGATGTGTTCGCCCGCCGGCGACCCCCCCGACGACCCGTCCCGGGGGTCGGACGGGTCGTCGGCGGCCCGTCCGGGCGTGTCGGTGGGGCGGGGAGCTCCGCCGGAGGCGCCCTCGGTGGTCCGCGTCCAGCGGCCCTCCTGGCCCTCGACGGCGGAACGGTAGGCGGCCAGCAGTTCGTTGCCGGCAGCGGCGAGGTGGTCGAAGATCTCCGGATTGCGCTCGATGACCGGTTCGACCGCCGATTTGGCCTGCTGGATGACCTGCTGCACCGCGCCCTGGGCGGCGGTGCCGAGCAGCGGCGAGGAGAACGAGCCGAGCTTGCCGGCCACGGCGTCGACCAGCTTGCGCAGCTCCTCTGCGGCGGAGGCGGGCGGCGGCCCGTAGGTGGCGCGGCGGCGGGCCTTCTCCGCCTCCAGGTCCTCGGCGCAGGCATCGGCCCACGCGTCGCCGTCGACGGGACGATCGTTGGCTTCACTCATGGCGGGCTCCTGCGAGGCGGGTGACGTACTACCGACGTTACCCGAACGGAGGTCGTCCGTTCAGGGCGTGCGCGGGCGTGCGCGTACGTGCGGGGCGGACGCGGTCGGGGCCGCCCCCTCGCCGGCCGGCCGTCCGTCAGGGCGTGCGCGGCCAGAGCGACGGGTCGGGGGTGAAGCGGACGCGCAGCACACCGTCCCGGAGGGCCGCCCCGGACACCGAGCAACGGCGGAGCGCGGAATCCAGGCGCACGCTGCGACGGAAGGGGCCGACGGCGAGGAGGATCTCGTCGCCCCGGCGGACGAGCCGCAGACCGGACTTGACCGCTCCGGGCAGCGGCAGGCACCAGACGAACCCCTCGGCGCCGTCCGATCCGTCCGATCCGCCGGGTGGGGCGGCCCGTTCCGTCCACCAGGGGTCGTCGGCGCGGCCGGCCGGGCGGTCGTCCGGGGCGGGAATGCCGAGCAGGTCCAGGTCCCCGGGTTCCCGCGGGTCGTGGCCGAGGTGCGGGGCCTCGTAGAGCGCCTCGCCGGGGACCGTGGTGCGTGCGACCGCGTCGTCCGGTGCCCGGTCCTCGTACCAGCGGGTGAGGGTCTTCTCCTGCTGGGCGGCGAGTCCGGCGAACCACGGGTCGGCGCTGTGGCGCGGCAGCACCCGGTTGGCGACCAGCAGGTCGGCGCGCAGTCCGTGCAGCGCGAAGCCGGTGCGGGCGCCGCGCAGGGCATCCTCGGCGGCGGGTCCCGGCTCGGCGACCAGCCGGAGGGTGGTGGAGCGGTCCTCGATCAGCGCCTCGACCTCGGCGAGTTCGGCGTCCTTGCGAGCAGCGGCGGCGTACAGCCACTGCGCGGGCATCGGAACGCCGGCGAGCTGGGCGAGCACCGGGCGCAGCGCGCGGGCGGCCTGCCGTTCCGGGGGCAGCAGCCGGCGCAGGTAGCGGCGGAGCTGGGCGGGGAGGGCGAGCAGGGCGATGGCCTCGGGGAGGGGCGGCAGGGCGACGACGAGGGTGTCGTATCCGGCCTGGGACCAGTCGCCGGCGGCGGCCCGGTGCAAGGTGTGGAGGAGCGCGAGTTCGGGACTGCCGGGGAGCTCGGTGAGTTCCTCGGCATCCATGCGGCCGGCGCCGAGGAGGTCGAAGACGGCGGAGGCGCGTTCCTGGAGGGCGAGGAGTTCGGCGCGGAAGTGGGCGCCGGAGTCGGTCCGCGCGTGGTCCAGGAGGTCGTCCGCGGGGACGGGCCCGGGTTCGTCCGGGAAGCCGAGGCCACCGGGCATCCGGTCGCGGGTGACCAGGAGGGTGCGGCGGCCGGTCCGGGCCGCGGCCCGTGCGGTGGCCGCCGCGACCGTGGTGGTGCCGGCGCCGCCCGGCCCGGTGACCAGGACCGTGCGCACCGGGTCAGCCCTGGGGGGAGGACTCGACGCGCTTCTTCAGACCGGCCAGCGCGCGGTCGATGATGACCTTCTCCGCCTTGCGCTTGATCATGCCGAGGAGCGGGATCTTGACGTCGACGGCGAGCCGGTAGGTGACCTCGGTGCGCTCGCCGCCGGCCAGGGGCGCCAGCGCGTAGGTGCCGTCGAGCGCGCGCAGCATCTGGGACTTCACGAGGCTCCAGCTGACCTCGTGGTCGCCGTTCCAGGTGTAGGCGAGGACGTGGTCGTCCTTGATGGCTCCGGCGTCGAGGACCAGGCGGACCTGCTCGGCGCGGCCCCGGTCGTCGGTGGCCAGCACCTCGGCCTCCTTCACCTCGCCGGTCCACTCCGGGTAGCGGGCGAAGTCGGCGATCACGCCCATCACGTCGGCCGGTGCCGCCTCGATCGTGATGCTCGAGCTGGTGTGTTCAGCCATCGCCGTGGCCCTCCATGCGCTGTGCCGGTCCGTTCTCGGCAGGAGCCTGCCGGGTGCAGGCTATCGCGTGCGGGTGGACGTCCCGCGCGGGCGTCCCTCGCGGGCCCGGACGCCCTTTCACCACTCCAGCACCCACGGCTTGCCGGTGGAGGCGAAGTGTCCGACGTTGACGCACTCGGTCGCGCCGATCCGCATCCGGCGGGCCAGGGGCTGGTGGACGTGGCCGAAGAGGGCGTACCGGGGGCGGGTGCGTCGGATCGCGTCCAGCAGGGCACGGCTGCCGCGTTCGAAGCGGCGGGCGACGGTGTCGTAGACGAGTTCCGGCACCTCGGGCGGGATGTGGGTGCAGAGGACGTCGACCTCGCCGACCGCCTCCAGCTTCGCGGCGTACTCCTCGTCGCTGACCTCGAACGGTGTGTTCATCGGGGTTCTGAGCCCACCGCCGACGAATCCGAAGACCCGTCCGCCGATCTCCACGCGCTGGCCGTCCAGCACGGTGGTGCCGGGCCCGGCGTACTCGGGCCAGAGGGTGGGGACGTCCACGTTGCCGTAGGTGGCGTACGTCGGGGTCGGCATGGCCGCGAACATCTCGGCGTACTGCTTGCGGACCGCGCCGAGGATGGCGGCGTTGCGGTCCAGGCCGGCCCAGAGCTCGCGGCCGAAGTCGCGGGCCTCTTCGTAGCGGCGGGCGGTGCGCAGCGCCACGATGCGGTCCGCGTTCTCCACACCGAACAGCTCGGGGAAGATGCCGCGCGAGTGGTCGGCGTAGTCGAGGAAGAGCACCAGGTCGCCGAGGCAGACGAGGGCGTCCGCGCCGTCGCCGGCGCGGGCCAGCGCCCCGGTGTTGCCGTGCACGTCGCTCACCACGTGAACCCGGGTACCGCGGGTCCGGCGGGAGGCCGCTCCCGGGGCTCCCGTCGCTCGCTCTCCTCCTGCACGCATGCGATCACCCTAACCACGGCCCCGCGGCCTGAACAGGGCCTCGGACCTGCGGTTACTTCCGAGTCCTGAGGGGGGTGGTCTAGGGTTCCGGGAACGACGGCCTCTGTATGTGATGCATAAGACATCTGTCCTGCTGCTCTATCCGGAAGCACTACCGGTGGGTAACGTCCGGGCAGTCCAGTCGTGCTCACCCCACTGAGCACCTGCCAATCGTGGACCGTTCCGGTGCGTCACACAGAGCCGTGGCACCGGAGCCCGATGAGGAGCAGCAGTCTTGCGCGAGTTCAGCCTTCCGGCCCTGTACGAGGTCCCGACGGACGGCAACCTGACGGATCTCATCCGCCGCAACGCCGCTCAGCATCCCGCCACCGCGGTGATGAGCCGCAAGGTGGCCGGAGTATGGACCGACGTGACCGCGACCCAGTTCCTGGCCGAGGTCAGAGCCGTCGCCAAGGGCCTCATCGCCTCGGGCGTCCAGCCGGGCGACCGGGTCGCCCTGATGTCGCGCACCCGCTTCGAGTGGGTTCTCCTCGACTTCGCGATCTGGACCGCGGGTGCCGTGACCGTACCGGTGTACGAGACCAGCTCGGCGGAACAGGTCCAGTGGATCCTGGGTGACTCGGGCGCCGTCGCGGTGATCGTGGAGAGCGACGCCCACGCCGCCTCGGTCGCCTCCGTCCGGGGGGCGCTGCCGGATCTCGAACAGGTCTGGCGGATCGACGGGGGCGCGGTGGACGAACTGACCGCGGCCGGCGCGGAGGTCTCCGAGGAGACCGTGGACGCGCGGACGACCGCGGCGAAGGCCGACGACCCGGCCACCATCGTCTACACCTCCGGGACCACCGGCCGCCCCAAGGGCTGCGTGCTCACCCACCGCAGCTTCTTCGCGGAGTGCGGGAACGTCGTGGAGCGGCTGAAGCCCCTCTTCCGCACCGGCGAGTGCTCGGTGCTGCTCTTCCTCCCCACCGCGCACGTCTTCGGCCGGCTGGTGGAGGTGGCGGCCGTGATGGCGCCGATCAAGCTCGGCTGCGTACCGGACATCAAGAACCTCACCGACGAGCTGGCCTCTTTCCGGCCGACGCTGATCCTCGGTGTCCCGCGGGTCTTCGAGAAGGTCTACAACGCGGCCCGCGCCAAGGCGCAGGGCGACGGCAAGGGCCGGATCTTCGACCGGGCCGCGGCGACGGCCATCGCCTACAGCCAGGCGCTGAGCACCCCGAAGGGCGCCTCCCTCGGGCTGCGGCTCCGGCACCGGCTCTTCGACCGGCTCGTCTACGGCAAGCTCCGCGCGGTGCTGGGCGGCCGCGGCGAGTACGCGATCTCCGGCGGCGCCCCGCTCGGCGAGCGGCTCGGCCACTTCTACCGGGGCATCGGCTTCACCGTCCTGGAGGGCTACGGCCTCACCGAGAGCTGTGCGGCCACCGCCTTCAACCCGTGGGACCGGCCGAAGATCGGTACGGTCGGCCAGCCCCTGCCCGGGTCCGTCGTGCGGATCGCCGACGACGGCGAGGTCCTGCTCCACGGCGAGCACCTCTTCGGGGGGTACTGGGGGAACGAGGCGGCGACCGCCGAGGCACTGGCCGACGGCTGGTTCCACACCGGTGACATCGGCACCCTGGACGAGGACGGCTACCTCGCGATCACCGGCCGCAAGAAGGAGATCATCGTGACGGCGGGCGGCAAGAACGTCGCCCCCGCCGTGATCGAGGACCGCATCCGCGCCCACGCCCTGGTCGCCGAGTGCATGGTGGTGGGCGACGGGCGGCCTTTCGTCGGCGCGCTGGTCACCCTGGACGAGGAGTTCCTCGGCCGCTGGGCCGCGGAGCACGGCAAGCCCGCCGGTTCGACGGCCCGTTCGCTGCGCGAGGACCCCGAGCTGCTGGCGGAGGTCCAGCGGGCGGTGGACGACGGGAACGCGGCGGTTTCCAAGGCGGAGTCGGTGCGCAAGTTCCGTGTACTGGACGCCCAGCTCACCGAGGAGGCGGGACACATCACGCCCTCGCTGAAGCTGAAGCGGAACGTCGTCGCCAAGGACTTCGCCCACGAGATCGAGTCGATCTACGGCGGCTGACCCCCCGCAGCACGCCGGAGAGGCCCGCACGCGATCAGGAGCGTGCGGGCCTCTTCCGTGGTGCACGGGGTCAGAGCAGCGTGCGGAGCCTCTCGGCGAGCAGGTCCCAGCGCCACTTCTCCTCGACCCACTCGCGCCCCCGCTCCCCCATCCGGCGGCGGAGTTCGGGGTCGCCGAGCAGGGTGGTGATCCGGTCGGCGGTGTCCTCGGCGTCGCCGCCGCGGACCACCCACCCGGTCTCGCCGTCCAGGACCGCGTCGGGCGCCCCGCCGGAGTCGCCCGCCACCACCGGCAGTCCGGTCGCCGATGCCTCCAGGTAGACGATGCCGAGGCCCTCCACGTCCAGGCCGCCGCGCCGGGTCCGGCAGGGCATGGCGAAGACGTCGCCGGCGCCGTAGTGGGCGGGGAGCTCGTCCCAGGGCACGGCGCCGGTGAAGCGGACGGACTCGCTCACCCCGGTGTCGGCGGCGAGCCGCTCCAGGTCCTTGGCGTACGGCCCGCCGCCGACGACCAGCAGCACGGTGTCGGGGTGGCGGGCGAGGATCGCGGGCATCGCGAGGATCAGGGTGTCCTGGCCCTTGCGCGGCACCAGCCGGGAGACGCAGACGACGACGGGCCGGTCGGTGAGCCCCAGCCGGGCCCTGACCCGGTCGCCGCCGGACGCCGGGTGGAAGGTCTTCTCGTCGACGCCGGGCGGGAGTTGCACCATGCGGCCCGCGGCCTCGGGGGTGAGCGCGGCGGCGATCCTGGACCGGGTGTACTCACCGAGGTAGGTGATCGTGTCGGTGCCCTCCCCGATGCGGCGCAGCAGTTGCCGGGAGGCGGGGAGCTGCGCCCAGCCCGCCTCGTGGCCGTGGGTGGTGGAGACGAGGCGGCGGGCCCCGGCCCTGCGCAGCGCGGGAGCCATCAGCCCGAGCGGGGCGGCGGCACCGAACCACACGGAGGTGCAGCCGTGTTCCCGCAGCAGTCCGGCCGCGCGCCGGGTGACCCTGGGGGTGGGCAGCAGCATCGTCGTGCGGTCGCGGACGACGGTGAAGGGCTGTTCGGCGTCGAAGTCGGCGGTGGCCCGTACGCCCTCCTCGGTCCGCTTCCAGGTGGAGCCGTAGACGACGAGCCGTCCGGGGTCGAGCCGGAGCGCCATGTTGTGCAGGAAGGCCTGGATGCCACCGGGGCGGGGCGGGAAGTCGTTGGTCACGATCAGGGTCTTGTCCATCGCCGCCGACAGTAACGGACGACCGCGTGCGACGGGCCGTCACCTGCCGGGAACGGCCCCGGGCGACCGGCCGCGCCTGAGTCCCGCGCACCGCCGGGCCCGGCATCATGGCTGACCGGGCGTACGGCACGAGGTCCGTCGTCCGGTTCGGGTCGCATGCGGGCCCGGCATGATCCGGACGACGGATCGAGGGGCAGGAGCGCCATGACGGGACGGGCCGGAGCGGGGGGACTCCTCGCGGTCTGGGGGTTGACCAGGGCGCTTCTGCTGCTCTGGGTGCTGAAGGTGGTCACCGCCCCCGGGCTGGACGTCACCGTGGACGTCTCGGTGATCTACCGGGGCTGGTACGACGTGCTGCGCACCGGGGTCTTCCCGGCGGGCGATATCACCTGGCAGTACCCGCCGGCGGCGGCGCTGCCGGTCCTCTCCCCCGCGCTGCTGCCCTTCCTGGAGTACGCGACGGCGTTCTCCGTGCTCGTGCTGGTCTGCGACGCGCTGGTGGTGGGGGTGCTGCTGCGGGCGGGCTCTCGGCCGGGGTCCCGGCGCGCGGGTGCCTGGGTCTGGGTGGCGGGCGTACCGCTGCTGGGCCCGACCGCCTACGCCCGGTACGACCTGATGGTGACGGCGGTCGCGGTGGCGGGGCTGCTGGCCGGAGTGCGCCGCCCGAGGGTGCTGGGGGCGCTGGCGGCGTTCGGGGCGCTGCTGAAGGTGTGGCCGGTGCTGGTGCTGCTGGGGACCGCCCCGGGACGGGTGACCCGACGCGCCTGGTCTGCGGCGGCGGTGACGGCCGGGGTGGTGGCAGCGGGGTTCTGGCTGGCGATGCCGGGGGCGTTCGAGTTCCTCGCGTACCAGCGCGACCGGGGCACCGAGATCGAGTCGCTGGGCGGTCTGGCGCTCCATCTGGCCCGGTGGTCCGGCTGGCCGGGGCGGATCGAGCTGAGTTACGGCTCGATGGAGTTCCTCGGCCCGGGGGTGGACCTGGTGTCGTCCCTGGCGCTCTGGCTGAGCGTGGCGGGGTTCGGCTGGCTGGTGGTGTGGCGGCTGCGGGCGCGTACCTTCGCGGCGCACACCGCGGCGGACGCGGCGTTCACCGCGGTGCTGCTCTTCACGACGACGAGCCGGGTGATCAGTCCGCAGTACCTGGTGTGGCTGGTCGGTCTCGCGGCGGTCTGCCTGGTCTTCCCGGCCGGCCGGATGGCCCGGCCCGCGTGCCTGGTCCTGTTGGCCTGCCCGGTGACCTTCCTGGAGTTCCCGCTCGGCTTCGGGCACGTGGTGGCGAGCGACGGCACGGGCGTGGCCCTGCTCCTCGTACGGAACGGCCTGCTGGTCGCGGCGTCGCTGATCGCGGCGACGCGGCTGTGGCGCTCCACCGGACGGGCGGCCGCCCCGGTGGTGGCGGCGGAACCCGGGGAGCGGGTGCCTCAGCCGAGCCGGTCGGCGAGGTAGTCCCGCCAGCGGGTGGTGAACTCCCGCTCGCCGACGCCGAGTACCTTCTCCATCGCCGTGTCCACCGCCCCCTCGCGTCCGCCGTGCGCCCCCACCGCCCGGTAGAGGTCGGTGAGCGCGTCCTCGCCCCACTCCCCGGCGATGAGCGCGCAGGCGAGCCAGCCGCCCTCGTACGCCCGTGCCAGCTCGTCCGCGTCCCGGTCGAAGGCGAAGTCGTCGTCCAGGGGCAATGCGGCGGGCAGGTCGCGGGCGCGGACGGCGGTGGCGAGTTCGGGAGCGATCTCGTCGGCCGTCCGGTCCTCCCGCCGGTACGCGGCCCAGTCGGCGAACCCTTCGGAGAGCCAGAGCGGGGTGGCCGCGGTGGTGGCGGTGCGGGTCGCCACGTGGGTGGTCTCGTGGGTGAGGACCACCCGGCGGCCGAAGGTGCCGAGGGTGGCGTACGCCTCGGGGTTGACGACGACCCGGTCCGCGAGGCCCGGCTGCCCTTCGCCGCTGGAGACCGCGCCGGTGGTGACCGCCGCTATTCCCCGGTAGCTTCCGTCCGACGAGCCCAGGAGCCGCGCCATGTCCTCGGTGGAGGCCGGGACGAGGTAGACCGCCCGTGCCGCCCAGGGGTCCGGCCAGGCGGCGGAGACCGCGGGGACGGCGTGGTCGGCGGTCTCCGCGATCTCGCGCAGTTCCTTCGCCGGGCGGCCGACGCCGAGGACCAGGCTGTGGGTGCCGTGCACCACGACCACGGGGCCCTGGTCCCAGAGCGGTACGGCCGCGTCCTTCGCGGGCCGGTCCGCCGTGAGGTACCAGGACCCGCCCGAGCCGTCCCGGGCGACCTCCAGGGTGCGGCGGGCGGTCGCGGGGGCGGTGTCGAAGCCCGCGACGCGGTAGGCCAGCTCCACGTCCGCGGTGGCCCGGTCGGCACCCCGCTCGGTCACCGCCTTCACGGTGTACGTCCAGGAGCGCAGGGGTACCTGCGCCAGGGCGGCCAGTTCGGTGCGCTGGGCGGTACGCAGGGCGGCGGCGTCCGGGTCGACGACGTCCAGGTAGCCGGCGGTGTCCTGGTGCAGGACGGCTGCGGCCCGCCGGTCGAGGACGTCGGTGATCTGCCGGGCGGTGGCGGAGTCAGCGGTGCGGTCCGGGGCGGCGGCGCAGCCTCCGGCGGACAGCAGTCCGGCGAGGAGCAGCCCGAGGAGCGGGGCGGCCGCCGCACGCCGGGTGCGGGGGCGGCCCCGCCACGCGGGGGGCCGGAGCGGCGCGAGTCGTGCCATCGCGCCGATCGTACGGTCAGACCCGGGTGACCGAGGAGACGGGCATCATGCCGACGGGGTCGAAGCGGACCCGGGCGCCCGGGTACGGGGCGTGGATGACCCGGCCGTTCCCGGCGTACATGGCGATGTGGCTGGCGTCCGCCCGGTAGGCGACGAGGTCGCCGGGGAGCGCCTGGGAGAGCGGCACCATGCGGCCGGCGTACCGCTGGGCCTGGGAGGTGCGGGGCAGGCTGACGCCCGCGCGGGCGTAGGCCCACTGCATGAGTCCGGAGCAGTCGAAGCTGCCCGGGCCGTTGGCTCCCCAGACGTACGGGCGCCCCAGGGCCTGCCGGGCGGCGGCCAGGGCTGCCAGTGCCCTCGCCGAGCCGGGAAGGCCCTCGGTGGCGATCGGCGGTGCCGCCGGCCCGTCGGCGCCGCCCGGGCCGGGGGGACCGCCGGAGCGGGACGCGTCGTCGCCGAAGGCGGCGCGCTCCTCGGGCGGAAGGGCGGCCAGCAGCCGGCGGGCCTCGGCCAGCTTCGACTCGACGGTGCGCTTGTGGCGGGCCACGGCGGCCCGGCCGCGTTCCAGGTCCCGCAGGTCGTCCGCGGCCTCGGCGCGGATCTGGTCCATCTTCTGGCGGGTCCGGCGGAGCTTGTCGAGTGCGAGCGACTGGCGGGCGCCGAGCCGGTCGAGGGTGGCGGCCCGGTCGAGGTAGGTGTCCGGGTCCGAGGAGAAGAGCAGCGCCAGGGCGGGGTCGAGGGAGCCGGCGCGGTACTGCGCCCCGGCGAGGGCGCCGAGGTCCCCGCGCATCCCGTTGAGGGCGGCCCGGGTGCGGGCGGCGGCCTCCTGGGCCCGGCCGACCTCGTCGCGGAGGCGGTCGGTCTCCTCGCCGGCCCGGTTGTACTCCTCGGTCGCCCGCTCCGCCTCGCCGTACAGCTGGTCGATACGGGCCCGGGTGGCCTCCCGGTCGTGCACCGGCTCCGCGCTCGCGGGCGCCCCGGTGAGACCGGCGGCGGCGCTCGCCGCGGCCGCCGTCAGGACCGTGGCGCGGACACCCCGGTTGAGGCCGGACTGGTGGGGACGGCGATGGGACACCACGGGGGTCGTACTCCTTCCGCTGCGCGCGTGCGCACGCGGCCCCCTGCCGCCCGGGACGGGCGGGACGACGGACGGAGGCCGCACAGCAGACAGACAGTAGTCGTCCGGTCACACCCGGCCAAGGACCGCGCGGGCCGCGCGCGGGGGCGAAATGACTCCGCCCCGGCGGTGACCTCGGTCTCCGTCGGGGCGGGGCGTCGTGCGGGGGTGTACCGATTCGCCCGTTCGGGCGTCGGGCGAGCTCCGTCGGGCGAGGGCCGGGCGGGCCTCAGATGCGGACGCCGACCTGGAAGCTGCCGATGGTGTCCATCGACTCGTAGCGGACGAAGGCACCGGGGTGCGGGGCGTGCAGCACCGTGTTGTTTCCCGCGTACAGGGCGACGTGCGAGGTGTTGTTGAAGAACACCAGGTCGCCCGGCTTCAGCGAGCTGCGGCCGATCTGGGTGCCCTGGTTGATCTGCGTGTACGTGGTGCGGGTGATCGCCACACCGGCCTGGGCGTAGGCCCACTGCGTGAGGCCCGAGCAGTCGAAGGAGCTGGGGCCCGTGCCGCCGGAGACGTACGGCTTGCCGATCTGCGTGGCGGCGTTGGCGAGGGCGGCGGCGCCGAGGGCGGAGGCGGGGACCTCGTTGCCCAGGTCGACGCGGGTACCGGCGGAGCGGCTGGCGCGCGCGTCCTGGTCGGCCATCCTCTGACGCTCGGCGGTGGTGAGGGTGTTCAGCAGGGCCTGCGCGTCGGCGAGCTTCTTCTGGAACTTCTTCTTGTTCGCGCCGAGGGCGTCGCGGACCTCGGAGAGCTCGGAGAGCTTCCCTTCGGCCTCCTTGCGCTCCTGGGCGAGGGTGCGCTGCTTGGCCTGGATCTTCTCCAGCGACTCGGTCTGCTTCGCCGTCATCTGGTCGAGCGCGGAAGCCTGGTCGAGGAAGCTGTCCGGGTCCGAGGCGAGGAAGAGCTGTACGGAGGGGTCGATGCCACCGGAGCGGTACTGCGCGGTGGCGATCGAACCGAGTTCGCCGCGGAGGCTGTTGAGGTCGGCCTGCTCGCGCGCGACCTTGTCCTGGAGGGCGTCGACCTCCTTCTTCAGCTTCTCCTGCTGCTCCTTGGCCCCGTTGTACTTCTCGGTGGCGGCCTCGGCCTCGTCGTAGAGCTTGTCGACCTTCTCCTTGACCTCGGCCTTGGTGGGCTTGGGGTCGGCGTGCGCGGCCTGGGCGGACAGGGCGACGGCGGCCGCGGCGGTCGCGGTGAGCACGGTCACCCGAGCGCGGCTCGGCTGCTTGGGTCGACGGTGGGACGCCACGAAGGCGAGCTCCTTCTTCCTCAGAGCCGCCTACCAGACCGGAGGGCAGTGCACCCGGAACGACCCGGCTCCGTACGTCACGGACTCGGCGGTTCCTTCGCCGTCACCCCGAATGAGTGATCAACCGTGCGAAGGTTCGAGGCCCGACCCTAGTGACCAAGCTGTGATCAGTTCAAATCCTCGTCGGTAAATCTTCGTCACATTCGGCCCTCGCGCACCGTCGACGCACCGCGTGTGGCCGGAAGTTGACGGTACGTACTCCGGATTACGGCCGAAAAGCAGCTGAAGCGCAGCATGCCGCCCACACCGGGACAGCCCTCAGACGCGCGAAAGCCGCTTCAGGAGCAAGGCGGACGCGACGGGCCTGGCACCCACCTTGGCCACCCCGTCCGCCACCTCCCGGTCGGTGGAGACCACCACGAGGGGGCGTCCCTGGGGTTCGGCACGGGCCAGTTGGCGGATCAGCTCGTCGGCGGTCACCCCGGCCTTGCTGAAGAGCACCCGGACTCCGCGGGGCGGCGCGAGCAGCACCGGCACGGCGAGCTCCGCCCCGTCGAACACGCAGGTCATCTCGGCGCCGGTCTGCGCGGCGAGCATCGAGAGGCCGCCCAGCAGTCTCAACCGCTGCTTCTCCAGGGGCATCTGCGGGTAGCCGGTCTTCGTGACGTTGTAGCCGTCGACGATCAGGTGCGCCTGGGGCAGGGCCAGGAGCTGGTCCAGCAACGCCGGATCGGTCTCCGAAAGCGCCCGCGCGGCGATGTCCTTGGGCGACATCCGGCCCGGCTCGACCGCGTCCACCCCGTCTGCGGGACGGGACGTCGCGGGCGGCAGCGCGAGTTCGCGGCGCAGCCCCGCGGCGGCGTCGAGCACGGTGTCCAGCAGCAGCCGCAGCCGCATGTCCTCGACCGAACGGCCCTCGCGGGCGGCCCTGCGGCCCGTCTCCACGGCCGTCTCGGCCTCCGTCAGGCGGGTCTTGAGCCGCCGGGTCTCGCTTTCGGCACGGGAGACCTGTGCCGCCGCCTCCGCGCGTACGGCGTCCGCCTCCGCGGCGGCCCGGCGCAGCGCGGCCTCGTGGCGCTTGACCTCGCTGAGGGCGCTGCGCAGCTTGCGGTGGAGCGACTCGGACTCCTTGCGGGCGGCGTCGAGTTCGGCGCGGAGCCGCTCGGTGTCGGCCTTCGTCTGGCCGCGCGCCTGAGCCAGCTCCTCGCGCAGGCGTTCCGTCTCGCGCCGGGTCTCGTCGTCGACGCGCTCCGCACTGGCCCGCTGGACCTCCTCGCCGGCCGCCTGCACCAGCTTGACCCAGCCGACGGGGCGCAGCACGTAGGCGGCGGCGGCGACGTCCACCGGATCGGCGGCGGCCGGGGGTGCGCCGCTCTCCAGGGCGCGGGCCAGCTCCGGCTGGGCCGCCGCGATCCGCTCGCCGATGCGCCCGCGGAAACGCGCGTCGCCCTCCAGGGCCGCGGCCATGGCGTTTCCGGCGAACTTGGCCCGCCGGGTGGGGGTGAAGCGGGCATACTGCCGCAACTGGGCGGGCAGCTCGCCGACCGTCAGACCCCCGAAGGCGTCCGAGACCAGCGCGACGACCCGCCGCCGCACTCCCTCGGGCAGCGGGCGGTCGAGCGCCTCGACGGCGCCGTCGGCCCCATCGGCCGGATCAGCGCCGTTGGTCGGCTGCTCCACCATCCGTCACCCCATCGTGTCTGTGGTGCGACTCCGTCAGGAGTCGGCACCTGGCCTGTCCACCAGTTCGATCTGGTCCACCGCGTTGCACCAGCGGCAGCGCACCGATTCGATCGTCTCACTGACGACCTCCCGCTCTTCGACGCTGGCCTCACCGGCCAGGTCGAGGTGGATGTACTCCACCACCTTCGACGACCGCGTCACGTCGAAACGAGTGAGGTTCCCGCAGAGCGTGCAGCGCCAGCGGGTCGCGTCGGTCGGCTGGGGAACCGTCGTCATCGTGCCGTCCTCTTTCGTCGTCGGGCCTCGTGCCGTCCCGGACCGAGCCCCGTCCTGTCCTGCCTCAAGGATCTCGCGGTGCGCCGTCGAACTGCGGGTGTCCTGGGGCAACCCTACGGCCTCGTGCCCCGCCACCGGCACGGCGAGGCGGCCCGGCCCGTTCCGTCCCGGTACGTCATGCTCCGTGCATGATCGAACAGCGTGACGGGGGCCCGCCGGGCGCCGTACGGAGACTCCGCCTCCCCGCGGCGGCGGGCGGTGCGCCGGTCACGTACGGCCTCATCGCCGTGTGCTGCCTGGTCTTCGTCGCCTCCCCGGTCTCCGGCTTCGGCCCCTCCTACGGCACCGCCGACGCGTTGCTCGCCGCCCAGGCCGGGTACTTCGAGCGGTGGGGCGTGATCCCCGCCGAGTTGTGGGGCGGCTCCGCCCACGCCTGGCTCACCCCGTTCACCGCCCTCTTCGTGCACGGCGGCTGGCTGCACCTGCTGGGCAACATGCTCTTCCTGCACGTGTTCGGCGCCATGGCCGAGGAGCGGATGGGCCACCTGGGCTTCGCCCTCTTCTACACGGGCTGCGGCTACCTGACCCTGGTGGTCTACGCGGCGGCGTACTCCGGCTCCGAGCAGACGCTGGTCGGAGCCTCGGGGGCCATCTCGGCGGTGCTCGGGGCGTTCCTCCGCCTCTTCCCCCGGGCGCGGGTCACCAGCATCTTCCCGTTCCTCCTCTTCCTGCCGCTCCGCTTCCCGGCCTGGATCGTGCTCCTGTTCTGGTTCGCCCTCCAGTGGCTGGCGGCCCGGAGCGCGGCGAGCGGTCCGGGCGTGGCCTATCTGGCCCACGTGGCCGGGTTCGCCGCCGGGTTCGTCCTGGCCCGGGGGGCGCACCGGCGTGGGGCTAAAGTGAAGGCACCAGCCACGGCCACCGAGGGAGAAAGCCAGCCGTGATCACCGCGATCGTGCTCATCAAAACCAGCGTCGACCGGATTCCGGAGATCGCGGAGTCCATCGCGGCGCTCGACAGCGTCAGCGAGGTCTTCTCGGTCACGGGCACGTACGACCTGATCGCCATGGTCCGGGTGGCCCGGCACGACGACCTCGCCGAGGTCATCCCCGGCCGGATCAGCAAGATCCCGGGTGTGGAGGGCACCGACACGCACGTGGCCTTCCGCACGTACTCCCAGCACGACCTGGAAGCCGCGTTCGCCATCGGCCTGGACGCGTAACCACCTCTTCCGCACAGCACGTCGGGCGGGTACGGGCAGCCGCCCGTACCCGCCCGACGTGCTGTCGGCAGCCGCGTCAGAGCTGCGCGGCGCCCCGGTCCGGGACGCAACGGCCGCCCTCGGTGCGGTACTTCCACTGGGCGCCCTCGCTCACCAGCTCGCCGACCGCGCGCACGAAGCGGTCCACGTGCTCGTCCGGCGTACCGGCGCCGAAGCTGACGCGGATGGCGTTCAGGGAGCGCTCGCCCGGCTCGGCCTCCGGCGCGCCGCACTCGCCCGGGTCCTGCGGTTCGCTGCCGAGCAGGGTGCGGATCAGCGGGTGGGCGCAGAACAGGCCGTCGCGGACTCCGATGCCGTACTCGGCGGAGAGCGCGGCGGCGAAGTGGGAGCTGTTCCAGCCCTCCACCACGAAGGAGATGACGCCGACGCGCGGGGCGTCATCGCCGAAGAGCGAGAGCACCTTGACCTCCGGCACCTCGGCGAGGCCCGCGCGGACCCGGGCCACCAGCCGCTGCTCGCGGGCGACCAGCTTGTCGAAGCCGGCCTCGGTCAGGGCCTTGCAGGCGGAGGCGATGGAGTAGACGCCGATGACGTTGGGCGAACCTGCCTCGTGGCGGGCGGCGGTGGTGTGCCACTCCACGTCCACGCCGCCGTCGGTGCGCCGGGCGACCTTCTTCGACGCGCCGCCGCCGGCCAGGTAGGGCTCGGAGTCCTGGAGCCAGTCGGCGCGGCCGGCGAGGACGCCGGAGCCGAAGGGGGCGTAGAGCTTGTGGCCGGAGAAGGCGACCCAGTCGACGTCGAGCCCGGCGATGTCCACCGGGTGGTGCGGGGCGAGCTGGGCGGCGTCCAGCACGATGCGGGCCCCGTGCGCGTGGGCCGCGGCGGCCAGTTCACGGACCGGCCACAGCTCGCCGGTGACGTTGGAGGCTCCGGTGACGCAGACGAGGGCCGGGCCGTGGGGGTCGCGTCCGGCGAGCGCGCGCTCCAGGGTCTCGACGGCCTGCTGCGGGGTGCGCGGCGCGTTGAGGTAGGTGACCCGGGCGTCGCGCCAGGGCAGCAGCGAGGCGTGGTGCTCGGTCTCGTACACGAACACCTCGCAGTCGGCCGGGATCACGGCTGCGAGCAGGTTGAGGGAGTCGGTGGTCGAGCGGGTGAAGATCACCTGGTCGTCGGGGCGGCAGCCGAGGAACTCCGCGACGGTGGCGCGGCTGTTCTCGAAGAGGTCGGTGGAGAGCTGCGAGAGGTATCCCGCGCCGCGGTGCACGCTGCCGTAGTACGGCGCGTAGGCCGCGACGTCGTCCCAGACCCGCTGGAGCGCAGGGGCGCTGGCCGCGTAGTCGAGTGCCGCGTAGGTGACTTCGCCGCCGGTGACGAGCGGGACGGTGACGTCCTTGCCGAGAACCGGCAGCGGGGCGGTCTCCGCGTCGGATTCGACGGAAACAGCGGGGGTGTTGACGGCAGCAGAAGACACGGACATGACGAACTCCCGGATCACGCAGGCGAATTCACCGCGCCGGCGGATACGCGGCAGCGCAGTGCGAAGAGATGGAGGTGTGCGGAGAAGGGCTGTGCGCCCTATCGCATTCGCTTGCTCACAGAAGGCTCCCTAGGGACCAGGACCCCGGGGTTGGCATTCAAGGATGCCGAGGGGCCCGCGCTTGCCGCAGACCTCGCTGCCTGCGGCCTGGTCTTCACCCGGGGCACCCCGCCACGGACGGAGGGTTGCCGGACAGCGGGCCGGGGCCGTAGTCGCTGTCACTCATGACCTGCCAGCATCTTGCCACACGTGCCGGTGAACGCAAGGGCACGTTCCGCGATGCGGACCGTGCCCTCGTGCGCGCGTACGGCGGTGGGTCAGGCGTTGCTGGCCGCCACCCAGCGCTCCAGCGCGCGGTGCGCGGCCCCGGAGTCGACGGACTCGGCGGCGGCGGCGATCTTGGCGCCGATCTGCTCGGTGAGGGTGCCCTCCCCCGGGTCGAGCGCCACGAGCGCCGCCGCCGTGTTCAGCAGCACCGCGTCGCGCACGGCACCCTTCTCGCCGTCCAGCACCCGGCGGGCGACATCCGCGTTGTACGAGGGGTCGGCGCCGCGCAGGGCCTCGACCGGCACCAGTTCCAGCCCGACGTGGCGCGGGTCGAAGGCATGCTCGCGCACCTCGCCGTCCCGGACCACCCAGACCCGGGAGGTCGCGGTGGTGGTCAGTTCGTCGAGCCCGTCGTCGCCGCGGAAGACGAGCGCGGAGTTGCCGCGCTCGGCGAGGACGCCGGCCACGATGGGTGCCATCCGGAGGTCGGCGACCCCGACGGCCTGGGCGCGGACGTGGGCGGGGTTGGTGAGCGGGCCGAGGATGTTGAAGGTGGTCTGGGTGCCCAGTTCCTTGCGGGCCTTGGCCGCGTACCGCAGGGCCGGGTGGAACTTCACCGCGAAGCAGAAGGTGATGCCCGCCTCCGCCGCCACCTCGGCGACCCGCTGCGGAGTCAGCTCCAGGTTGACGCCGAGCTTCTCCAGGACGTCGGAGGCGCCGCTGGCGGAGGAGGCGGACCGGTTGCCGTGCTTGACGACCTTGGCCCCCGTGCCGGCGATCACGATCGCGGACATCGTGGAGATGTTGACCGTCTTCGCGAGGTCACCCCCGGTGCCGACGATGTCGACCGAGGGACCGGGCACCTCGATGGTGCGGGCGTGCGCGTACATCGCGCGCACCAGGCCGCTCACCTCGGCGACCGTCTCACCCTTGGCGCGCAGCGCGACGGCGAAGCCCGCGATCTGCGCGTCGGTGGCGTCCCCGCTCATGATCCGGTCCATGGCCCAGGCGGTGTCGTCCGCGGCGAGGTCCTCGCCGCGCAGCAGGGGCGTCAGCACGCCGGACCAGGAACGGTCCGCCGCGCTGTCGCCGCCGTTCGGGGTCGCCACGTTCATGGTCCGCTCCAAGAATCCACAGCCGGAAAGGGGGTGCCCGATCACCTTATCGGGGCACGCGGACGGCGAAGAGCCCCGTCCGGCGAATGGACGGGGCTCTCGCTGTGGCGATCAGTTCAAGCGATCAGTGGTGACCGTGGCCGCTGGTGATCTCCTTGTACTCCTCGGCAGTGGGCTTGGCGATCTGGTTGTGCTCGCCGTAGAAGCCCTTGCTGAGCTTGGCGCGCAGCTTGGTGAGGGCCGAGACCTTGCGCTCGACACCGTTCTCGTCGACCGTCGGGCCGATCTCGAGCGGCGTGTACTGCTGGTGCGCGGTGAGGGTGTGCAGGTGGCCCGGGCTGAGCGGCTCGTGCACCTCCACGAACTCACCGTGCGGCAGGCGCTTGATGAGACCGGACTCGCGTCCGTGCAGCACCTTGTCCCTGTCGCGGCGCTGGAGGCCGAGGCAGATCCGCTTGGTGGCGATGAACACGATGACCGGCACCACGAAGAAGCCGACGCGCACGAACCAGGTGATCGCGTTGATCGACAGGTGGAAGTGCGTGGCCCACAGGTCGTTGCCGCCGCCGACGAGCAGGATGAGGTACCAGCTGAGCCAGGCGACACCGAAACCGGTCCGGGTCGGCGCGTTGCGCGGCCGGTCCAGGATGTGGTGCTCACGCTTGTCGCCGGTGACCCAGGACTCGATGAACGGGTAGACCGCGATCGCCGCCAGCACCAGCGGGAAGATGACCAGCGGGATGAAGACGCCCAGGACGAGCGTGTGACCCCAGAGGTTGATCTCCCAGCCGGGCATGACACGGATCAGGCCTTCGGAGAAGCCCATGTACCAGTCGGGCTGCGCGCCGGTGGACACCTGGTCCGGCCGGTACGGGCCGATGGCCCAGATCGGGTTGATCGAGGCGATGGCCGCGACGACCGAGATGACACCGAAGACCAGGAAGAAGAACCCTCCGGCCTTTGCCATGTAGACCGGCAGCAGCGGCATGCCCACGACGTTCTTGTTCGTACGGCCGGGGCCCGCGAACTGCGTGTGCTTGTGGTAGAAGACCAGGATCAGGTGGGCCACCAGCAGGCCCATCATGATGCCCGGGAGCAGCAGGATGTGGATCGAGTAGAACCGGGCCACGAAGTCGCCGCCGGGGAAGTTCCCGCCGAACAGGAAGTACGCGAGGTACGTGCCGACGAGCGGCACGGACAGGATCGCGCCCTGCATGAAGCGGACACCCGTACCGGAGAGCAGGTCGTCCGGGAGCGAGTAGCCGGTGAAGCCGGTGAACATGCCCAGCACGAACAGCAGGAACCCGAAGAGCCAGTTGACCTCGCGCGGCTTGCGGAACGCGCCCGTGAAGAACACGCGCATCATGTGCACGAACATCGCGGCCAGGAAGATCAGCGCGGCCCAGTGGTGGATCTGCCGCACGAGCAGACCACCGCGGACGTCGAAGCTGATGTTCAGCGTCGAGGCGTACGCCTCGGACATCCGGATGCCCTGCATGGGCTCGTACGGGCCGTGGTACACGACCTCGTTCATGCTCGGGTGGAAGAACAGCGTCAGATACACACCCGTGAGGATGATGATGATGAAGCTGTAGAGCGCGACTTCGCCGAGCATGAAGGACCAGTGGTCCGGGAAGATCTTGCGCATGTTGGCCTTGGCCAGGCCGTAGATGCCCAGCCGGCCGTCCGCCCAGTCGGCGACCCGCTCACCGGCGGGCGCCTTGCGCGTGGTTTCCGTCGTAGTACTCATCCGCGCTCCCAGAAGGCAGGACCGACGGGCTCTTCGAAGTCACCGAGGGCTTCGAGGTCGCCCTCGCTGCTCACGCCGATCCGCAGCTGCGGAAGCGCGTGCCCGGCCGGACCGAAGATGACGCGGGCGCCGTCGGAGAGGTCGAAGGTGGACTGGTGGCACGGGCAGAGCACGTGGTGCGTCTGCTGCTCGTACAGGCTGATCGGGCAGCCGACGTGGGTGCAGATCTTGGAGAAGGCGACGATGCCCTCGTGCGCCCACTCGCGCTCGCGCTTGTCCTTGATGTCGTCCGGCTCGATGCGGATGATCATCAGGGCGGCCTTGGCGATCTGCGCCTGGAAGTCCTCCGCGTCCTCCTCCAGCCCCTCGGGCATGGCGAAGGTCAGCGAACCGACCTGGATGTCCTCGGGACGCAGCGGCTCCATCGTGTTCATGTTGATGAGCTTCTTGCCCTTGGCCCACAGGGTCGAGCGGAGCTTCTTCTCCGGCAGCGGACCGAGGTCGCGCAGCAGCACCACACCGGCGAGCGGCACCAGGGCCAGCGCGCCGAACATCGTGGTGCGGATCAGCTTGCGACGGCCGATCACGGACTCCTCGGCACCGGCCTTGAAGTCGGCGAGGACCTGCGCCTTGACCTCGGGCGTCGCCTCGATCGGGTGGCGCTCGGCGGCGCTCTCGACGTCGGACATCAGGGTGCGCGCCCAGTGGACGGCGCCCGCGCCGATGGCGAAGAGCGCCACGCCCAGGGTGAGACCCAGGGAGAAGTTCAGCGCGCTCACATGACCGAACGGCCAGATGTAGACGATCTTGTCGACCGGGAAGATGACGTAGGAGGCGATGAACGCCACCGTCGCCAGCATGGACAGGATGAACAGGTACGCGACGACTCGCTCGGAGCGGTCGGCGGCACGTTCGTCGATGTCCTGGATGCGCGGCTTGTGGGCCGGCAGCCCCGGGTCGGCGAACGGGTCGCCCGTACCCACTACCGCGCCGTGCGCGGCGTCCTGCTCGGTGAGCAGGCTCTTCTCTGGATTCTCTTCTTGGCTACTCATGACTTCTTGGCCTTAGCGGTGTGGGCCGCGACCCAGACGGCGACGGCGATCAGGAGGCCCAGACCGAAGATCCAGGCGAACAGGCCTTCGCTGACCGGTCCGAGGCCACCGAGCGACAGGCCGCCCGGGCTCTCGCTGTTGTCACCGTTCACGGTCTTGATGTACGCGATGATGTCCTGCTTCTGCTGCTCGGGCATCGTCGTGTCGGGGAAGGAGGGCATGCTCTGCGGGCCGGTCTGCATGGCCTCGTAGATGTGCTTCGGGCTCACGCCTTCCAGGTTCGGGGCGTACTTGCCGTTCGTCAGCGCACCACCCTCACCCGTGAAGTTGTGACACTGGGCGCAGTTGGTGCGGAACAGGTCACCGCCCTTGGCGATGTCCGCGCCGTCGGGGCTGACCTGCTTCTCGGTCGGCCGGATCGGACCGGCGCCGAGCGAAGCCACGTACGCCGCGAGCTGGTCGATCTCGCCCTGCGAGTAGACGACCCTCTTCGCCGGGATCTGGGCACCCGGCTGCTGCGCGGGCATCCGGCCGGTGCCGACCTGGAAGTCGACGGCGGCGGAGCCGACGCCGACCAGCGAAGGCCCGTCGGACGAGCCCTGACCACTGGTTCCGTGGCAGCTGGCGCAGCCGACGGTGTAGAGCTTCTTGCCCTCCTCAATGGGGAGGGACTGGACGGATTCGTCTGCCTGCGCCTTGCCCGCAGGCGCAAACGCGGCGTACAGCCCCCCGGTAGCCGCCAGCGCGAGGAGTAGTACGACGACGGCCGCCAGTGGATGGCGTCGTCGTGCGGAGAGCTTTTTCACGGATTACCCCGGTGTCAGGATCTTCTGCGTCGATGATGGGTGGGTGCGAGCGCCCGGTTACTTGATCATGTAGATCGTCGCGAAGAGGCCGATCCACACGACATCGACGAAGTGCCAGTAGTAGGACACGACGATGGCTGCGGTCGCCTGTTCGTGGGTGAACCTCTTGGCTGCGTACGTTCTGCCGAGAACGAACAGGAAGGCGATGAGGCCACCTGTCACATGCATGCCGTGGAAGCCGGTGGTCAGGTAGAACACCGAGCCGTACGGGTCGGAGGACAGGGAGAGCCCGTCCGTCTTGACCAGCTCGGTGTACTCCACGACCTGGCCGCCGATGAAGATCGCACCCATGACGAACGTGATGGTGAACCACGTCCGGAGCTTCTTCACGTCGCCCCGCTCGGCGGCGAAGACGCCGAGCTGGCAGGTGAGTGAGGAAAGCACCAGGATCGTTGTGTTCGTCGCCGAGAACGGGAAGTTCAGATGGTCGGCCATCTCCTTCCAGTGATCCGGTCCCATCACCGATCGCAGGGTGAAGTACATCGCGAAGAGGGCCGCGAAGAACATCAGCTCGGAACTCAGCCAGATGATGGTTCCGACGCTGGTGAGGTTCGGCCGATTGACCGACGGGTGCGCGTGCCCGGTTTCTACTGTCGTTGCTGTCGCCACGACCGACATTATGTCGGTCGCTTATCCCGCCCTCACTCCCGGGGGTGCCGTTCGGTGTGTCAGGGGGGTGTGTCCTCCCCGAACGGCCCAGCGGAACGACGTCATTACCGGTGCTGACGGGCTGTCCGCGGGAGTACGATCCGCGCATCGGTTCATGCCCCGAGAGCCCCGACGACACAGCTGTCACGGAGGAACAATGCAGGCGACCGCCACGGTCCTGGTCTACAGCGACGATGCCAATGTCCGCGAGCAGGTGAAGCTCGCCACCGGACGACGGCCGGCGGCCGACGTGCCCGAGGTGCGGTTCCTGGAGTGCGCGACGCTGCCCGCGGTGCTCTCCGCGCTCGACGCCGGCGGCGTCGACGTCTGTGTGCTGGACGGCGAGACCGCGCCGGTGGGCGGGATGGGCGTGTGCCGGCAGATCAAGGACGAGGTCTTCCACTGCCCGCCCGTGCTGCTGCTGATCGGGCGCCCCCAGGACGCCTGGCTGGCCACCTGGAGCCGTGCGGACGCCGCGGTGACCCTCCCGGTCGACCCGGTCGAGTTCGCGGACGCCCTGGCCGCCCTGGTGCGTACACGGCTCCAGGCGGCGGCCGGGGCGTCCTGAGACTGCCCGCACGGTCCTTCCGGGCGGTCGTCCGGGCAGGCGGCGCACCTCCGGCGTCAGACCTGGGGACGCAGTCGCGCCGCCAGGCCCGACGCCGGCGGATGCGCTCCGGCCCCGGGCGTGGCGTTCCGCAGGGCGCTGCCCTTCTGCCACGCCTCCCAGGAGACGTTCCAGTCCCCGAACCCGTTGTCGAAGGGGGTCATGGTCTCCCCCTCGCTGCCGACGACCTTGACGACGTCGCCCTCGCGGACGGTGTCGAAGAACCATTCGGCGTTGTCCGTGCTCATCCCGGTGCAGCCGTGGCTCACGTTGGCGCTGCCCTGGGAGCCGACGGACCACGGCGCGGCGTGCACGTACTCGCCGCTCCACGTCACCCGGGTGGCCCAGTAGACCGGCAGGTCGTACGACTCGGAGGAGCCCTCGGCGATGCCGACGGTCTCGCCGCGCATCCGGACGAACGGCTCCTTCCCGAGGACGACCTTGACGCCGTTGCGGGTGGAGAAGCCCGGCTTTCCGGTGGTGACCGGAATGGTGTTGATCACTTCTCCGTTGCGGAGCACGGTCATCTCGTGCTCGGCGGCGTCGGTGATGGCCTCGATCCGGTCGCCGATGGTGAGCCGTAGCGGTTTCACCTCGGCGCCGTACAGGGCGTTGGTCACCTTGATGCCCTTGAAGTTGCTGGTCACCTCGACCGACGCCCCGGCGGGCCAGTAGTCCTGGGGCCGGTAGTGCAGGATCTTGTCGTCGACCCAGTACCAGGAGCCGGTCACGGCGGGGGTGGACCGGACCCTGAGGGAGCGTTCGACGGTGGCCCTGGCGGCCCTGTCGGTGACCGGAGCGCTGAGTTCCGCGGTGATGGGCTGTCCGACCCCGTACGTGCCCGCCTGCGGGCCGAAGGAGACGCTCAGGAGCTGCTTCGGGGAGGTGGTCTCGAAGGAGAGCGTACGGCGGCCCGGGGCGCCGTCCTCGTTCTCGGTGGTGACCCTCACCTCGTACCGCGTGCCTGCGGCGAGCGGGGTGGTGGAGTGCCAGCGTTTCCCGTCGGCGGCGAGTTCGCCGGCCAGACGGCGGCCGGTGCTGTCCGCGGCCGTCACATCGGTGATGCGTCCCTCGTCACCCTTGACGGTGACTTCCAGGGGCTTGTCGGGATCGGCCTTCCCCCGCGGGGCATGGCCGTTGAAGGAGACCTGGTCCGCCGCGTCGAACGGCTTGGCCGAGAGCGGGTGGCCATCGGGTTCTCCACAGGCGGTCGCAGCGGCGACCAGGGTCACGACCAGCAGGGTGCAGCTCACTACGGAGCGGGTGCGCGGCGTGTCGTTCATGAACACACGCTAAGAAGATTCATCCGATCCAGCGCGTTCTGTGACTGCAAACGAGGGGCCCGGACCGCTCTTGCCGAGCAGTCCGGGCCCCTCGCGAGGTGTTACGGGTAACGCGGTGTCACTGGGTGCGGTTCTCACCGCGGTAGTACTCGAAGACCCAGCCGAACAGGCCGATCGCCAGCATCGGGGCCGAGAAGTACGCCAGCCACCAGCCGAAGGCGACGCTCATGAAGAGCAGCGCGCCGCCGATCGCCAGGGAGAGCGGCTGCCAGCTGTGCGGGGAGAAGAAACCCACGTCGCCGGCCTCGTCGGCCACGTCCGCTTCCTTGTTGTCCTGGGCCATCTGGTCGACCCTGTTGGCCGTGAAGGCCAGGTAGAAGCCGATCATGATGGACAGCCCGAAGGCCAGGACGAGTGCGGTGGTGCCGACCGGCTCCTTCGACCACAGGCCGTACGTGATGGCCATGATCAGGATGAAGACGCTCAGCCAGATGAAGAGCTTGCCCTGGATCTTCACTTGCCTGCCTCCTTACCACCGGCGAGGACCTTGTCGTCTTCGGAGTGGTGACCGAGCTGCTCCAGCGCGGCGATCTCCGGGTGGTGCAGATCGAACGCCGGGGATTCGGAACGGATCCGCGGCAGGGTGATGAAGTTGTGGCGCGGGGGCGGGCAGGAAGTTGCCCACTCCAGCGAACGACCGTAGCCCCACGGGTCGTCGACCTCGACCTTCTTGCCGTACTTGGCGGTCTTCCACACGTTGTAGAAGAACGGCAGGATCGACAGACCGAGCAGGAACGAGGAGATCGTCGAGATCGTGTTCAGCGCGGTGAAGCCGTCGGCCGCGAGGTAGTCCGCGTAGCGACGCGGCATGCCCTCGGCACCGAGCCAGTGCTGCACCAGGAACGTGCCGTGGAAGCCCACGAACAGCGTCCAGAAGGTGATCTTGCCGAGCCGCTCGTCCAGCATCTTGCCGGTGAACTTCGGCCACCAGAAGTGGAATCCGGCGAACATCGCGAACACCACGGTGCCGAAGACGACGTAGTGGAAGTGCGCGACGACGAAGTACGAGTCCGAGACGTGGAAGTCCAGCGGCGGCGAGGCCAGCAGAACGCCGGTCAGACCACCGAAGAGGAAGGTGATCAGGAAGCCGATCGACCAGAGCATCGGCGTCTCGAAGGACAGCGATCCCTTCCACATCGTGCCGAGCCAGTTGAAGAACTTCACACCGGTCGGCACCGCGATGAGGAACGTCATGAAGGAGAAGAACGGCAGGAGCACGCCGCCCGTCACGTACATGTGGTGTGCCCACACCGTCACGGAGAGACCCGCGATGGCGATCGTGGCCGCGACCAGGCCGATGTAGCCGAAGATCGGCTTGCGGCTGAAGACGGGGATGATCTCCGAAATGATTCCGAAGAACGGTAGCGCGATGATGTACACCTCTGGGTGTCCGAAGAACCAGAAGAGGTGTTGCCACAGCAATGCGCCGCCATTGGCCGCGTCGAATACGTGGGCCCCGAATTTTCGGTCCGCTTCCAATGCGAAGAGCGCGGCGGCGAGAACCGGGAAGGCCAGCAGGACCAGAACAGCGGTCAGCAGGACGTTCCACACGAAGATCGGCATCCGGAACATCGTCATGCCGGGGGCGCGCATGCAGATGATCGTGGTGATGAAGTTGACGGCGCCGAGGATCGTGCCGAAGCCGGAGAAGGCCAGGCCCATGATCCACATGTCGGCGCCGACACCCGGCGAGCGGACCGCGTCCGACAGCGGGGAGTAGGCGAACCAGCCGAAGTCCGCGGCGCCCTGCGGGGTGAGGAAGCCACCGACCGCGATGAGCGAACCGAAGAGGTACAGCCAGTACGCGAACATGTTCAGCCGCGGGAACGCCACGTCGGGCGCGCCGATCTGCAGCGGCATGATCCAGTTGGTGAAACCGGCGAACAGCGGCGTCGCGAACATCAGCAGCATGATCGTGCCGTGCATCGTGAACGCCTGGTTGAACTGCTCGTTCGACATGATCTGCGTACCCGGACGGGCCAGCTCGGCGCGCATGAAGAGCGCCATCAGTCCACCGATGCAGAAGAACGCGAACGACGTGACCAGGTAGAGCGTGCCGATCGTCTTGTGGTCAGTGGTGGTCAGCCACTTGATGACGATGTTTCCCGGCTGCTTGCGCCGCACCGGCAGCTCGTCCTCGTACGAGTCGTCTGCTGCCGCGGCACCCTGGGATTCGTTGAGGATGCTCACAGTTTGTTGGTCTCCGCATTCCTGGCCGGGTCAGTCTGCTCGATGCCTGCCGGCACGTAGCCCGTCTGCCCCTTCTCAGCCAGCTCCTTGAGGTGCTGCTGGTAACGCTCGGGAGAGACAACCTTGACGTTGAAGAGCATCCGGGAGTGGTCGACGCCGCAGAGCTCGGCGCACTTGCCCATGAAGGTGCCCTCCTTGTTCGGAGTGACCTCGAACGCGTTGGTGTGGCCCGGGATGACGTCCTGCTTCATGAGGAACGGCACCACCCAGAAGGAGTGGATGACGTCACGTGAAGTGAGGATGAAACGGACCTTCTCCCCCTTCGGCAGCCACAGGGTCGGACCCGGGTTGCCGGTCTGGGGGTTGCGCGTGCCCGGGATTCCCGCGTCGTAGACGCCGCCGGCGCCCTTCGGGAAGTCCGCGAGGTAGCGGTCGGGGATCGCGGAAAGCTCCGGGGCCGTCTTGGTGGTGTTCGGCGAGCCGTCCACGTCCTCGACGTAGTTGAACGCCCAGCTCCACTGGTAACCGACCACGTTGATGTTGTGGACGGGCTTCGTGGAGAGGCTGAGGAGCTTCGATTCATCGCGCGCGGTGAAGTAGAAGAGCACCGAGACGATGATGAGGGGGACCACTGTGTACAGCGCCTCGATGGGCATGTTGTACCGGGTCTGCGGAGGTACCTCCACCTTGGTCCGGCTACGCCGGTGGAAGAAGGCACTCCAGAGGATCAGCCCCCAGACGAGGACACCCGTGGCGAGCGCAGCCGCCCACGAGCCCTGCCAGAGGGAGAGGATCCGAGGGGCCTCTTCCGTTACCGGGGTAGGCATACCGAGGCGAGGGAAATCCTGCCAGTTGTACGAACAACCGGAGGCCGTCGCCAGGACCAGGCCCGCAGTCAGCACCTGCGGCAGCTTCCGCCGCATCGGGCGCCGCGACGAGCGGTCGGAGCCGTTGGGACTCACGTAGCGCCTTCCCGAGAGTCTCGCCCGCTACGGTCGGCGCGCCCGTATGTCTCTGGTCGGTCGCCGCCCTGTCGCGGGCAGGGGTTTGGATGTTTATGCGGACCAAACCCTACTGGACGCTATTTGGGGTCGCGCGGGGAGGGTGCCCAACGCGCCGTCCGACACCCCGAAGGGGTGGAATCCCGGCTTCCGGGCGCCATCTGACGTTCCCTCTCCTGGTTCGGGGGTGGCCACCACCGGCGGGGGCCCGCCCGCGGACTAGCGTGGCGGGGTGCCCTACTTCGACGCCGCCTCCTCCGCCCCCCTGCATCCCGTGGCCCGTCAGGCCCTGATGGCCTCCCTGGACGAGGGATGGGCCGATCCCGCCCGCCTCTACCGGGAGGGGCGGCGGGCCCGGATGCTGCTGGACGCCGCGCGCGAGGCGGCCGCGGAGGCGGTCGGCTGCCGCCCGGACGAGCTGGTTTTCACCCCTTCGGGGACGGCCGCGGTGCACACGGGAATTGCCGGAGCTCTTTCGGGCCGTCGGCGTGTCGGTCGCCGCCTGGTCGCCTCGGCCGTCGAACACTCGTCTGTATTCCATGCCGCCGCCTCGCACGAGGCGGCGGGCGGGTCCTTCACCGAGGTGCCGGTGGAACGGACCGGATCGGTGGATTCCGCGGTGTTCGGCGCCTCGCTCGGCGAGGACACCGCGCTCGCCTGCCTCCAGTCCGCCAACCACGAGGTGGGCACCGAGCAGCCGGTGGCCGCCGTCGCCGCGCTGTGCCGGGAGGCCGGGGTCCCCCTGCTGGTGGACGCGGCCCAGTCCCTGGGATGGGGGCCGGTGGCGGACGGCTGGTCGCTGCTGACGGCGAGCGCGCACAAGTGGGGCGGCCCGGCGGGCGTAGGACTGCTGGCGGTACGCAAGGGGGTCAGGTTCGCGGTCCGGGGCCCCGCCGACGAGCGGGAGTCGGGGCGGTCGGCCGGCTTCGAGAACCTTCCGGCCATCGTGGCCGCCGCCGCGTCGCTGCGCGCGGTGCGCGCCGAGGCGGCGGCGGAGGCGGCGCGGCTGCGGGCGCTGGTGGACCGCGTCCGCGCGCAGGTGGCGGCCCGGGTGCCGGACGTGGAGGTGGTGGGCGACCCGGAGCGGCGGCTGCCGCACGTCGCCACCTTCTCCTGTCTCTACGTCGACGGGGAGACCCTGCTGCACGAGCTGGACCGGAACGGGTTCTCCGTGTCGTCCGGTTCCTCCTGCACCAGCAGCACGCTGACGCCCAGCCATGTGCTGAAGGCGATGGGGGTGCTCTCGGAGGGGAACGTGCGGGTGTCGCTGCCCGCGGGCACGGCCGCCTCCGACGTGGAGCGCTTCCTCGACGTGCTGCCGGGGGTCGTCGCCGGGGTACGGGAGCGCCTCGGGGTGCCGGTGACCGGCCGGCCCGCCGGGGCGGCCGGAGTCACGGGGGTCGCCACCCCCACGCCGGCCGCCTCGCTCGTGGTGGACGCGCTGGGCCGGCGTTGCCCGATCCCGGTGATCGAGCTCGCCAAGGTGATCGGGGACGTACCGGTGGGCGGCACGGTCACGGTGCTCGCCGACGACGAGGCGGCCCGGCTGGACATCCCGGCCTGGTGCGAGATGCGGGAGCAGGAGTACGTGGGCGAGGAGCCGGCCGAGCGGGGCGCGGCGTACGTGGTCCGCCGGGTGAGCTGAAGGGCTGGGCGGGAGGAAGCCGGCCCGAGGGGCCCGTACGGTCCGGCGGGACACCGGGCCGTACGGATCAGGCCCCGGGATCAGGCCCCGGGATCAGGCGAGGTGCGCGCGGACCTCGTCGGCGGCCTCGTGCCCGTACGCCTTGGCGAAACGGTCCATGAAGCGGGAGCGGCGCAGGGTGTACTCCTGCGTGCCGACCGTCTCGATGACCAGGGTGGCGAGCATGCAGCCGACCTGGGCGGCGCGCTCCAGGCCGACGCCCCAGGCGAGGCCGGAGAGGAAGCCGGCGCGGAAGGCGTCGCCGACGCCGGTGGGGTCGGCCTTCGTCTCCTCGTCGGGGCAGCCGACCTCGATGACCGGCTCGCCCACGCGTTCGATGCGCACCCCGCGCGCGCCGAGGGTGGTGATCCGGTGGCCGACCTTGGCCAGGATCTCCTCGTCGGTCCAGCCGGTCTTGGACTCGATGAGCCCCTTCTCGTACTCGTTGGAGAAGAGGTAGGTGGCGCCCTCCAGCAGTATCCGGATCTCTTCGCCGTTCATCCGGGCGATCTGCTGGGAGAAGTCCGCGGCGAAGGGGATGCCCCGGGTGCGGCACTCCTCGGTGTGGCGGAGCATCGCCTCCGGGTCGTCGGCGCCGATGGAGACGAGGTCGAGGCCGCCGAGGCGCTCCGCGACGCTGTGCAGCTCGATGAGCCGGGCCTCGCTCATGGCGCCGGTGTAGAAGGAGCCGATCTGGTTGTGGTCGGCGTCCGTGGTGCAGACGAAGCGCGCGGTGTGGAGCACCTCGGAGATGCGGACGGACCCGGTGTCCACGCCGTGCCGGTCGAGCCACGCGCGGTACTCGTCGAAGTCGGAGCCGGCGGCGCCCACCAGCACCGGGGAGGTGCCGAGCAGCCCCATGCCGAAGCAGATGTTGGCCGCGACCCCGCCCCGGCGCACGTCCAGGGCGTCGACCAGGAAGGAGAGGGAGACCGTGTGCAGCTGGTCCGCGACGAGCTGGTCGGCGAAGCGGCCGGGGAAAGTCATGAGGTGGTCGGTGGCGATGGAGCCGGTGACTGCGATGCGCACGGGAGGCTGCTCCTGCGGAGGGCGGGGGGACGCGTGAGCGTTCCGGGACGGCGTGACACCTCACGCTACCCGTTGACGCCCTCGGGCCGTGTCCGGCGATTCCCGCCGGGCGGGCGGCGCCCGGCACGGCACCTCGGGGCGTTGTCGGATTGCCCGAGTACATCCAGCACCCGGGCAGTCCTCCGCCTTGCGACGCACCGCGCCGGAGACCGCCCGCTGATCCGACGCGTATGGTCGGACACGGCCTGGCACCGATGGGTTGAAACTACCCGATAGTAGGTCTTTCTCCCCGAGGGGATCGGTGCGTACGGTGCGGATATGCCCACACACAGCGTTGTGTCCGAGCCCGAAGCGAGCCTGGCCGATCTGAGGGGCGACTGCGTGCGGATGGCACCGCACTGGGTCGTTCCGCCGAAGACTGCCACGCCGCGCGTCGCGCCGTCCCTGATTCACGGAGTCAGGGTGCCGCCCGCCTCCGCGCGGCTGATCGAGGCGACGGAGGAGTACGGGGGCTGACCGGACCGGCCGCGACGGTCCCGGACCCGCCCCGAGGCGAACTCCCGCCGCCGGGACGGCACTCGGCGTACCGGGGGGGAACCGATCGCCGCGGCGCGCCGTCACAGCTCCGTCCCCTCCGTGGGGACGGGCGGACCGCCCGCCCAGGCAGTGACGGCGAAGGAGTGATCCGGTGAGCGTCGAGCGACCCGACAACGACATGACCGTCCCCCGGCGGCGGCCCTCCGCCCTGGTCGCCGCGGCGGTGGCCGCGGTCGTACTGGCCGGCGGCGGCGGAGCCTGGTGGGCGGCCACGGCGGACGACGGCGAGGGCTCCCGGGCGGCGGCCCCGGCACCCGCGCGTTCTCCCTCTCCGGCGCCGTTGGACGTCTCCGGGACGGCCGGTCCGTCCGGGCCGGGCATCGCCCCCGGCGAACCGGCGCCCACCGGTGTGGTCTACCGCGTGCACGGCGCACTGCCCGGCGGCCCGGCGACGGCGTCCGTGCGCCGGGCGGACGGCGCGGTGACCGCCTCCCAGGTGTCCCGGCTGGCGCGGGCGCTCGGGATGCGGGGCACCCCGCGCGGCGAGGGCGCGTTCTGGCTGCTGGGCTCCGACGAGGGCGGTGCGCAGCCGTACCTGCGGGTCGCGCGGGCAGCGCCCGGGACCTGGAGCTACGCGCGCGGCTCGGGCCCCCTCTCCCCCTGCCCGTCCGGAGCGGTGTGCGCGGACGGAGCCGAGGAGACGGGCCCGGTGGGCCCCGAGAAGGCGAAGGCGGCGGCCCGGCCGGTGCTCGATGCGGCGGGCCTCGGCGGCGCCGCGCTCGGCACGGACCAACTGATCGGCGCCGTACGGGTGGTGAACGCCGACCCGGTGGTGGACGGGCTGCCGACGTACGGCTGGTCGACCGGGGTCCAGGTCGGGCCGGACGGGACGGTGACCGGGGCTTCGGGCCGGCTGGCGCTTCCCGCCGGGGGTGCCGCCTACCCGGTGGTGACGGCGGCCGAGGCGGTGGCGTCGCTGAACGCCGACGGAACGGCCGGCGCGCCGGACCCGGGGGGCTGCGCGACGCCCGAGCCGCTGGGGGACCCCGCGGGCGGGCCGAAGGCGGCCGGGCCGATGTGCGTCCCGTCCGCCGGCCGCCCCGTGCCGACGGTGGCGATGACGGTGGAGGACGCGGTGTTCGGGCTCTCGGCGCAGTACGTGGACGGGGGCCAGGCCCTCGTGCCGTCCTGGCTCTTCACGGTGCGGCCGGAGGCGGGCGGCGCGGTCTCCACGGTCGCGCGGATCGCGGTGGACCCTGCGTACCTGGCGCGGTCGCGGGAGCAGGAACCGTCCGGCGGCGGGAAGGTCACCTCGTACACGGCGGACGGGCGGACGCTGGACGTCACGTTCTGGGGCGGGGTGTGCTCCGACTACGCGGCGAGCGCCGAGGAGAGCGCGGGGCAGGTACGGATCACGGTCAAGGAGTCCGGTAAGCACGACGGCGGGCCGTGCATCGCCCTTGCCAAAGAGCTCAGGGACACGGTGACGCTGGACTCCCCGCTCGCGGGGCGGACGGTCGTCGACGCGGCCTCGGGCCGGTCGGTGCCCCGGGTCTGAGGGGTCCGGCTGCCTGAGGACCTGAGAACGCGGACGTACGACGGCGGCGGCCCCGGAAGAGATTCCGGGGCCGCCGCCGTACGCGCTCGTGCTCCGCCACCGGCCCGTGACCGGGCGGGGTGTGCTCAGAAAGCCGGTGAGGGCTCAGCTGAAGGAGTCGCCGCAGGCGCAGGAGCCGGTGGCGTTGGGGTTGTCGATCGTGAAGCCCTGCTTCTCGATGGTGTCGACGAAGTCGATCGAGGCGCCGCCGAGGTACGGGGCGCTCATGCGGTCGGTGACGACCTTGACGCCGTCGAAGTCCTTCACGACGTCGCCGTCGAGCGAACGCTCGTCGAAGAAGAGCTGGTAGCGCAGGCCGGAGCAGCCGCCGGGCTGTACGGCGACGCGCAGGGCGAGGTCGTCGCGGCCCTCCTGGTCCAGCAGGCCCTTGACCTTGGCTGCGGCGGCGTCGGACAGGAGGATGCCGTCGCTCACGGTGGTGGTCTCGTCCGATACGGACATCTGCTTCTCTCCCGGGTTGTACGGACTGCTTGCCGACGGTGCAACCGCCGCGCGCGCGGATTCATTCCGCGCCCACGTCCGCCTGTTCTCTTTTCATGCTCGCACACGGCGCGCGCGAGGGTATGCGTCACATCGACGGTAATGGTGTCGTCAAAGTGACACGATCCGGTTATCATAGATAACGTCAAATAGACGAAAAGACTCCCGGCGCTGAGCACCGGCCTCACCGCCCGGCTCCGCCGCGCTCACCAATGACAAGAAAGGGTGCGTGACGTGACCACGGCCCACCCCCCTGTGGAACTCGATGTTCAGCCGTCGCCCCTGGCCCTGCTGCTGCTCGGCCGTGAGGCCGACCCGAGGAGCGAGCGCGGTGTGGAGTGCCCCGGCGACCTGCCCTCCCCGTCCGACCCGGATCTCGTGGAGCGCGCCCGCGCCGCGAAGGAGAAGCTCGGGGACAAGGTCTTCGTCCTCGGCCACCACTACCAGCGCGACGAGGTCATCCAGTTCGCGGACGTCACCGGCGACTCCTTCAAGCTGGCCCGTGACGCCGCCGCCCGCCCGGAGGCCGAGTACATCGTCTTCTGCGGTGTGCACTTCATGGCCGAGTCCGCGGACATCCTGACCGGCGACGATCAGAAGGTCGTGCTGCCGGACCTCGCGGCGGGCTGTTCGATGGCCGACATGGCCACCGCCGAGCAGGTCGCCGAGTGCTGGGACGTACTGACCGAGGCGGGCGTGGCCGACCGGGTCGTCCCCGTCTCGTACATGAACTCCTCGGCCGACATCAAGGCGTTCACCGGGCGCCACGGCGGCACCATCTGCACCTCCTCCAACGCCGAGCGGGCGCTGGAGTGGGCCTTCGAGCAGGGCGACAAGGTCCTCTTCCTCCCCGACCAGCACCTGGGCCGCAACACCGCGGTCCGGGACATGGGGATGTCCCTGGACGACTGCGTCCTCTACAACCCGCACAAGCCGAACGGCGGGCTGACGGTCCAGCAGCTGCGCGACGCGAAGATGATCCTGTGGCGCGGGCACTGCTCGGTGCACGGGCGCTTCTCGGTGGAGTCCGTGGAGGACGTGCGCGCGCGCATCCCCGGCGTCAACGTCCTGGTCCACCCGGAGTGCAAGCACGAGGTCGTCGCGGCGGCCGACCAGGTCGGTTCGACCGAGTACATCATCAAGGCCCTGGAGGCGGCCCCGGCCGGCTCCAAGTGGGCCATCGGCACCGAGCTCAACCTGGTGCGCCGTCTGGCGAACCGTTTCGCGGCCGAGGACAAGGAGATCGTCTTCCTCGACAAGACGGTCTGCTTCTGCTCGACGATGAACCGGATCGACCTGCCGCACCTGGTCTGGACGCTGGAGTCGCTGGCCGAGGGCAAGCTGGTCAACCGGATCCAGGTCGACCGGGAGACCGAGAAGTACGCCAAGCTGGCGCTGGAGCGGATGCTCGCGCTGCCGTAGGGCGGCCCCGTAACGACCGGAGGGCCCGGCCCCCGCACTCTCTTGCGAAGAGTGCGGGGGCCGGGCCCTTTTCGAACACGGGTGCCGGTTCGGCCGTCGTCGGCCGCCGTCAGACGCCGGAGTGGGCCGCCTCGCGGGAGCCGTCCGGGCCCGCGCCGGGGCCCGAGTCGCCCTCCGCGGGAACCTCGCCCTTCGTCGCGCGCCAGGCCGCCTTCCTCTTGGCCCGGCGCTCCTTGCCCAGCTCCACCATGGCGTACAGCGTCGGCACCAGCAGGAGCGTCAGCAGGGTGGAGGTGAGGAGACCGCCGATCACGACGACGGCCAGCGGCTGGGAGATGAACCCGCCGTCGCCCGTGACGCCGAGCGCCATCGGCAGCAGCGCGAAGATCGTCGCCAGCGCGGTCATCAGGATCGGACGGAGCCGGTGACGGCCGCCCTCGACGACCGCCTCGACGACGCCCATGCCCTGCGACCGGTACTGGTTGATCAGGTCGATCAGCACGATCGCGTTGGTGACCACGATGCCGATGAGCATCAGCATGCCGATCATCGCCGGGACACCCATGGGGGTGCCGGTGACGATCAGCAGACCGAGGGCACCGGTGGCCGCGAACGGGATGGAGACCAGCAGGATCAGCGGCTGGATCAGCGAACGGAAGGTCGCGACCAGCAGCATGAAGACGATCGCGACGGCCGCCAGCATGGCGAGGGCCAGCTTGAGGAAGGCGTCGTCCTGGTCCGCGGTGACGCCGCCGATGGTGGCGGTGGCGCCCTCGGGAAGGTCGAGCGCGTCCAGCTTCGACGCGAGCTCGGTGCTGACCGCGCCGGTGTTCTCGTCGGTGGGCCGCGCCGTGATGGTGGCGGCGCGCTGTCCGTCGATCCGGGTCATGGAGACCGGACCGGGAACCAGCTCGACGTCCGCGATCTGGCCGAGCTTCACCGAGCCGAGCCGCACCTCCTTGAGCTGCGCCATGGTGGTGGCCGGCGTCGCGGACTTCACGACGACGTCGCGCTCGGTGTCGTCGAGCATCGCCTTGCCGGACTTCGTGCCGCCGACCGCTCCGGCGACGACGGCGCCGAGCGTGGTCTGGTCGAAGCCGGCGGCGGCCGCCTTGTCGTTGGCGCGGACCGAGATGCGCGGCACGCTCTGCGAGAGGTCGCTCTGGACGTCGGTGACACCGTCCAGCTTCTCCACCTCGGTGCGCACCGCCTCGGACGCCTTCTTCAGCACGTCCGCGTCGGCGGCCTTGACCGTGACGCTCAGGTCCTGGCTGCCGAAGCCGCCACCCGCGGCGATGCTGGTGCGGCCGATGCCGTCCAGCTTCGCGAGACCGTCCTCGATCCGCTTCTGGGCGGCGTCGTAGTCGCCCGCGTCCTTCAGGGTGATCTGGTAGGAGGCCTGGTTGGCTCCCGTGCCACCGCCGAAGGCGGCCATGAAGCCGGAAGAACCGACGGTGACCTGGTAGTCCTTCACGCCCTTGTCGGCGGCGATGACCTTCTCGACCTTGCGGGCCGCCTCGTCGGCCGAGTCCAGGCTGGTGCCCGGCGTCAGCTTCTGGGTGACGGAGAGGACCTCCTGCTCGCCCTGGTCGAAGAAGTTGGTCTTCAGCAGCGGGGCCATGCCGAACGTGCCGAGCAGGATCACCAGCGCGAGCACCACGCTGGTGACGCGGCGCCGGGTCGCGAAGCGCAGGACGGGGACGTAGAAGCGCTGGAGCCGGCTCGCGGCTTCCTTCTCCTCTGCCTTGCGGCGAGCCGCGTCCGGGTCCTCCTCGGCGCCCTTGGGGGCGCGCAGGAACCAGAAGGAGAGGACCGGCACCACGGTCAGCGAGACCAGCAGTGAGGCCAGCAGCGCCGCCGTGACGGTGATCGAGAACGAGCCGAAGAGCTGGCCGACCATGCCGCCGACGAGTCCGATCGGCAGGAAGACGGCGACGGTGGTGAGCGTCGAGGCGGTGACCGCTCCGGCCACCTCCTTCACCGCGGCGATGATCGCCGGCTGGCGCTCCTCGCCGTAGCCGAGGTGGCGCTTGATGTTCTCCAGGACGACGATCGAGTCGTCGACGACCCGGCCGATCGCGATGGTCAGCGCCCCGAGGGTGAGCATGTTGAGCGACAGGTCGCGGGTCCACAGAACGATGAGCGTGAGGACCACGGAGAGCGGGATGGAGACCGCGGTGACGAGCGTCGAGCGGATCGACGCGAGGAAGAGCAGGATCACCACGACGGCGAAGACCAGGCCGAGCGCTCCCTCGGTGGTCAGACCGGAGATCGCCTTGGAGACGGCCGGGCCCTGGTCGGAGACGACCGTCAGCTCGGCCCCGGCGCCCAGGTCCTTGCGCAGGTCGGGCAGCTTCTTCTCGACCGCGTCGGAGATGGCGACGGCGCTGCCGTCCTGGTCCATCGTCGCCATCACGGCGAGGCTGGGCTTGCCGTTGGTGCGGGTGATGGAGACCGGGGCTGCCTCCTCCTGCTTCACGGTGGCGACGTCACCCAGGCGGACCGGCTTGCCGGGCTTGCCGGTCGCCGCGCCGGGGACGATCCGGACGTCCTCGATCTGCTGGAGGGAGGTGAAGCCCCCGCCGACCTGGATGGTGCGGCTCTTGCCCGACTCGGCGAAGGAGCCGGCCGACATGGTGCCGCCGGCCGCCTGGAGCGCCGGGGAGAGCGAGGCCGCGGAGAGGCCGGCCTTCGCGAGCTTCTTGTCGTCGGGGACGACGGAGACCTGCAGTTCCTGGACGCCACTGACCGCGACCTGGCCGACGCCCTCGATGTCCTCCAGCGCGGGCACGACGGTGTGGTCCAGCTGGTCGGCGAGCGCCTGCTGGTCCTTGTCGGAGGTGACGGCGAGGACCACGGTCGGAATGTCGTCGGTGGAACCGGCGATGACCTGCGGGTCGACGCCCTCCGGGAGCTGGTTGCGCGCGCGGTTCACGGCCTGCTGGATGTCGGCGACGAGCTGCTTGGTGCCCTCGTCCCCGAAGTCGAAGCTGGCCATGACGACGGCGTTGCCCTCGCTGGCGGTCGAGGTGACTCCCTCGATGCCGTCGACGGCCTTGATGGCGTTCTCGAGCGGTTCGACGACCTGCTTCTCGACCACATCGGGGGACGCCCCCTGATAGGGCGCCAGGACCGACACCATCGGCAGCTCGATGGTCGGCAGCAGCTGCTGCTTGAGCTGCGGGATCGCTATCGCGCCGAAGACGAGGGCGACGATGGAGATCAGCCCGATCAGGGCCCGTTGCGCGAGGCTGAACCTTGACAGCCAGGACATGGGTGGGGTCTCTCTTCTGTGGCTTACGCGGTGATGGGCGGGTGCGGGGGTCAGAGGGGACACACCCGGCCCACTCTTACGATCCCTGATGGCCCCGGGCGGAGCGTCGCCCCCCGGGCTGCTTTTACGACCGGCGTGTACCGCAGCTGGAGTACGCCCGCCTCCACCCGGTCCGCGCTCCGGGCGGTACGCGCCCCGCCGACGCCGGCGGAGCGGTCAGCGGACCCGGGGGCGTACCAGGCCCGACTCGTAGGCGATGACGACGAGTTGGGCGCGGTCGCGGGCGCCCAGTTTCGCCATGGCCCGGTTCACATGGGTCTTGACGGTGAGCGGGCTGACGGCGAGGCGTTCGGCGATCTCGTCGTTGGGGTGTCCGGCGGCGACCTGGACGAGCACCTCGCGCTCGCGGACGGTGAGTGCGTCCAGCCGCTCGGCGTGGGCGGCGGCGTCGGGCAGCTGGTCCGAGGAGGCCGCCTGCGCGAGGAAGGTGGCGATCAGCCCCTTGGTGGCGGCCGGCGAGAGCAGCGCCTCGCCCGCCGCGGCGACGCGTATCGCCTGCAGGAGCTCCTCGGGTTCCGCGCCCTTGCCGAGGAAGCCGGAGGCCCCGGCCCGCAGCGACTGCACGACGTACTCGTCCACCTCGAAGGTGGTCAGCATGACGACCCGTACGCCGGCGAGCGCCGGGTCCGCGCTGATCAGGCGGGTCGCGGCGAGGCCGTCGGTGCCGGGCATCCGGATGTCCATCAGGACGACGTCGGGGGCGGTGGTGCGGGCGAGTTCCAGTGCCTGGGCGCCGTCGGCGGCCTCACCGACCACCCGCATGTCGGGTTCCGAGTCGACCAGCACCCGGAACGCGCTGCGCAGCAGTGCCTGGTCGTCGGCGAGCAGCACCCTGATCACGCTCACGCGGGTCCTCCCGTACGTTCCGGATCGCCCGGCCGGACGTCCAACGGGAGGATCGCATGCACCCGGAATCCGCCGCCGTAGCGGGGGCCCGCCGTGAGGGTGCCGCCGAGCGCGGTGACGCGCTCGCGCATGCCGAGGAGGCCGTGGCCGCCGCCGAGTCCGCCCTGGGCGGGGACCGCGGGGGTGCCGCGGCCGTTGTCGAGCACGGTCACCTCCGCGGAGGCTCCGACCCGTACGACGCTCACCTCGGCCTTGGTGCCGGCCCCGGCGTGCTTGCGCACGTTGGTCAGGGCTTCCTGGACGACCCGGTAGGCGGCCAGGTCGACGGCGGCGGGCAGCGGGGCGGAGTGCTCGGGGCAGGCGACCTCCACCGGGAGGCCGGCGTTGCGGAAGGTGGCGACCAGTTCGCCGAGGACGGCGAGGCCGGGCGCGGGTTCGGTGGGCGCGGCGGGGTCGCCGGACTGGCGCAGCAGCCCCACGGTGGCGCGGAGTTCGTCGAGCGCCGAGCGGCTGGCCTCGCGTACGTGCGCGAGCGCCTCCTTGGCCTGGTCGGGGCGTTTGTCCATGACGTGGGCGGCGACCCCGGCCTGGACGTTGACCAGCGCGATGTGGTGGGCGACGACGTCGTGCAGGTCGCGGGCGATGCGCAGGCGCTCCTCGGCGACGCGGCGGCGGGCCTCCTCGTCGCGGGTGCGCTCGGCGCGTTCGGCGCGTTCCTGGATGGCGTCGATGAAGGCCCGGCGGCTGCGCACGGCGTCCCCGGCCGCTCCGGCGAGACCGGTCCAGGCGACGACGCCCAGATTGACCTGGCTGTACCAGGGTGCCGCCCCGAAGATCATCGCGGTGGCGGCCAGCGCGCCGCCGGTGACCAGCCCGACCCGCCAGGCGGTGGGCCGGTCGGTGCGGGAGGCGACGGTGTAGAGGGCCACGACCGCGCTCATCACCACCGGCCCCGGTGGGTCGACCACCACGAACTCCACGACCGACAGGCAGCAGGTGAAGCCGAGCACCTGGAGGGCCCGCTTCCTGCGCAGCACCAGCGCTGCGGCGCCGAGCAGCATCAGGACGACGCTGGAGGCGGCGGGGCTCCGGGAACCGAAGGAGGGTCCGTGGTGGCCGGGGCCGCCGGAGTCGGCGAAGGACGCCACGAGCATGGTCCCGAGGACGGCGAGGGCGAGCGCCGCGTCGAAGGCGAGCGGGTGGTCCCGCAGCCAGCGGCGGGCGCGCGCGAGTCCGGTTCCGAGGGTGGTCACGTCGGGCAACGGTACGGCGTCCGGGGAGCGGGGTGGCCGGGGCGGCGGCCGTCGCGCTCCGGTGCGCCCCCCGCGCGCGCCCCTGGCCTGCCTGCCGCGCCGCCCGCACACGCATATCGCCCGCCCGGGGGTCCGGGCGGGCGATATGTGGAGTGCGCGTGCGCGTGCGGTGGGTCAGCCGGGGATCAGCCCGTCGTCGTGGAGCATGGCGCGGACCTCTTCGAGGGTGGCGTCGGGCGACGGCAGGATCAGCTCGGACGGCTCCAGGGAGTCGTCCGGCAGCGGCGAGCCCAGTTCGCGGACCCGGCCGAGCAGGGCGTGCAGCGTGGTGCGGAAGCCGGGGCCGTCGCCGCGCTCCATCTCCGCGAGCAACTCGTCGTCGAGCGTGTTCAGCTCGGCGATCTTGCCGTCGGCCAGTTCCAGCTGGCCCTCCCCCATGATCCGTACGATCATGACCGTCCTCAGCTCTTGTCGTACCGGTGCGGTGACTGCTGCTGGGAGCCGGGCGCGGTGTCCTGGGCGCCGCCCTCGATGGCCTGCTGGCCGGTCGAGGTGCCGCCGGCCAGTTCGGCCTTCATCCGCTGGAGCTCCAGCTCCACATCCGTACCACCGGAGATGCGGTCCAGCTCGGCGGCGATGTCGTCCTTGGCGGTGCCGGTGGGGTCGTCGAGGGCGCCGGAGGCGAGCAGCTCGTCGATCGCGCCCGCCCGGGCCTGCATCTGCTGGGTCTTGTCCTCGGCCCGCTGGATGGCCAGGCCGACGTCGCCCATCTCCTCGGAGATGCCGGAGAACGCCTCCCCGATGCGGGTCTGCGCCTGGGCCGCGGTGTAGGTGGCCTTGATCGTCTCCTTCTTGGTGCGGAAGGCGTCGACCTTGGCCTGGAGCCGCTGGGCCGCGAGAGTGAGTTTCTCCTCCTCGCCCTGCAGCGTCTGGTGCTGCGTCTCCAGGTCGGTGACCTGCTGCTGGAGGGCGGCGCGACGGGAGAGCGCCTCGCGGGCGAGGTCCTCCCGGCCGAGCGCCAGCGCCTTGCGGCCCTGCTCCTCCAGCTTGGACGACTGACCCTGCAACTGGTTCAGCTGCAGCTCAAGCCGCTTGCGCGACGTCGCCACGTCGGCGACTCCGCGACGCACCTTCTGCAGCAGTTCCAGCTGCTTCTGGTACGAGTAATCGAGGGTCTCGCGCGGATCCTCGGCCCGGTCAAGAGCCTTGTTTGCCTTCGCGCGGAAGATCATTCCCATACGCTTCATGACACCGCTCATAGGCTTCGCGCGCCCCCTTCTCAACGACTGAGCTCCAGCACTCCAACAGAACCCACAGTACGGGCCCTGTCTCCATTACCGCACTGTTCGGGGCTCGATGTGCTCCTCCCCAAGGACGACTGCGCCGGGCGGCCGCTCCCGCTCGAGGAGTACACGGCGGTGCGGGCCGACCGGGGTGGGCGTCCGTGTTGCCCCGGTGGGACACCGTTGAGGACGCGGGCCGTTGCCGGATCGTTCCCGCCCTGTCCGTCTGGCCGCGCGCCGGACCCCGTACCCTTGGGTTTTGTGTTCCGTAGCCGCTCCAAAGAAGAGAAGGCCCCCACCGGCAAGGTGACGGCGGACCTCTCCACCCAGTCCCGCGACCCGCAGGCTCCCAAGGGTCGCCCCACGCCGAAGCGCAACGACGCGCAGACGCAGCGCCGTCGCGCCTCGACCACGCCGGTCGACCGCAAGGAGGCGGTGAAGCGACAGCGCGAAGCGCGCCGGGTCGACATGGCCAAGCAGCGCGAGGCCCTCGCCTCCGGTGACGAGCGCTACCTCCCGACCCGCGACAAGGGCCCGGTGCGGCGCTTCGTCCGTGACTTCGTGGACTCGCGCTTCTGCATCGCCGAGTGGTTCCTGCCGATGGCCGTGGTCATCCTGGTCCTCAGCGTGATCCAGATCCGGAACATCCAGAACATCTCGCTGCTGCTCTGGCTCGGCGTGATCGTGCTGATCGTGCTGGACTCCATCGGTCTCGCGTTCCGGCTGCGCAAGCAGCTGCGCGTCCGCTTCCCGGACACCCCGCAGCGCGGTGCCGTGGCGTACGGCCTGATGCGTACGCTCCAGATGCGCCGGCTGCGGCTGCCGAAGCCGCAGGTCAAGCGAGGAGAGCGGCCCTGACCGCGGACACCTCGGGATTCGCCGGAGGGTCCTCGACCTGGCTCGCGGGACTCGGCGGACTGCGCAACGTCGTCCGCCAGGAGCTCGTGGCCCGGCAGTTGGACGAGCAGATAGCCGCCCGCTTCCCGGTGGGGCGGCGGCTGAGCATCCTCGACGTCGGGCTGGGCCAGGGCACCCAGGCCCTGCGCCTGGCCCGGGCCGGCCACTCGGTGACCGGCCTGGACTCCGACCCCGAGATGCTCGCCTCGGCCCGTGAGGCGCTGGCCCACGAGCCGGAAGGCATCCGCGAGCGCGTCCGGCTGATCGAGGGCGACGGCTCGGAGACCGGGGTCCACTTCCTCCCCGGCAGCTTCGACATGGTGCTCTGCCACGGCGTACTGATGTACGTCGAGGAGCCGGACGCCCTGCTGGCGGGGCTGGCCCGGGTGCTGGCACCCGGGGGCCTCCTCTCCCTGCTCGTACGGAACGGCGACGCGCTGGCGATGCGCCCGGCCGCGGCCGGTGACTTCGGATCGGCGCACGCCGCCTTCGACACCGCCCGTTACACCAACCGGCTCGGCCTCCAGGTCCGGGCCGACCGGCTCGACGCGCTGACCGCCACCCTGGCGGGGATCGCGGCGCCGCTGCGCGCCTGGTACGGGGTGCGCGTCTTCACGGACAACGCCCCGGGCGACGCCCCCCTGCCCGACGCCGCCGAGCTGGAGCAGATCTTCGCCGCCGAGGAGCGGGCCGGGCGGACCGATCCGTACCGGCGGGTGGCAGCACTCCTCCACCTGTGCGGCGTACGCGGCGAACGGACCTGACGGGGCCTGCCCGCCCCGGCGGGACGGGCCCGACGGTGGCCGGAGCGAACGGCGGGGACCGGACCGTTCGGCCCAGCAGCACCCGCCGCCCGAAGGGGACGAACGGGATACTCCGGACATGGACGCATCCCCCTCCCGCAGCCTCGCCCGCCGGCTCTCGCTGCCCCTGGCCGCAGGTCTGAGCGCACTCGCCCTGGTGAGCGGCTGCTCCGGCCGGGCCCCCGGCGGCCACGCCTCGGAGCGTGTCTCCCCGGCGGCCTCCGCGTCGGCGGCCCGGCAGGATTCCGCGCCCCACGCCGTGGCGCAGCTGGAGACCGACTACCAGCGGGTGATCCGCGAGGTACTGCCCTCCGTGGTCCAGATCCAGACCGCCGACGGGCTGGGTTCCGGCATCGTCTACGACGACCGCGGCGACATCGTGACCAACGCCCACGTCGTCGGCGACGGGAAGTCCTTCAAGGTCAGCGTCGCCACCGGCGAGAAGGTGCTCGCCGCCTCCCTGGTCGCGACCTACCCGGCGCAGGATCTGGCCGTCATCCGCCTCGACGACGTACCGGACGGACTGCGGGCGGCGAAGTTCGGCGATTCGGAGAAGGTCGAGGTGGGGCAGATCGTGCTGGCGATGGGCTCGCCGCTCGGTCTGTCCAGCAGCGTCACGCAGGGCATCGTCTCGGCGCTCGGCCGGACGGTCAGCGAGTCCGAGTCGGGCGGCGGTACGGGGGCGACCCTCGCCAACATGGTGCAGACCTCGGCGGCGATCAACCCGGGCAACAGCGGGGGCGCGCTGGTCAACCTGAACAGCGAGGTCATCGGCATCCCCACGCTCGCGGCGACCGACCCCGCCCTCGGCAACAGTGCGGCGCCCGGCATCGGCTTCGCGATCCCGGTGTCGACGGTGAAGACCATCGCGGACCAGATCATCGAGAAGGGCAAGGTCACCGACTCCGGGCGGGCCGCGCTCGACGTCACCGGCCGCACGGTCGTCGACGACGACTACCAGCCGGCCGGCGTGGCGCTGGTGAGCGTGGCCCGGGGCGGGGCCGCGTACGACGCGGGGATGCGGGTCGGCGACATCGTCACCCGGCTCGGCTCCACCGAGGTCACCACGATCACCTCGCTCGCGGAGGCGCTCGCCTCCGAGCAGCCCGGGGACGAGGCCGAGGTGACGTACACCCGCGGCGGGGCCACGCGGACGGCCCGGGTCACGCTCGGCGAGATCTGACACACCGGCGGACACGGGAACGGCTCCGGCGGCGCGGCTGCGGCGTCGGGGCTACGGCAACGGCCACGAGCGCGCACGGGAACGAAAGCGGGAGCGGGCGGTCCGGGACACTCCGCTCCCGCCCGCTCCCGCCCGCTCCCGCCCGATCAGACGGTCTCGGCCTGCGGGCCGCCGGGTTCCGCCGCGGCTCCGGTGCCGGAGGACTCGGGCTCGGGCTCGGGTGCGGGCTCCGGCTCCGGGTCCGGTTCCGCGTGGAGGCTCATCGGGCCGTAGATCTTCGTGGAATCGTCGAAGAGCGTCACCTGGTCCGCCCCGCCGTCCAGGAGTTCCTTCCAGAACTCGCCGATCCAGGACTCCGCGTCACCCTGTGTGGTGAATTCCTCCGGCTGCAGCGCCGGCTCCGTCTCCGTACCGTCGGACTTCTCGAACCGCCACGTCCACGCCATGTCAGCCTCCTGGGTCCTGTTGCTGCCCCGAGCCTAGGGCCTCCACCCGCGATCCTGCCGCGATCGTCCCGAAGATTGCCGTCGGGGGGCCGGGAACCCGCCACCGCCCGCCCCCTCGTGCGCGCCGGGCGGTCCTCCGGGGCCCGTGGCGCGTCGCCAGGGCGTGGCCGGGCGCGCACGCCCGGCGCGCACGCGGGAGGATCACCGTGTGGAACTGACTCTCCTCGGCACCGGAGCCCCCGGCGGGCTGCCCCGGCCCGACTGCCCCTGCGCCGTGTGCGCGACCGCCCGCGGCGGGTCCGCGCGAGCCACGACGGCCCTTCTGGTCGACGACGCCGTGCTGCTCGACCTCACCCCGGGCGCGGCGCTCGCCGCCGCCCGGGCGGGCCACTCGCTGGCCGGTGTCCGCCAGGTGCTGCTGACCCGCCCGCAGAACGGGCCCGCGGTCGAGCTGCCTCCCGGGCTCCCCCGGGCCGGCCGGGTGCCGGACGGGCAGGTGCTGACACTGATCAGCGGGCACCGGGTGCGGGCCGTGCCGATGGACGCGCCGGGCACGGGGTACGAAGTCACCTCCCCCGCCGGCGCACGGCTGCTCTACCTGCCGCAGGGCGCCGCTCCTGCCGGGCTCACCGAGCCGTTCCCGGAGCCGTACGACCTGGTGGTCGGCGACGTGGTGGGGCGGCCCGACGCGCTGGCGCGGCTGCGGGCGGTGGGCGCGGTCGGGCCGGCCACCGAGGTCATCGCCGTCCATCTGGACCACGACGCCCCGCCCGGGGCCGAGCTGGACCGCCGGCTCGCGGCGGCCGGGGCCCGGACGGTGCCCGACGGGACGACGCTGGTGACCGGGGAGTACCGCCCCCTTCCCGAGGTGCCCCGCCGCACCCTGGTGACCGGGGGCGCCCGGTCGGGGAAGTCGGTGGAGGCGGAACTGCGGCTGGAGACCTTCCCCGACGTGGTGTACGTGGCGACGGGCGGGCGGCGGGACGGGGACACCGAGTGGGCGGCGCGGATCGGGCTGCACCGGGAGCGCCGGCCGGCCGCCTGGCGCACCGCGGAGACCTGCGAGGTGGCGGGACTGCTGCAGGCGGACGGGCCGCCACTGCTGATCGACTGCCTCTCGCTGTGGCTGACCGATGCGATGGACCGGGTGGGGGCCTGGGACGACGGCCGGTGGGCGGAGGGCGGCGAGAAGGCGCTGCGGGCGCGGGTCGCGGAGCTGGTCGCCGCCGTCCGGGAGACCTCGCGGACCGTGGTGGCGGTGACGAACGAGGTGGGTTCGGGCGTGGTCCCGGCGACGGCCGCGGGACGGCGGTTCCGGGACGAGCTGGGGCGGCTGAACGCGGCGTTCGCGGCGGAGTGCGAGACGGTGCTGCTGGTCGTCGCGGGCCTGCCGCTGGTGCTGCGCGGCTGAGGGCATCGGGCGGGACCCCGGGCGGGGGTCCCGGGCGGGGCCGGAGCCCCGCCCGGGACCTGCGTCAGTACCGCGTCGGGCCCGCGCCGGAACCGTGCCGGACCTGCTTCAGCCGGCTCAGCACGGCATCCGCCATGGACTGCTCGCCCTTGGCGTTCGGGTGGGCGGGGGCCGCGGGCGAGGCCGGCACGAGCGGCTCGATCCAGCGGTCCCCGGGAGCCTTGCACATGTCGTGCCCGACGGTGGGTCCGTAAGTGTCGACGTACTCGGCGTGATTGCGGACGGCGACCTGGCGGAGCATCGTGTTGAGCCGCTTCTCGGTGTCCCGCAGGTAGGGGAAGTCCCCGGCCGCGAAGGGCACCGCGGGAAAGCAGCCGCTGCCGTTGTCGGGCAGCAGATCGGGGTAGCCGACGACCAGCACCCGGGCGTGCGGTGACCGCGCGTGCACGGCCCGCAGCACGCGGGCGATCTTCGGGGCGGTCTCCGCGACGGCGACGCTCAGCCGGTCCGTCCCGGAGGAGGTGTAGTGGCTCCGGCACGGATCGCCCGCCGGATCCTGGACGCCCAGACCGGCGCAGGTGGCGATGATCGAACCAAAACCGACGTCGTTGCCGCCGATCTGGAGCGTGACGAGATCGGTGTCGCGCTCCAGCGCCTCCAGCTGCGGGGCGTTGGCGCCCTGCGCCGTCCACATCTGCTCGGTCGTCGCCCCGCCGCAGCTCACGTCCTCGAACGCGGACGCCTTCTTCCGATCGGCAACCAGTGAGGGGTAGTTGAGGCCGGAGCGGGCGCAGCCGACGTCGGTCTGCGGGGGGATGGCCGGCCCGGAGGTGTACGAGTCCCCGAGCGCGACGTACCGCGGGCCGTGCGCCCCACCGTGCCCGCTGCCACCGTGCCGCCAGCCGCCCCCGTGGCCGGCTCCCGTGCCGTGTGCCGCGGCGGGTGTCACCGAGGCCATGAGCAACGCGCAGCTCCCGAGCGCGGCCCCCACCGCCATCCGCCGTGCCCGGCGCCGCGCCACCGCGCCGGCTCCCGCACCCTCAAGTCCGTTGCCCGTCATGCCTGTTCCTCCCCGTAGACCTGGATGCCACCACGCGAAGCCAACACCCGGACTTGGGCGCCGCACGACACGACGGAGCTTGTATACCGCCCGGTAGCTCCACGCGGCCAGAGGTGTGCGGCGGCAATCTCTCCCGGCCACCGGGAGCCCGCACGGCCCGACGGGCGCGCCGCCCGCCCCCGTCGGCCCCTCGCCCGCGGTGCCGTGCCGTCCTCCGGGCCGGTCGGGGGAAGGGTGTGCCGGGATACTGTCCGGATACTGTTCCGAGGAGCCCGCCCGCGGGCTCCGGCCCCCGATGCGACGACCCGCGAGGCAGACCTCCGTGAACCTGGACGACTTCTCCGACCTGATCGAGCGCCCCGACGGCGGTGTGCGGCGCGACGCCGAGGACCGCCGGGGGCGGCTGATCGTCCCGCCCGGCGCGCTCGGCCGGCTCGACGAACTGGGCGAGTGGCTGTCCGCCGCACAGCAGTCGGTGCCGGTGCGGCCCGTGGACCAGCCGCGCGTGGTGCTCTTCGCCGGTGACCACAAGGTCGCCGAACTGGGCGTCTCCGGGCGCGCCGCGGGGAGCGCGTACGAACTGGTCCGCGCCACCCTGGACGGGGCGAGCCCGCTGGCCGTGCTGGCCCGGAGTTTCTCGGTGCCGGTACGGATCGTCGACGCCGGTCTGGACTGCGACCCGGAGCTGCTGCCGGAGTCCGTCGTGCGGAGCCGGGTACGGCGCGGGACCGGGCGGATCGACGTCGAGGACGCCCTGACCGCCGACGAGGCGGCCGAGGCCGTACGGCTGGGCATCCGGATCGCGGACGAGGAGGCCGACTCCGGTACCGACCTGGTGGTGCTGGGCGACATCAGCGTGGGCGGGACGACGGCGGCGGCCACCCTGATCGCCGCGCTGTGCGGCACCGACGCCTCGGTGGTGACCGGCCGCGGCGGTGCGGGGATCGACGACCTGGCGTGGATGCGCAAGTGCGCGGCGGTCCGGGACTCGCTGCGCCGGGCCCGTCCGGTCCTCGGGGACCAGGTGGAGTTGCTGGCGGCGGTCGGTGGCGCGGATCTCGCCGCGATGACCGGCTTCCTCCTCCAGTGCGCGGTGCGCCGCCTCCCGGTGGTCCTGGACGGTGTGGTCTCGGCGGCCTGCGCGCTGGTGGCGCAGCGGGCCGCGTTCCGGGCGCCGGACTGGTGGCTGGCCGGGCACGCGAGCGGTGAACCGGCGCAGGCGAAGGCCCTGGACCGGATGGCGTTGACGCCGCTGCTCGACCACGGGGTCACGGTCGGCGAGGGGACGGGCGCGCTGCTGGCCCTCCCGCTGGTGCGGGCCGCCGCCGCGTTCGCCGCCGAACTCCCGGAGCGGGAGCCGGAGAAGCTCGCCGAGGAGCCGGCCGGGGCGCCCGACGACGAGCGGGACGACGAGCGGGACGGGATCGTGGCGGACCCGGCCGTCTGAGGCACCGCGGTCCTCCGAGGCGCCCCGGTCGTCCGAGGCACCTGGTTGTCCGAAGCACCTGGTCGTCCGAGGCCCTGCGTACGGGTCGGGGTCAGGGTTTGGGGCCGGGCAGCGGTACCCGGTCCGGGGCTCCGCCGATCAGGTCCTGGAACTTGCGGCGGGGACCGGCCCAGCGGACGTCGTGGTGGTAGGCGCGCAGCACCGCACGGGCGCGGGCCCGGTGGCGGCGGCCGTAGAACCGCTTGGCCCACGGTGAGCCGGGGCGGGCCAGCCGGAGGGCGCCGATCACCGCCACGAAGGGGACGAGGGCACCGACGACCGCCATCCGCGCCTTGCCCTTGAAGAGCGTGACCAGGACGAAGAGGAAGTTGACGACCATCGTCAGGACGAGGCCGAGCCGGCCGTTCTCCTGCTCGTCCGTCAGTTCGTCCACCCCGAGGGGCGAGAAGCCCGCGAGGACCAGCAGCACGAGCGAGGTCGTCAGCACGACCATCTCCACGCTCTGGCGTCCCTGTTCCGTCCAGTAGACGTCGTCCAGGTGCAGGATCAGCGCGAACTCGTCCAGCACCAGGCCCGCCCCGATTCCGAAGATCACCGCGAAGACCATCGCGGTGGCGCTGTGCTGGCCGCTGGCGACCGCGCCGAAGCCGCCGAGGACGGAGAGCACCACCCCTGGGACGACGTGGTGGACGTGGACCCCGCCGGGGGTGATGTTGCGGAACGGCCCCTTCCCCGCCCGGATCATGCGGGTGATGGTGCGGGTGATGGCGAAGGTCAGCACGAACGCGGCCAGCGCGAGGAGCAGCGGCAGTTTTCCGGGCTCGGTGATGTTGGTGTGCCACCAGTGACCCATGCCACCCTCTCCCGATCGATCACCCTTGTGCGTATTCGTCACATCTTGACCGAATGGCAGGGGTTGTGCACGGACTAACGTGCTCGCGGTGACCTCCCTGAACAGCCACGGCCTCCGTTTCGCCTTCGGCACCCTCACCGTGCTGCCCGTCCGCGTCACCCGCTGGGACCGGGACGCCGCCCGTGCGGGCATGCTCTGCGCCCCCCTCGCCGGGCTCGTGGTGGGGGTGCTCGCGGCCGGCCTCGGTTCGGTGGCGCTGCTGCTCGGCTCGGGCCCGCTGCTCGCGGCCGTCGCCTCCGCCGCCGTACCGGCCGTGCTCACCCGGGGCCTGCATCTGGACGGCCTCGCGGACACGGCGGACGGGCTCGGCAGTGGCAAGCCGGCCGAGGACGCGCTGCGGATCATGAAGCAGTCGGACATCGGGCCGTTCGGCGTGATCACCCTGCTCTTCGTTCTGCTGGCCCAGGTGGCCGCCGGTTACCAGCTCTACGGGCACGGCTGGGCCGAGGGCGCCGCGGGCACGGTGGTGGCCGCCGTCACCGCCCGTCTGGCGCTGACCCTGGCCTCACGCCGGGGCGTACCGGCGGCCCGTCCGGAGGGGCTGGGCGCGGTGGTGGCCGGCACGGTTCCGGTGCCGGGGGCGGTCTCGGTCGCGGTGGTGGCGGTCACGGTCTGCGCGGCGGCCGGCTGGACCGGGGCGGGCGGGGGCTGGACCGACGGGGGCCGGGCGGGCGGGACGGCGCACCACGCGCTCGCCGCGCTGCTCGCGCTCGGGGCGGCAGAGGTCCTGCTGCGGCACTGCGTGAGGCGGTTCGGCGGGGTGACCGGGGACGTGTTCGGCGCGGTGGAGGAGACGGCGGCGACGGCCGCCCTGGTGGTGCTGGCGCTCGGCTGACGCGGCGTCGCCGGCGCTCAGGTGCGCGCCCGGGCCCGACACGGGGGCGGCCGGCGCTCAGGTGCGCGCCGGGCCCGTCGTCGCGCAGCTCTTGCGCCAGGCACCGAGTTCGTACTTCTTCTCCAGCGAGCTGAGCCGGAGTGCGCGCGAGCGGGCGCAGAAGGCGGCGGCCGGCAGTTCGTACTCGACATGGAAGACGGCTTTGTCCGCCTCGACGAACGGGACCAGTTCGTCGCACTCCTCGTACTGCGCGCACTGCTCGTTCACCGCGAAGTCGAAGTCCGGTTCGAGCGCGGGGATCTGGTCGAGGTCGTTCTTGAGGCCGACCGCCAGGCCGTGGCGGTGGGCGACGCGGGCGATCAGCCGGTTGTACGCCAACTGGTCCGCGGCGGTGAGCGGGAAGCCGGTGTCGTTGCGGTAGCCGTCCATGTTGTCCGGTTCCACGGCGTCGAAGCCCTTCTTGGCGCACATCGCGATCCGGTTCTCCATCAGGGGTTCCAGGACGTCGGTGCGCCGGACGTCGAGCCAGCGCTCGCCCTCCCAGCCGTTGCCCTTGCCCAGCACGGAGGCGGGAAAGGCGTCGGCGTCCGGCCGGAAGTCCTCGTGGGCGCCGGTGGAGAGGTAGCAGATGACCTTGCTGCCCCGGTCGTGCAGACCGGCGACGGCGGCGGCGCCGTGGTCGAAGCCGTCGATGTCGTACACCGGGACGTCCACGGTGGCGTCGAGCCGCCCGGAGAGCTGCCACTGCCAGTCCAGACCGGGGCGGGGCTGCCAGCGCCCGGCCGGCGATGAGGCGGTGGACGTCGGGGCGGCCGCGCCGGAGCGGCCGTCAGGGGCTTGACGGGACGCTCCCGAGGTGCAGCCGGAGAGCAGCAGCGACACCATCAGGAAGGTGACCGCCACCGGCAGCCCATGCCTCGTCCCGAACACCGTTCCCCGACCCCGTTCCCGTACCCGCCGCACGCACTCCGGTGCGCCCCTTGCCCTGCTCCCGCGTCAACGAGCCTATGCGACCTCTACGTTCGCCCCGCGCACCGCCTCGACCGGTCCGGACGCCTTCCGGCGGTGAGCACCGCCGTGATCCGGCGGGAAGAGCGCGCGTAGGCTCGTTCCCTGGGCATTGCGGACGCGTCTACGATGCGCCGGGCACGGTCGGCCCACCCCTCGACCGATCCACGTACTCAACGGAAGCGAGAATTCACCACCGTGACTGCTCTCACTCTCAGCACCGCAGGTGCGGCGACGCTGCGCGCCGACGCACTCGTCGTCGGCCTCGCCAAGGGCTCCAAGGGACCGGTGCTCGCACCGGGCGCCGAGGCCGTGGACAAGGCCTTCGGCGGGAAGCTCGCCGCCGTCCTGGAGACCCTGGGTGCCACCGGTGCCGAGGGCGAACTCACCAAGGTTCCCGCGGTCGGCGGCCTCAAGGCTCCCGTCGTCGTCGCGGTCGGCCTGGGCACCGCCCCGGACTCGGCCGACGCCTACGACTCCGAGATCCTGCGCCGCGCCGCCGGTGTCGCCGCCCGCGCGCTGATCGGCTCGAAGAAGGCCGGCTTCGCCTTGCCGTCGACGACGGTCGAGGACGCCGGCGCCGTCGCCGAGGGCGCCCTGCTCGGCGCGTACGCCTTCACCGCCTACCAGGGCGGCGAGAACAAGCTCGCCCCCGCGGCGGCCAAGGCCAACGGTCCGAAGCTGCCGCTCGCCGAGGTCGTCCTGCTCGGTGCCAAGCCGCGCGACAAGGCCTTCAAGGCCGTCGCCGACCGCGCCGTCGCCGTGGCCGAGGAGATCAACCGCGCCCGCGACCTGATCAACACCCCGCCGAACGACCTCTACCCCGAGTCCTTCGCCGCCGTGGCCACCGCCGCCGGCAAGGAGCACGGGATCAAGGTCCAGGTGCTCGACGAGAAGGCCCTGGTCAAGGGCGGCTACGGCGGTCTGATCGGCGTCGGCCAGGGCGCCACCCACGGCCCGCGCCTGGTGAAGCTCGCCTACACGCACCCGAAGGCGGAGAAGACCCTGGCCCTGGTGGGCAAGGGCATCACCTACGACTCGGGCGGCATCTCGCTCAAGCCGGCGGGACACAACGAGACGATGAAGTGCGACATGAGCGGCGCCGCCGCCGTGTTCGCCACCGTCGTCGCCGCGGCCCGTCTCGGCCTGCGCGTCAACGTCACCGGCTGGCTGGCGCTCGCGGAGAACATGCCGTCGGGCAACGCCACCCGCCCGGGTGACGTGCTGCACATGTACAGCGGCAAGACCGTCGAGGTCCTCAACACGGACGCCGAGGGCCGGCTCGTCCTCGCCGACGCGTTGACCCGCGCCTCCGAGGAGGCCCCCGACGCGATCGTCGACGTGGCGACCCTGACCGGCGCCATGATGGTGGCGCTCGGCAACCGCACCTTCGGCATCATGGCCAACGACGACGCCTTCCGCACGTCGATCCACGAGATCGCCGAAGAGGTCGGTGAGGCGTCCTGGCCGATGCCGCTCCCCGCGGACCTGCGCAAGGGCATGGACTCCTCGACCGCCGACATCGCCAACATGGGCGAGCGGATGGGCGGCGGCCTGGTGGCCGGTCTGTTCCTGAAGGAGTTCGTCGGCGAGGGCATCGCCTGGGCGCACCTGGACATCGCGGGCCCGGCTTTCCACGAGGGCGCTCCGTACGGATACACCCCCAAGGGCGGCACCGGCTCCTCGGTGCGCACCCTGGTCCGGCTCGCGGAGCGCACCGCCGCCGGCGACCTGGGCTGACCACCCGCCGGTCCGTTGTGACCAAAGTCGTACAGCCCCGGGCGGATGTCCGGGGCTGTACGCATTGCGTGCGCCGTTCGAACCGGGGCAGGCTCCGGCCGTCGGGGTTTCGCTCTGGACGAACTCGGCCGAATCCACGCGTTTCTGCACGGATGCGGCCCCTGGCGGAACCCCGGGAGTCCGGTCCGGATCGGGCCCCGCGTCCCGTCGGCGGTCAACAAGTGCGAAGATGGGTTCTCGGCAGGACAGGGCCCCCACCACAGGGCCGAACGACTCAGCGGCCGAACACCAGCCGACCGGCCGGTCACACCCCACGGGGCCCGGCGTACGGCGCACATGCATGGAGGACGTGACGTGGCGAACGACGCCAGCACCGTTTTCGACCTAGTGATCCTCGGCGGTGGCAGTGGCGGTTACGCCGCGGCCCTGCGCGGAGCGCAGCTGGGCCTGGACGTCGCTCTGATCGAGAAGGGCAAGGTCGGCGGTACCTGCCTGCACAACGGCTGCATCCCGACCAAGGCACTGCTGCACGCCGGCGAGATCGCCGACCAGGCACGCGAGGCCGAGCAGTTCGGTGTCAAGGCCACCTTCGAGGGCATCGACATCGAGGCGGTCCACAAGTACAAGGACGAAGTGATCTCGGGCCTGTACAAGGGCCTGCAGGGTCTCATCGCCTCCCGCAAGGTGCACTACATCGAGGGTGAGGGCCGCCTGTCGTCCCCGACCTCGGTGGACGTGAACGGCGAGCGCGTCCAGGGCCGTCACGTCGTGCTGGCGACCGGCTCCGTGCCGCGCTCGCTGCCGGGCCTGGAGATCGACGGCAACCGCATCATCTCCTCGGACCACGCGCTGAAGCTGGACCGTGTCCCGAAGTCGGCCATCGTGCTCGGCGGCGGCGTCATCGGCGTCGAGTTCGCCTCGGCGTGGAAGTCCTTCGGCACCGACGTGACCATCGTCGAAGGCATGAAGCACCTGGTCCCGGTCGAGGACGAGAACAGCTCGAAGCTTCTGGAGCGCGCGTTCCGCAAGCGCGGCATCAAGTTCAACCTCGGCACCTTCTTCGACAAGGCCGAGTACACGCAGGACGGCGTCCGCGTGACCCTCGCCGACGGCAAGACCTTCGAGGCCGAGGTGCTGCTGGTCGCGATCGGCCGCGGCCCGGTGTCGCAGGGTCTCGGTTACGAGGAGGCCGGGGTCGCGATGGACCGCGGCTACGTCCTCGTCGACGAGTACATGCAGACCAACGTGCCCACGATCTCGGCCGTGGGCGACCTCGCGCCGACCCTCCAGCTGGCGCACGTCGGCTTCGCCGAGGGCATCCTCGTCGCGGAGCGGCTGGCCGGACTGAAGGTCGTCCCGATCGACTACGACGGCGTGCCGAAGGTGACGTACTGCCACCCCGAGGTCGCCTCCGTCGGCATCTCCGAGGCGAAGGCCAAGGAGATCTACGGTGCGGACAAGGTCGTCGCCCTCAAGTACAACCTGGCGGGCAACGGCAAGAGCAAGATCCTGAAGACCGCGGGCGAGATCAAGCTCGTCCAGGTCAAGGACGGTGCCGTGGTCGGCGTCCACATGGTCGGCGACCGCATGGGCGAGCAGGTCGGCGAAGCACAGCTGATCTACAACTGGGAGGCGCTGCCGGCCGAGGTCGCGCAGCTCATCCACGCCCACCCGACCCAGAACGAGGCCATGGGCGAGGCCCACCTCGCACTGGCCGGCAAGCCGCTCCACTCCCACGACTGATCCAGTCCCGGGCGACGACCGACCACTTCCGCAATTCGTAAGGAGCAACCGAAACCATGTCGGTTTCCGTAACCCTTCCGGCGCTCGGCGAGAGCGTCACCGAGGGCACTGTCACCCGCTGGCTGAAGGCCGAGGGCGAGCGCGTCGAGGCTGACGAGCCGTTGCTGGAGGTCTCGACCGACAAGGTCGACACCGAGATCCCGGCCCCCGTCTCCGGCATCCTGGCCTCCATCAAGGTCGCCGAGGACGAGTCCGTCGAGGTCGGCGCCGAGCTGGCCATCATCGACGACGGCTCCGGCGCCCCCGCGCCCGCCGCCGCCCCGGCGGAGGCCGCGGCTCCGGCCGCCGAGCCCGCCACCGAGGCCCCCACCGCCCCGTCGACCGAGACCGAGGCTCCCGCCCCGGCCCCGACCGCCGAGGACACCGCCGGCGCCTCCTCCGCCGAGGGCACCGACGTCACCCTTCCGGCGCTCGGCGAGAGCGTCACCGAGGGCACCGTCACCCGCTGGCTGAAGGAGGTCGGCGAGGAGGTCACGGAGGACGAGCCCCTGCTCGAGGTCTCCACGGACAAGGTCGACACCGAGATCCCGGCCCCGGTCTCCGGCGTGCTGCTGGAGATCGTCGTCGCCGAGGACGAGACCGCCGAGGTCGGCGCGAAGCTCGCCGTCATCGGTGCCAAGGGTGCCGCCCCGGCCGCCGCCCCGGCGCCCGCCGCCGCTGCTCCGGCTCCGGCTCCGGCAGCTGCCCCGGCTCCGGCTCCGGCTGCTCCCGCCCCGGCTCCGGCCGCCGCCCCGGCCCCCGCGCCCGCCGCTCCGGCTCCGGCAGCTGCCCCGGCTCCGGTGGCGCCCGCCGCTCCGGCTCCGGCCGCCGCTCCGGCCGCTGCCCCGGCCCCGGCTCCGGTCGCCGCTCCGGCTCCGGTCACCCCCGCCGCGACCTCCGGTGACGACGGCGCGTACGTCACGCCGCTGGTCCGCAAGCTGGCTTCGGAGAACAGCGTCGACCTGGGCGCGGTGAAGGGCACCGGCGTCGGTGGCCGTATCCGCAAGCAGGACGTCATCGCCGCCGCGGAGGCCGCCAAGGCCGCCGCCGCTCCGGCCCCCGCCGCCGCCGCTCCGGCCGCCGCCAAGGCGCCGAAGCTGGAGGCGTCGCCGCTGCGCGGTCAGACCGTCAAGATGACCCGCATGCGCAAGGTCATCGGCGAGAACATGATGAAGGCGCTGCACTCGCAGGCCCAGCTGACCTCGGTCGTCGAGGTCGACATCACCAAGCTGATGAAGCTGCGCAACCAGGCGAAGGACGCGTTCGCCGCCCGTGAGGGCGTCAAGCTCTCCCCGATGCCGTTCTTCGTGAAGGCGGCGGCCCAGGCGCTGAAGGCCCACCCGGTCATCAACGCCCGGATCAACGAGGGCGAAGGCACCATCACGTACTTCGACTCGGAGAACATCGGCATCGCCGTCGACGCCGAGAAGGGTCTGATGACCCCGGTCATCAAGGGCGCGGGCGACCTGAACATCGCCGGCATCTCGAAGAAGACCGCCGAGCTGGCCGGCAAGGCCCGCGGTGGCGGCCTCACTCCGGACGACATGTCGGGTGCCACCTTCACCATCAGCAACACCGGTTCGCGCGGTGCGCTCTTCGACACCGTCATCGTGCCGCCGAACCAGGCCGCCATCCTGGGCATCGGTGCCACGGTGAAGCGTCCGGCCGTCATCGAGACCGCCGAGGGAACCGTCATCGGCATCCGTGACATGACGTACCTCTCGCTCTCCTACGACCACCGTCTGGTGGACGGCGCGGACGCCGCCCGTTACCTGACCGCGGTCAAGGCGATCCTGGAGGCCGGTGAGTTCGAGGTCGAGCTCGGCCTCTGAACGATCCTGCTGTAACGAGCCTCACCAGCGGCGCCCCCGTCCGGACCACCTCCCGGACGGGGGCGCCGCCGTATTGTCTAGTCACCACGGCGCTCGGCGGCCGTGGCCGGTCGCAGTCGGCACCGGTTCGCCCGAAGGAGCACCTCATGACCCCGCCCGTCGTCCACTCGCTGCGCGAACAGATCCGCGAGCACATCGTGGACGGGATCGTCAGCGGGCGCTGGAAGCCGGGCGAGCGGATCGTGGAGCGGCGGATCGCCACGGAGCTGGAGGTCAGCCAGACGCCGGTGCGCGAGGCGCTGCGCGAACTGGAGACGCTGCGGCTGATCGAGTCGGCGCCGAACAAGGGCGTCCGGGTCCGCAATCTCACCGCCGCGGACCTGGAGGAGAGCTACCCCGTGCGCGCGGGTCTGGAGCAGATCGCGGCGGAGCTGGCGGCCCCCGCCCTCGGCGGCGACTGCTCGGCCCTCCAGCCGCACGTGACGGCCCTCTACGAGGCCGACCGGACCGCCGACGGGGAGGCGCAGGTGCGGCACACCGTCGGCTTCCACCGGGAGCTGGTGCGGGCGGCCGGCAACGCCGTGCTGCTGCACACCTGGGAAGGGCTGGGCATCGAGGTGTTCACGGCCCTGTCGATCCGGTGGCTGGGCACGGTGCAGAAGTCCTACGCGGAGGAGCACGAGGCGCTCATCGACGCGTTCACCCGACAGGATCCGCAGATCGGCCCGCTGGTCAAGGCGCACGTGCTGGGCTGCGCGCCGCGCGCCTGAGGACCGCTCGCGCGGAGTTCGGGTACCGCTCGCCCCGGTGCGCGGCGGACGACCCGGACTTGGTCTTTCGCATGCATACATGACCGCTAGGTTTCACATCTGTCACTTTCATCGCTCTTTCGAGCGCACAGTGACCCTTTTTCCCCGATTTGTTCCGTCACTCCGTGCCCCATTTGGCGGCACCCCATGCCATTTTCTTCATATCGAGAAGTTTTTCCCTTCAACCCTTTGATCGATCATCGATCAGGGATTTACAGTTCTCCGCGGGCCCACCGGCCCGTCGCCCTGTCCTGCCAGCCAGGGATTTCTCCACCCCCTCCCACTCCGGAAGGCGGCGATCATGACCGACCCCGTAGGAAAGCGTCCGAGCGAACTCGACCAGTTCCCGGACCGCGACCCCGAAGAGACCGCCGAATGGGCGGCCTCTCTGGACGCCGTGACCAAGGCCGCGGGGCCGCATCGCGCCGCGTACCTGATGAGGCGTTCGCTCGAACACGCCGAAGGCGCCGGTCTCGCGCTGCCCAAGCTGCTGGAGACCGACTACGTCAACTCCATCCCGACCGCCGCCGAGCCCGAGTTCGACGGCGACCTGGAGATGGAATCCCGCATCACCGCGTGGAACCGCTGGAACGCGGCGGCCATGGTGACCCGCGGGGCGAAGCACGGCGTCGGCGGCCACATCGCCACGTTCGCCTCGGCGGCCTGGCTCTACGAGACGGGCTTCAACCACTTCTTCCGCGGCAAGGAGGGGGACGGCTCCGGTGACCAGCTCTACATCCAGGGTCACGCCTCCCCCGGCATCTACGCCCGCGCCTTCCTCGACGGCCGGCTGAGCGAGCAGCAGCTCGACCACTTCCGTCAGGAGGCCGGCGGCGAGGGCCTGCCGTCCTACCCGCACCCGCGGCGACTGCCCTGGCTGTGGGAGTTCCCCACCGTGTCGATGGGCCTCGGCCCGCTGTCGGCCATCTACCAGGCGCGTTTCAACCGCTACCTGGCCAACCGCAACATCAAGGACACGTCGAACAGCCACGTCTGGGCCTTCCTGGGCGACGGCGAGATGGACGAGCCCGAGTCGACGGCCGCCCTGGCGCTCGCCGCCCGTGAGGGTCTCGACAACCTGACCTTCGTCATCAACTGCAACCTGCAGCGCCTCGACGGCCCGGTCCGCGCGAACTTCCGCGTGGTCCAGGAGCTGGAAGGCGCCTTCCGCGGGGCCGGCTGGAACGTCGTCAAGACGCTCTGGGGCAACGCGTGGGACGAGCTGTTCCAGCTCGACACCACCGGTGCGCTCGTCCGCCGCCTCCGCGAGGTCCCGGACGCGCAGTTCCAGACGTACGCCACCCGTGACGTCGCGTACATCCGCGAGCACTTCTTCGGCGCCGAGCCCGCCCTCGTCGAACTGGCGAAGCTGCTCACCGACGCGAAGATCGCCGAATGTTTCTACACTTCGCGCGGCGGCCACGAGGCCCGCAAGGTCTACGCGGCGTACAAGGCGGCCCTGGAGCACAAGGGCGGCCCGACCGTGATCCTCGCCCAGACGGTGAAGGGCTTCACGCTCGGCAAGGGCTTCGAGTCCAAGAACGCCAACCACCAGATGAAGAAGCTGTCCCTGGACGAGTTCAAGGACATGCGCGAGCTGCTCGGCCTCCCGATCCCGGACAGCGCCTTCGAGAGCGGTGTGGTGCCCTACGGTCACCCCGGCGCCGACTCCCCCGAGGTCCGCTACCTCCAGGAGCGCCGCGCGGCCCTCGGCGGCCCCGCCCCCGCCCGCCGGGTGCATGCCGCGGCCCTGCCGCAGCCCGGCGAGCGCGCGTTCGCCGCGCTGAAGAAGGGTTCCGGCAAGCAGGAAATGGCCACCACCATGGCCTTCGTCCGGCTCGCCAAGGACCTGATGCGGGAGAAGGAGACCGGCAAGCGCTGGGTCCCGATCGTCCCCGACGAGGCCCGTACCTTCGGTATGGAGTCGCTTTTCCCGTCGGCCGGCATCTACTCGCCGCTGGGCCAGACGTACGAGCCGGTCGACCGCGACCAGCTGATGTACTACAAGGAAGCCAAGGACGGCCAGATCCTCAACGAGGGGATCACCGAGGCCGGCTCGATGGCGGACTTCATCGCCGCGTCCACGTCGTACGCGACGCACGGCGAGACGATGATCCCGTTCTACATCTTCTACTCGATGTTCGGCTGGCAGCGGACCGGCGACCAGATGTGGCAGCTCGCCGACCAGCTCGGCAAGGGCTTCATCGTCGGCGCCACCGCGGGCCGCACGACCCTGACGGGTGAGGGCCTCCAGCACGCGGACGGCCACTCGCACCTGATCGCGGCCACGAACCCGGCGTCGCTCAACTACGACCCGGCCTTCGCGTACGAGATCGCGGTGATCGTCAAGGAGGGTCTGCGCCGGATGTACGGCGAGCCCGTCGTCGGCGAGGACTCCAACGTCTTCTACTACCTGACGGTCTACAACGAGCCGAAGCCCCAGCCCGCGATGCCGGAAGGCGTCGAGGAGGGCATCATCAAGGGCCTCTACCGCTTCAAGGAGGGCACGCCGGCCGGCGCCGACACGCCGCGCCTGCAGCTGCTGGCCTCCGGTACCGCCATCCACTGGGCCCTGGAGGCCCAGGAGCTGCTGGCCGCCGACTGGGGCGTCACCGCCGACGTCTGGTCCGCCACCTCGTGGGGCGAGCTGCGCCGCGACGCGCTGGACGCCGACGCCGCGCTGCTGCGGGGCGAGGAGCGGGTCCCGTACGTGACGCAGGCGCTGGCCGGTGCCCCCGGCCCGGTGCTCGCGGTCAGCGACTGGATGCGGCAGGTGCCCGACCAGATCAGCCAGTGGGTGGAGCAGGACTGGTCCTCGCTCGGTACGGACGGCTTCGGCCTCTCCGACACCCGTGACGCGGCCCGCCGCCACTTCGGTGTCGACGCGCAGTCGGTCGTCGTCGCGGCCCTGGCCCAGCTCGTCAAGCGTGGCGAGATCCCGGCCTCCGCGGTCAAGGAGGCCCGGGAGCGTTACGGACTCTGATCCGTGACCCTCGCGCCCGGTCCCTGACACCCGGCCCCGAACGCCGTGGCCCCTCCGGAACACCGGAGGGGCCACGGCGTTCTCCGTGTGATCCGTGCGGGGCTCCCTCGGCGAGAATGGGCACATGCGCGCCGCCCGACTGATCACCATGGTGCTGCTCCTCCAGTCCCGGCCCGGGATGACCGCCGCCGAGCTGGCGGCGGAGCTGGAGGTGTCGGAGCGGACCGTCGTCCGGGACGCGGCCGCGCTCGGCGAGGCGGGCGTACCGGTGTACGCGGAGCGTGGCCGGACCGGCGGGTACCACCTCGTCGACGGCTACCGCACCCGCCTCACCGGTCTCGCCCGGGGCGAGGCCGAGGCGCTCTTCCTCTCCGGACTGCCCACCGCGCTGCGGGACCTGGGTCTCGGGGACGCCGCGTCCGCCGCCCGGCTCAAGGTGGCCGCGGCCCTGACGCCGTCGCTGCGGGACACCCCGGACACCGTGGCCCGGCGCTTCCACCTGGACGCCCCGGGCTGGTTCCAGGACCCGGTGGCCCCGGCGCTGCTGCCCGTCGTGGCGGCGGCCGTCCGCGACGACCGCACGGTCCGGGCCCGCTACCGCCGGGGCGACGCCGAGGCGGACCGGTCGCTGCTGCCGTACGGGCTCGTGCTGAAGGCGGGCGTCTGGTACCTCTGCGCGCGGGTCGCGGACCCCGCAGCCCCCGCGGAGCCCACCGGGGGCGCGCCGGACGGCTTCCGGGTGTACCGGGTCGACCGGTTCGTCCGGGTCGAGCCGGACGGCGGGCGGTTCGAGCGGGACACGGGGTTCGACCTGGCCGGGTTCTGGGCCGAGCGGTCCGCGCGGTTCGCCCGCTCCCCTGCTCCGTACCGAGGTGACCGTACGGGTCTCCGGGGCGGGCGCGCGGCGGCTGCCGCATCTGGTGGACCGGGGTGCCGCCGAGGAGGCGCTGACCGCCGCCGGACCGCCGGACGGCGACGGATGGCGCACGGTCACCCTGCCGGTGGAGTCGCCCGAGGTGGCGTACGAGCAGCTGCTGGCGCTGGGCGCGGAGGCGGAGGTGCTGGCGCCGGCCGCACTGCGTGCCCGTTTCCGGGACGCCGCGGCGCGGATGCACGGCCGCTACCGGTAGGTGCCCGGCGGATCAGGGCCGGGCAGGGCGCGGCGGCCGGACCGGGCCGGTGGGCGGACCCGGGGCGCCCAACAGACGGAAGCCCGGCGGCTCCGCGTGCGTCGGGCACCGCCGGGGCCGATGCTGTACCCGTGATGGACGAGACGGAGTTCTGGGAGCTCATCGACAGCACTCGCGAGGCCGCCGACGGCGACCCCGAGGACCACGCCGAGCTGCTCGTGGAGCGGCTGGTGGGGCTCGATCCCGAGTCCGTGCTCGACTTCGCCCGGCACTTCGAGGCCCGCTACCACCGCGCGTACCGGTGGGACCTGTGGGGCGCCGCCGCCCTGCTGCTCGGCGGCGCGAGCGAAGACGCCTTCGACTACTTCCGGTGCTGGTTGATCGGCCAGGGCCGGGAGGTGTTCGAGGGCGCGCTGCAGGACCCCGACGAGCTCGCCGAACTCCTGGACGACTTCGACGAGGAGGTCGACGGGGACGGCGAGGAACTGGGCTACGCCGCCGACGAGGCGTACGAACAGCTCACCGGGGTCGTCTCGCCGGACCTGGGACTGCCCCCGCAGGCCCGCGAACCGGCCGGTGTGCCCTTCTCTTTCGAGAACGACGAGGTGCTCGCGGCCCGCTTGCCCGCGTTGTGGGAGCGGTTCGGCGGAGGCTGAGGTGCACGGGGCGGGGGCCTCAGAGTGCGCGCCCCATCAGCACGTCGTCGACGTACCCGCCGTTCAGGAAGAACTCCCCGGGCAGCACGCCCTCCACGGCGAAGCCCTCGGCGGCGTAGAGCGCGCGGGCCGGTGTGTTGTGGCCGAGGACGCGCAGGGTGATCCGGTTGGCTCCCTGGCGCCGCGCCTCGGTGCACGCGGCCCGCAGCAGCGCCCGCGCGATGCCGAGGCCACGCGCCGGGGCGGCGACGGCGAGGCCCTGGATCTGGCGGACGTGCTGGTTGCACGCGAGCGGGGTGGGCGCGACCAGGCGGATGTACCCGGCGAGGCGCGGCGCCCCCGCGATGTCCTCTCCCGTGTGCACGCCGTCCGGCACATCGGCCCGCACATCGGCCCGCATTCCGGTCCGCGCGCCGTCCGGCACCGTCTCGGCGACGAGGAAGTCGCGGGGCACGTGGCGCTCGTCGAAGAACGGCGGGTAGGGCGGCTGCGGGCGGGGCTGCACGGCGTGCAGGGTGGACCAGGTCTCCCGGTCGAGAGCAGCGAGCGCGGTCCCGTCGGAGGGGAGCGCCGGGCGTATCGAGTGGAGGCGGAGCTCGGACATGGGCGCCACTGTGCCATGCCGGTCACCGGGGTGATCCATGGGGCAGGATGGGCCCATGGATCACTCCCGTATCGCCGTCACCGGATCGACCGGACTCATCGGAGCGGAGCTGGTGCGCTCGCTGCGGGCGGACGGGCACGAGGTGTGCCGGCTGGTGCGCCGGCCCGCCAAGGCGGGTGACGAGGTCGAATGGGATCCGCACCGGGGATATGTCGACGTATCCGGGCTGGTCGGCTGTGACGCGGTCGTGCACATGGCGGGTGCCGGGGTCGGCGACCACCGGTGGACCGAGGCGTACAAGAAGGAGATCCGGGACAGCCGGGTGCTGGGCACCTCCGCGATCGCGGAGGCCCTCGCCTCCCTGGACAGCCCGCCGAAGGTCCTGGTCTCGGGTTCCGCGATCGGCTACTACGGCGACACCGGTGACCGGCCGGTCGACGAGGGTGCCCCGCCCGGCGAGGGGTTCCTGCCCTCGGTGTGCGAGGAGTGGGAGGCCGCTGCGGCACCCGCCGAGGAGGCCGGCATCCGGACCGTCCACGCGCGCACCGGGCTGGTCGTCGCCTCGGGCGGTGGCGCCTGGGGCAAGCTCTTCCCGCTCTTCAAGGCCGGGCTGGGCGGCCGGCTCGGCAACGGCCGCCAGTACTGGAGCTTCATCGCGCTCCACGACCACGTCGCCGCTCTGCGCCATCTGCTCGACACGGACACCCTCTCCGGGCCGGTGAACCTCACCGCGCCCGATCCGGTCACCAACGCCGAGGTGACGGCGGCGATGGGGCGGGTGCTGCACCGGCCCACCCTGTTCACGGCTCCGGCCCCGGCGCTCCGCCTCGCGCTGGGCGACTTCGCCGAGGACGTGCTGGGCAGCCAGCGGGTGATCCCGCGCAAGCTGCTCGACTCGGGCTTCGCCTTCGCCTTCCCCGACATCGACAGCGCGGTCCGCGCGGCCCTGGGCTGAGCGGCCCTCCGTCCTCCCGGCGGTGTGGTCGGACGCGGCCCGAGGGGGCGTGTGCGACCCCGTGCACCGGTGTCCGCTTACGGGCCACTGTCCAGGTATCGGCCATCCTCCTAGCCTCTTTGGCGAACTCGGGCATTCCGGGAGGCAGTCGGGGGCATGAGCCTCCCACCGCTCGCACGACTCGGGGAGGGCATGTGCTTAAGCCGGCACACCACGCGGACGTGGTCATCATCGGAGCCGGCACCGCCGGCCTGTCAGCCGCCCACCTTCTCGTACGGGCGGGGGTGAGCGTCAGCGTCCTGGAGGCAACACCGCGCATCGGCGGCAGGCTGGCCACGGACGAGGTGGACGGGTTCCGGCTCGACCGTCTCGGCCCGCTCCTCAGCAGCGTGCCGGAGGAACTCGGGGACATACCGGGGCTGGCGAGCCTCATGCTCCGGGAGTTCGATCCGGCCGTCGTGGTCCACAACGCCGGGCGTCACTATCGCGCCGGTGGCATACGAAGCACCAGGGGCGCGTTCAGGCCGGTACGCGCCCGGTCGGGCGCCCCCGTCGGCGTCGACCGCGCCGCCGCCTCCGGCCGGGGCGGGGCGGTGGGCGAGGCCCTGGACCGGGCCCGGCTCGGCGCTTCGCTGGCGCGGCTCGCCTCCACCTCCACGGCCCGCATCATGGCCAAGCCCGACCGGGCGGCGGAGGCGGCGCTCGCGGCGCGCGGACTGCCGGTCCGTACCGTCGACGGCTTCCTGCGCCCACTGCTCGCCGCCCTCCTCAGCGATCCGGAGCTGCGGGTGTCGAGCCGGGTCGCGGAGCTGGTCCTGCGCGACTGGGCGCGGGGTCGACTCCGGGTGCCGGAGGGGGGGTCGGCGGCGCTGCCGGAGCTGCTGGCGTCCACCCTGCCGCCGGACACCGTGCGGACGAACGTCCAGGTGATGGCCGCCGACACCACCTCCGTGCGCACCAAGGAGCACGGCGAACTGAGCTGCCGGGCGCTGCTGGTGGCGACCGGCGCGGGGGCCGCCGCCGAGCTGCTGCCCGGGTTGCGGGTGCCCGGCTTCCATCCGGTGACGGTGCTTCACCACACCGCTCCCTCCGCTCCCCGGACGGGCGCCTCGCTGGTGCTGGAGGCGGGCGGGGCGGGGCCGGTCGCGTACTCGGCGGTGATGAGCGAGATCGATCCCACCCGCGCGCCGCAGGGCCGCGCGCTCATCACCTCCGCGGTGCTCGGCACCCCGCCGCCCGGACTGGACCGGGCGGTACGCGGCCATCTGGCGGCGCTCTACGGGACGCCCACGGACGACTGGGAGCTGCTGGCCACCCACCACACCTCCGAGGCGGTCCCGGTGATGACCCCGCCGCACGATCCGAGCCGCCCGGTGCGGGTGCTCGCCGGGCTGTACGTGTGCGGCGACCACCGGGACACCAGCACCTTGCGGGGCGCCCTGCACTCGGGGCGGCGCGCGGCGGAGGCGATCCTGGCCGACCTCGGGACGGGCCCGGGGTACGTGCCGGAGCCGGGGGCGACGCTCTCGGGGGCCGCCTGACGGGGGGGCGGCCCGAGAGCGCGCGCGTTCCCGGTCCCTGCGGGGGCTGCGGCGGGCGCGGGTCGCGGCCGTCAGCCGAGGGCCGCGACCTGCTCGCGGTACCCGCGCACCGCCGCCGCGTCGCGGTAGGGCTCCAGCTTGCGCTCGAACTCGCGTACGTACTCCGTCGCCCGGACCGACCGCATCTCCCGGGCCTGCTGGGCCGCCTCGGCGCCCAGCAGGCAGGCCTGGTCGAGCTCGCCGAGACCGAGCCGGGCCGAGGCGAGGACGACCCGGCAGAAGAGCCTGCTCCGGGCGTACACGGGCGCCCGCTGCTGCAGCGAGCGCTCGGCGTGCAGGGCGGCGGCCCGGTACTGCTGGAGGTCCCGGTGGCAGTGTGCCATCTCGTCGGCGAGCTGGGCCTCGTCGAAGGGGCGGGCCCAGTGCGGCGCCTCGTCGCCGGGGCGCGCGGCCTCCAGGGCGCGCTCCGCGCGCGCCAAGGAGACGGCGCACGCCCGCGCGTCCCCGAGCACGCCGTGCCCGCGGGCCTCGACCGCGTGCAGCAGCGCCTGGACGGCCGGGGGCGCGGCGGCACCCACCCCCTGCTGGGCCACCCGGGCGAGCTGGACCGCCTCGCGGCCGTGGCCGAGGTAGACCGCCTGCCGGCTCATCGTGATCAGCACGTAGCTGCCGTAGGCGCGGTCCCCGGCGGCCTGGGCGAGGCGCAGGGCCTGGACGAAGTACCGCTGGGCCAGCCCGTGCGCGGCGATGTCGTACGACGTCCACCCGGCCAGCCGGGTCAGGTCGGCCGCCGCCGCGAAGAGCCGGCGGCCGGTCGTCTCGGTGTAGCTGCCCCGGAGCATGGGCTCCGTCTCGTGTTCCAGGTAGCGGACCAGGGCCTGACGGGCGTGACCGCCGCCGTAGGCGTGGTCGAGCGAGCGGAAGAGTTCGCCGACCGAGCGGAGCGCCGCCACGTCGCCGTTGCCGACGCGCTGGCCGGGACCGCGCTCGGTCTGCCGCTGGCGGGGCACCGCGGGGCGCGGCGTTCCTGGTGGGACCGCGCCCGCGTTCTTGGCCGCGGGGCCGCCCGGCGCGTGGCCGGGGGCGGGCACGGGGGCGGCGGCTCGGCCGGGGGCGGGGGTGGGTTCGGGTGTGGGCGCGGAGCGCTGGCCACCGATCCACGCGCCCGGGGCTCCGGGGCCCGTCGTGCCGGGACCCGTCGTGCCGGGACCCGGGGCGGGTGCCGGGAGGTCGCCCCGGGAGACGGATTCGTCGGCCTGGCCGATCAGCCAGTCCCGGCTCGGCACCACGAGCCCGGCCGGGGTGAAGGCGATCTTGCGCAGGTCCGCCTGGTTGCCCGAGTCCTTGCGCCAGAGTCCGCTGACGATGTCGACGGCCTCGGCCGGGGTCGCCGCGAACTCCAGGCCCGCGTAGACGGGCGCGCACGCATCGAGCCCGAGGTCCTGGGCGGTGAGCCGGCGTCCGAGGCGCCGGGTGAAGACCTCGGCGATCAGGGCGGGGGTCGTCCCGCGGGGTTGCTGGCCGCGCAGCCAGCGGGTCACCGAGGTCTTGTCGTACCGCAGGTCGAGGCCATGCTCCAGTCCCAGCTGGTCCACCCGTCGGGCCAGGCCCGCGTGGGAGAAGCCGGCCTCCGCGATGAGTGCGGCGAGTCTGCGGTTCGGGGGGTGCGGGGTGCGCTGCGGGGGTCGTTCCGACATCTGCGGTGCGGTCTCCTGCCTTGCCTGGGCCGGGCGTGGCAGCCCTTGGGGAACGGCGTGAATTTAGCTGCCTGGGAAGCGGCCCCGGCGGCGTTCGCTCCATGTTCATCCGATCGTGTGAGGAGTGGTGATCACGCTGACGGAAGGGCCTGCCGGACCACCCGGGCCCGGACGGTCGTACAGTGATTCGGGCACGATCAGTGCACGGGGACGACGGTCGGGAGGCACCCTCCGGGCTGCCGTCACCACGAGCAGGGAGGCATCTTTCGTGAGCGAGCTGCGTTTCGTCCGGCTGGGGTTCGGCGCGGAAGCCGTCGAGTACCAGGAGGCCTGGCAGCGGCAGCGCGAGCTGCACGCCGCCCGCTTCGAGGACACCGTCCCCGACACCTGCCTGCTGCTGGAGCACCGGTCCGTCTACACGGCGGGCCGGCGCACCACCGACAGCGAGCGTCCCCTGGACGGCACCCCGGTCATCGACGTGGACCGCGGCGGCAAGATCACCTGGCACGGTCCTGGCCAGCTCGTCGGCTACCCGATCCAGAAGCTGCCGCGCCCGGTCGACGTGGTCGCCCACGTGCGCCGGCTGGAGGAGGCGCTGATCCGCGCCGCCGCCGAGTTCGGTGTGGTGACCAGCCGGGTCAAGGGGCGCAGCGGGGTCTGGGTGCTGGGTGATCCGGTCGAGCAGCGGCCGTCGCTGGGCGGCCTGTCGCTGGACTTCGACCCCCGGCTGACGGACGAGGAGTTCGACCCGCGCCTCAACGGCCCCGAGTACGCCCCCTCGAACGCGGGACAGCGCCGCGAGGACCGCAAGCTGGCGGCCATCGGCATCCGCGTCGCCAAGGGCGTCACGATGCACGGTTTCGCGCTGAACGTGAACCCCGACAACACCTCCTTCGACCGGATCGTGCCGTGCGGCATCCGCGACGCGGGCGTCACCTCGCTCGCGTACGAGCTGGGGCGCGACCTCAAAATCGCTGAGGTGCTCCCGGTCGTGGAGAAGCACCTGCGCGACGTCCTGGAGAAGGCCGAGCTCGCGCCCCGCGAGGTGGCAGCCGCTCCGGCGACCGCCTGACCGCCGGCGGTCCCGGAGGTGCTGTACGGCCCCTCGCCGGGAACCTCGGCCCGGCATGTGCGGCCGAACGGGGAATAGCCCCCGTCCGCCCCAGGTTGGCCGGACGTAAGGCCGTGCGAATGACGGGCGTACCCTGGTGTTCGCCGAAGAATCCAATGCAGTGAAAGCAAAGGGGAGTGCCGGAGTGTCCGCTGTCGCACCCGACGGGCGCAAGATGCTGCGCCTGGAGGTCCGGAACAGCCAGACCCCCATCGAGCGCAAGCCCGAGTGGATCAAGACCCGGGCGAAGATGGGCCCCGAGTACAACCAGTTGCAGAAGCTCGTCAAGAGCGAGGGGCTGCACACGGTCTGCCAGGAGGCGGGCTGTCCCAACATCTTCGAATGCTGGGAGGACCGCGAGGCGACTTTCCTCATCGGCGGTGACCAGTGCACCCGGCGTTGTGACTTCTGCCAGATCGACACCGGCAAACCGCAGGCGCTGGACCTCGACGAGCCCCGCCGGGTCGGCGAGTCCGTCGTCACGATGGACCTGAACTACGCCACGATCACCGGCGTCGCGCGCGACGACCTGGAGGACGGCGGCGCCTGGCTGTACGCGGAGACCGTCCGCCAGATCCACGCGCTGACGGATGCACGCGAGGCCGGCCGCACCAAGGTCGAGCTGCTGATCCCCGACTTCAACGCCGAGCCCGCCCAACTGGCCGAGGTCTTCTCCTCGCGCCCCGAGGTGCTGGCGCACAACGTCGAGACGGTCCCCCGCATCTTCAAGCGCATCCGCCCGGGTTTCCGGTACGAGCGTTCCCTGGAGGTCATCACGCGGGCCCGCGAGGCCGGTCTGGTGACCAAGTCGAACCTGATCCTCGGCATGGGCGAGACCCGTGAAGAGGTCAGCGAGGCGCTCCAGGACCTGCACGACGCCGGCTGCGAGCTGATCACGATCACCCAGTACCTGCGCCCCTCCGTGCGTCACCACCCCGTCGAGCGCTGGGTGAAGCCGCAGGAGTTCGTGGAGCTGAAGGACGAGGCCGACGCGATCGGGTACTCCGGCGTGATGTCGGGGCCGCTGGTGCGCTCTTCGTACCGCGCCGGACGCCTCTTCCAGCAGGCGATGGAGGCCCGCGACGCGGCCGCCTCCAGGACGGCCACGCCCGCCGCGGCCGTGTGAATCCGAGCACAGGGTATTACCGGCGGTAAGAGCCCGCACGAGGCGGCCCGCACGCTCCCCGCAGGTGGGGGACGCGGATGGGCCGCTTCGGCGTGCGCACGGCCCGCATCAAGGTTTCATTGGTGTTTGACCGACCGGTCACGCCCTGGTAACACCAGAGGGTGACCCTGGTCCCGGAGCAGTGACCCAGGTCCCGCTCCGGAGCAGTGACCCCGGTTCCACGGGCCTCAGTGGCCGAACCCGCTGTCGCCCTTCGATTCCCGCACCCCCGTTCCGCGCCGCGCGCGGACCGCCCCGAGAGGGAACACCGCCATGCAGGCCGCGCCGGTACGTGCCCACGCCCTTCCGACCGTCACCCACGCCCTCCGCGCCGTCGAGTCGCTGCTGCTGAGCGGCGGCCAGCGGACCGCCCGCCGCAACGCCTGGACCGCGGTCCTGGAGGACCGCCGCCGCGCCAAGGACCGGGTCGAGGCCCAGTACGTACTGGAGGCCGTTGCGGAGCACCGTTCCTCGGCCACGTAAACTTCTTCACATGGCGAGGAAGGCAAACACTGAAGGCGCGGACAGCGCCGAGAACGCGGGGCGGCTCAAGCAGATCGCCCTGACCTACAAGATGACCCGGCGGTCGGACCCGAAGATCCCGCTCGTGCTCGCGGGACTGGGGATCGTCGTCTTCGGCGTGCTGCTCGCGATCGGCTTCGCGATCGGTCACCCGCTCTACCTGGGCATCCTGGGCTTCGTACTGGCCGTCCTCGCGATGCTGATCGTCTTCGGACGGCGCGCGGAGGCCGCGGCCTTCGGCCAGATGGAGGGCCAGCCCGGTGCCGCGGCAGCGGTGCTGGACCGTGTCGGACGCGGCTGGACCACCACTCCGGCGGTCGCGATGAACCGCAGCCAGGACGTCGTCCACCGCGCGGTCGGCAAGGCCGGCATCGTGCTGGTGGCCGAGGGCAACCCGAACCGGGTGAAGAGTCTGCTGGCCGCCGAGAAGAGGCGGATGGCGCGCATCGTCGTCGACGTCCCGGTGCACGACATCATCGTGGGCGACGGCGAGGGCCAGGTGCCGCTGAAGAAGGTGCGCACCAAGATGCTGAAGTACCCGCGCGTCCTCAGCGGCCCGCAGGTCACGGCGGCCAACGACCGGCTGCGGGCGATGGGCGACCTGATGAGCAATATGCCCTTGCCGAAGGGGCCCATGCCGAAGGGCATGCGCATGCCGCGCGGCGGAAAGACGCGCTGACCGGTACGTCGCAGCGCCCCCGCTCCACCTCTCTCGCCGCGCGGGCACGGCACACGGTCTCCCCCGGTTCCCGGTGGTTCCTCGTGGATCCCGTGCTCCGCGCCCCGACGTCATGCCTCACACGTCATGCGTCAGCTTCACCGCTCACCCACTCACACGCTCACACCAGAGGGGCGGCCCGGACCGGGAGGTCGGGGCCGCCCCTCGTCGCGTGTCCGGGTGGTACGGACGGGGCGCGGTGAGGAAAGCGGGAGGGGCGGCCCGGCGCGGCCCGGCGCGGCCCGGCGCGGTTCGGGGGTGGCCCCACGGAGGGCCCGGCGGGCGCGTACGGGGCGCGACGGGCCCGTACGGCCACTTCGGTCCACATGGTGAACGACCCGGGTCACGGTACGGATGCGGTTGTCCGAATGGCGGAACGCCCCCGAACCTTTGCGGAGGGCCGGAGTGACCCTCGCCACCCGCCCGCGGAGAAACGGCCGACGGACTGCCGGGCGCCCGGGTCCGGGGACCCTTCGGCAGGGTCAGAGACGGACCTGGACGGAGCGGGAGAGCCGGTCGTGCAGCCCGCGTCCGTCGCGGTCCCAGATGAGAGCCGGGATCACCACGACCAACAGCACGGTCCGCACGAGGACGCGCCCCAGACCGAGCCGCCCGCCACCCTCGGAGACGACGCGCAGACGCAGCAGGCGCTTGCCGGGAGTGAAGCCGAGGGTGCCCACGGTGAGGAAGCTCATGACCAGGAAGACGAGCAACGCCCAGTTACCGGCGGCCTGTTGGTCACCGCGAGCGATGAGCCCGTATGCGATCACCAGGCACAGCACCCAGTCGATGAAGATCGCGCCGAACCGGCGGCCGAGCGGGGCCACCGAGCCCGGGCCCTCCTCGGGGAGCCCGAGGCGCTTGCCCCGGTAGCCGAAGTCGACGCCCATGTCCTCGGCCGCCGCCTGGGGGCCGGACAGCCACGATCCGATTGCTTGCCTGTTGTCCACCCGACCACGGTACTGCGACCGGGTTTGCCCGTGGCCCGTCGGGGCACGGGATGAGGCGTTGGGGTGTCCCCCACCGCGCGCCCGGTTAACTTGGGCGAAACAAATGGGTCATGCTGGGGAAATCCCGTCTGCCTAAGGTCGCCCTCAACGTGCGCCACCGCACTGGCGACACACACGAGCTACAACCCCAGCCCCTCCGGGCCGGGAGTAGGAGGAGTTGGATGTTCCAGAACGCCGACGAAGTGCAGAAGTACGTCGCGGACAACGACGTGAAGTTCATCGACGTCCGTTTCTGCGACCTGCCCGGTGTGATGCAGCACTTCACCATTCCGGCAGCGAGCTTCGACCCGGCCGAGGAACTCGCCTTCGACGGTTCGTCGATCCGCGGCTTCCAGGCCATCCACGAGTCCGACATGGCGCTCCGCGCCGACCTGTCGACCGCCCGGGTGGACCCCTTCCGCCGCGACAAGACGGTCAACATCAACTTCTTCATCCACGACCCGATCACCGGCGAGCAGTACAGCCGTGACCCGCGGAACGTGGCCAAGAAGGCCGAGGCGTACCTCGCCTCCACCGGCTTCGCCGACACGGCGTACTTCGGCCCCGAGGCCGAGTTCTACGTCTTCGACAACGTCCGCTTCCAGACGTCGGCGAACGAGAGCTTCTACCACATCGACTCCGAGGCCGGCGCCTGGAACACCGGTGCGGTCGAGAACAACCGCGGGTACAAGGTCCGTTACAAGGGCGGCTACTTCCCGACCCCGCCGGTCGACCACTTCGCGGACCTGCGGGCCGAGATCTCCCTGGAGCTGGACAAGAACGGCCTCCAGGTCGAGCGCCAGCACCACGAGGTCGGCACCGCCGGCCAGGCCGAGATCAACTACAAGTTCAACACGCTGCTCGCCGCGGCCGACGACCTGATGCTCTTCAAGTACATCGTGAAGAACGTCGCCTGGCGCAACGGCAAGACCGCGACCTTCATGCCGAAGCCGATCTTCGGCGACAACGGCTCGGGCATGCACGTGCACCAGTCGCTGTGGCAGGGCGGCGTGCCGCTCTTCTACGACGAGCAGGGTTACGCCGGCCTGTCGGACATGGCCCGCTACTACATCGGCGGCATCCTCAAGCACGCCCCGTCGCTGCTGGCCTTCACCAACCCGACGGTGAACTCGTACCACCGCCTGGTCCCGGGCTTCGAGGCCCCGGTCAACATGGTGTACTCGCAGCGCAACCGCTCCGCCGCGATGCGCATCCCGATCACCGGCTCGAACCCGAAGGCCAAGCGCGTCGAGTTCCGCGCGCCGGACCCGTCCTCGAACCCGTACCTCGCGTTCGCGGCGCTGCTGATGGCCGGCCTCGACGGCGTGAAGAACAAGATCGAGCCGGCCGAGCCGATCGACAAGGACCTGTACGAGCTGGCTCCCGAGGAGCACGCCAACGTCCAGCAGGTCCCGACCTCGCTGCCGGCCGTCCTCGAGGCGCTGGAGCAGGACAACGAGTACCTCCAGGCCGGCGGTGTCTTCACCACCGACCTGATCGAGACGTGGATCGACTACAAGCGCACCCACGAGATCGCCCCGATCCAGCTGCGCCCGCACCCGCACGAGTTCGAGCTGTACTTCGATCTCTAGGACTGCCGCAGGTCAGAGGGTTTCTCCTCTCACCTGGGCCGTCTGTGGCCGTCGGTCGTATCCCTCCGGGGGTACGGCCGACGGCCTTTTTGCTCCCGTCACACCACGACGGGCACTGCTCCGTCGTCGCCGTCGTCCTCGGCGGCCGGGCCGAACACCGCGTCGATGGCCCCTTGCGCGCCCGGTCCAGGCTGTTGGGCATCAGGTGGGCGTAACAACGGCTAACACGATGAGTTGATCTGTCGGCGGCTGACCATTTAGCAGGAAACGGGAACCGAATCGACCTGCGCATTAATCGAACACTCACCAATAAGCTGGGCCTGGTCAATGGGCACGAGCACGGAGCAGGGGGGATCATGGGCAGCAGTGAGACAGGTAGATATCTGTACTGGTCAGAGCGCCGTGTCGCAGAGATCGCTGCGGACAACGGCATCCGTCTAGCCGACCGGTTGAGCTGGACCGTCAGGGCTGCTCCACAAGGTATCGGTGCTGAGCTAGCCAGCAAGGGCACGGAAAAGCTGTCACGTCGGGAGATAGCCCTAAGAATCGAGAAGGCCATCGGTGCCCAGGCTGTCTCCCTATTCGAGTCACCGCACCCTGCGCGTTTCGCAAAAGGGATAGGTCGAGTCGAAATTGCCAGGTTCATCGGTGGTCCTGCACGTGACAAGGGGGCCATGTTCCATGTCCGTACGACCAACAGCCGGGGTCAGCGGGTCGATCTGGTGCTCTTCGGCAGTATGGACAACTTTCCCGGACGGCTCTTGGGTCCGTCCGATGCTCCAGAAGACGGCTGGTACTCGTCCGCCTGGCACGCCATCGCAGAGCTTGTGGAGAGCTGCGGGACGAGAGCCACTTCCCCATGGGACGACCCTGAGGCGCTCTCAGTGGAAGTCTTGAACCTCGCCCTGCATCAGGGGAGCACGGGGGCGGAAGAAGAGCATCAAGGACGCCCCTGGACGCGCGGCTACACGCTTGGACATGCGGACGACAGTGAGTGGTTCGCCCAGATCTATACCGACGTTGCATTGACTGACGGGCGTTGGAACCTCCCGGGGGAGATGAGCGACGCGCAGCGCATCTTGGTGGGAGCTCCAGTCTGGTTGCGGACTGCATCGCAGGACTCGATCGTTCGCTACGCGGAGATGCGGCGTAGGGCCGCAACACCTCGGCGCCGACGTATCCCGTTCATGAGGTGACTAGTGCCGCGCGTCAAAAGAAGCGGGAGGTGATGGACCGGGCCGTCCCTGGGCCGTCAGGGGTGCCCACGGGGTCGCCGTCGTCCTCACGTCCCTGCCGACCACGCAGCGGGAAGGAGTATCGGCCGTGACCACCCACACCGGTGCCATCTTCAACAACGGAATCGTCGCGAGATTCGTCGATCTCCTGGCGTCCGCACGCGAACGCGGGGAGAGCGCGCCGTTCGCGGACGAGATCGCGCGCGTCAACCGGGTCCTGGACGGCGCGGCCACCACGAGATGGGCCATGCCGGACGCGAGCCTCGCCGCCCTCCTGGACCTCGTTTCCGAGGAGCTGACCGCCTCCCCGGGCAGGGACCTGCCGCCCGGCTTCCGCGAGCGGCTCGGCGCGGCCGCCGGGGAGCTGGCCCCCGCCGAATTCCTGACGCGGGCCGCCTCGTGGGTGCGTACCTCCCGACGCGCGGGGACCGTCCGTCCCGACGTGCTCCCGATGGCGTCCTGGGAAGCGGAGTTGGTCTTCGCCCACCCGCGGGACTTCTCCTACTGGGTCGAGTCGGACGAACACGAGAGCTTCGAGGAGGGGGTGCTCGCCGGAGTGACCAGTGAGCACCCGGACGGCTGCGCGCACGCGCTCCCTCCACTGATCGCCGAGTCGCACGCCGCTCTGCTGCTCGAAAAGGACCATCGGTCCTTCGCGGGCCTCCGGTCGGTGGTCTCCTGGGCCGACCCGTCGATCCTGCGGGAAGTCCTGCGACTCGCTTCCGCCCACCTTCTCGAAGCACATTGAGGCCCACCGTGTCCGGACTCGACCGTTCCGCCACCTATCCCGGCCGGGAGACCGCCCAGTGGGCCACCCAGGAGGTCATCACCGCCGGCGAACAGCTCATCCATCGCTGGCTCGCCCAGTCAACGCGCCGACGCCTGACCCTTGAGGCGTCGTGGCCGTCCCGGCCCGACCCGGTGGGCCGGGTCCTGATCCGGGCGATGATGCTCGCGGGCCACGACCCGGTCGATGTACGAGCCGCCCGTGTGATCCCCGAGCGGGACGCCGCGAGCCCGCACGGCTTCACCGTGCACGCCACATTTCCGGTCCATCTGTAGAGGCCACCGCCCATGCCCATGAATCCCCTCGAGCACGATCGCCGGTACGGCGAACTGGACCAGGTCATGCGCGCCTACACCGGGCAGCCCGCCGACGACACGGCCGACGTACCGGGCGCCGCCCTCACCGCTTACCTGCGGCACACCTGGCATACCCGGCCCTGGGCCCTGGGCACCGCCGAAGCGCAGGTGCGGGAGTACGCGCGCAACCCCCGGGAAGTCTGCGGCTGCGCCTCGGCGAGTTCTACCCGGTGCCCGACGTCGGCCTGCCCGCATCCGACCTCCGGGGCTGGCTGCTGATCATCGCCGACCACATCCGGCGGAGCGTGGAGGAGGGCAGGACGCCGCCCCCGTCGACGCCCGTCACCCGCTGGGAATGGCACGCCCGTTTCCCGGAAGCGGGGCAGTTCCTCGGCGGATGGTTCTCGCCGGACACGCCGGACGAGTTCGGCGGGCAGGAGGACCCCCACGGTGCGGCCGTCGCCGACTACGCCTCCACCACGGATCCACGGATCGTCGCGCGTCTGGCGGGCGAACTGAGGGAGTTGCTCGCCCTGGACCTCGAAGAGCCGGAGTACGCCGTCGCCGTGGCGGAACTCGGCATGGAGGTCGATCCACCGGCACCGTTTTCGCCGAGCGGGTGGCTGGCTTCGGTGGCCGATCGGCTGGGAACTCCCTGGCCGGCGTACGGGCCGGGCCCGGCCCACTCCTGAGGGCTGCCCCGCGGACCGGGTGCCGCCGCCCGGCAGACGCGGCAGCACGCGCCACCGACAGCCGGGCGGCGGCCCGGACGACCGCGCCCCGCGCCCCCGGAGAACCGGGCACGCGGGGCGCGGGCTTCGCGCGGAGCGGGAACCGTCCGGCCGGGGTCAGCGCCCGTAGCGGATCAGGGTGCGGACCATGCGGCAGGTGAGGTCGGACGGCGGGTGGATGCCGAGGCGCTCGGCGGCGCGGCGTATGCGGCGGTTGCTGGCGCTGGAGGGCTGGTAGACGCCGGAGTCGAGCAGGGCGATCGTCAGCCGCATGGCCTTCAGCCGGCGGTTGTGGGCGACGTACCACTCACGGGGGCGGCCCGCCGGGAGCCGCTTCCTGGGGTGGGGCGCGGCGAACGGCTGCATCGGTAGGAACGGGGCGTGGAGCGTCGGGTCGAGCGGCTTGGTCGTGACTGCGGCGACGGCCATCGGCAACCTCCTGGCGCGGTGGTGGAACCCTCACGAACTGCCTTCATTTTACCGCCTCCCACTGACAATCGCCCCTGGCCAGAGGGGATTTCGGCCGCCCGCCCCACCCTCCTCCGCCGTATCCTCGACCCCATGGAGATCTGGATCAATCCGCAGTGCTCGAAGTGCCAAAGCGCCGTTTCGCTGCTGGACGCCGAGGGGGCGTCGTACACCGTGCGCAGGTATCTGGATGACGTGCCGACGACGGAGGAGATCCGGGCGGTGCTGGACCGGCTCGGGCTGGAGCCGTGGGACATCACCCGGACCGGGGAGGCCGTCGCGAAGGAGCTGGGGATCGGGGGATGGCCCCGGGAGGCGGCGGAGCGCGACCGCTGGATCGCGGCGCTCTCCGCCGAACCGGCGCTGATCCAGCGGCCGATCATCACCGCCGAGGACGGCACCGCCGTGGTGGCGCGCACGGAGGACGCCGTACGGGACGCACTGGGGCGCCGCTGACGGCAGGGCGGGTCGAGGCCGCCAGGACGGACATCCCGCGTGGGGGCCCGGGGTGTCCCTGGGGCCCCACCCGCCCCCGGTAGTGGTCGTCAGTGCCTTTCCGGGCCGCCCCGGCCCGCGAGCATCCGGCGGCGGGGCCGCCAGGTCCCGTGCGCCAGCGCGAGGGCGAGGCCGCCGATCGCCGTCAGGCCGGCGGCAGCGCCGAGGTACGCGGAGCTGCCCGCACCGCTCGCGGCCAGTTCGGGGGCCGTGCCGCCCACGGCCGCGGAGCCGCTTCCGGCACCCCCGGTGCCGGTGCCAGTGCCGGTGGTGGTGGAGCCGCTGGTCGTACCGGACGTCGTGGACCCGGTGCTCGCGGAGGTGCCGCCGTCGGTGGCTCCGGTGGAGCCGTCATCGGACGGGTTGACCACGATCTTCGCGGTGTTGTTGCCCGGCTCGGGGTCGAACGGCAGGGTGCCCGACCGGTTCTCGCCCGCGACGAACCGGGCCCTGCCCGTGGCGTTCGGGACGACGTCGTCGACGCGCAGCGTGAACTCCCGCACCAGGGTGGTGTCCTCGTCGACGTAGTCGTACGGGGTGGTGCACCGGTACGTGTCGGCCGCCGTCTTCCCGGCCGGTTTCCCGTCCGGGCCGACCGGTGTGCAGAAGTCGGGCGCGTCGGTGACCGTGGTGCCCGGCGGCACGCCGACGTCGAAGACGCCGATGGGCGATCCCGCGTCGTTGTCGACCCAGGCCGGACCGTGGTTGGCGAAGGTCACCGCCGCTGTGACGGTGTCGCCCTTCCCGCCGGTGACCTCCGACCCGGTGAGGGAGAAGTCGGCGGTGTTCGCCGCGGTGATGTGGGTGAAGGGGAGCGCGTCGAGGTACTCGACCCCGGCGGGCGGGGTCTCCTGCGCGACGAGCCGCAGCTCCTCACCGGGGCCGTCGGGCGAACCGCCGGGGAAGGCCGGCGACTCCGCATCGATGGTCAGGGTGTACCAGTCGTACAGCGCGCGCGGCTGCAGCGTCAGGGCGACCGGTACCTCGGGGGCGTAGACGACTCCCGGCTCCAGGACCTGTTCGATGTCGCAGATCGCTTCCACCTGCGCCGGTCCCTCGTCCTGCGCGGGGATCTCGTCCTGTACGCAGTTGGAGTACTTCTCCGCGAACGCCGTGCCGGTCGATCCGCCGATGTAGAGCGTCGCGCGGTCGACCGGTCCGTCGCCGGCGTTCTTCACCAGGATCTGCAGCGGCACGGTGTCCCCCGGCCGCACGCCGGTGACGGGAGAGGGCTTGCCGAACTGCAGCAGCGGGGTGCCGTCCGTCCGTGCGGCCACCGGGCTCCCCCCGTCGCTCTCCCCGGCCATGACGACCGCGACGGCCGGCCCCGCCGACATCCAGGCCGCTGCCGCCACTCCGGCGATCAGCCCCATCGCTCGCGCTCGCGTCCTGCCCACGGATCCCATCGCCCCTCCGGAGGGATGCGCACGAGGCGCGTCCTCGCGGCCGCACGCACCCGGTTGATGTCTGAAAGACCCACCCGAGTCCCGAACGGTTGTACGCGATACGGGAACCGTCACGCTCCGCCGGACACCTCCTGGCTTTCCGGTCCGAGCTGCCCTTCTGCCTGGGCCAGCAGTTCGGTCAGGCGCGCCCCGAAACGTACGTCGCAAGGGTGCGGTTCTCCGGTGCGGACGGCTTCCGCCAGCGCGTCGACGGCTCCGGCGAAGGCATCCAGGGCGCCGCCCCAACGGGGCAGGGTCGCGACGCCGTGTTCGCCGCGGAGTTCGACGTCGGTGCCGACGGCACCGAGCGGGGCGGCGAGGCCCAGGGTCGCGGTGCTGGAGGCGCCGGAGGTGTGGCGGAGCACCAAGTGCACGGTGTCGGACGGGCCCCGGACGGCGGTCAGTTCCGTCACGTCGCCGAGGACCGGGAGGAGCACGGAGAGGACGTGCGGGCCCACGTCCCAGAGGCCGCCCTTGTCGCGGCGCCACGGGGAGGCGGCGTACTCGCTGGTGGCGCCGGGGGCCCAGAGCGCGCCGAGCCACTGGGCGCGCGCGGTGAACCACCCGTCCAGCGCGGCCTGTTCGGTGATCCACGCTGCTGTCTCGGGGGCGAAGCGCAGGGTACAGAAGACGACGGAGGCGACGCCGGACCGGGCGGCTGCCGCCGCGACCTCGTGGGCGCCCGCCGCGGTGGTGGCGACCGGCTTGTCCAGGAGGAGGTGGCAGCCGGCGGCGGCCGCCCGGGCCGCGATCGGGGCCTGCACGTCCGGCGGCAGTGCGACGGCGACGGCGTCACTGGCGGCGAGCAGCGCGTCGAGGCCGTCGTCGCCGGCGAAGGCCCGGGCTCCGTGGGCGCCGGCCAGGGCGGTCGCCGCTTCGGGGCGGCGGCCCCACACCCCGCTCAGTTCGGCGCCGGGGTGGGCGGCGAGGGCGGGGGCGTGGGTGTTGCGGGCCCACGGTCCGGTGCCGAGGAGGCCGATGCGCAGGGGGGTCGCGGAAGTCGTCATGGGTACCAGTGTGCGGGCCGGGGCCCGCCCGTCCCAGGAGCGCGGCCCCGTATACGACGTCGCAGGAAGGCGTCTCCCGGCCGTCGCTGCCGGGAGGACCGGAGCGCCGCCACGGGCTCGTACCCGTACGGCCGGGGCGCGGGCGGAGCGAGCGGCAGGCGGGTGTGACGCGCTTCACGCGCTGAAAACGTTGGTAACACGGGGTTCACATTTGGGCAACGGACGGGAAATCGCACCTTGCGAAGCTGCGCCCATAGACCTCGCAGCACCCGCAAAGGATGGCTTCCCGTGACGTTCAAGGCTGAGTACATCTGGATAGACGGCACCGAGCCGACCGCCAAGCTGCGTTCCAAGACGCGGATCCTGGCCGACGGTGCGGAGCTGCCCATCTGGGGCTTCGACGGGTCGAGCACCAACCAGGCCGAGGGCCACGCCTCCGACCGGGTCCTGAAGCCGGTCTTCACCTGTCCGGACCCGATCCGCGGCGGCGACGACGTCCTCGTCCTGTGCGAGGTCTTCAACATCGACATGACGCCGCACGAGACCAACACCCGTGCCGCGCTGCGTCCGGTGGCCGAGCGCTTCGCCGGCCAGGAGCCGATCTTCGGCATCGAGCAGGAGTACACCTTCTTCGCGGGCCACCGCCCGCTCGGCTTCCCCGAGGGTGGCTTCCCGGCCGCGCAGGGCGGCTACTACTGCGGTGTCGGCTCCGACGAGATCTTCGGCCGCGACATCGTCGAGAAGCATCTCGACAACTGCCTCAAGGCCGGTCTCGGCATCTCCGGCATCAACGCCGAGGTCATGCCCGGTCAGTGGGAGTTCCAGGTCGGCCCGCTGGCGCCGCTGGAGGTCTCCGACCAGCTGTGGATCGCCCGTTGGCTGCTCTACCGCACCGCCGAGGACTTCAACGTCTCCGCGACCCTCGACCCGAAGCCGGTCAAGGGCGACTGGAACGGCGCCGGCGCCCACACCAACTTCTCCACCAAGGCGATGCGCGAGGGTTACGACGCGATCATCACCGCGTGCGAGTCGCTGGGCGAGGGCTCGAAGCCGCTCGACCACGTCAAGAACTACGGTGCCGGCATCGACGAGCGTCTGACCGGTCTGCACGAGACCGCCCCGTGGAACGAGTACAGCTACGGCGTCTCCAACCGCGGCGCGTCGGTCCGCATCCCCTGGCAGGTCGAGCAGGACCAGAAGGGCTACATCGAGGACCGCCGCCCGAACGCCAACGTCGACCCCTACGTCGTCACGCGGCTGATCGTCGACACCTGCTGCACCGCGCTGGAGAAGGCCGACCAGGGCTGATCCCCCGCACCTGCCCGTACGACGAAGTGGACGCCCGCCGGTTGACGGTGGGCGTCCACTTCGTCGTACGGGGTCGGGGTCGAGCCGGGGTCGGTCCTGCTCACGCCGGGCAGGAACGCCGTCCGGGGGCGGGTAGCGGGGTGCGGAGGACACCACCCAAGGCAAAGGGTCCGTATCGACGGGTGGATGGAGGCTGCTGCCGTACCGCATTCTCTGCTTCAATGGGCCCATGGCCGGCTTCCAGTACACCTCATCGGGTCGCAGCGACCTTGAGCCGTTCTGGCCTTCCCGTCAGCATCACGACTTCGACCGGGTGTGTTGCCGCGCGAGGAACGCGCAGGCCCTCTAAAGCCGCTCACCCCGGTCTTCGGCCCGCGCTCACGACGTACGTCCCTCGACGAACTCCTCGCGCGAAAGAGCTGACCCTCATGGCGAACGCCCGTACCCTCTCCGCCTCCGCCGCCACCGCGGCATCGGCGGCCCCCGCTGCGGCCACCACCACCGCCCGCACCCTCACCCCCAACCGCCGGCTCCGTGCGGTCGACCGTGACGACGTCGTCCGGCTCACCGACATGGCCGACCTGCTGCCGCCGGGAGCCACCTGGCTGCCCGCGCCCCAGCACTCCCTGCCCACTCTTCCGGGACGGCCGCCGATGATCGGCTACCTCGTCCTCGTGCCCGCCGACCAACAGGCCGCTCTCGCGGGCGCGTTCACGGACGCCCTGCCCTTCTCCCCCGGACCGGTCCCGCAGGGCGTGCTCGCCCCGCAGGCCGTGGTGCGCGAGGCTTCCGCCGCTCCCGCGCCGGAGGGTCCGGTGCTCATCGACTCCACCCGGCGCATCGCGACCGTGGACGGCGTGGCGCTCGACCTCACCTACCTGGAGTTCGAACTCCTCGCCCACCTGGTCGCGCACCCCCACCGGGTGCACACCCGCGACCAGTTGGTGACGACCGTCTGGGGTTACGGTCACGTCGGCGACGGCCGCACCGTGGACGTGCACGTGGCCCGGCTGCGCCGCAAGCTCGGTGCCCAGCACCGCCATTCGATCCAGACCGTCCGGCGGGTGGGGTACAAGTACACGCCCTGACGGCACTGTTGGGCAGAAACGGGCCTCGGGCCCCGCGGTCACGTTCCGTGGGACCCGGGGCACCGCGCTCTCCGCTCCGGACCGGGCGCCGCCGCCACCCGGGGTGGTGCCAGGTACACCCCGGGCGGGGTGCGTACCGGCTGCCGCACACCCCGCTCCCCGGGCGAGACTTGCTCCCGTACGGGGCGGCTCGCCCCGTACGGCCGGCCGGGCGCACCACGCGGCGACCGGCCGACGGGCGTGGGACGGGGAGGACGAAGGCGATGAGCGGGACGATCAGCCGGTTCAGGGAAGCGACGACGGCGGCGAAACGCGGGTCGGTACTGGCGGTGGCGGGTCTGGGCGGGTCGCTCGCCCTCTTCGTCGCGACGGTCCTCTCGCTCGCGTTCGTCCTGCTCGGGGTCGGGTTCTTCACCACGCCGTACGTGCTGGAGCAGGTCCGCCGGCATGCGAACCGGCGCAGGGCTCTCGCGGCGAGCTGGTCGGACGTGCGGATTCCCGTCCCGTACCGTCCCCTGCCCAAGGATCCGCGCGCCGGTTTCGCGGGGCGGGTGGAGCTCACCCTCCTGATGCTGAAGGACCCGGCGACCTGGCGGGACATCCAGTGGCTGTTCACCGACATGACCGCGGGCTTCGTGCTGGCGATCGTCCCGGCGGTGCTGATGGTCTACTGGGTGGAGGGTGCCGTCCTGGCGGGGGGCCTGTGGCACGTCTACCGCGACCACAGGTACTGGTACGGCTTCGTGCCGGTGGACAGCCAGGCGACCGCGTTCGCCGCGCTCGCCCTCGGGGTCGCCGTCTTCCACCTCGGGCTGTGGGTGAGCAAGCCGTTGCTGCGGCTGAACTTCGCACTGGCGCGCGCCGTCCTCTCCCCCACGCCGGCGGAGCTGGCCCGGCGCATCGACCGGCTGACCGAGACGCGGCACGAGGCCGTGGACTCCGCCGCCTCCGAACTCCGGCGCATCGAGCGGGACCTACACGACGGGGCGCAGGCGCGTCTGGTCGCCATGGGGATGAGCCTCGGCACGATCGAGGCGCTGATCGAGAAGGACCCTGAGCAGGCGAAGCGGATGCTGGCGGCGGCCCGTACGTCCTCGGCCGAGGCCCTCACCGAGCTGCGCGACCTGGTCCGGGGCATCCATCCGCCGGTGCTCGCCGAGCGGGGCCTCGGGGACGCGGTGCGGGCCCTGGCCCTGCGGATGCCCTTCGAGTCCGAGGTGTCGGTGGATCTGCCGGGGCGGCCGGACGCGCCGGTGGAGTCGGCCGCGTACTTCGCGGTGAGCGAGGCGCTGACGAACGCGGCGAAGCACTCGGGCGCGGACCGCGTCTGGGTGGACGTGCACCACGCGGACGGGATGCTCCGGGTGTCGGTGACGGACAGCGGCCGTGGCGGGGCGGTGATCGGCGGCCGGGTGGCGGCCGGCGAGGGATCGGGGCTGAGCGGGATCGAACGGCGGCTCGGTACATTCGACGGCGTCCTGGCCGTCAGCAGTCCCGTGGGCGGTCCCACCCTGGTGACCCTGGAGATCCCTTGCGCGTTGTCGTAGCCGAAGACCTCTTCCTCCTCCGCGACGGGCTGGTCCGGCTGTTGGAGGCGTACGGCTTCGAGGTCGTGGCCGCCGTGGAGACCGGCCCCGAACTGACCCGGGCCTTCGCGGAGGCGGAGCCGGACGTCGCGGTCGTCGACGTCCGGCTGCCGCCGTCCCTCACCGACGAGGGACTCCAGTGCGCGCTGGCCGCCCGCCGGGCGCGCCCGGGACTGCCGGTGCTCGTCCTCTCCCAGCACGTGGAGCAGTTGTACGCAAGGGAGTTGCTCGCGGACGGTACCGGGGGCATCGGCTACCTGCTGAAGGACCGGGTCTTCGACGCCGACCAGTTCGTCGACGCGGTGCGCCGGGTCGCGGGCGGCGGCACGGCGATGGACCCGCAGGTGATCCAGCAGCTGCTGTCGCGGCGTTCCCGGGACGAGCCGATGGGCGGGCTGACCCCGCGCGAACGGGAGGTCATCGAGCTGATGGCGCAGGGCCGTTCGAACGCGGCCATCGCCGCGCAGCTGGTGATCACCGAGCGGGCCATCGCCAAGCACACCTCGAACATCTTCGGGAAGCTGGGGCTGGCCCCCTCGGACGACGACAACCGCCGCGTGCTCGCGGTGCTCGCCTATCTGGACCGGGGGGACAGAGGAGACACGGCCGACCGGCCGCAGCGGTGACCGGGCGGAGGAAGGTCGCGCACGCCTCTGTTCCTGGGCCGTACCCATCAGTACATTGACAGCATGTCCAACAAGCAGCCGATGGCGGTCACTTCGGGACACACCTCGCTCAAGCCCCGCAACGTCTCGTTCGACTGGGAGCACACCCCGCTGCACTGGGTGCCCGGCGACCCGTTCGCCGCCCATACGATCAACGTCCTCCATCTGCTGCTTCCGGCCGGGGAGCGTTGGTTCGTCCACGTGTACCGGCAGGTGCTGCCGTACATACGCGACGAGCGGCTCCGCGAGGACGTCATCGGGTTCATCGGCCAGGAGGCCGTGCACGCGCAGGCCCACGACGACGTCCTGCCGCACCTGAGGAAGCTGGGGCTCGATCCGACGCCGTACACCGCGCAGGTGGACTGGTTCTTCGAGAAGCTGCTCGGCGACCGGACCCTGCCGCCCGGGCGGGCGCGGGAGTGGTGGCTGATGGAGCGGGTGGCGACGATAGCCGCGATCGAGCACTACACGGCGTTCCTCGGTGACTGGATACTCAACGCCGACGCCCTGGACCGGCTGGGCGCCGACCCCACGATGCTGGACCTGCTGCGCTGGCACGGCGCCGAGGAGGTCGAGCACCGTTCGGTCGCCTTCGAAGTGTTCTGCCACGTGGACGGCGGCTACCGGCGCCGGGTGCGGACCTGGGCCACGGCCCTCTCCGCGCTGGTCTTCCTCTGGCAGCGCGGGGTCCGCTTCTTCGTGCGGAACGACCCCGGCCTCACCGACGGCCACGCGTCGTTCCGGGAGTTCCACGCTGGCGGCAGGCGAGGCACGCTGCCCGCGACCGGGGACCTCCTGCGGTCGGTCCCGGACTATCTGAGCCGCCGCTACCACCCCTCACGAACCGGCAGCACCGCGCAGGCCGTCGGCTATCTCGCCCGCTCGCCCGCGGCTCTCGCCGCCGAGGCCCGTACGACGGGAACCCTCTGACCCATGCCGCCGCCCATGCCCCTCCCCCGGCCCCGTCCGCGCACCGTGCTGCTGGTCGCAGGCGCCGGTGCCGCCCTGCTCGCCCGGCGCGCGCTGCGGGGGCGGGTCGCCGCGTCTCCGCTCTGGCCGATGCCCGCCCTGGAGGAGCCCACCTCCGGGCGGTCGGGGCGCGGTGCCACCACCACCCGCCGGCTGCTGGTCACCGAGCGGAGCTCGCCCGCCGAGGGGGTCGTCCAGCTCCGGCTGGAGGGTCCCGGCCTGCCCCCCTGGGAGCCGGGGGCCCACCTCGACCTGGTGCTGCCCTCCGGATCGGTCCGGCAGTACAGCCTCTGCGGCGATCCGGCGGATTCGGGGACGTACACGGTGGCGGTCCGGCTCGCCGAAGACGGCCGGGGCGGCTCCCGGGAGGCGCACGCCCAGCTGCACGAGGGCGAGGAGGTCGGCGTCCGGGGCCCCCGCAACCGCTTCCCGCTGGTCGAAGCGGACGGTTACCTCTTCGTCGCGGGCGGCATCGGCATCACCCCGGTCCTGCCCATGCTGCGGGCGGTCGCCGCGTCGGGGGCCCCGTGGCGGCTGCTGTACGGCGGGCGGTCGCGGGCCACCATGCCCTTCCTCGACGAGATCGAGAAGCTCGGCGCGGACGGGGACCGGGTGACGGTCGTCCCGCAGGACACCGCGGGGCACCCGGACGTGGCCGCGGCACTCGTGGCGCTCGCGCCCGGGACGGCCGTCTACGTGTGCGGCCCGGGCCCCCTGATCGACACGGTCGCCGCCGCCGTGCCGGAGGGGTGCACCCTGCATCTGGAGCGGTTCTCGTCCGGGGCTCCCGGCGGCGGCGCGGATTCCGGCGCCTTCGAGGTGGAACTGCGGCGCTCGGGACGGACGGTGTCCGTGGCGGCCGGCCAGTCGGTGCTGGCGGCCGTGCGGGAGGAGCTGCCCGATGTCTCGTACTCCTGTGAGCAGGGCTTCTGCGGCACCTGCCAACAACGTGTGGTGGAGGGCGATATCGACCACCGGGACGAGTTGCTGACGGACGCGGAGCGGGCCGACTCGATGCTGATCTGCGTGTCGCGGTGCCGTGGCGGGCGATTGGTCCTCGATCTGTAGGCGGGCCGCGGGGACGCCGTCCGCCGGGCCGCGGTCAAGGGCTGCCCCGCAATTCCTGGCGGGTGCGCGACGACAGCTACGGCACCTCGCCGCGTTGTCGGAACGTCCACATACATCCAGTATGCGGACGTCCCTCCGCCTTGCGATGCACCGCATCTGACGCCGCGCACTATCCACCACGAAGTGCGGGACAGCCCGTAGGCTGTCCGCATGACCACCGGGGTGCGGCGCAGAATGGGTGTCGACGAGCGCAGACAACAGTTGATCGGCGTCGCACTGGAGTTGTTCAGCAGCCGTCCCCCCGACGAGGTGTCGATCGACGAGATCGCCGCCGCGGCGGGCATCTCCCGCCCGCTGGTCTACCACTACTTCCCCGGCAAACAGAACTTGTACGAGGCCGCGTTGCGGCGGGCCGCCGACGAACTGGCGGAGCGCTTCAAGGAGCCGCACGAAGGCCCCCTGGGTACCCGCCTGTTGCGGGTGATGAGCCGGTTCTTCGACTTCGTGGAGGACCACGGACCCGGTTTCTCCGCGCTCATGCGGGGCGGCCCGGCGGCCGGTTCGTCCACCACCAACGCCATGATCGACGGGGTGCGCCAGGCCGCGTACGAGCAGATACTCAGCCACCTCGGGATCGAGGTCCCGTCCGCCCGGCTGGAGTTGGTGGTGCGCACCTGGGTGTCGCTCGCCGAGGCGACCGCGCTGCTCTGGCTGGACGGGAAGCGCGTCCCCCGCACCGAGCTGGAGCGCCAGCTGGTGCACGACTTCGCCGCGCTGGCCGCCGTGAGTGCCGCGTACGACGAGGAATTGGCCGGTATCGTGCTGCGCGCCCTCGAACAGGAGCCTCCGGACGGGCCGTTCGGCGAACTGCTCACCCGCCTCGCGATGCTGACCGCCGGGCCGTCCGCCGTCCCCCCGCAGCGGCAGCCGTGACCGGCGGCCGCGCGGAGTGGCGGGCCGGCGCGGTCACCTCTTGCGGTACGAGCGGTCCAGATCGCGGGTCTCCGCGGAGATCTGTACCTGGAGGCCGTCGACCGGCTTGAGGTGCTCCGCCAGCAGAGCCACCATGGACTGGCTGAGCAGTGCCCGGACCTCCGGGGTGCGACCGGCCTGCATCGCGACGACGATGTGGACGACCGCGCCGGAGGCGGAGCCGTCCCCCGTCACGGTCTCATCGACCCGTCGGAACCTCGTCTTGCAGTTCCCGACGGCCGTGCTGATCGTCCGGGCGACGAGCGGATGCAGCTCCCCGGCGAACCCGCGGCGGTCGAAGGCGTCGTCGAGCTCGGCGGAGTAGTCGACGGTGATCTGGGGCATCAGGCGCTCCGATGGGGCTGGGGCGGGCAGTGTCGGGGCCCAGCCTGACCGGGGGCACCGGGTCCGCACAAGCGGGCCGGTTGCACCCGTGCCTACTTTCCGAGGTCGGCGGGGCTCAGATCCGGGACTCGTCCCAGAGCGCCGCCGCGAGGCCCGCCTCGGCGCTGTCGGTCCGGCCGCTCTCGAACGCGCGCTGGTAGGCGAGGTCGCCGACGTCCTCTCGCGCCTGCCGCTCCCACGTCTCGCGCACCGGGGTGACGTCGGGGGTGCCGCGCTGCGGGTGTCCCACCATCCGCCAGTACACCTGCCCCGTGCCGTAGACCCGCGCGGCGCGGGCCCCTTGGCCCTGGGCGGCGATGGCGGAGGCGAGGATGTCGAGGCCGAGGGCGATGCCGAAGCTGTCGCGCAGCCGGTGCTTGCCCTGGAGCATGGTGCGGGCATGTGCGGCCGAGACGTCCGGCCGGCCCTGGAGCAGGGCGATCAGGGCGAGTTGGTAGTCGGCGTACGAACGGGTCCAGTGTTCGTCGTGTTCCTCGCAGGCGGCCCTGAGCACGGCGGCGGCCTCGGCCGCCTCGTCGAGCCGGCCCAGCCCGCTGAGGGCGAAGACCGTGATGAGCCGGCAGCGCAGGCGGTAGGCCGACTCGACGGGTCTCGCCCCGGTCAGGCGCAGCGCGCGTTCGGCCGCTCCGAGAGCGGTCCCCGGTTCGCCCTTCATGATGTGGGTGAGCCCGGCCAGGTAGGTCGAGTTGAGGATTCCCTCGTCGTCGCCGACGGTCTCCGCGTAGGCCGCGCATTCGGCGCCGAGCCGCTCGGCGGCGTCGAAGTCGCCCTGGAGCAGGGCGGCGACGCCCATCACCCAGAGCAGCCGGGTGCGGTCGGGGCCGTCGAGCGGGCCGCCCCGCAGGGCGCGCCGGGCGTAACTCCGGGCGGCGGTCAGGTGGCCGCAGCAGCTCCAGAAGAAGCCGACGCGTCCGGCCATCTCCTGCGCGGCGCGGATGTCGTGGACCAGCAGGTGGTCGAGGGCGGCGCAGAGGTCGAGGTGACTGTCGGAGACCTTGTGGTACCAGGCGACCTGGTCGCGGCCGGTCCATCCGGAGTGGGCCCGGCGGGCGAGGTCCAGGAAGCGGGCGGCGTGCCTGCGGGCGGCGCCGGCCACTTCCTCCTCACCGAGTTCGACGAGCCACATCCGGCCGTACTCGCGCAGGGTGTCGAGCATGTGGTGGCGTTCGCCGTCGCGTGTGACGACGGACTTGGCGACGAGGCCGCGCAGCGCCTCGGTCACCGCGTCGGGGCCGAGGGGCCCGCCGGTGCAGACCTCCCGGGCGGCCTCTTCGTCGAAGTCTCCGCGCAGCGGGGTGAGCCGGGCCCAGAGGAGGCGTTCCAGGGGGGTGCAGAGCTCGTGGCTCCAGCCGATGGTGGTGAGGAGGGCGCGGTGGCGGCGGGGGCGCTGGGAGTCGTCGCTGAGGACGTCCAGGCGGGAGCCGAGCCGGTCGGCGATCTGGCGGAGGGTGTGGCGGCGGGCGGCGGCGGCGGCCAGTTCCAGGGCGAGCGGGAGTCCTTCGAGGCGGTGGCAGATCTCGTCGGCGGCCTTGGTGTCGGCCGGGCGCCGGAAGGTGATGCCGGGGGCCGCGACGCGTACCCGGTCGCGGAAGAGGGTGAGTGCGTCGCTCTCGCCGTCGTGGGGCAGCGGTGGGACCTCGACGACGTTCTCGCCGCGGACGCCGAGGGGCTGTCTGCTGGTGGCGACCACGGTCAGGCCGGGGGCGATGGTGAGGAGTTCGCCGAGGAGGTGGGCGGTGGGGGCGCGCAGGTGTTCACAGGAGTCGAGGACGAGCAGCATGTTCTTGTCCGCGAGCCATTCACAGAGAGCGTCCACGGGCATCCGCAACGCGTGGTCGGCGAGACCGACCGCGTCGGAGACGGTGGGCAGCAGCAGCTCGTCACCGTAGAGGGGGGAGAGGTCGGCCCAGCGGACGCCGTCCTGGTAGCGGTGGCCGACGAGGTGGGTGGCGCGGCGCGCGAGGCGGGACTTGCCGACGCCGCCGGGGCCGACGAGCGTGGTCATACGGTGCGGGGTGAGCCGGTGGCCAACGAGGTAATACGGCGTCAGGGCGCTTTCGAGACGCAGGAGTTCGACTCCACGGCCGATGAAACTGGTCGTCTCCTCGGGCAGGTTTCCCACGATCTTCATCATCACCGTCCGGCGTGCTCGGGCCTGGTGCGCCGACCGGCCGGCCCCGGCACCTCTCCCGTGCGGGGAGGGCGCCGTGACCGGCCGGTTGTGGCGGAGTTGCGGTGCTCGGCGCCGGGCCGCTGCGGCTCCGTCGCCGACGCGTGCGGTCACACCGTAGCCCGTCGGCGTCAGCGACGTGAAAACACCGCGACGGTCCGTCCGGGGACGGTGAAGCTGCCGGATTCCGCTTCGTACCGCGACTGCTTGACGGTAAGGTCCGCGCCCGCCGCCTGCACCGGGTGCAGGGCGTACTTCAGGCCCTGGGCCGAGTCCACCTTCTGGGTGGTGGTGGACGGGGTGGCGTTGATGACGACGACCAGGTCACCCAGGGTCATGGTGATCACGCCGGGGGTCTCGTCCTTGCCCGAGAGCGGGAAGGCGAGGGTGGAGCGGACCTGGGCGGCGGTGGTGAGGGCGAACGCCTTCTCGGTGCTCCGGATCGTCAGCAGGTCCTGGTAGGCGGCCGACGCGCCGGTGATCTGCGCGCAGCCGGGGGTGAGACGGGGGTTGGTCAGCAGCGGTGTGGCGTAGGGCCACTTGTCCTTGTTGTCCGCGGCCGGCGGCAGGCCCCGGCCGAAGCCGTTGCCGTCCTGGCAGTTCCAGTGGATGGCGTTGTACCAGTCGCCGCTGTCGAAGGAGTTGCGGTCCAGGGACTTGGAGCGCAGCAGGTCGGTGCCCGCCTGGGAGAGCGAGGGCCCCTGGGAGAGGGTGGGGATGCCCATGGCGACGACCTGCATCCTGGCCCGGTCCGCGGCGGAGGTACCCGCGGGGAGCTTGAACGCGAGGGCGTCGTAGAGGCTTTCGTTGTCGTGGGCGTCGGAGTAGGCGAGGGCGTCGCCGGGGGCGGCGGCGTAGCCGGCGGGCTGGCCGTTGTAGTCGACGCCGGCGCCGGTGACCCGGGCGCCGGAGGTGTCGGTGAAGGTGTAGTCGGCGAGGCTGCCGGTGAGGCCGACCTTGATCAGGTCCTGGTAGTGCAGGAGGCGGGCCTTCTGCTCGGCCTCGGTGCCGTTGGCGGTGGAGGTGTTGGGGTCGGTGTAGAGGCCGGAGGCGAAGCCCTGGACACCGGGGTCGGTGTCGAAGGGGCCGCCGCCGCGCACCGCGTCGCGGGCGCGGTCGGAGAAGGTGGCGATTCCGGTGCCGGCCATGTTCTTCTGGGTGGCCTGGACGAAGCGGGCGTCGTCGGCGACCTCGCCGAAGTTCCATCCCTCGCCGTAGAGGATGATCTTCTTTCCGTCGACGCCGTCCTTGGCGGGCGTCAGGCCGTCGAGCGCCTTGCGGACCGCGAGGATGTTCGCCTTGGGGTGGTGGCCCATCAGGTCGAAGCGGAAGCCGTCGACCTTGTACTGCTTGGCCCAGGTGAGAAGCGAGTCCACGACGAGCTTGCCCATCATGGCGTTCTCGGGCGCGGTGTTGGCGCAGCAGCTGGAGGTGGCGACGGAGCCGTCGTCCATGAGCCGCTGGTAGTAGCCGGGCACGATCCGGTCGAGGACGGACTTGCCGTCCTGGCCGGAGGCGACGGTGTGGTTGTAGACGACGTCCATGACGGTGCGCAGCCCGGCGTCGTTGAGGCCCTGGACCATCCGCCGGAACTCGACGGTGCGCTTGGTTCCGTCGGGGTCGGAGGCGTAGGAGCCCTCCGGGACGGTGTAGTGCAGCGGGTCGTAGCCCCAGTTGAAGCCGTCCTTGGCGGCGGCGGCCGTGACGCAGGACTGCTGCTCCTCGGAGTCGGGGGCGTAGACCTCGAGGTCACAGGCGGGCTGCTGCCGGTCGGACTTCTTCTCGGGGATGGTGCCGACGTCGAAGGCGGGCAGCAGGTGCACGTAGGAGGTGCCGGAGTCGGCGAGTTCCTTGAGGTGCTTCATGCCGTCGGAGCCGGTGTCGGTGAAGGCGAGGTATTCGCCGGGGTGCTTCGAGGTGGGGTCCGCGATGGAGAAGTCGCGGATCTGGAGTTCCTGGATCTGCGCGCCGCCGATCGGGGCGGCGGCGGGCTTCTTCTGGGTGGACCAGCCGGCGGGCGCGAGCTTCGGGTCGGCGAGGTCGACGACGAGGCTGCGGGCGGAGTCGGTGGTCAGCGCGGTGGAGTAGGGGTCGGTGACCCTGTTGGTGACGATCTTCTGGACGGTGGGCGCCCAGACCTTCACGACGTACCGGTAGGGCTTGCCGCTCCAGGACTTCGCTCCCTTGACGGACCAGACACCGGTGGTGTCGTCGCGCCGCATGGGGACGGTCCGGCCGTCGAGTTCGAGCTGGACCGTACGGGCGGTGGGGGCCCAGACGGAGAGCGTCGGCGTGCCCTTGTCGAAGACGGGCCCGAGGGCGGCGCCGGTGGCCTTCGCCCCGTACAGCGTGTCGAGCACGCCGGCGGTCTGTACGCCGGTGGCGGCGAGGAGGGCGCCGTTGGCGGCGCGCTGGGTGGCGATCAGCTGGCCGCGCAGGGCTTCCCGGACCCGGTCGCGGTCGCGGACGTCGACCTGGAAGGCCGGGTACTCCTTGAGGTGCGGGAACTTCGCCTTCTGCGCGTCGGTCAGTGTGGTCGCGTTCAACCGCAGCCACTGGCCCTCGTCGGAGAGGGCGCCGTCGACGACGGAGATCCCGCCGTTCGGGGCGTGGACGAGCTGCTGGCTGGTGGCGGCGGTGGCCTTGACCTTCCAGACGACGGTGTCCGCGTCGATCCACTGCGCCTCGGCCTTGGTCAGGTCGGGGGCGGGGACTCCGGCGGCGGCCGGGAGGAGGTAGGTGGCGGTGCCGCCGAGCATCCAGACCTCGTGGCCCTTGCCGGCGAAGTCGAGGGACTGGTCGCTCGGGAGGTCCTTCTCGTCCCCCTTGTGGAGGATGTAGCTGAGCGAGGTGGCGCCGTCGGCGAGCGGGACCTCGAAGGTGACCCCGTAGGCGTCCTCCGTCACCGGCTGGAGCGGCTTGGCCCAGTCGGTCGGGTTCTTGGCGCCGGTCCAGGTGTGCAGGCCCCAGCCGTCGTACTTCCCGTCCTCGCGGTGGTAGTGCAGGACCGCCTTGGTGGTGTCGGTGGAGGGGCCGGCGCCGTCGGGGACTTCGGTGACCTGGCCGCCGTCGCCCTGGGCGACCCAGACCTGGCCGGTGGTGGCGAGGTCCACGGTGCGTTGCGGGCCGTCCGCGGTGCCGTCCTTCTCGATGGTGTACGGAACGGAGGAGGTGCCCTCGGCGAGCTTCAGCCAGGCGAACGCGCCGTACGCGTCACGGCCGGTGAACTCGGCCGTGGCGCCCCCGGACTTCAGCTGCCAGCCGTCGTAGTCGCCGTCCGCGCGCCGGTAGTGCACCACCGCGTAGTCACGCTCGACGGCCACCGGCTTCGCGGCGGGCGGCGCCTGACCGGCGGTGGTGGCGGCGAGCGCACTGGAGGTGCGGCCGGTCCGGTCCACGACGACGGCCTTGTACCGCAGGGGCGTACCGGCGGCGACCGACCCGTCCACGACCTGGGTGACCTTGTACGGGGCGTGGTCGGCGGTGCCGAGGGTGCGCCACTTCCCGCTGCCGGTCTGGGCGGCGAAGACCACGCGGTCGAGCTGGCCGCCGGTGACGCCGGCCGAGATCTCGACGGTGCCTCTCGCGCCGGCCGCCGGGACCTTCAGGGTGAGGGCCGGCGTGGTGGCGGGGGCTGCGAGGGTCCGGTCGGCGCGGAGCACGATGCTGGAGAGGGCGGGCACGGTGACCGTGGCCTTCCGGTCCGAGCCGCTGCGTACGGTGGCGGAACCGCCGTAGATGGTACGGAAGTTCATCCGGGCGGACTCGGTGGTGAGCTCGACGGTCCGGGCCTCGGTGCCGTTGTTGACGGCGACGAGGTACTCGTTGCTCCGCTCGGCGTCGATGCGGGAGTACGCGTAGACGGAACCCTCGGCGTAGCGCTCGGTCTGGACGCCGTCCCTGAGGGCCGGGTTGGCCTTGGTGAGCCTGGAGAGCGCGGCGATCGACGTGTAGAGCGGGTGCGTGGTGTCGTACGCGTCGGATGCGTGGGTGCGGTCGGTGCCGAGCTGGTCGTCGTCGAGGTAGTCGGCGATCTTCGTGGCGAAGAGCGGCTGGCGGGCGTCCTTGTCGCCGCCCGCGCCGGTGTAACCCTGTTCGTCACCGGAGTAGACGACGGGGTTGCCGCGGCCGAGGAACATCAGCTCGTTGGCGAGCCGGTCGCGCTGGACCAGTTCGGCGTCGGAGGCGTTCGGGTTGTCCTGCTTCAGGAAGGTCCCGATGCGGCCCATGTCGTGGTTGCCGAGGAAGGTGACCTGCTCGTAGGCGTTCGCCTTGTCGGTGGTGTACCGGTAGTCGTCGGCGTAGAGCGCGGCGAGTTTGGAGGCGGGGGCGCCCTGGGAGGCGTACTGGCGGGCCGCTTCCTGGAAGGGGAAGTCCAGCGTCGCGTCCAGCCGGCCCTGGGTCACGTACGGCGAGGTGATCGCGGTGTCGGCGGAGTAGACCTCGCCGAACATGAAGAAGTCGTCGCGACCGCGCTTGGCGGCGTACGCGTCGAGGGCGGTCGCCCACTGGGTCCAGAAGTCCAGGTCGACGTGTTTGACGGTGTCGATGCGGAAGCCGTCGATGTCGAAGTCGCGGACCCACTTCTCGTAGATCTTCTCCATGCCGGAGACGACCTCGGGGCGCTCGGTCCACAGGTCGTCGAGACCGGAGAAGTCGCCGTGGTCGGTGGACTCGCCGGCGTAGGTGGAGTCGCCCCGGTTGTGGTACATCGTCGGGTCGTTGAGCCAGGACGGCACCTTGCCGCCGGTCGTGACCGGGGTGTACGGGAAGGAGTCCGCGTCCACCTTCGGCACGCCGTCGCCGTCGTCGAAGGGGCGGCCCTCGGTGTCGAGGTAGGGGTAAGCGCCCTCGGGGCGGTAGCCGTACTCCTTCTCGGCGTAGTCGACCGTGTCGGCCGTGTGGTTGGTGATGACGTCGAAGAAGACCTTCATGCCCTTGCCGTGGGCCTTGTCGATCAGCTTCTCCAGATCGGCGTTGGTGCCGAAGTGGGGGTCGACCTGCGTGAAGTCGGTGATCCAGTAACCGTGGTAACCGGCCGAGGCGTTGGCCCCGGTGCCCTGCACGGGGCGGTTCTTGAAGATCGGCGCGAGCCAGATCGCGGTGGTGCCGAGGCCCTTGATGTAGTCGAGCCGGTTGGTCAGGCCCTTGAGGTCGCCGCCCTGGTAGAAGCCCTTGTCCGTGGGGTCGTACCCGGTCTCCGTCCGGGAGCCGGTCAGGCCGCCCCGGTCGTTGGAGGTGTCGCCGTTGGCGAACCGGTCGGGCATGACGAAGTAGAACTGCTCGCGGGTGAGGTCCTTGCGGGACGACTCCTTGGCGAGGGACGTGTCCGAGGGCGGGGACGGTGGTCTGGTCGCGGCGGACGCGGTCGCCGCAGGTACGACGGGCAGCAGCGCGGCGCACAGCGCGGCGACGGCTCCCCGTCGGAGAGTGGTTCGGGACACGGAGGGTTCTCCTCGGACTGTGGGTGGGGCGGTACGGCTGCCCGGCGGGGGCGGTACGGGAGAGGGGCGGGCCGGGAGGCGTGCGCTCCCCCGGCCCGCCCCTGGCGGGTCAGCTGCGCCAGACGTCGCTGGTCAGCGTGGTCTTTCCGGTGGCGGGCACGGTGGCGGTGCGGTTGGCACCGCTCTCCCAGGTGACGTTCCCGGCGGCGTCCTTGCGGAGGTACTTGTACTGGAAGGAGGTCCCGGCGGGCAGGGCCACGTCGAGCTTCCAGACGGGGTACGCGGCCGGGTCGAGCTTCAGGGCGCTGTTGGGGTCCCAGTTGCCGAGGGCCGGCTGGTTGCCGGTGACGTAGATGTTCTGGCCGAGCGTGGTGGTGGCGTTGACGCCGAAGGTGGCTCCGGAGACGGTGGTGCCCGTGCCGGGGTCCGTGCCGGTCCCGGTGCCCGTGCCGGTGCAGGTACGGGCGCCCACGTGCAGGGCGAGCGCGGTGTCGGCGGCGAGGGTGGCGGTGAACTGGCCGGAGGAGCTGACCGTCACGGCGTTGCCGGTCTGCACGTCGCAGTAGGCGCCGGCGGGCAGTCCGGTCTGGAACGTCCGGGTCAGCGAGGAGCTCTCGTGGTTGATCGCGACGTACGCCTTGGCGCCCCGGCCGAAGGCGATCTGGTCGGCGCCGTTGTCCCACCAGTTGGTGACGGCCTCACCACGGGCGGTGTTGCGGAAGGCGACCATCGAGGAGATCTGCGGCCACGCGTGCTGGCACTTCCAGCCGTCGGTGTAACAGGCGTTCACCTGACCGCCGTTGGGCGGGCCGGCGTCGTTGTTGCTGAACTCGTAGCCGGAGTGGACGTCCGGCGATCCGTACGGGTAGGCCAGCATGAAGACGTTGGCCAGCGTGTAGGAGGCGCCCGCCTTGTAGTTGAGGGTGTCGCCGCCGCGCTCGGTGTCGTGGTTGTCGACGAAGACCGCCGACTGCCCCGACGCCATGAAGCCCCAGCCCTCGCCGTAGTTCTTGAGGTTGGCGAGGTTCTCGTTGAGGAAGGTCTGCTTGAGGCCACGGGCGTAGCGGAACTCCTGGACGTCGCCGGTGCCGGTGTACTCGGAGGGCTGGACGGCCTCCCCGGCGCCGTAGATCGCCTCCTGCTTCCAGTACACCCCCGGGTTGCTCAGCCGAGACTTGATGTTGGCGAGGTCGGCGGCCGGCGTGTGCTTGGCCGCGTCGATCCGGAAGCCGTCGACGCCGAGGGAGAGCAGGTCGTTCAGGTACCCGGCGATCTTGCCGCGTACGTACTCCTCGCCGGTGTCCAGGTCGGCGAGGCCGACGAGTTCGCAGTTCTGGACGTTGGCGCGGTCGCCGTAGTTGCTGATCTGCGCCTGGCAGTCGTTCATGTCGTTGACCGAGTAGAGGCCCGGGTAGTCGTACTTGCTGTACGAGGACCCGCCGGTGCCGGTGCCCGACCCCGCCGACATGTGGTTGATGACGGTGTCGGCGACGACCTTCACCCCGGCGTTGTGGCAGGTGGCGACCATGTTCGCGAAGGCGGTGCGGTCACCGAGCCGTCCGGCGATCTTGTAGCTGACCGGCTGGTACGAGGTCCACCACTGGCTGCCCTGGATGTGCTCCATGGGCGGGGAGACCTGGACGAAGCCGTAGCCCGCCGGGCCGAGGGTGCTGGTGCACGCCTGGGCCACGGAGGCGAACTTCCACTCGAACAGGACGGCGGTGACGTCCTTGGTACCGGGGGCGGCGGCCTGGGCGGTACCGGCTCCGACGCCTGCGGGGACGACCAGCGCGGCGGCTCCGGCCGCGAGGGCGAGAGCGGCGGACAGCGGTCTGCGTGCCATGTCTTTCCTCCTGCTGTGGGGGAAACGCGGGTGACCGATCAGCCTCACGTGACAACGCGCCGTGCCCTGAAGCTCTTTGAATGTTCTTGCAGCAAGAGTGGAAACCCGGCTGCGGTGCAGACCGTACGAGCCCGCCAGGCCGGGGTCAATACTTTGGACATGACCCGCTCACATCCACGAAACGCCGCATTTTTCTGCCTGCAAGGACTTACGCAAGATATTGCGCGCCTGTTACGTTCTTGGTGACTCCGGTCCGGCCGGCCGGGGGGCCGCGCTCCGGCGCCGGACCCCACGCGCCCGGCCGGCCGGGCCGGTCCACGCCGATGAGAGGCACCGGGAGTCACACTCCCCGCCGGTCCAATCCTGGGCCGACTTCCGGCGCCTCTCCTCCGCGTGCGCGGCGCCTCTCCCCCGCGTGCCTGCCTCCGCGTGCACGGGCCCGTAACCCCGCCGGGTACGCGGGCGGCGCGCGACCCCCCTCCGGCCGCGCGCCGCCCGTTCCGTGCCCCCGTTCCGTGCCCCCGCTCGGCCCCGGTTCAGTTCCCCCGTGCCGTCCGGAGCGCCGCCGCGGTCGAGCCGCGTACCACCAGCTCCGGCTGGAAGACGTACTCCGTGCGCTGTACGGGACTTCCGGCGATCTCCTCCAGCAGCGCCCCCACCGCGGCGGCGGCCATCGCCTGCACCGGCTGGCGCACGGTGGTCAGCGGCGGGTCGGTGAAGGCGATCAGCTGCGAGTCGTCGAAGCCGACCACGGAGACGTCGCGCGGGACCTCCAGGCCCCTCCCCCTGGCCGCCCGCACCACGCCGAGCGCCATCAGGTCGCTGCCGCAGACGATGCCGGTGCAGCCCCGGTCGAGGAGCGAACCGGCCGCCACCTGACCTCCCTCCACACCGAACAGCGTGGAGCAGACGAGGAGTTCGGCCTCCTCGCGGGACATCCCCAGCGTGCGGACCGCCGCGTCGAGGAACCCGTCCCGCTTGCGGCGGGAGGGCACGTAACGCTGCGGCCCGATCGCCAGGCCGATCCGGCGGTGGCCCAGGGCGGCGAGGTGGTCGACGGCCATCCGTACCGCGGCGGCGTCGTCCGGCGAGACGAACGGAGCGCTGATGCGCTCGTTGTACCCGTTGATCAGGACGAACGGCACGCCGCGTTCCGCGAGTTCGGCGTACCTCGTCGGGTCGGCCGACAGGTCGGCGTGCAGCCCGGACAGGAACACGATGCCGCCGACGCCCCGCTCGACGAGCTGTTCGACCAACTCGTCCTCGGTGGCACCGCCCGGCAGCTGGGTGCAGAGCACGGGGGTGTAGCCGTGCCCCGCGAGGACCTGCTCGACCGACTGCGCGAACGCCGGGAAGATCGGGTTGACGAGTTCGGGCGTCACCAGCCCGATCAGCCCGGCGCTGCGCCGGCGCAGCCGCACGGGACGCTCGTAGCCGAGGATGTCCAGCGCCGCCAGCACCCGCTGCCGGGTGCTGTCGGCGACACCCGGTTTGCCGTTGAGCACCCGGCTGACGGTGGCCTCGCTGACCGCGGCCTGCCCGGCGATGTCGGAGAGCCGCAACGCCGAACCCGTCCGGGGTGCGGGGACGGTCACACCGTCCACCACACCGTGGTGTCGGCGGGAAGCCCGGCCGTACCGTCCTCGACCGTGACCGGGGCGCTGGAGACCAGCACCGTCCCGGGCGCGGGAACCCGGACCGGGGCGCCGGTCGTGTTGACGGTGCAGACGAAACCGGGGCGGGCGAGGACGAGGACGCCCTCGGGGCCGTCCAGCCACTCCACGTCGCTGCCGGCGCCGAGGCCCGGCAGCTCGCGGCGGGCCGCGATGGCGGTGCGGTACAGCTCCAGCGTGGAGCCCTCCACGCCGGTCTGCGCCTCGATGGACAGCTCGCCCCAGCCCTCGGGCTGCGGGAGCCAGCTGCCGCCGTCGCCGAAGCCGTAGCTGCTGCCCCCGCGGGTCCACGGGATGGGGACGCGGCAGCCGTCGCGGAAGCCGTCCTGGCCCTCGGCGCGGAAGAACGACGGGTCCTGGCGCGCCTCGTCGGGCAGGTCGGTGACGTCCGGCAGGCCGAGCTCCTCGCCCTGGTAGACGTAGGCGGAGCCGGGCAGCGCCAGCATCAGCAGGGTCGCGGCGCGGGCGCGGCGCAGCCCCATCGCGCGGTCGCCGGCGGTACGGATCTGGGTGCCCAGGCCCGGCTCGTTGGCGAAGCGGGTGGCGTGCCGGGTGACGTCGTGGTTGGAGAGCACCCAAGTGGTGGGGGCGCCGACCGGACGCATCGCGGCGAGCGAGGAGTCGATGACGGCACGCAGCGCGGCGGCGTCCCAGTCGGTCGACAGGTACTGGAAGTTGAACGCCTGGTGCATCTCGTCGGGGCGCACGTAGTTGGCGGTGCGCTCGACGGTCGGCGTCCACGCCTCGGCGACGGCGATGCGCTCGCCCGGGTACTCGTCGAGGATGGTGCGCCAGCTGCGGTAGATGGCGTGCACGCCGTCCTGGTCGAAGAACGGCATGACGTCGTTGCCGAGCAGCTTGAGCTGGTCGTGCGAGCCGAGGTCGGGCAGACCCTCCGCCTTGACCAGGCCGTGCGCGACGTCGACGCGGAAGCCGTCGACGCCCATGTCGAGCCAGAAGCGCAGGATCGACCGGAACTCGTCGGCGACGGCCGGGTGCTCCCAGTTGAAGTCGGGCTGCTCGGGCGCGAAGAGGTGGAGGTACCACTCGCCGGGAGTGCCGTCCGCGTCGGTGGTCCGGGTCCACGCCGGGCCACCGAAGATGGACTCCCAGTCGTTGGGCGGGAGTTCGCCGTTCTCGCCCTTGCCGGCGCGGAAGTGGTAGCGCTCGCGCAGGGCGGAACCGGGGCCCTCGGCCAGCGCGCGCTTGAACCACTCGTGCTGGTCGGAGGAGTGGTTGGGGACCAGGTCGACGATGATGCGCAGACCCAGGGCGTGGGCCTCACGGATGAGGGCGTCGGCGTCGAGGAGCGAGCCGAACATCGGGTCGATGGCCCGGTAGTCGGCGACGTCGTAACCGGCGTCGGCCTGCGGGGAAGCGTAGAAGGGGCTCAGCCAGACGGCGTCGACACCGAGGTCCCGGAGGTAGGGGAGCCGTGCGGTGACGCCCGCGAGATCGCCCATGCCGTCGCCGTTGCCGTCGGCGAAGCTCCGTGGATAGACCTGGTAGATCACCGCATCCTGCCACCAGCCGGTGCGGTTGTCCGGGGCGTCGTCGGACGTGCCGGTGGAGGGGGCAGCGAGGTGCTGGGTCATGTCGTCCCTGGGGTGTCTGGGTGGGGAGCGGCGCCGGAGTCCCGGTCGGGGGGGGCCGGCGCCGCCGTGACGAGTGCGGTGACGTGCGGGGGTGGGGGTGACGGCCGGGTGGTGTCCGGCGGACCGGGGCCGGGCCGCGACCCGGGCCCTCTCCGCCGTACAGCGCCCGGGTCAGCCCTTGACCGCTCCGGCCGACATCCCGGTGACCAGGTGCTTCTGCGCGAACAGGAAGACCAGGGCGGCCGGGATGGCGATGAGGACCGACGCGGCGGTCATGGGGCCCCACTGGGCTCCGTACTGGTTGACGAACTTCTGCAGTCCGCCGGCGAGCGTGAGGTTCTCGTCACCGACCATGAACGCGGAGGCGTACGCGACCTCGCCCCAGGCGGTGATGAAGGAGTAGAACGCGGTGACCGCGAGGCCCGGCTTGGCCAGCGGCAGGATGAGCCGCCAGAACGTGCCGAACGGGGTGAGGCCGTCGACCTGTCCGGACTCGTCGATCTCGCGCGGGATGGTGTCGAAGAAGCCCTTCATCATCCAGGCGCAGAACGGCACCGAGATGGTGAGGTAGGTGATGACCAGGCCGGCGGGCTGGTTGAGCAGTCCGAGGCTCGCCATGATGTTGTAGATCGGCACGATCAGGACGGCGACCGGGAACATCTGCGTGATGAGCAGGGTCCACATCAGTCCGCGCTTGCCGGGGAAGCGGAAGCGGCTGACGGCGTATCCGGTGGTGGCGGAGACGAAGACGCCGAGGACCGTGGAGAGCCCGGCGACGAGCACCGAGTTGCCGAACCAGGTCAGGAAGTCGGTGTCCTTGATCAGGTTGGTGTAGTTGACGAACGTCGTCTCCTTGAAGAAGTCCGACGTGGTCGCGTACTTGGCCGGCTTCAGCGAGGTCAGCAGGACCCAGAGCACCGGGAAGACCGCGATCACCGAGGTGACGATCAGCGTGACGTGCAGCGCCACGGAGGCGAGGGGCGAGCGCTGTCCGCGCGGGCGCGGCGGGCGCGCCGCCCGGCGGCCGTGGGTGGGGGTGAGGGTGGTGGTCACCAGACATCTCCCTGCTTGCGGAGCACTCGCCGGTAGACCAGGGCGAAGAGCATGAGGAGGACGAGGATCAGCACGCCCCACGTGGAGGACTGCGCGTAGTCGCGCGGGCTGATCTCGAAGGAGAACTTGTACGCCTGGGTGACGAGGATCTGGGTCGACTCACCGGGTCCGCCCCGCGTGAGCAGGAAGATCACGGGGAACATGTTGAAGGTCCAGATGGTGGAGAGCAGGACCACCGTCGTGGAGACCGGGGCGAGCCCGGGGACGGTGATGTGCCGGAAGCGCTGCCAGGCGGTGGCGCCGTCCATCTCGGCGGCCTCGTACTGCTCCGCGGGGATGGACTGCAGACCGCCGAGGAGGGCGACCATCATGAAGGGGACGCCGAGCCAGACGTTGACGGCGATCACGGAGAACTTCGCCCAGCTGGGGTCGTTCAGCCACGGGATGCCGTCGATGCCGATGCCGCCGAGCATCGCGTTGAGGATGCCGCGGTCCTCGTTGTAGAGGAAGCGCCAGGCGAAGACGGAGACGAAGCCCGGCACGGCCCACGGGAGGATCAGGGCCATGCGGTAGGCGGAGCGGCCGGCGATGCGCCGGTTCAGGATGTTGGCGAGCGCCATGCCGAGGCAGAACGTGATGCTCACGCAGGCGATCGTCCACACCAGGGTCCAGCCGAGCGTGGAGAGGAACTCGCCGCCGGTGAGCGCGTCCTTGTAGTTGTCCAGGCCGATGAACTTGTAGGTCGCGGGAATGTCGTTGACGCCGATGGAACGCGCCACGTTGCGCTCATTGGCATCGGTCAGCGACAGCCAGACGCCGCGGACCAGCGGGTAGCCGATGATCACGCCGATGACGAGCACCACCGGGGCCACCATGACCCAGGCGTACCAGTGCGTGGACAGGGAACGCCGGAGCTTGCCCGGTGTCGGGGTGCCAGTAGCGCGGCTCCGGCCGCGGGCGACGTCGTCGCCCGCGGCCTTTGCCACCGACTGGCTGGTGTGGACAGCCATCAGTCGGCCAACCTTCCTGTTACTTCCAGCCCTTGAGGAGCTTGCGGTACGCGTCGCCGCTGTCCTTCGCGGCCTTCTCCGGCGTGGTCTGGCCGGTGAGGACCTCGGTGTACTGGGTGACCAGCGGGGCGAAGAGGCTGCCGCCCTCGGGGATCCACGGGCGCTCGACGGAGGTCTCGACGACCGGCTTGAAGAAGTTCACGATCTCGCTGTCGACGGCTTCCTTGCGGGCGTACGCCGAGGTGCGGGTCGGGAGCAGGTTCAGCTCGCCGGCGGCCGTGGCCTGGGCGTCGACCGAGGTCATGTAGTCGACGAAGGCGTAGGAGGCGTCGAGGTTCTTCGAGCCCGCGTAGACGGCGAGGTTGTGGCCGCCCTGCGGGGCGCCCTGGGCGACGGAGCCCGCCGGGACATTGGTGATGCCGAGGTTGGAGGCGTCCTTGAACTGGTCGCCGGTCAGCGTGTCGGCCACGGCCCACGGGCCGTTGATCATCATGGCGACGTCACCGCTCTTGAACGACTGCATCATGTTCTCCCAGCCGTCCGTGGCGTCCGTCTTGGCGGCACCGGAGTCGACCAGGTCCTTGACGACCTTGAACGCCTTGACAGCCTCGGGGCTGTCGATCTTGACGGTCTTGGTGTCGGCGTCGACCAGGTCGCCACCCTCGCCGTACAGGAAGGAGAGGAAGTAGTACGCGTCGTCGCCACGGAGGTAGAGGCCGGTCTTGCCGGTCTTCTTCTTGATGGCGGCGGAGGCGGTCTTCAGCTCGGCGACCGTGGTCGGGACCTTGACCCCGGCCTTGGCGAACATGGCCTTGTTGTAGAAGATGCCCATGGAGTCGATGACCTGCGGCACGGCGTACGTCTTGCCGTTGTACTTGGTCGACGCGACGGCCTGCTTGAGGAAGTCGTCCTGGTCCTTGAGGGCCGGGGTTCCGTCGAGCGGGGCGAGGTAGCCGAGGTTCGCGAAGTCCGGGGTCCAGGCGACCTCGGAGCGGATCACGTCGGGGGCACCGGCGCCGGCCTGGGCCGCGTTCTTGAACTTGTTCTGCGCGTCACCGAAAGGCACGTTGACGTACTTGACGTCGACCTTGGGGTGCAGCTTCTCAAAGCCCTCGGCGATCTTCTTGAAGACCTTGTCCTCACTGCCGACGCTGGAGGTGTCCCACCAGGTGACCGTGCCGGAGAGCTCGCCCGAGCTCTTGCTGCCGCTGCTGGACTTGTCGTCGCTCCCGCACGCGGTCGCCGCGAGCGCCAGGCCCACGACCAGGGCGGTGGCCGTTATGCCACGTCGCATGTGAACTCCTTCAACTGCCGTACCGCTCCGTCGCGGCGCCGGGTCGACCAGGAACGTAACAAGGATGAAAGAAGTCCGAAAGACCTTGCGGAACTTTTCTGCAAGACTCGTCGATCGTTACATGTGCGTGTCCTCAAGGTTGCCGTCGTGATGCTTGACGCGGAGTGCATACCCCTGCTGTAGCAGGTCACACACGGGTTCCGGTTGATGTGACCATCCGACCGCAAGGGCCCCGGAAGGGGCCGCAAGGTCTTGCAAGAAGTTGCCGCGACCACCCCGACGCGACCCCGGGGCCGGTGACGGAAGGGGAGTGAACGGCTGGAACCCGGGCCCTGTGGGAAATCCGGGGGGCGCCCGGTACAGTCCCCTGTCATGACCGCACGGCTTGCCGATATCGCAACTCAGGCGGGGGTCAGCGAAGCGACGGTCAGCCGGGTCCTGAACGGCAAACCCGGTGTAGCGGCGGCCACCCGCGAATCCGTCCTCGCGGCACTCGACGTCCTCGGGTACGAGCGGCCCGTCCGGCTGCGCCGGCGCAGCGCCGGACTGGTCGGCCTGATCACGCCCGAACTGGAGAACCCGATCTTCCCCGCGCTGGCCCAGGTCATCGGCCAGGCGCTGACCCGCCAGGGGTACACCCCCGTGCTGGCGACCCAGACCCCCGGCGGCTCCACCGAGGACGAGCTGACCGAGATGCTGGTCGACCGGGGCGTCTCCGGCATCATCTTCGTCTCCGGGCTGCACGCCGACACCTCGGCGGACATGGGGCGGTACGAGCAGCTACGGGCCCAGGGCGTTCCGTACGTCCTCGTCAACGGCTTCTCCGCCAAGGTCCAGGCGCCGTTCATCTCGCCGGACGACCGGGCGGCGATGCGGCTGGCGGTGACGCACCTGGTATCGCTCGGCCACACCAGGATCGGTCTCGCGGTCGGCCCCAAGCGCTTCGTCCCGGTGCTCCGCAAGATCGAGGGCTTCCACGCGGCGATGGGCGAGCAGCTCGGTCTGGGCGAGGAGCAGGTGGAGGAGCTGATCCAGCACTCCCTGTACACCCTGGAGGGCGGCCAGGCGGCGGCCACGGCGCTGATGGAGCGCGGGTGCACCGCGGTGGTCTGCGCGAGCGACATGATGGCGCTGGGCGCGATCCGGGCGGCCCGCCGCCTCTCGCGGCAGGTGCCGCGCGATCTCTCGGTGGTCGGTTACGACGATTCACCGCTCATAGCGTTCACGGACCCGCCGCTGACCACCATCCGGCAGCCGGTGACCGCCATGGGCCAGGCCGCCGTGCGGACGTTGCTGGAGGAGATCGGCGGTACGCCCGCCCCGCACAGCGAGTTCGTCTTCATGCCCGAACTCGTCGTCCGCGGTTCGACCGCGGCGGGGCCCGGCCCCTCCGGCCCCTCCTAGGTGCACCTGGACCGGTCCCCCGATGGTCCCACCCTCCTCCCTGAGATGCAGGACGTGCGACCAGAACCCGACCGGAGGATGATCGGGCGGTGGGGGACGTATCTGGCAGACTCTGTGCCCATGGGTGATTCTCAGGTGAGTACACAGGAAGGCCCGTCGGTGGCCTGTCCGTCACCCACCAAGGACAAGACGGACAGCACGGGCGATCACGGCAGAAAAGGTCTGACGGCGCGGCTGCGCGGGGCGCGGTCACCGCGCCGGCCACGCCTGTGGTTCGAAGTCCTTCTGATCGGGGTCAGTTACTGGCTCTACTCGCTGGTGCGCAACGCCGTCCCGGAACAGCGGACGGCCGCACTGCGGAACGCCGACCGGGTGTGGTCCTTCGAGAACACTCTCGGTATGGGCTTCGAACACAGCGTCAACCACGCGGTGAACTCGGTGACATGGCTCATCGTGTCGATGAACTACTACTACGCGACACTGCACTTCATCGTCACCATCGGCGTGCTGGTGTGGCTGTTCCGCAGCCACCCGGGCCGCTACGCGGCGACCAGACTGGTCCTCTTCGCGACCACGGGTGTCGCCCTGCTCGGCTACTACCTGGTACCGCTGGCGCCACCCCGGCTCATGAACGGCGGCCACTTCACCGACACCGTGCTGGTGCACCACACCTGGGGCTCGATGGCCTCGGGCAACCTCAAGAACATGTCGAACCAGTACGCGGCGATGCCGTCGATGCACATCGGCTGGTCCCTCTGGTGCGGGCTGACGATCTTCGCGCTCGCCTCGGTGCCATGGGTCCGTGTGCTGGGGCTGCTCTACCCGCTCGCCACCCTCGTGGTGATCGTGGCGACGGCGAACCACTTCTGGCTGGACGCGGTGGGCGGTGTGGTCTGCCTGAGCTTCGGCTTCGCCGTCGCGTACGCCGTGTACCGTACGCTCCCCTACCGCCTGCCCCGGCGGGTCGAGCCACCGCGCGCGCCCTTGCGGGCCCGGCTCGTCGGGCTCGGCACGGCCCGGGGCAGGGTCGCGGCGGAGCCCGCACCGGTCGCGCCCGCGGCGGAGCCCGCAGTCTCCGCGACCGGCACGGCGGCGGCGGAGGCACAGGGAGCGCCGGGAGGGCGCTGACGGGCCGCGCCCCACCCCGGCTCACGCCCCGCTCTCGCGCCCCGTCCTCACGCCCCGTAGAACCGCTCGTCCACGATCGCGCGCGCCCGGCGCGTGATGCGCCGGTAGTCGTCGAGCATGGTCCCCGCGTGGCCCGGTTCGTAGCCGAGGTAGCGGCCGACCGCCGCGAGCTCGCGGGGGCTGGCCGGGAAGGTGTCCCCCGGGCGCCCGCGGACCAGCATCACGGCGTTGCGCACCCGGGTGGCCAGGACCCACGCCTCGTCCAGCACGCTCGCGTCATCGGCCGGGATGAGGCCTGCCTCGCAGGCCGCTGCCAGGGCCTGGCGGGTCCGGGTCGTACGCAGGCCGGGCTCGGCCGAGCCGTGTTGCATCTGCATCAGCTGCACCGTCCACTCGACGTCGCTGAGGCCGCCCCGGCCGAGCTTGGTGTGGAGGGTGGGGTCGGCGCCGCGCGGCAGGCGTTCCGACTCCATCCGGGCCTTGAGGCGGCGGATCTCGCGCACCGCGTCGTCACCGAGCCCTTCCGCCGGGTAGCGGAACGGGTCGATCATCTCGATGAAGGCGCGACCGAGGTCCTCGTCGCCCGCCACCGGTTCGGCGCGCAGCAGGGCCTGGCTCTCCCAGACGAGCGACCAGCGCCGGTAGTACGCCTCGTACGACTTGAGGGAGCGGACCATCGGGCCGCTCTTGCCCTCGGGCCGCAGGTCCGCGTCGATCAGCAGCGGCGGGTCGGCGGTGGGCAGCTGGAGGAGCCTGCGCATCTCGGCGATCACCGTGTTGGCGGCGCGGGCGGCCTCCTCGTCGCTCACCCCCTCGCGCGGGGCGTGCACGAAGAGCACGTCGGCATCGGAGCCGTAACCGAGTTCGTGCCCGCCGAAGCGGCCCATGCCGATGACGGCGAACCGGGTCGGCAGGGTGTCGCCCCACCGGGCGCGGACGGCGGCGCGCAGGGCGCCGCCCAGGGTGGCGGCGTTGAGGTCGGTGACGGCCGAACCGATCCGGTCGACGAGGGCGCCGTGGTCGGGCTCGGCGGGCCTCTCCTCGGTGCCGTAGGAGCCGATGAGGTCCGCCGCCGTCGTGCGGAAGAGCTCGCGCCGGCGTACGCCGCGTACGACGGCCACCGCGGACTCCGCGTCGGGCGCCCGGCCCACGGCGGCCAGCACCTCCTGGTCCAGGTGCTCCCGGCTGCGCGGCGCGAGACCTCCCGGGTCGCCGAGGATGGCGACCGCCTCCGGCGCCCGCATCAGCAGGTCAGGGGCGAGCCGCCCGGCGGACAGCACCCGGGCGAGGTTCTCGGCCGCCGCGCCCTCGTCGCGCAGCAGCCGCAGGTACCACGGGGTGCGGCCGAGCGCGTCGGAGACCTGGCGGAAGCCGAGGAGCCCGGCGTCCGGGTCGGCGGAGTCGGCGAACCAGCCGAGCAGCACCGGCAGCAGCGTCCGCTGGATCGCCGCCTTGCGGGAGACCCCCGACGACAGGGCCTCCAGGTGCCGGAGCGCGGCGGCCGGGTCGGCGTATCCGAGGGCTTCGAGCCGGATGCCCGCCGCTTTGGTGGAGAGCCTGCTCTCACCGGGCGCGAGCTGGGCGACGGCGTCCAGCAGCGGCCGGTAGAAGAGCTTCTCGTGCAGCCTGCGGACGACCGAGGCGTGCCGTTTCCACGCCCGGTTCAGCTCGGTCACCGGGTCGGTGCGCAGCCCGAGCGAGCGGCCGAGCCGCCGCAGATCGGCCTCGGCCTCGGGGACGAGGTGGGTGCGGCGCAGCCGGTAGAGCTGGATGCGGTGCTCCATGAGGCGCAGGAAGCGGTACGCCTCGTCGAGCTGGGCGGCGTCCGCGCGGCCCACGTAACCGCCCTCGGCGAGCGCCTGCAGAGCCTCCAGGGTGGTGCCACTGTGCAGGGAGGCGTCGCTGCGGCCGTGCACCAGCTGGAGCAGCTGGACGGCGAACTCGACGTCGCGCAGTCCGCCGGGGCCGAGCTTCAGCTCACGGTCGACCCGGTCGGCGGGGATGTTGTCGACGACCCTGCGGCGCATCTTCTGCACGTCCGGGACGAAGTTCTCCCGGTCGGCGGCGTGCCACACCAGCGGGGCGACGGCCTCCACGTACGCGGCACCCAGCTCCGGGTCGCCGGCCACCGGGCGGGCCTTGAGCAGCGCCTGGAACTCCCAGGTCTTGGCCCAGCGCTGGTAGTACGCGAGGTGGGAGGAGAGAGTGCGCACCAGCGGGCCGTTGCGGCCCTCGGGGCGGAGGTTGGCGTCGACCGGCCAGATGGTGCCCTCGACGGTGGTGTCGGAGCAGATCCGCATCATGTGGGAGGCCAGTCGGCCGGCCGCGCGCATGGCCGCGTTCTCGTTCTCGGCGTTCAGGGGTTCACCGACGAAGATGACGTCCACGTCGGAGACGTAGTTCAGCTCGTGGCCGCCGCACTTGCCCATCGCGATGACGGCGAGCCGGCAGAGCGCCGCGTCCTCGGGGGCGGCGGTACGCGCGATGGCGAGCGCGGCCCGCAGGGTGGCCGTCGCGAGGTCGGCCAGCTCGGCGGCGGTCTGGGCGAGGTCGGTGGTGCCGCAGACGTCCCTGGCCGCTATGGCCAGCAGGCACCGGCGGTAACCGACGCGCAGCGAGTCGGGGTCGGTGGCCCCGGCGAGGTGGCGTTCGAACTCCGGAACCCCGGGGTGCAGGTCGGCCGCCTCGTACGTGACCAGCTCCTTCCAGTCGTACGGGTGCCGGGCGAGGTGGTCGCCGAGGGCCTCGGAGGCGCCGAGGACGCCCAGCAGCCGGTCCCGGAGCGGTTTCGCGGTCACCAGGGTGTCGAGCAGCAGCCGTTGCTCGTCCGGCGTCTGCGCCTCCACGATCCGTACGAGGCCCCGCAGCGCCAGGTCCGGGTCGGCGGAGGCGCCGAGCGCCTCCCCGAGGACCGGGTCCGACCGCACGGCCGAGAGCGCGGGCAGCTGCAGCAGCCGCTCCGCGCCCGAGGGGTCCGTGAAGCCGTGGCGCAGCAGCCTGCTGAACGTGCTGCTCCTGCGTCCCGGACCCGGTACCGGCACTGTCGTCATACCGTGCTCTCCTGCCCCGTGTACCCCGCGTGTGGTGGAAGTTCGAGCGTAGCCCCGTGCCGGGGGGTTCGTCCCAGGGGCCCGGGCCGGTGCCCGGTCCCTTCACCGGGGTCTGGTGCCGATGACGACGGTGGCCCAGAGTTCGTCGGAGGTCGCCGTCCGGGCGTCGAGACCGCTGTCGCGGACGGTGGCGAGCGCGCGGTCGGCCTGGCGTTCGCTGGTCTCCATGAGGAGGCTGCCGCCGGGCGCGAGCCACCCGGGGGCGGCGGCGACCACCCGGCGCATGACGTCCAGTCCGTCGTCGCCTCCGTCGAGGGCGACGCGCGGTTCGTGGTCGCGGGCCTCGGCCGGCAGCAGGGCCACGTCGCCGGTCGGTACGTACGGCACGTTGGCGAGGAGTACGTCGATCCGGCCGCGCAGGCCGGTCGGCAACGCGGCGAAGAGGTCGCCCGGGTGGACTTGGCCCACGCCGTCGAGGTTGCGCCGGGCGCACCGTACGGCCGCCGGTTCGACGTCGCAGGCGTGCAGCTCCACCCGCCCGAGGACCCGGGCGAGCGCGGCACCGAGGGCGCCGGAGCCGCAGCAGAGGTCGACGACGACGGGCACGCCCGCGGTGTCGCCGCCGGTGGCGGCGTGGGTGACGGTGGCGGCTTGGGCGACGGTGGCGGCGGCCTGGTCGACGAGGAACTCGCTGCGGCGGCGGGGCACGAAGACCCCTGGGTCGACGGCGACCCGCAGACCGTGGAAACCGGCCCAGCCCAGGACGTGTTCGAGGGGCTGTCCCTCGGCGCGGCGCCGGACCATGGCGGTGGCCTCGGCCGGGGAGGCGGCGGTGGAGAGGATCAGTTCCGCTTCGTCCTCGGCGAAGACACAGCCGGCGGTACGGAGCGCGGTGACGATCGTGGAGCGGGAGAGCGAGGGAGGAAGAACCGACATGACGGAGCCTTTCGGGAGCCGATGGGCGCTCCGCGTTCGCTCACGTCCGGTGGACGTCGCGACCGTACGGGGTGAGCACCCAGCCTGACGCAGCGGTAATGGGGCTCACCTCCTCGGTCCGGGTCCCCGTTCGGGGACAGCCCCCTCTGTGGGGGTGCGGTCACACTACAACAGGCCCGGCGGCCTGGACACGCCCGTGCCGGCGCTCGGTCGCGGCGCGGGCACGGGTGGCACTCATCCCTACGTGGAGGGCTCGTCGGGCCGTCAGAGGTCCACGCTGTCACGGAGCTTCGTCGGGGTCAGGAAGGATGCCGCGACGACGCCGACGACGGCGATGCACGCGGCGATGAGGAAGATGTGGCCGGTCGCGTCGCCGTACGCGGCGCGGACCACCTCCTGGATCTGCGGCGGCATGGCCTTGAGGTTGAGCGTGGATCCGCCGGAGGACGAGGCGGCCGGATCGATACCGAGCTTCTTCAGCCCCTCGGTGATCTTCGTGGTGACCTGGCTGGCGAGCACCGCGCCGAGCACCGAGACGCCCATGGTGCCGCCGAGCGAGCGGAAGAAGGTGATGGCACCGCTGGCCGCGCCGAGTTCCCTGAGCGGAACCGTGTTCTGGAGGACCAGCACGAGGTTCTGCATCGACATGCCGACACCGGCGCCGACCGCGAACATGCCCACCCCGACGACGACCAGGTTCGTCCTGTGGTCGATGGTCGACAGCCCGAGGAAGCCGAGGGTGAGCACGACGACGCCGGTGAGGATGAACGGCTTGACTTTGCCGGTGCGCGAGACCAGCCGGCCCGCGACGGTGGAGGAGACCAGCACGCCGAACATCAGCGGGATGGTCAGCAGTCCGGACTGGATCGGCGAGTAGCCGCGGCCGATCTGGAAGTACTGGCCGAGGAAGACGGCCCCGCCGAACATGGCCATGCCGACCGAAAGGCTCGCGACGATGGCGAGCGCGGGGTCCCGGCGGCGGACGACGTGGAGCGGTACGACGGGCTCCTTGACCCGCGCCTCCACGAGGACGGCCGCACCCAGGATCAGCAGGCTTGCGGCGACCATGGCGCCGGACTGCCAGGAGATCCAGTCGAAGTCGTCCCCGACGAAGGTGACCCAGAGCAGCAGGAGGCTGACGCCGGCGGCTATCAGGGAGGCCCCGAGGTAGTCGACCTTGGCGTCGGGACGGCGGTGCTCCACCAGGTGCAGGGTGCGGGCGAGCATCACGAAGGCGACGAGCGTGAAGGGCACCGTGATGAAGAAACACCAGCGCCAGCCGAGCCACGAGGTGTCGGTGATGAATCCGCCGAGCAGCGGGCCGCCCACGGTGGCGACGGCCATGACCCCACCGAGGTAACCGTTGTACCGGCCGCGCTCCTTGGGGCTGATCATCGCGCCGATGATCACTTGGACGAGTACCTGCACCGCACCCATGCCCAGACCCTGGATGACCCGGAAGGCGATCAACTGACCGGTGGACTGAGCGAATCCACAGGCTACCGAGGAAATGACGAAGAGACAGATGGCGGTCTGCAGCAGCAGTTTCTTGCTGAAGAGGTCGGCCAGCTTGCCCCAGATCGGGGTGGACGCCGTGGAGGCCAGCAGGGTGGCGGTGACCACCCAGGTGTACTGGGACTGTGTGCCGTTGAGTGCTCCGATGATCTGCGGGAGCGCCACCGAGACGACCGTGCTGCTGGTCAGGGCGACGAACAGTACGAGAAGCAGACCGCTCAGCGCCCGCAGTATCTCGCGGTGCGTCATCGGTACGGCTTCGGTCGGCGTGGCCGTTTCTGCGCTCACGCGCAACCTCCGGAGTTTCGTAGGGGCACGACGGGTCCGACGGTGCCGCTTCCGGCGCCACGCAGCCATGCAGCCATGCAGCCATGCAGCCATGCAGCCATGCAGCCATGCAGCCATGCAGCATGTAACGCCGTTGTGCGCCAGCGGAGTCGGCGGCGCACGGGGTGAAATATCCGTCGGGGCGAACCCAGTCGGCGGGCGCTGGGACGCGCCTACGCACGCGCGCGCGAGCACGGCCCGGCCGAAGATGACAGGGACACTTCACCATACATCCATCACGGAAAATCTTGCCGTGTGCGCAACGATCAACGGCCAAGGGAGAATGGCCGGATGGAGAACTTTGTGGGATTGCGGGAGCGCAAGAAGGAAGCCACCCGGCAGGCGGTGCACGAGGCCACGCTGCGGCTGACCGTCGAGCACGGCTTCGACCACGTCACGGTGGAAGCGGTCGCGGACGCGGCCGGCATCTCACGCAGAACCTTCTCCAACTACTTCACCAACAAGGAGGACGCCCTCCTCTACGGGGAGGAACGGCAGATCGGTTCACTCGTCCGGCTGGTGCGCGACCGCCCCGCCGACGAACCCGCCTGGACCGCGCTGCGCGGGGCGATGACGGAGTTCATGTCACACGTCCCGCCCCCGGAACGGGAGTGGGCCGTTCGCACCCGCCTCGCGCTGCGCCATCCCTCGCTGCTCGCACGCCAGTTGGCCAATCACGCGGCGATGGAACGGGACCTGGCCGACGCCGTCGCCGACCGCCCCGGCCCCACCGCCCGGCCGGTCCGTCCCCTGGTCCTCGCGGCGGGCTTCCTCGCCTCCCTGCGCATCGCCATGCGCACCTGGATCGAGGAGGCCCCGGACCGCGAGCCGGCCGAGCTGATCACGGAGGTCATGGACGAGATGGGGCAGAGCTTCGGGTAAGGGCGTGCGGCGCAGGAGGGCGGGGCAGGGGGCGGGGCGGCGGGCCGCCCGGTTCAGGCTCCCTGCTCGTCGCGGGCGCGGGCGCGCCGGTCCGCGGTCAGCAGCGCGGTGTTGGCCGCCACCACGACGGTGTACGACAGGGCCGACACGGTCCCGTCGAGGTCGTACAGCGCGGCCACCGCGCACACGAAGATCAGCACCTTCACCCCCACCACCCCCGCGACCGGCAGCGCGTACCGCGCCTTGGGCGAGGCGTACATCCCCCACACGGTCGCCGCGATCCCCGGAAGCGCCACCGCGAGGAGCACCCGCAGCACGGTCGGCTCCACGCTGTGCCACCCCCAGCGGGCGAAGGCGACGATGGCCACGATCTCGACCAGGAACGCCAGTACCTCGTTGGCCGTGCGCAGGGGGGCGGGGAGTCTCATGCGGGGAGTCCTTTCTGAGGATAGTTTTGCCGACGGTACGGAGAGTCTCTGCGGACACGTCTCGGACCATGCGCCGACGGCAGGCAGGGTCAGTGCGATGAAGCGTCCCGCCGGCACCGCCACCGCTGTCATCACGGTGCTGAGACCTGGACCTACTGCACCACCGGGACAGCGGTGGGCTCAGGCGATACGCACTGCTGAAAGCCGCCACCTCTGAGGGGAACCGCTCACCGTCGGGCAGTCTGACGAATGAGACCGAAGATCAGGGCCGCTCCTCATCACGACAGTTCCTGAGTAAGCCCTTCGGTGCGCCCCTTCATCAAGATGTACGGCGGAAGCAGGGGATCGATGAATCGATATCTAAATCGGCGAAGAACTCCACGTTTTACAAGGATTCCACCGCGAGCGCCATCCATCGACGAGAAATCCGTCAGGTGATTCGCAAATGCGGGTATCTCATATCGCCGACCAGTGACTTCACAAAGCTTATCCCTCACATCGGGGGCACTAAATGTTCCAAGCTCATCTTTCTCGGCCATCGTACAAGCCAGAAGAACTTGCCTGTAAAGCGTTTCACGATTACTAAATGTAGCTCTGTGATATTTTTCACGAACGGTCTGAGAGACATTATTAAGCGCCCTTGTAATGGCGAAATCGAAATCGGCTGCACGCACATTTTCACGCCCCTGCTCAACCACATATACACCCGCATTTTGACAGAGAAGATGCGTGTAATGAGGAAGACCTTGAGAGATCTTCACTACCTGTTTGGCGAACAGATCATCCACCCCGAGGTTGGCCGATCTCATTCCTTGCCTAACGATCTCCATCAGCTCCTCGGATGTCATTCGTGGCATCTGAATCTGAACCAGGGCTCGCTGGACCGACGCATGCCCGGCAATCAGTTCATCGATATTATCCGCCACACCCACGAGCACGAGCGTGACCGGAATGGCTTGATCGGAAAGGATTTTTATCGTATCTGCAAAAAGCGAGCGTGCGACAGGGTCGTCGGGGCGGTCAAACTCGTCGATAAAAATTACCGCATTTCCATCGGCCTCGCCCAGCAAATCTAGTATTTTGCGGATTTTATTTGGCGTAGGATCCTCATCTCCCAACATGTCCGCCAGCGTCGTACTAGCCGCCACGACCGAGTCGTTAGAAAATCCCGCCCGCGGACGGGTATCCGTTATCGGAAAATCCGCAAGAACGCTTCGCCAAATTGAGCCAAACGAATCACCACTAGAACAGGTGTAATAACTAGTCCATGCAGTCTCACCGAACATGGATTTCATTACACGCGCAAGCGAGGTCTTACCGACGCCTCGTTCTCCATAAATTACCGCATGCTGCCCACGCTGGAATGCGATAGAAATAAGAGTACTCATCTGCTCTATTCGCCCCGCGAAGAGGGTCTTATCCGCGATGGGCGCGGACGGACTGAACGATCGCATGACCAGAGACCGGCGGGTCAGGGTTTCATCTAGGGAGTTCACGGGGCACAGCTTGCCCCGTTGACAGAAAGTATGCAAGCGTACTACACTGCAAACGTTATAGTTCCTGGTTGAGTGGGTACATGTGAGCTGGAACGTCATTGTCGTCGATGAACTAAGGGACTGGCTGCATGAGCTCCGAGGGGAAGATCGCGAGACTCTGCGATTGATCTCAGCAGCTATCGACATTCTGGCATCACAAGGCCCCACACTGGGCCGGCCACTTGTGGACAGCATCACTCGGTCGGAGATCAAAAACTTGAAAGAGCTGCGCCCCGGCTCATCAGGGAACTCCGAGGTCCGGATTCTGTTCGCCTTCGACCCTATCCGGCAGGCAGTTCTGCTGGTTGGCGGCGACAAGGCAGGCAACTGGCAAGGTTGGTACGACGAGGCAATTCCGGTTGCCGAGGAGCGTTTCCGTGCTCACGTCGAGGGGCAGAAATGAAATTTTGGGGCGCTGGGGGCGCGAGGGAGACACGATGAGCACCAACTGGCAGGATCTCAGGACCGAGTTGATCGACCCGGAGGATGAGGATGCCATTGACACTCATCGCGGTCGCATGCTCGCCGAAGTACGAGCGCATCGTCTGGCAGATGCGCGCAAGCGTCGGCAAATGACTCAGCAATCCATGGCGAGCGCCATGGGGATCACCCAGTCACGTGTCAGTGCTATCGAGCGGGGTGCGCTCAGCCGCTCCGAGCTAAGTACTCTGGAGTCTTACGTGGCAGCGCTGGGTGGAAGGCTGGAAATTGTAGCAGATTTCGGTGACGAAAGAATCATCCTCGGCTAAGGCCGGCCCGCAATACATGGGCAAGGTGTAGGAGCGGTTCGCATACTGCTTGTATGCGGACCGCTCCGACGACGCGGCGAAGTGTCGGAGGCGACACCGCCCACCTGCCAGGAACTGGCGGAACAATCTGCCTTCGACCTTCAGCCCATTCTCTCCGATCTCCAATCGGAAGGATGGGCTTTCCTCACGTAACAGCTGCATACGCAGGAAAGACAGCGACGGATGCGATCCGCCCGTTACCAAGGCTAAATTTCCACTGCCAAGATACTGGTGACATCGGCCCCGTCTCCGTCAGCAGACCGGGGAGAGCTGACTCCGGGCCGGAGGCTAGTGCCTCCGGCCCGGATTTAATAGAACCATCAGACGGCTTTCTTGAGATTACAGCACCGGCAGCAGCGCCTTCCGCTCGAAGGCGGTGACCTCGCTGCGGTACTCCTCCCACTCGCGCTTCTTGTTGCGGAGGAAGAAGTCGAAGACGTGCTCGCCGAGGGTCTCCGCGACGAGTTCGCTCTTCTCCATCAGGGAGATGGCCTCGCCGAGGTTCTGCGGGAGGGGCTCGATGCCCATTGCGCGGCGCTCGGAGTCGGAGAGGGCCCAGACGTCGTCGTCGGCGCCGGCCGGAAGTTCGTATCCCTCTTCGATGCCCTTGAGGCCCGCCGCGAGCAGCACCGCGTAGGTGAGGTACGGGTTGGCGCCGGAGTCGATGGAGCGGACCTCGACGCGCGCGGAGCCGTTCTTGCCGGGCTTGTACATCGGGACCCGGATGAGCGCGGAGCGGTTGTTGTGGCCCCAGCAGATGTACGAGGGGGCTTCGCCACCGGCACCGGCGCTGCGGGCGGAGCCGCCCCAGATGCGCTTGTAGGAGTTGACCCACTGGTTGGTGACGGCGGAGATCTCGGCGGCGTGGCGGAGGAGACCGGCGATGAAGGAGCGGCCGACCTTGGAGAGCTGGTACTCGGCGCCGGACTCGTAGAAGGCGTTGCGGTCGCCCTCGAAGAGGGAGAGGTGGGTGTGCATGCCCGAGCCCGGGTACTCCGAGAACGGCTTCGGCATGAAGGTGGCCTGTACGCCCTGCTCCAGCGCGACCTGCTTCATGACGAGGCGGAACGTCATGATGTTGTCGGCCGTGGAGAGCGCGTCCGCGTACCGGAGGTCGATCTCCTGCTGGCCGGGGGCGCCCTCGTGGTGGCTGAACTCGACGGAGATGCCCATCGATTCGAGCATGGTGATCGCCTGGCGGCGGAAGTCCATGCCGACGTTCTGCGGGGTGTGGTCGAAGTAGCCGGAGCTGTCGGCCGGGGTGGGCCGGGTGCCGTCGACCGGCTTGTCCTTCAGCAGGAAGAACTCGATCTCGGGGTGGGTGTAGAAGGTGAAGCCGAGGTCGGACGTCTTGGCGAGGATGCGCTTGAGGACGAAGCGGGGGTCCGCGAAGGAGGGCGATCCGTCCGGCATCAGGATGTCGCAGAACATGCGGGCGGTGCCGGGGGCCTCCGCGCGCCAGGGCAGGATCTGGAAGGTACCCGGGTCCGGCTTGGCGATCATGTCCGATTCGTATACACGGGCGAAGCCCTCGATCGCCGAACCGTCGAAGCCGATGCCCTCGTCGAAGGCCTGTTCCAGCTCGGCGGGAGCTACGGCCACGGACTTGAGGAACCCGAGGACATCGGTGAACCACAGTCGTACGAACCGGATGTCGCGTTCCTCAAGAGTCCTGAGGACGAATTCCTGCTGCTTGTCCATAGCCACATCCTTGCAGTTCAGACGGTCCGCGCACCACCGCCCGGGGTAGGGGGAGTCACTCCAGTATCACGAGCCGGGATTTCACCCAGATTACGCACACGGTGTGAGAGAGAGCACGCGGCCACCCACTACGATCAGCGGCCCCGATGTGCTGGGGGACGGCCGCATGCGTGACCGACTCTCGCACAGGGGTTCTTCCGACTCGTTCACTCCCTCCCGGCTCCTCCCAGAAGGACTCGATCTCATGAGCCTCCCCCCGCAGCCTCCGCAGGTCCAGACGCACCCGGCTCCGCTCCCCCAGCGGCGCCGCGCGGGGCGCGGACGGCTCGTGGCCATAGCGGTCGGCGTGGCCGTCGTCGCAGGTCTGGTGGGGTTCGGCGGCTCCACGCTGCTGGCCGGTCCGGGGTCGCGGGCCGGCCTCATGGCCGCCGCGGCCGCGGACTCCAAGCCCGGCGGGACCGATCCCGCGCGGGCGGGAGGTACGGCGTCGGGCCAGGCGATCGAGGGCGAGAAGTCCTGGGACGCCCGCAAGCTCACCCGCAACCACGTGACCCGTGCGGTCCATTACCCGATGACGCCTCCGGTGGGCGGGGACCACAACCCGACGTGGATGAACTGCGACGGCGACGTATACAAAACCCCGCTCGCCGATGTGAACGCCGTGCACTCCCTGGAGCACGGCGCGGTGTGGATCACGTACAACGGCAGCGCGTCGAAAGCCGCGGTGCGCAAGCTGGCCGGCCGAGTGGGGGCGACCCCGTTCACCCTGCTCAGCCCCTATCCCGGCCAGTCGGGCGCCATCACGCTCAGCGCCTGGGGAAAGCAGCTCACGGTGGACGGTCCCGACGACGAGCGGGTGGGCAGGTTCCTCGCCGCGCACGTCCAGGGCCCGCAGACCCCGGAGCCCGGCGCGCCCTGCACCGGTGGACTGGCGGCTCCCCGATGAGCGGCGGCACGGCACGGCGGACGCGCCCGCGCTGGGTGGCGGCAGGTGCACTGGCGATCGCGGCGCTGGTCGGAGGCGGTACGGCGGCGGTCGTGACCGCCCGCTCCGGCGGTGCGGAGCACGGCCAGGAGCAGGCGCAGGGGTACGGGCAGGGTTCGGCGCCGGGGCAGGGGCTGCCGGCGGTGGATTCGGCGGACGCCGGGTTCGCGCAGGACATGGCCGTCCACCATCAGCAGGCGGTGGAGATGTCCTTCGTGGTGCGTGACGGTACGCGCGACGAGGATGTGCGCCGCCTGGCGTACGACATCGCCCACACCCAGGCCGGCCAGCGCGGGATGCTGCTGGGCTGGCTCGATCTGTGGGGACTGCCGAAGATCGCCGCGACCGGCCGGCCCATGGCGTGGATGGATGCGGAGGACACGACGGACCTCATGGAGGGAACGGAGGGGATGGAGGGAATGGGTCACGGTGCGGCCCACCCGGACGCCGCCGGACCGATGACCGGCATGGCCACCAAAGCCGAGCTGAAGCGGCTCGGCGCCGCGCGGGGACGGGACGCCGAGGTGCTCTACCTCCAGCTGATGACCGACCACCACAAGGGCGGCATCGCCATGGCCCAAAGCTGCGCGGAACGGTGCGCGGTCCCGGCCGAGCGGCGGCTCGCCCAGGGCATGGTGGACGCCCAGGGGGCCGAGCTGAAGCTGATGGCGGACCTGCTGGCCGAGCGGGGAGCCCGTCCCCGCGCCTGAAGCCACCCCCGCAGACGCCCCGCACCAGCCCTTCACTCGCCCGTACGGCCCTGCGCCCACGGACGGGTGAGGGGCGGCTCACTTTCCGCACTCACTCGAATGGGTGATATCGATCGGCACCGGAGCGTGCCTCCGAGGACGATGGAGGGTGGACTCGGGGACGTGCGGCACGTGCTCAGGCACGGATTGCTCAGGCACGGATTGCTCAGGCACGGACCACCAAGGCACGGACCACCAAGGTTCGGGCCACTCAGGTTCGGGCCACCCAGGTTCGGGCCACTAAGACACCGATCACCCTGCGGGAGGAACATCATGACCACGGCGAAGGACATCATGCATCCCGGCGCCACCTGGATTCCGGCACACGAGACGCTCGACCGGGCCGCCCAGCTGATGCGCGACCACCACGTGGGCTCGCTGCCCGTCTCGGCGGAGGGCGCCGAGGACCGGATGGTCGGGATCATCACCGACCGGGACATCGTGGTCGGCTGCGTGGCGAGCGGCCACGACCCGTCGCAGGTGACGGCGGGCGACCTCTGCCACGGGACACCGCGCTGGATCGACTCCGGGGCCGGAGTGGACGCGGTGCTGGAGGAGATGCAGGCGCACCGCATCCGGCGGCTCCCGGTGGTCGAGAACAAGAAGCTGATCGGCATGATCAGTGAGGCGGACCTGGCGCAGCACCTCAGTGAGGCGCAGCTGGCCGACTGGGTGGGCCGGGTGTACGCGCGGGCCTGACCGGCGCGACCGGCTCCGGGAACGGCCGCCTGCGGGAACCGCCGTCCGCGGGGACGCCCGCCCGCACACCGCCAACAGTCCCCCGTGGAAACGGAATCGGGCCCCTCCGGGACATCGCGTCAGAAAGACGATTACACTGCGGGCGTGCCTCAACTACGCCTCGCCCTCAATCAGATCGACTCGACGGTCGGCGACCTCACCGGCAACGCCGAGGCGATCGTCCGCTGGACCCGGCACGCGGCCGAGCTGGGCGCCCACCTCGTCGCCTTCCCCGAGATGGTGCTGACCGGCTATCCGGTGGAGGACCTGGCCCTGCGCTCGTCCTTCGTCGAAGCCTCGCGTTCCGCGCTGCGCGCGCTCGCCGCCCGGCTCGACGCGGAGGGCTTCGGCGAACTGCCGGTGATCGTCGGCCACCTCGACCGTTCCGCGCACGCCGCTCCCCGGTACGGGCAGCCGGCGGGTTCGCCGCGCAATGCGGCGGCGGTGCTGCACCGGGGGCGGATCGCGCTGAACTTCGCCAAGCACCATCTGCCCAACTACGGGGTGTTCGACGAGTTCCGGTACTTCGTCCCGGGCGATTCGATGCCGGTCGTGCGGGTGCGCGGCATCGATGTGGCGCTCGCCATCTGCGAGGACCTCTGGCAGGACGGCGGCCGAGTGCCGGCGGCCCGCGCGGCGGGCGCGGGACTGCTGCTGTCGATCAACGCCTTTCCCTATGAGCGGGACAAGGACGACACCCGTCTCGAACTGGTCAGCAGGCGGGCGCGGGAAGCCGGTTGCACCACCGCGTACCTGGCGATGACGGGCGGCCAGGACGAGTTGGTCTTCGACGGCGATTCGATCGTGGTGGACGCGGAGGGCGAAGTCATCGCCCGCGCACCGCAGTTCGCCGAGGGGAGCGTGATCCTCGATCTCGAACTGCCGGCCGCCTCGGCCGAACCGCCGTCCGGCGAGGTGAACGACGGACTCCGGATCGACCACGTCGTCCTCTCCGGGGAGCCGCTCCCGCCGTACGCCCCCGAACTGGCCGGGGGGTACGCCGAGCGGCTAGACGACGACGAGGAGCTGTACTCCGCGCTGGTCGTGGGGCTGCGCGCCTACGCCACGAAGAATGGTTTCAGCAGCGTGCTGGTCGGGCTCTCCGGAGGTATCGACTCGGCGCTCGTCGCGGCCCTCGCCTGCGACGCGCTGGGCCCCGCGCACGTGTACGGCGTCTCCATGCCGTCGAAGTACTCCTCGGACCATTCCAGGGACGACGCGGCCGAGTTGGCGCGGCGTACGGGGCTGAACTACCGCACCGTATCCATCGCGCCGATGTTCGACGCGTACATGGGGTCGCTGGAGCTCACCGGACTCGCCGAGGAGAACCTCCAGTCACGGCTGCGCGGCACGGTGCTGATGGCGATCTCCAACCAGGAGGGGCAGATCGTGCTCGCGCCGGGCAACAAGTCCGAGCTGGCGGTGGGTTACTCGACGCTCTACGGGGATTCGGTCGGGGCGTACGGGCCGATCAAGGACGTGTACAAGACGTCGGTCTTCCGGCTGGCGAAGTGGCGCAACCGGGCCGCCGAGGAGCGCGGGCAGACCCCGCCGATCCCCGAGGCGTCGATCACCAAGCCGCCCAGCGCCGAACTGCGGCCCGGGCAGGTGGACACCGATTCACTGCCCGACTACGAGGTGCTGGACCGGATCCTGGAGCTGTACGTCGACCGCGACCAGGGCCGGGAGGCGATCGTCGCGGCGGGTTTCGACGAGGAGCTGGTGGTGCGGACGCTGCGGCTGGTCGACGCCGCCGAGTACAAGAGGCGGCAGTACCCGCCGGGCACGAAGATCTCCCCGAAGGGGTTCGGCAAGGACCGGCGGCTGCCGGTCACGAACCACTGGCGCGAGGCGCCCGGGAAGCGCCTTCCGTAGGCGGGAGGGCGCCGGCCCGTCCGGCGCGGCGACGGGCGGGGCGCCGTGGCGCGCTCCCGGCCTCACTCCCCCGGCGCGCTCCGTACGGTCTCCCGGCTGGTCGTCGGCAGGTCCGAGCCGCCCGCGACGACCCGGGACGGTGTGGCGCGGTCGCGGTCCAGGACGGTCGCGGTGACCGCGATACCGAGGCCGGCGAGGGCGAGCGCGGCACCGACCGGTGCGGGCGAGGTCCACCCCCAGCCCGCCGAGATGGCCGCACCGCCGAGCCAGGCGCCGCCCGCGTTGGCGAGGTTGAAGGCGGAGTGGTTGGAGGCGGAGGCCAGCGTGGGGGCGTCCTTCGCCTTGCGCATCACCAGCATCTGGAGCGGGGTCGTCGTCATGAAGCCGACCGCTCCGAGCAGGACCACCATCACCAGCGCCAGCCACTTCACGTGCACCGTGAGCGGGAAGAGCAGCAGGACGACGGTGAGCGCCGCCAGCGAGCCGAAGAGCGTCGGCCGCAGCGCGCGGTCGGTGAGCGGTCCGGCGGCGAGGGCGCCGACGGTCATGCCGATGCCGAACAGGGCCAGCACGAGGGTGACCGAGGACTCACCGAAGCCCATCGCCTCGGTGGTCATGGACGAGAGGTACGAGTACACGGCGAAGACGCCCGCGAAGCCGAAGACGGCGGTGAGCAGCCCGAGGATCACCTGCCGGTTGCGGAGCGCGCGCAGTTCGTGGCGTACGTCCTGGTGCTCGGCGACCGGGATCTGCGGGATCAGCCGGGCCAGGGCGGCCAGGGCGACCAGTCCGATCACGGCCACCACGACGAACGTCGCCCGCCAGCCGAGGTGCTGGCCGAGCAGGGTCGCGGCCGGCACACCCACGATGTTGGCCACGGTCAGACCGAGGAACATGGTGGCGACGGCCCGCGCCTGACGGCCCTCCGGGACCAGGCGGGCGGCGACGACCGCGCCGACGCCGAAGAAGGCGCCGTGCGGCAGGCCCGCGATCAGGCGGCCCGCGACGAGCCAGCCGAAGCCGGGGGCGAAGGCGGAGGCGGCGTTGCCGAGGATGAAGAGCGACATCAGCAGCAGGAGCATCCGCTTGCGCGGGAGGCGGGAGCCGAGAGCGGTGAGCAGCGGGGCACCGAGCACGACGCCGATCGCATAGGCGGAGACGAGGTAACCGGCGGTGGGTACGGAGGTACCCAGGTCGTCCGCGACGTTGGGCAGCAGCCCCATCATCACGAACTCGGTGGTGCCTATGCCGAAGGCGCTCACAGCCAGGGCGAGCAAGGCCAGAGGCATGGGGAAAAAACCTTTCAGCAGGAGGGCGCGCGCCTGCGTCCCACGTGGACGTGGTGACCGTGCGGGGACGTGGCGGAGCGGTCGGCCGCGCGGACGTGCACGCGGACCGGGCGGGGAGAAGGGCGGACGGAGTCGGAGAGACGGACCCGCGATGCTCCGGCGGCTCTGCCGGGCATGCTCAGTCAGCAGCCTGAACAAAGTGTGGCAGACGATCTGTTCCTGGAGGTGAACGGGTCGTTTCCGCGGAGTGGGGTCCGGGCGTCGGCCGGACCCGCCCCGGCCCGCGTGCGGCCCCCCTGGCCAGCGCGCCGCACGCGGTCAAAGCCGACCGCGGTCAGAGCCGACCGCGCTCGGAGCCCACCACGCTCAGGCCAGGAGGCGCGCACGGGCGGACGCGCTCAGAGCTGGACGCGGGCGGCGACCGGCAGATGGTCGCTGGCGGTCGCGGCGAGCGTCCACGAGGACATCGGCTCCACGCCCCTGACCATGATCTGGTCGATCCGGGCCATCGGGAACGAGGCGGGCCAGCTGAAGCCGAAGCCGTCGCCCGCGGCGCCCTGGGTGGACCGCATCTGCGAGGTGACGGCCTTCAGGGAGCGGTCGTTCATGGTGCCGTTGAGGTCGCCGAGCAGGACGACCCGGCTCAGCGGCTCGTCGGAGATGGCCTCGCCGAGGGCGTCGGCGCTGTTGTCGCGCTGGTTGGCGGTGAACCCGGCGTGCAGTTTGACGCGGACGGACGGCAGGTGGGCGACGTACACGGCGACCTTGCCGCCGGGGGCGGTGACGGTGGAGCGCATGGCCCGGACCCAGCCCATCTTTATGTCGACGGGCCGGGTACTGCTGAGCGGGTACTTGCTCCAGAGGCCGACCGTGCCCTGGACCGAGTGGTACGGGTAGTGACCGTCGAGCGCCTTCTCGTACGCGGCGACCTGACCGCTCGGCAGTTCCTGGAGCGCCACCACGTCCGCGCCGGAGCCGGCCACCTGCTCGGCGGTCCCGGCGGGATCGGGGTTGCCCGCGTTCACGTTGTGCGTGGCGACGGTGAGGTTGCCGCCGGGGCCGGACTTGTCGTCGAGCAGCAGGCCGCCGAAGAGATTGAGCCACACCACCAGGGGCAGGAGCAGGGCGACGAGTGCGGTCGCCGAGCGCCGTACGACGCCGAGCAGCAGCAGGACGGGGAGGACGACGCCGATCCACGGCAGGAAGGTCTCGGTCAGGCTGCCCAGGTTGCCGAGCCGGTTCGGGATCTCGGCGTGGAAGACCATCACCAGCGTCACCAGGACCGAGCAGACCGCGAGCAGGATGCCGCGCCGCCAGATACCCCGGTCCGCCTTCAAGCGGTCCAGCCGGGCCCGGAAGCGGGAGCCGGCGCGCGGCGGCTCCGCGTTGTCGTTGCCGGTGTCCGCTCCGTACGCCTGCACCATCGCGCTTCCTCACTGCGTTGCCCTGCATGTCGCCGCGCCCCCGACCCTAGGGGATCGGCGGCCGTTTTCCCTCCGCCCGTGTCGGCGGCACGGAGAGAAGGACGACCGGAACGGGACCATGGGTTCCGCTTTGTGCCGAGCCGTCCGGGCCTGTGACGGACCCCTCATTTCCGGCCGTCCGGTCCGGCGCGTCCGCTGCCGCACCCGCCGGGACGGGTGGCGGCGGGGCCGGGAGGGTCAGCGGTCGCCGGAGGGACCGGACGCGCCGGAGGGGCCCGGCCCCGCGGGGCCGCCCTGCGCGGTCGGGCCCAGGCCCTGCATCAGGGCGTCCATGACCCGGTCGACCAGGTCCTCGGGCAGCGGCGCGTCGCGGCGGTGCAGCGTCCGTACGAGCATCGCGCCGATGAAGAGGTCGTTCATCAGCTCCACATCGAGGTCGGCCCGCAGCTCGCCCGCGTCGACGGCCCGGCGGACCGCGTCGAGCATCGCGACCCGGCGCGGCGCGACGACGGTCTCCTGGTACTCGGTCCAGAGCCGGGGGTGGCTCTTCATCTGCACGAACACGTTGTGCAGCAGGACCGAGGAGCGCTGCGCCAGCCCCCGGGTGCGCTGGGACTCCATGAGTACGCGCAGGTCGGCGAGGCCCGCGGTGCCGGAGACGACGGGGTCCGGCGGTTCCATGTCACGCAGTACGTCGAGGAAGAGCTCTTCCTTGCCGTTCCAGCGGCGGTAGATGGTGGCCTTGCCGACCTTGGCGGTACGGGCGATGCGTTCGATGGAGAGGCCGGCGAGCGGTTCGCCGGCCTCCAGGAGGGAGATGACGGCGTCCAGGATGGCCCGTTCGGCGGCGGCGCTGCGGGGGCGCCCCGGGCCACCCGGGCCACGGTCGTGCTCGTGGGCCCGCGCGTGCTCCGGGTCCTGGGCCGCACGCTGCTCAGGGCCCTGCGGCGGACCTGGTGGTGAGCCCTGCTCCGGGTCCTGCTCGGGCCCCTGCTCCGGGCCACGCCCGTGCTGCTGATGCCGCACCTGATTCCGCCTCTCCTCGCCCGTTCGACCGCTGCGCCAATTCTCGCCGACCGGACCCCCTCCTTCCCCTCGGGCCCCGGCGCGGCTCCGGCCGCCCGGGGACCGCGAAGGCCCGGGCCCCCGGGCATAACGCCGGCGGGGACCCGGGCCGGTCCTCGGGGTCAGCCCTTCCGGCCCTGTTCGGCCGGTACGGGCGCGGACTGCTCGGGGGCCTGCGGCCGGGGCCCGGCGGCGGGCTTGCCGGGCAGGAACAGCGCGACGACCACGGCGCCGGCCAGCGCGATGGCGGCGGAGCCGAGGGCGGCGACGTGCATGGCGCTGATGAAGGCGTCGGCGGCCGCCGCGGCGAGCGGCTTGCCGGCCGGGCCGAGCTTCGCGGCGACGCCGAGCGTGGCCTCGATCGACTCTCCGGCGACGTCCCGGGCGCCGGCCGGTACGGCCGAGAGGTGTCCCTCGATGTCGCCCCGGTAGACGGTGGAGAGCACCGAGCCGAGCACCGCGATGCCGAGTGCCCCGCCGACCTGGCGGAAGGTGTTGTTGATGGCGGAGCCCGCGCCCGCCTTCTCGCGGGGCAGCGTCTGCATGATGGCGACGGTGACCGGCGGCATGATGTGCGCCATCCCGGTGCCCTGCACGAAGAAGACCACGCACAGCACCCAGACGGGCGTGTCGGCGTCGAAGGTCGCGAAGGCGGCGAGGCCCGCGCCGACCAGGATCATGCCGACGGTGCAGACCGCACGGACGCCGAAGCGCTGGACGACGATCCGGGCGCGCGGCGAGAAGATCATCTGTGCGGCGGCGAGCGGCAGGACCAGCAGTCCGGACTGGAGCGCGGAGTAACCGCGCACGCTCTGGAGGTAGAACGCCGAGAAGAAGGTGACGCCCATCAGCGCGAAGAAGACCAGCGCGATGGCGGCGACGGCGGCGGAGAACGCCGGCTTCTTGAAGTGGGAGACGTCGAGCGCGGGGTGTGCGGTGCGCTTCTCGTAGAGGACGAAGGCGGTCAGGACGACCACGCCGCCGAGGACCGGGGCGAGCACCGTGAGGTCGGTGAAGTCGGCGAGTTCGCCGCCCCGGATGATGCCGTAGACGAGCAGGACGAGGCCCACGATGGACAGGACGACGCCGACCGGGTCGAGCTTGCCGGGCTTCGGGTCGCGCGAGTCCGGTACGAGGATCACCATCGCGATCAGGGCGACCACGCCCACCGGCACGTTGACGAGGAAGATCGAGCCCCACCAGAAGTGCTCCAGCAGGAGTCCGCCGGTGATCGGGCCGATGGCGATGCCCAGGCCGACGCCGCCGGCCCAGATACCGATGGCGCGGGGCTGCTCGTCGGGCTCGAAGACGTTCATCAGGATGGCGAGGGTGGCCGGCATCACGAAGGCCGCGCCGAGGCCCATCACCGCGCGCCAGGAGATGAGCTGGCCCGGCGAGTCGGAGAAGGCGGCGAGCGCGGAGCCCACCACGAAGACGGAGATGCCGAAGAGCAGCACCCGCTTGCGGCCGAGCCGGTCGCCGAGCAGCCCCGAGGTGAAGAGCAGGCCGGCGAAGACGAGCGTGTAGGAGTTGATCGCCCACTCCAGCTCGCTCTGGGTGGCGCCGATTCCGTCCGGCGCGGGACTGGCGATCGTCTTGACCGCGACGTTCAGGATCGAGTTGTCCAGCACTACGATGAGCAGGCTGAACATGAGCACGGCGAGAATGGCCCAACGGCGGCGGTGGACCGCCTCCGGGACACGGGACACGGCGCCAGGCGCGCCGGACGGTATGGACATGGGAAGAGCGTAGCGGCATTTCGATACGAGACCGTCTCGTATTGTAAAGTCTTTACTCTTCTCCTCCGCGCAACCAGGCCACTGGGGGGACCGGTGCGCCCCCGGCCACCGGCGCGGACCGGCCTCCCGGACGGGGTCCGGCGGAAGGCGCCCCGTGGGCCCACTTCCCGCGCACCACCGGAGGATGCAACCATGGGAGGGATCCGGGGACGCCGTCAGGGTGCCTCGAGATGACGAAGGAGCCGTTGGCCATGTCGCTCAACGCTGCGCAGAATCAGTCCGCCCAGCCCACCGGGCCCTCCCCCTCCGACAGCAGCAAGGCGCTGTACGGAGGCAAGAGCACCCGCCGCATCACCGTCCACGACATCGCGGCCGCCACCGCACGCGGTGAGAAGTGGCCCATGCTGACCGCCTACGACGCGATGACCGCCTCCGTCTTCGACGAGGCCGGCATCCCGGTCCTGCTCGTCGGCGATTCCATGGGGAACTGCCACCTCGGCTACGAGACCACCGTGCCCGTCACGATGGACGAGATCACCATGCTGTCGGCCGCCGTCGTACGGGGCACCAAGCGCGCCCTGGTCGTCGGCGACCTGCCCTTCGGTTCGTACCAGGAGGGTGCCGTCCAGGCGCTGCGCAACGCCACCCGGCTGGTCAAGGAGGCCGGGGTCGGTGCCGTGAAGCTGGAGGGCGGCGAGCGCAGCTACGAGCAGATCCGGCTGCTGGTCGAGTCCGGCATCCCGGTCATGGCCCACATCGGCCTCACTCCGCAGTCGGTCAACGCCATGGGCTACCGGGTGCAGGGACGCGGCGATGAGTCCGCGCACCGGCTGCTGCGCGACGCCAAGGCCGTGCAGGACGCGGGGGCGTTCGCCGTCGTCCTGGAGCTGGTGCCGGCCGAGCTGGCCGCCGAGGTCACCAGCACCCTGCACATCCCGACCGTCGGCATCGGCGCCGGCGCCGGGACGGACGCCCAGGTGCTCGTCTACACCGACATGGTGGGCCTGACGGGCGGCAAGGTGCCGCGCTTCACCAAGCAGTACGCGAACCTGCGCCAGATCATGGGTGACGCGGCGAAGGAGTTCGCGGGCGAGGTCGTCGGCGGCACGTTCCCGGCGCCGGAGCACACCTTCCACTGACGGCGCGGGCGGTCTCCGCCCCCGCCGCCCGACCGGTGCGCCGAGCCCCACCCGCCGCACCGGTCGCACAGCCACCTCCGGCACCACCGTCAGCCCGCCGACATCCCCCATCGGCGGGCTGACGCATGCCTGTCGGCGATATATCGGTGAACTGTCGGCCGCCTCTGGTCCCATGGTGGACATGACACGAAACGACATGAACCCCGGGCGCGGAATCGCCATCGAAGTACGGGGGCTGGTGAAGCACTACGGCACCACCAAGGCACTGGACGGTGTCGACCTCGACGTGCGCGAGGGCACCGTGCTCGGGGTTCTCGGCCCGAACGGCGCGGGCAAGACGACGCTCGTACGCGTTCTCTCCACGCTGATCGTGCCCGACGCGGGCCACGCGACGGTCGCCGGGTACGACGTGCTCAAGCAGCCCCGGCAGCTGCGCCGCACCATCGGCCTGACCGGCCAGTACGCCTCCGTCGACGAGAAGCTCTCCGGCTGGGAGAACCTCTACATGATCGGCCGGCTGCTGGACCTGTCCCGCAAGGAGGCCCGCAGCCGCTCGGACGAGCTGCTGGAGCGGTTCTCGCTCACCGAGGCGGCCCGCCGCCCCGCGATGGACTACTCCGGCGGTATGCGGCGCCGGCTCGACCTGGCCGCCTCCATGATCGGCCGCCCCGCGGTCCTCTATCTGGACGAGCCGACGACGGGCCTCGACCCGCGTACCCGCAACGAGGTCTGGGACGAGGTGCAGCGGATGGTGGCCGAGGGGTCGACCGTGCTGCTCACCACCCAGTACATGGAAGAGGCCGAGCAGCTCGCGAGCGAACTGACGGTGATCGACAAGGGCCGCATCATCGCCCGCGGCGGCGTCGACGAGCTGAAGGCGAAGGTCGGCGGCCGGACCCTCCAGATCCGCCCCTCCGACCCGGCCGATCTCCCGTCGATGGCGCGGGCCCTCCACGAGACCGGTCTCGACGGTGTCTCCGGGGCGCAGGCGGTCCCGGACGAGGGCCTGCTGTACGTACCGATCCTGAGCGACGGGCAACTGACCGCCGTCATCGGCCTGCTGGGCACCCGCGGTTTCCCGCTCGCCCACGTCGCCACCGCACTGCCCAGCCTGGACGAGGTGTTCCTCGCCATCACCGGCGGCAGGTCCACGTCCGCCGCCGCTCCGACCGACGAGGAGGTCGCCGCATGAGTACGACGACGCTGACGAAGTCCCCCACCGGCCAGGTGCCGGTACGGCCCGTGAACGACGAGGGGAAGATCGGGCTGCGCGCCAATCTGCGCCACATCGGGGCGCTGACGCGGCGCAACCTGCTCCAGATCAAAAAAGACCCCGAGTCGATGTTCGACGCGCTCCTGATGCCGGTCATCTTCACGCTGCTGTTCACGTACGTCTTCGGCGGTTCGGTCGGCGGCTCCCTCGGCGGCGGCCGCGAGGAGTACCTCAACTACCTGATCCCCGGTCTGATGGCCATGATGGGAATGAACATCGCCTCCGCGGTGGGCACCGGTGTCAACGACGACTTCCGCAAGGGCGTCATGGACCGGTTCCGCACGATGCCGATCGCCCGGTCCTCGGTGCTGATCGCGAAGATCGTGGTGGAGTTGGGGCGGATGATGGTCGCCACCATCATCCTGCTGGCGATGGGCTTCGCGCTCGGCATGGAGATCCAGACCTCGTTCCTCGGTCTGCTCGAAGCGGTCGCGCTCTCGGCGGTGTTCGGTGCCGCCATCATGTGGATCTTCATCCTGCTCGGGCTGGCCATGAAGACGGCCCAGGCGGTCCAGGCGACGGGAATGCTGGTGCTGATGCCCCTGCAGTTCGGATCCTCCATCTTCGCGCCGACCCGGACCATGCCGGGCTGGCTCCAGACGTTCACCGAGTACAACCCGCTGTCGAACCTCGCCGACGCGGCGCGCGGCCTGATGATGGGCGGCCCGATCGCCCACTCGGTCTGGGTGACCCTCGCCTGGGCCGGCATCATCACCGTCGTGATGGCGCCGCTCGCCGTCGCCAAGTTCCGCAAGGCGAGCTGACGGCCGGGAGCGAACACCGGACGAGCACGCGACACCCCTGAGGTTCCCCGTCCCGGACAGCCGCCACGGCTCCGGGGAGGGGAACCTGCTCGTTCTACGCCTCCCTGCCGTGGACCGCCTCGCCGTGGGCCGCATCGCTGTGGACCGCCTCGCTGTGGACCGCCCCGCCGTGGACCGCCTCGCCGTGGACCGCCTCGCTGTGGGCCGTCGCCAGGGCGGTGGCCTCTTCGAGGGTGAGGCCGGCGCCCTCCGCGTACGCCGCCTCGTAGGCCGCGTCCCCGATCACCGTGCGCGCCGCTTCCTCGGCCCGCGCGAGGTTCTGCCGCTCCACCGTGGTGGGCACGTGCAGGTGGGAGAGGTGGGCGGCCTGCGCGCCGAGCAGCCGGGCCGCGTCCCGGGCGCGTTCCGCCCCGCCGAGCCCTGCCAGTGCCCAGGCCGCCGAGACGAGGTGGATGGGGGTCATCTGGGGTGCGACCATCTGCGCCAGCCGGTCGTTCGCCCGGGACACGGCCTCGATCGCGTTCTCCAGGCCCCGCGCGTAGAACCCTTCGAGGTTGTCCAGCCAGGCCACCACGCCCAGTACGAAGCCCTCGAAGATGGCGAGCGTCTGGGAGTGGAACTCCGCCGCCAGCAGCGCCATCTGTTCGCGCGCCTCCGCGACCCGCCCCGTGCGGCCGAGGAGCATGCCCAGGTGCATGCGGGCGAAGGGCGACGCCTCGTGCCCGGCGCCCGTGGGGCCAAGGCCGATGATCTCGCGGAAGATGACCTCCGCCTCCTCGGTCCGGCCGGTCTCCGAGAGGACGTTGGCGTACCGGGTGTGCAGCACCGAGACCTGCGACTGCGCGCCGAGCTGTTCGGCGTACTCCACGGCGGCGAGGTAGTCGTCGGCCGCCGCCCGGTACTCGCCCGCCTGCTCGTTGGCCTCGCCGCGCGAGGCGAGCGCCTCGGCGGAACCCCAGGCGTCCTGGAGCCGGGTGAAGATCTCCAGGCTCTCGTCCGCGTCGGCCCGGGCCGCCGACGTCGATTCGGCCCGGTTGGCGAGCAGGTTGGCCCGGGTCTGGAGCGCCGCCCCGAGCTCCCACTCGTAGCCGTGCTCACGGCAGGCGCGCACGGTCTCGTCCATCACTCCGCTCAGTTCCTCGGTCTCCCCGGTGAGGATGACCGCGAAGATCCAGAGCGAGCCGGGCGAACGGCAGGTCTGCGGCTGACCGGGCCGGTAGGTCCGGGCGATGATCCGCAGCCGCTCCATGCCCTCCTCGGTCATCCACAGGTCCATCTCGTGGTCCATGTTGGCGATCTGGATGAGCCGCGCCCCGCGTCGCGCCTCCTGGAGCTGTTCGGGCTCCATGGGCGGGGGCTTGTCGGTGCACCGCTCGTGCAGGGAGGGCGCGGGCGAACCGGGCGGCGCGAACGGATCGGGGCCCATCGCCGCCACCGTGTCGGCCCACTGGCGGGCGTCGTCGCGCAGGTCGCGCAGCATCCAGTACCAGCCGAGGGAGAGCACGATGCAGAGACACTCGTGCTCGTCCTCCACGGCCGCCGCGTGCCGGAAGGCGGTGCGCAGGTTCTCGTACTCGCGCCGGAACAGCTCCAGGGTGGCGGGCTGGTCGGCGCCGCGCAGCCGGGGGCCCCCGGTACGCGCCAGCTCCCGGTAGAACACGAGGTGGCAGCGGTCGACGGCGGTCCGTTCACCCGCCTCGTCGAGGCGCTCGGAGGCGTACTCCCCCACGGTCTCCAGCAGCCGGTAGCGCATCTCGCCGTCACCCGACTCCTCCGCGACGACGAGGGACTTGTCGACGAGCGAGCCGAGGAGCACGGCGACGTCGCGGAAGTCCACCTCTTCCTCGTGTCCGGTGATCCCGGCGTGCGTGCCGCCGGTGTCGCCCGCGCTCAGGGAGCAGACGGCCTCGGCCGCCGCGAGGGAGCAGCCGCCCGCGAAGACGGACATCCGCCGCAGCACGGCGCGTTCGGCGGTGTCCAGCAGGTCCCAGGACCAGTCCACGACCGCCCGGAGGGTCTGCTGGCGGGGCAGTAGGGTGCGGCTGCCGCTGGAGAGCAGCCGGAAGCGGTCGTCCAGCCGGTCGGCAATCTGCCGGGGGCTGAGCATCCGCAGCCGTGCGGCGGCGAGTTCGATGGCGAGGGGCAGGCCGTCGAGGCGGCGGCAGATCTCGGCGCCGGCCGCGGCGGTCGCCGGGTCCGCGTCGCTCCGGAAGCCCGGCCGGGCGGCGTTGCCGCGCTCCTCGAAGAGGCGCAGCGCCATGGGATCGGGCAGCGGTTCGACCGGACGGACGAACTCGCCGGGTACTCCCAGGGGTTCGCGGCTCGTCGCGAGGACGGTGAGCTGGGGGCAGTGGGCGAGGAGGTGGTCGGCGAGCGCGGCGGCGGCGCCGACGACGTGCTCGCAGTTGTCGAGCAGCAGGAGCATGCGGCGGCGGGAACAGTATTCGGTGAGGCGCACGAGAGGGGTCGCCGTGCTTCCTTCGGCGACGCGCATCTCCTCCGCACCGGCGCCTCGCAGCACGGTCTCGCGGGCGTCGAGCGCGGAGAGCACCGCCTCGGGTACGGCCTCCGGGCTGTCCACGGGGGCGAGTTCGGCCATCCAGACGCCGTCCGGCCAGGCGTCGGCGATCACCTCGGCGGCCTCCTGCGAGAGCCGGGTCTTGCCCGCGCCACCGGGGCCGAGGAGCGTCACCAGCCGGGACCGGCCCAGGTCCTCGCGCAGCGCGGCGATGTCCGACTCCCGGCCGACGAAGCTGGTGAGCCGGGCCCGGAGGTTGCCGGGGGCGGGGCGGGCCGGCGCCCCGGCCGACGGGGCGCCGGGCCGGGCGGACGCGGTAGGGACCTCCGGGACGCCGCTCGCAGGCGTCCGGACGTCGGGTCCGAGCGGTCGGGACGGGAACGCGTGCCCCTCGCCGGCACGGGCCGGGCGGACCGGGCGGATCGGCGGAGCGCTGCCGTGGTGCAGCAACTCCACGTGCAGCGCGCGCAGTTCGGCGCCCGGATCGGTACCGAGCCGGGCGGCGAGCAGCGTGCGCACCTCCTCGTACGCGGCGAGGGCCTGCGCGGTGCGGCCGACCTGGTGCAGGGCGCGGATGCGCAGCGCCTGGAGCGGTTCGTCCAGCGGGTGGTCGGCGCAGAGGGCGACCAGTTCGGGCAGCGCCTCCTCGGCGCGGCCGAGCACGAGGTACGCGCTTCCCCGGGCGCGCCGCGCGGCGAGCCGCCGGGCCTCCCAGCGGGCGGTGACGGCGGTGCGGTCCGGCAGATCGGCGAAGGCGGGGCCGCGCCAGAGCGCGAGGGCCGCGTCGAGGTCGTCGAGCGCCTTCGCGCCGTCCCCGGCCTCCAGGGCCCGGCTCCCCTCCCCCGTCAACCGCTCGAACCGGTGCAGATCCACCGCGTCGGGTCCGGCGGCGAGGCGGTAACCGTTCTCGTCGGAGGCGATGGCGTCCCGGCCGAGCGCCCTGCGCAGGCGGCCCACGAGTGCCTGGACGGCGCCCGGCGCGTCCGCGGGCGGCTCACCGTCCCAGACCTCGTCCACGAGAACCGCCACCGGCACCGCCCGGCCGGGGCTCAGGGCGAGGACGGTGAGCAGGGCACGCAGCCGTGCCCCGCCGAGGGCGACGGTCGTGCCGTCGTCGCGGAGTACCTGGGTCGTACCGAGGATGCAGTAGCGCACGGGGCCATTGTCCGTGAAGGGGATCGGAGCTCGCACAGCCACCCGATATATTCCGATAGCTCGCGCGGCGTCCGACGACTGGGGACCAGACGACCGGGGCCCCTCAGACCCGCAGGGTGTGCGGCTCCGCCGCGCGTCAGGCGGAGGGGAACCGGGTCGCCGGACGCGCGGCGATGACCGGTACGCCGAGGAGCCCCGAGCGGGCACGACGATGCCGGTGGGCCGGGGCGGAGGCCGATCGGGAGGTGCCCGGTGCGCCAGGACCCGGTGCGCCTACTCTCGTCGCATGACCACTGGGATCAGCCGCCACGACCGGCGCATCAGCCCGGTCTTCCTCGGGATCGCCGCCGTCACGGCCGCCGCCGGCGCGGCCGTGTGGACGGGGTTCGCCGAGCAGACCGGGTTCGCCGTCTTCCTGTTCGTCACGGGCGCCTGGATCGTCTCGCTCTGCCTCCACGAGTACGCGCACGCCCGCACCGCGCTGCACAGCGGGGACATCTCGATCGGGGAGAAGGGCTATCTGACCCTCAACCCGTTGAAGTACACGCACGCGCTGCTCAGCGTCGTGCTGCCGGTGCTCTTCGTGATCATGGGCGGCATCGGGCTGCCCGGCGGTGCCGTCTACATCGAGCGGGGCCGCATCCGGGGCCGCTGGAAGCACAGCCTGATCTCGGCGGCGGGCCCGCTGACCAACGTCCTGTTCGCCGTCGTCTGCACGGCGCCGTTCTGGCTGGGCGGCCTGGACGGGGTGCCGCTCGGGTTCCGGTTCGCGCTGGCGTTCCTGGCGATGCTCCAGGTCACGGCCGCGATCCTCAACTTCGTACCGGTGCCGGGGCTGGACGGGTACGGGGTGATCGAGCCCTGGCTGTCGTACCGGGTGCGCCGCCAGGTGGAGCCCTTCGCACCGTTCGGGCTGATCGCGGTGTTCGCGCTGCTGTGGGTGCCGGAGGTGAACGGCGTCTTCTTCGACGCCGTCGACGGGCTGCTGCGGGGGCTCGGGGTCAGCGACTTCGAGACGTACTGCGGGCAGGACCTCTACCGCTTCTGGCGCGCGTTCACCGACCAGCAGGACCCCCGCTGCACGGCCCTGGCAGGACTGTCCGGGTAACGGCCCGCACCGTCGGGCCCGGCGCCCGGCCGTCAGCCGGCCGCGCGGTGACGGCGCAGGTAGAACCAGGCCATGTTGGAGGAGAGCCCCGCCACCAGCACCCAGAGGATGCCCAGCAGGCTGCCCTGCGCGAAGGAGACCACCGCCGCGACGACGGCGAGGGCGCAGACGACGAGGGAGTAGAGGGCGATGCGGGGCATGGGGGAGGCTCCTGTCCGGGGTGGTGCGCGGTCCCGTCCAGTGTCCCTCATGCCCCGTTCCGTTCCGCCCCGGGTGCGGCCCCGGGGCGGAACGGAACGGGGCAGCCGCGTACGGATCACACGTCGTGGCGGATCACACGTCGTGGCGGATCACACGTCGTGGCGGATCACACGTCGGTGGCGCGCAGTCCCGCGTGTGCCTTGTACCGGCGGTTGACCGAGATCAGGTTGGCGACCAGCGATTCGACCTGGTGGGCGTTGCGCAGCCGTCCGGCGAAGACGCCGCGCATGCCCGCGATCCGTCCGGCGAGGGCCTGCACGATGTCGGTGTCGGCACGGGCCTCGCCCAGCACCATCACGTCGGTGTCGATCTCGTCGATCGCGGGGTCCTGGAGCAGCACCGCCGAGAGGTGGTGGAAAGCGGCGGTGACGCGGGAGTCCGGCAGCAGGGCGGCGGCCTGCTCGGCGGCGCTGCCCTCCTCCGGCTTGAGCGCGTAGGCGCCCTTCTTGTCGAAGCCGAGCGGGTTGACGCAGTCGACGACGAGCTTGCCCGCGAGTTCCGCACGCAGCGACTCGAGCGTCTTGGCGTGGCCCTCCCACGGCACGGCGACGATCACGATGTCGCTGCGGAGCGCGCAGGCGGCGTTGTCGGCGCCCTCGATGCCGAGGCCGAGTTCGGCGGCGGCTTCCGCGGCGCGGGCGGCGTCGCGGGAGCCGATGGTCACGCGCTGCCCGGCGCGGGCGAGGCGGTAGGCGAGTCCGCGGCCCTGCGGCCCGGTGCCGCCGAGCACGCCGACGGTGAGTCCGGAGACGTCGGGCAGGTCCCAGGGATCCTTGGCAGGCGCCTTGGGCGCACCGGCACTGTCGTGGGTAGTCATGGCCCCGACACTACTGCGGAGTGCCGGGACTCCGGCCGGATGGTCGGGACCGGGCCGGGGTCGTCCCGTACGGGTGCACCTTCCGTGTCCGGCTGCGGAACGGCTCCGGGCTGCTGCATGATGCCGGGCCATGGATGCCGTGCGCGTGGCGCTGTTGCGTGAGGTGCTCGCCGGGACCGAGTGGCCGGACGCGGCCCGCCGGTTCGCCGGGGCCCTTCGTTCGTCCGTGGTCCCGCAGGGCGGCGGACTGCTGCTGGTCGGGACGGAGACGTACGAGCCCTGGCACCTGGCGGCGCATCTGGTCGACGAGGCGGCGTGGTCGGGGCTGTCCGAGCTGAGTCCCACGCTGGTACGCCACCGGGTGCGGCCGGCCGATCCGGCGCATCTTGCGGTGGGGCTGGGCCGGATCGAGGCGGCCGGTCGGGGCGAGACGCTGCTGCTGGTGGCACCGGAGCGCCCGGACGGCGGACTGCTGGAACGCGTGTGGGACGCCCGGCGCTCGGGGGCGACCGTCCTCACGCTGGGTGGCGGCGATCCCGAGGTGCGGGGGCTCGGCCACGAGGCTCTGGTGGTGACCGACGAGGACGACGTGGACCTGGACGCCGTGCAGCATCTGGTGAGCGCGGCGGCCGGCGAGACCGGCCGGCCGGCCGCGCACGGGCGGCGCTCCTTCCGGGACCGGCTCTCACGGCTGGCGGACCGGCTCACGGCGCCGCCGCCCGCCCGCTGGTAGGTCCCGGCCGTCACGGTGCCCGCGTCCGCGAACCGTGCGGCGGCGTTCGCTGGTGGGGCGGGCCTGCGGGATCGAAACGGGCTTCTTCGGGAGCGTCCGGCCGGTGCCGGTCCGCCTGGGCATCGCGGGTGCGGGTGACATGCTGAGCGGACTGGGCCGTTCCGTCATCTGGAACCAGACCATCCCGGATCCCGACACTGCTGCGGTACGACTCCGCCACCGACGAGAACGCCGTACGCCGCCGGGAGACCGCCCGGGAGGGCCACCGCCGTCACGACGGGCGCCGGCACCCCGGACGCACCGCACCGCCCGGACGCGCCCGCCGCCCCGGGGGTGCCGGGGGCCCGAGGCCGCGGGCGGTCCGGACCGGCCCCGCGCTCCCGGCGGTCAGGAGGCCCCGGGGCCGGGAGGCCGGGGGTCAGGAGGCCGGGGGCCGGTTGCGGTCGTGCCACTTGGGGTCGGTGTCCCACTCCAGGTTCCGCTCCTGCGCGGTGTCCATGGCGTGCTGCGCCGCCTCGCGCGAGGCGTACGGGCCGAAGCGGTCCTTCGCCGGACACTCGGGACCCTCCTCGACCACTTTGTGCTCCAGGCAGTAGTACCACTCGCCCGGTTTGCCGGCCGTGCGCTTCTTGAACAGGGCCATCGGGGCTCCTTTCCTCTGTGCCAGCTTGCCCCAGAGGCGCTGGTTAGACTCGCTGACATGTCTGGTCAGTCGCTGCTCGCACCCGGGGAGATCTCTCCCGTCCGTTCCGTACCCGGAAATGTCCGGCGCCCCGAGTACGTGGGCAAGCCGGGTCCGACGCCGTACACCGGCCCGGAGATTCAGGACTCCGACACCGTCGAGCGGATGCGCGTCGCCGGCCGTATCGCCGCACAGGCGATGGAGGAGGCCGCCAAACGCATCGCCCCGGGCGTCACCACCGACGAACTCGACCGCGTGGCCCACGAGTTCATGATCGACCACGGGGCTTACCCGTCGACGCTCGGCTACCGCGGCTTCCCCAAGTCCCTCTGCACTTCGGTCAACGAGGTCATCTGCCACGGCATCCCCGACTCGACGGTGCTGCGCGACGGCGACATCGTGAACCTCGACGTGACGGCGTACATCAACGGTGTGCACGGCGACAACAACGCGACCTACCTCTGCGGCGACGTGGACGAGGAGTCGCGGCTGCTGGTGGAGCGCACCAGGGAGTCGCTGAACCGGGCCATCAAGGCGGTCCGTCCCGGCCGCCAGATCAACGTGATCGGCCGTGTCATCGAGTCGTACGCCAAGCGCTTCGGCTACGGCGTGGTCCGGGACTTCACCGGACACGGCATCAACACCTCGTTCCACTCCGGTCTGATCGTGCCGCACTACGACAGCCCGCACGCCACCACCGTGATGAAGCCCGGGATGACGTTCACCATCGAGCCGATGCTGACGCTGGGCACCCACGAATACGACATGTGGGACGACGGCTGGACCGTCCTCACCAAGGACCGCAAGCGGACCGCCCAGTTCGAGCACACCCTCGTGGTGACGGAGACCGGGGCGGACATTCTCACCCTGCCGTAGGGGGTACGGGGGGAGCGCGCCGGGCCGCCACCGGCCCGGGTCCCGGCACGCACGCTTACCGACAGGGAGTCGGGAACCTGTTGACTCGGGCATGCCCGAGCAAGAGGATCAGGGAGGTCCGGGGCGGAGACAGCGAACGCGCCGGCGCGCCCCACCTTCCGCCCCTCTCCTGGTTTTCCCGCCCCTCTCGCCCCCCGGAGGCCCGCCTTGGACATAGCCGTCGGCACCGTCACCCCCTTCTCCACGGTCATCCGCACCGCGTCCCACGAGCAGCACACGGAGGCGGAGAATTCGACCTTCATGGGCGACATGCTCGGCGGACGCCTGGGAGTGGACGCGTACACGCGCTACACCGAACAGCTCTGGTTCGTGTACCGCGCGTTGGAGCAGGGTGCCGGACGGCTGCGGGTGGACCCGGTCGCCGGGCCTTTCATCCAGAGGCCGCTGATGCGGCTCACCCGGTTGGAGCGCGATCTGGCGCATCTGCGGGGACCGGAGTGGCGCGAGGGCCTGGAGCCGCTGCCCGCCACGGCCGCGTACGCCGAGCGGGTCGCCGTCTGCGCGCGGGAGTGGCCCGCCGGTTATGTCGCCCACCACTACACCCGCTACCTCGGCGACCTCTCCGGCGGACAGTTCATCCGCGACCGGGCCGAGAAGACCTGGGGCTTCGCGCACAAGGGCGACGGCGTACGGTTCTACGTCTTCGAGGAAATAGCGAACCCGGCCGCCTTCAAGCGGAGTTACCGTGAGCTGCTGGACGCGCTCGACGCCGACGATCTGGAGCGGCGCCGCGTCGTGGACGAGTGCAAGCGTGCCTTCGCGCTCAACACGGCCGTCTTCCGCGAGCTGGGAGAGGCCTTCCCGCTCGGCGCGCGTGAGGCGAAGGCGTAAGGCACGGGCCGGGTAGGACGGTTGCCCCACCCGGGCCCCACCCGGGTCCGTCGCTGCCGGCTCGCTCAGCCCCGGTGGTCGAGCACGACCCGGCCGCCGATCTCCACCGTGCCGTCCGGCGCGGGTGCGGTGAGGATCTGGGAGCCGCGCCCCTGGGTGATGTTGAGGGCCCGGCCGAGCAGCGCGGTGAGCAGCAGGGCGGCGGCTCCGGTCGCCTCGTCCTCCGCGATGCCGTCGTCGCGGCGCGGGAACGCCCGCGCCCGTACGCGCCCGGCCGCCTCGTCCTCCCAGGCCCACACGTACAGCCAGCCCTCCCCCGGCGGGGGTCCGGTCAGCGCCTCGACCTCGGCGGCGGAGTCGTAGCGCACCAGCTCCCGGGGCGGCGCCCACTCCGGGCGGGCGGTGATCCAGGTGAACTCGCCGTCCTGGCGGGCGAACACCTCTCCCACTTCCAGCTCCAGGATCTCCAGATCGAGGAGCCACGCGCTGCCGACCAGCGGATGCCCGGCGAACGGCAGCCGGAGCCCGGGGGTGCGGATGTCCACCCGGCCGCGTTCCGGATCGTCCACGAACACCGTCTCGCTGAAGCCGAGTTCGGCGGCGAGTGCCTGGCGGGAGGTCTCGTCGGGGTAGTCGCACCCGTCCCGGACGACACCGAGGGCGTTCCCGTGCCGGCCGTCGGGGGCGCAGAACACCCGCAGGACGTCGATGCCGTCGGGTACGTCGAATTCGCTCATACCGGCATTCAAGCACCTGTTCGGAACCGCCCGGCGGCCTCATGACCCCGTCGGGCGGCCAGGCGGTGCGGCCGTCCGATATCGACTCCTCGCCGTCGCACGCTTCTTCGCCCCGGTAGGGTTCGGACGGTCAGTGCGGACGGCGGATCAGAAGGCGCAGAAGGCAACGGATGAGAAGGCTGGGTCGGTCGGCGGCGGGGCTCGCGGTGGCGACGGTACTGGGCGTGACGGCGAGCGGCTGCGTGACGGTGCACGGGGAGCTGGAGCAGGTGCCCGCGGCGACGAGGTCCGAGGCGGACCAGGCTCTCGACGACTTCCTCACGGCGTACAACGCGGCGGACGCGGCGCTCGATCCCGCTCTGGACGCCGAGCGGGTGACGGGCGCGCTCGGGGCGATCAACCAGGCAGGGCTGAAGGCCCGGTCGACCTACACCAAGAACCCCGCGGCGGCCCACCGCCCCCTGGAACTGTCGGACGCGCACTACGTCATACCGAAGAAGGCGGGGTGGCCGCGCTTCTTCTTCGCGGACACCGACTCCAACCGTGACGTGGACGAGGGCGACCAGGACACCCGCTGGCTGCTCGTCTTCGAACGGACCGGTCCGGACGCGCGGTGGAGGGTGCCCTATCTCGGGGTCGTGGCGCCCTCGCGGGTACCGGAGTTCGCGTTGGACGCGGACGGGCTGGCGAGGCCCGCCGAGAGCGTGGGTAGCGAACTCGCCGTGCGGCCGCAGGACTTGAGCACCTCGTACACCGGTTACCTGTCCGCCGGGGCGCCGGACGTGTTCGCGGCGGGCGGGACCACGTCGGGCTGGCGGGCCGCCCGCGCGGCGACGAAGAAGCCGGGATTCTCGTACCAGTACATCGACCACCCGCTCGACGGCGCGTTCGGCCCGTTCGGGCTCGCGACGGAGGACGGCGGGGCGCTGGTCTTCTTCAGCAGCAAGCACTACGAACGCCAGACGGCCGCCCAGGGGTTGAAGCCCGAGGTGAACAGGGACACCCGGGCGCTGCTCTCGGGCGAGGTGAAGAGCTCCCTCACCAAGGAGCGCGTCTCCAGCCAGCTGGTGTACGTGCCCGCGCGGGGCGCGGCCGGCGGCGCGAAGGTGACCGTGCTGAACCGGCTGCCGGGACTGGTCGCGGCGACCGGCGAGTGAGCCGGGCGGCCGGGAGGCCGTACGCGCGCTCAGCGGCTCGGCGCCCAGGACCTCAGCCGGCCAGGGGCCTCAGCCGCCCGGTTTCTCAGCGACCGGGTGCAGAGCCAGGACCTCAGCGGCCGAGGGGCCAGGCCACCGCGGCCGGGTCCAGGCCGGTCGCCTCGTCGCTGTCCACGTACACGGCGCAGGCGTCGGTCAGCGCCTCCAGCAGGGTCAGCGGGTCCGGCAGCGGGTGCTCGGGGCCGCGGACCCAGCGCACGTCCAGTTCACCGGGGAGACGGGCGGGCGGGAGCAGGACGTAGCTGCCGCGGCAGTGCCAGCGCAGCCCGGGGTGCTCGTCCATGGTCTCGGGGTGCGAGTCCAGCTCGCAGGGCCACCACTCGTCCTCGTCCTCGGGGGTGCCGCGGGTGGCGGTGAAGAAGAGCATCCGGTCGTCGCCGGAGCGGGCGACGGGTCCGACGTCGATCCCGCGCTCGATCAGCCGCTCCAGCGCACTGACGCCGGCCGAGAGCGGTACGTCCAGCACGTCGTGGACCATTCCGGTGGCGGTGATGAAGTTCGCCAGCGGCTGGCCGTCCGCCCAGCGTTCGATCTGGGCCCGGTCGGTGGTCGACTGGGTCTGCCAGGCGAACGACACGGGGTGACGGGCGGGGGTGGGGCATCCGATGCGCTCGCACGAACATCGGAATCCGAGCGGGTGGGCGGCGGGCGAGATCGGCATCCCCGCTTCGGCGACGGCCAGGAGCATGCCCAGCCGGGCGGAGCCGTCGGCATCGTCCTGCTGCTTGGGTCGTCGCCGCAGCCACTGGGAAATCTTGCCCTCTGTGCCGCGGTTACGGCCGGAATCGGCGCCCATCTATCCCCTCACCTCAGCGTTACCCGTCCATGGTCCCACCATCCTGCGCTTCGGGTGGCCAGAGTCCACCAGCGGGGTGGGAGACCACCACCTTGAGTGAGGGACATCACGTGGGATAGCCCGGCATTGCCGGACATTCCCTCCCATCGGAGAGCGGTCCGCACGGAGGCCGGGGCCCTCCCCGGAGCCCTCCGTCGGGCCCGGACCCGCACCCGTCGGCACCGGGTGAGGGTCACCCGATCGGCGCACTGCGGACGGGGGCCCGCGCGGCGCACCATGGGCTCACGCGCAGACCGCGCCGACCCCGCCTCGCCGCAGCCGGGACTGCCGTTCGTGAGGAGCCCCCGTGCACCGTGACGCCACCCCTCGTCGCTATCTGATGTGCGCCCCGACACATTTCCGGGTCACCTACTCCATCAACCCGTGGATGGACCCGTCCAAGCCCGTCGACCTGCCGCTGGCGCAGACGCAGTGGGAGGACCTCCGGGAGCGCTACCGCGCGCTCGGCCACACCGTGGAGGAGCTGACGCCGCTGCCGGGTCTGCCGGACATGGTCTTCGCCGCCAACGGCGCGACCGTGATCGACGGGCGGGTGCTCGGCGCGAGGTTCGCGCACCCGGAACGGCACGGCGAGGCCGAGGCGCACCGGGAGTGGTTCCGGCTCCACGGTTACGAGGAGTTCCACGAGCCGGAGCACGTGAACGAGGGCGAGGGCGATTTCGCCGTCACCGCTTCCTTCGTGCTGGCCGGCACGGGCTTCCGGTCCAGTCCGCTCGCGCACGACGAGGCGCAGGAGTTCTTCGGGCGGCCGGTGATCGGCCTGGATCTGGTGGATCCGCGCTACTACCACCTGGACACGGCGCTCTGCGTGCTCGACGACGCGGCGGACGAGATCATGTACTACCCCGGCGCGTTCTCCCCCGGCAGCCGTTCCGTGCTGGCCCGGCTCTTCCCCGACGCCCTGACCGCTCGGGAACCGGATGCCGCCGGGCTCGGTCTGAACGCGGTCAGCGACGGTCTGCACGTGCTGCTGCCGCAGGCCGCGACGGGGCTGTGCGATCAGCTGCGGGACCGGGGCTTCGAGCCGGTCCCGATGGATCTGAGCGAACTGCTGAAGGGCGGCGGCAGCGTGAAGTGCTGCACCCAGGAGCTCCGGGACCGGTAGGCGTACCGGGCCCCCGGAGCTTCCGGGTGGTCACTCCTCCTCGGGCGGCGGCGGCCAGGCGTCGCCCCAGTCGGTGTCCCTGGCCGCCCGGTAGAGCGCGCCGTGGCGTTTGGTGACCGTCTCGCGCCGCAGGGCCTCGTCCCGGGTGCAGAGTTCCAGCAGCACCTGGCCCTTGCGGATCTGCGGCCGGCGGGTGACCCGGGCGGCCACCGGCTCGACGGGGAAGCGGGTCGCCACGACGTAGCTGAACTTCTCGTCCTCGTGGCTCAGCGTCCCGCCCTTGACCTGCCGGTGCAGCGAGGAGCGGCTGACCCGGGCGGAGAAGTGGCACCAGTCGGTGCCCGGCTCGATGGGGCAGGCGGCGCTGTGCGGGCAGGGCGCCGCGACGCTCAGCCCGGCGGCGATCAGCCGGTCGCGGGCCTCGATCACCCTGGCGTACCCGTCGGGGGTGCCGGGCTCCACGATGACGACGGCCTGCGCGGCGCCGGCCGCCGCGTCGACCAGCTCGGTCCTGGCGGCGGGGGTCAGCTCCTTGAGCACGTACGAGACGGTCACCAGGTCCGTGGGGGCCAGCTCCAGGGCCGCACCGATCCGGGCGCGCTGCCAGCGGGCGGCCCGCAGCGCGGGGGGCCCGCCGGCCTCGGCCAGCTCACGGCCGAGCGCGAGGGCCGGTTCTGCCCAGTCCAGGACGGTGGTCTCCGGCCCGTCCCACGCTCCGGCGACCGCCCAGCTCGCCGCGCCGGTGCCGCCGCCGACGTCGGTGTGGGTGGCCGGCTCCCACTCCGGCGCGGCCTCGCGGAGCGCGTCGAGGGCGGCCCGTACGGCCTCGAAGGTCGCGGGCATCCGGTACGCGGCGTAGGCGACGACGTCCGCCCGGTCCCGCAGCACCGGCGCGTCGGTCGGGGTCGTCCCGCGGTAGCTGGCGATCAGCCGGTCGACTGCCTGCGTCGCCTGCTTGGGCGGCAGTCCGTCGAGCAGTCCGGCGAGGGCCGTGCGCAGGGCTTCGGCGGTGGGGAGGGTGACGTTCACCGAGGAATTCTAGTGCCGCGCCCGGCAGTGTTTGCTCCATGAGGAGCGGTGGTCGGTGCGTGCGATCGCCAGGCGGCCGGAAGTCCTGGTAGCGGAGCTACCAGGGCTTCCGGTCAACGCCGCGAGTGCGCGTGCCGACCACCGCGACGGGGCAGAGCTTGCCGGGCGCGGCACTAGGCCGCGCCCGGCATGGTCCGCCCCGTGAGGAGCGGTGGTCGCCGGGCTGCGCGGGGCGTGCGGCGTCGGGTGCGTGGTCACGGCGTCCGTCCGGTCACGGGCGCGCGACAGGGACCCGCGTAACTCCGCTCGCCCATGTGGCAGTTGCTACGCTGACCGCCGCGAGACCCGCGACGGCCCAACGGGGGGACCCATGAGACAGAGGATCGTTCGACTGACTCTGGTCGGCGGGGTGGTCTTCCTGGCGCTTCTCCTGCTGCTGGCGACCTGCGGCAAGGGCTCCTCGGACGAGGACGGCACGGACGGCAGGAGCGCGGGCGCGACGACTCCGCCGGCCTCCGCCTCCGCCGCGGCGAAACCCGCGCCCTCCGGGGCGGGGACGCGGACGGTGCTCGACGTGCCGCCGCAGTACACGACGGCGAGCGGCTGGGAGATCGTCGGCGCCTCGCCGGACATCGCCTTCTCCTGGCCGACGGGCACCCTGGCCTATCTGGAGCGTTCCGCGGACCGGCGCTACCGGCTGCGCACCCTCGACACCGCCACCGGGAAGCTGGGGTGGCGGAGCGAGGCGCGCCAGACGCTGGACCCGGAGAGCTATCCCAGGCTGCTGACCGTCTCCCGCGAGGACCGGCAGTTCTTCGTCACCTGGTCGTACGGGAAGGCGGGCGACGGGCTCGCCCCCTCGGAGACGTTCATCTCGATCGACGTGTACGCGGCGGCCAACGGCGACCGTCACCATGTGGAGCTGCCGTGGAACGGCGCTCCGGCGGTCTCCGCGAACGGCCCGGACATCGTGATCTCCGACGCGGACGCGAACGTGGCGCTCATCGACCCGGTGACCGGTGAGACGTCGAAGATCGCCGCCTCGGAGCTGAAGTACCCCAAGGGCTGTACCGCCTGCCGGAAGCTGACCGACGTGGTCGGCCAGACCGGGCAGGGGCTGCTGGTGAGCGGGGCGCGGGAGTTCTGGGTGCCCGGCGGCTGGTACAGCCGGAAGGTCGCGCCGAAGGGGGCCGACCCCGCCACCGGGGTGCCGACGTCCGTGGCGGCGGGGCTGGTGCTGGCGAAGTGGCAGCCGGAGAAGTCCTCCGAGCGGGCGGCGACCCACGAACTGTGGACGGTGCACGACGCGGCGAGCGGCAAGGCGCTGGTGTCGGTCGAGTGCCACCGCCCGGCCATACAGCCGGGCCGCTACCCGCAGGCGGTCGTCCCCCCGTCGGGCGACTATCTGGTCGCCGGGAACCTGGCGTTCGACCTGGTGGCCAAGAAGGGCTACTGCCTGGAGGACGAGGACGGCTCGTCCCACGTGACGCTGGCCTCGGTGACGGACGACGGGATCGCCTACGGCGCCCGGAGCGTGCGGGACGCCGAGGAGGCGCTGGCCGGGGGCGGGGTACCGGTGGTGATGCACTTCGTCGACGGGTCGGACGAGCCGCTCGCCCGCGACGTACGGCTGCCGGTCGCCGAGACGACCGGCATCGGGATCTTCCGCACCACGGACCGTGAGGGCCGGGCACATCTGATCGGCTACCCGCGCGCCGGCTGAGCGGGCTCCCGCGGCGGAGTGCCGTGGGAGCCCGGTCAGCCGGTACAGGGCCGTTTCCGTACCGAGGGAGGGCCGGGGAGGTCCGTGGGGGGCGGGGAGCCGGGGTGGCCTGGCGGCCTGCGGGCTACAGCCCGCCCGCCACCCGCCCCTGCCGCTGCCAGGGGCGGCACATCAGCAGGAAGACGGCCATGGCGGCGGCGGCGCAGACGGTCTGGACGAGGGCCATCGGGACGGCCGTGTCCTCCCCTGCGATGCCCACCAGCGGCGAGGCGATCGCACCGATGAGGAACGAGGTGGTGCCGAGCAGCGCGGAGGCGGAGCCAGCGGCGTGCTTGGAGCGCATCAGCGCCTGCGAGTTGGTGTTGGGCAGCGCCAGACTCATCGCGGACATCAGGACGAAGAGCGTGCCGGCGACGGGAACGAGCCCCACCTCGCCGAAGACCCCGCTGGTCATCAGCAGCAGTGCGACGGCGGCGAGCAGGATCACGGAGAGCCCGACGAGCAGGACCCGGTCGAGGCTGACCCGGCCGACGAGCAGTTTGCCGTTGACCTGGCCGACGGCGATCAGGCCGATCGAGTTGAGGCCGAAGAGCAGGCTGAAGGTCTGCGGCGAGGCGCCGTAGATCTCCTGGATGACGAAGGGTGAGGCGCTGACGTAGGCGAAGAGAGCCGCGAAGGCGAGCCCGCCCGCGATCGTGTAGCCGATGAAGACCCGGTCACCGAAGAGGCCGCGCATGGTGCGCAGGGCCTCGGCGACGCCGCCGGTGTGGCGTTCCTCAGGCGGCAGGGTCTCGTGCAGGCTCTTCCACACGACCAGGGTCAGCAGCAGACCGACGACGGTGAGGACGACGAAGACGCCCCGCCAGTCCGTGATCCGCAGCACCTGTCCGCCGATCAGCGGGGCGACGATCGGGGCTACGCCCGAGATCAGCATCAGGGTGGAGAAGAACCTGGCCATGTCGATGCCGTCGTAGAGGTCGCGCACGACGGCCCGGGAGATCACGATTCCGGCGGAACCCGCGAGGCCCTGGAGCAGGCGGAAGCCGATGAGCATCTCGGCGTTGGGGGCGATGGCGCAGATCGCCGTGGCGGCGACGTAGACGACCATGCCGGTCAGGAGCGGTCCGCGGCGGCCCCACCGGTCGCTCATGGGTCCGACGACGAGCTGTCCGAGGGCCATGCCGAGGAGGCAGGCGGTCAGCGTGAGCTGGACGGTGGCGGCCGGGGCGTGCAGCGCGTCGGTGACGTCGGGCAGCGCCGGCAGGTACATGTCCATGGACAGGGCCGGCAGCGCGGTGAGGCCGCCGAGCACCAGGGTCACCAGGAACGCGGTCCGCCGGGCGGCGGTCACCGCCGGGGCCCCCGGAAGGCCGGTGAGGCCGGGAAGGGCCGGGCCCTCGGGGCCCGGCGCGGGATCGGGAACGGCGGGCCCGGCGATCAGTTGACCGGTTCCCGCCGTAGGTATGTGCTCTTGCTCTCGCTGGGCCCGGCTTCCGCCGCTGTCCGGCATGCTTCATCTCCACATCGTTGACATACGCATCTATGCTCTCAGCTCAGGCGTTGTGGTCGTACCAGATTTAAGGGCGGGGCATGAGCGGGACTGTGCGTTGGGGCATATTGGCGACGGGCGGCATAGCCGCGACCTTCACCAAGGATCTGCTGGGACTGCCGGAAGCCGAGGTGGTCGCGGTGGCCTCGCGCACCGGGACGTCGGCCCGCGCGTTCGCGGAGAGGTTCGGGATCGAGCGGGCCTACGGAAGCTGGGCCGAGCTGGTCGCGGACGACGACATCGACGTGGTGTACGTCGCGACCCCGCACTCCGCGCACTACGAGGCGACCGCGCTGGCGCTGCGCGCGGGCAAGAACGTGCTCTGCGAGAAGGCGTTCACGCTGGACGCCGGGCAGGCCGCCGAACTGGTCGCGCTCGCCCGGGAGCGCGGGCTCTTCCTGATGGAGGCCATGTGGACGTACGCGAACCCGGTGATCCGCCGCATGACGGAGCTGGTGCACGAGGGCGCGATCGGTGAGATCCGCACCGTCCAGGCCGACTTCGGGTTCGCGGGCGACGTGGGTCCTGAGCACCGGCTGCGCAACCCCGCGCTGGGCGGCGGCGCGCTGCTGGACCTGGGGGTCTACCCGGTGTCCTTCGCGCACCTGCTGCTGGGCGAGCCGGACCGGATGCAGGCGGACGCACTGCTCTCCCCCGAGGGCGTGGACCTGAACACCGGAATACTGCTGGGCTGGGAGTCGGGCGCGACCGCGCTGCTCTCCTGCTCGATCGTGGGCCACCACGCCACGGCGGCGACCGTCGTCGGCACGAAGGGCCGCATCGACCTCCCGCGCGACTTCTTCCACCCCGACCACCTGCTCCTGCACCGTGCGGGCTCCTCGGACCCGGCACCGGAGAAGATCGTGACCGGTCCGGGCCCGCAGGGCCTGTCCGGCATGCAGTACGAAGCGGCCGAGGTGATGCGCGCGCTGCGGGCGGGTGAGACCGAGTCCCCGCTGGTGCCGCTGGAGGGTTCGCTGGCGGTGATGCGGACGCTCGACGCGGTTCGGGACCGCATCGGCGTCCGCTACCCCTCCGACTCCCGCACGGAGAGCGACGCCTGACCGACCGTCAGATCAAGGGCCCGTATGGGGTTGCCGCGTGGAAGAAAGAGCGGGGCTGGGTGCGTGCGACCGCGGGGCGCCGGAGCGCCCTGGTAGCCCCCGACGCCGCGAGCCAACCCCATACCGGCCCTGAGGCTCAGGCCGGCGTCAGCCCCGGGTTGCCCGCCTCCGTCACGAAGGAACCGGCCGTCGTGACGGGGGCGCCGGGCGTGGTGACGGCGTCCACCGCACGGAAGTCGGCGCGGGCGTGGTCGTCTTCGAGGGTGACGAGCGCGTAGCCGCGGCGGCCGTCGTAGAACTTGAGGTGCGCATTGGCCGCCATCTGGTTGTTCCAGTTGGCGGGCTTCACCGAGCCGTCCTTGCCGCTGGTGATCGAGGTGGTGACGATCTCCGTGCCGACGGTACGGGACGAGGGGTCGTCGAAGTCCTTCTTCAGGTCGAAACCGTAGGCGACGTGCACGTCGCCGGTGAGGACCAGCAGATTGTCGACGCCCGCCGACTCGGCGCCGTCCAGCACCCGCTGCCGGGAGGCCGGGTAGCCGTCCCACGAGTCCATCGAGAGCTTGTAGGCGGCGGTGGGCACGTCGCGCCGCTGGGCGAAGGTGACCTGCTGGGGCAGGACGTTCCAGGTGGCGCGCGAGGTGCGCCAGCCGTCGATCAGCCACCGCTCCTGGGTGGCGCCGGTCAGGGTGCGGGCGGGGTCCTCGGACTCCGGTCCGGGGACCTTCCAGCCGTCGCCGTACGCCTGGTCGCTGCGGTACTGGCGGGTGTCCAGGATGTCGAACTGCGCGAGGCGGCCGAACCGGAGCCGCCGGTAGAGACGCATGTCGGGGCCGGTGGGGCGCTGCGGGGTGCGCAGCGGCTGGTTCTCCCAGTACGCGCGGTAGGCGGCGGCCCGGCGGAGCAGGAACTCCTCCGGGGGCACGTTGTTCTCGGGTACGTCGTCGGCGTAGTTGTTCTCGGTCTCGTGGTCGTCCCAGGTGACGACGAAGGGGTGCGCGGCGTGCGCGGCGCGCAGGTCGGGGTCGGACTTGTAGAGGGCGTACCGCAGCCGGTAGTCCTCCAGGGTCAGCGTCTCCCGGTTGAAGACCTCGGGGAGCACCCGGTCGGTGTAGGCGCGGGCGCCGCCGGTGGGGGTGACGGCGTACTCGTAGAGGTAGTCGCCGAGGTGGAAGACGGCGTCGACGTCCTCGGCCGCGAGGTGGCGGTAGGCGGTGAAGTACCCGTCGTGGTAGGCCTGGCAGGAGACGGCGGCGAGCCTGACCGCGTGGTTGCGGGCGTGCGGGTCGGGGGCGGTGCGGGTGCGGCCGGTCTCGCTGGTCCAACCGCCGGTGCGGAAGCGGTAGTAGAAGGTGCGGCCGGCTTCGAGGCCGCGGACCTCGGTACGGACGCTGTGCGCGAACTCCGGGTGGGCGGTGGCGGTTCCGCGCCGGACCACCCGGCGGAAGCGCTCGTCGTGGGCGAGTTCCCAGCCGACCTGGACGCGGGCGGCGGGCAGCCCGCCGTCCGCCTCGTACGGAAGCGGGGCGAGGCGTGTCCAGAGCAGGAGGGAGTCGGGCAGCGGGTCGCCGGAGGCCACTCCGAGGGTGAACGGGTTCTCGGTGATCCTGCGGGGGTCGAGTTCGGCGGCGCTCGCCGTACCGGCGGCCGGCAGGTGGACGGCGAAGGCGAGGGCGGCGGCGGCGCCGGTGGTGGTGAGGAAGCGGCGGCGGCCCACGCCCTGACTGTGGCGGCGGGCCGCGGCGCGGAACCCGGCCGGGTGGTCCGGGTGTCCGGTGTCCGTGGCGGTCGGTGCGGGCGTCATGGTCTCTCCCCTGGCAGGTGGGTGTCGAGGGGTGCCCGGCCTCGGCCCGCCGGACGCCCTCTGGGCATTGGAGTGCGGAACGGCGTCCTTCGGTTGTCGGGTACACAACGTCCGGGTGGCGGGGTGATGAGCACCGCGTGCGGAGGCGGCGGACGTGACCTCCCGCGTTCCCGGAGGTGACAAATGACTGTCCGGAAGGACGCCGTGCTGTGATCATGGGTGGGGAACCGACGCCGTCTCCGGGAGGACCGCCCGACGTGCCCGTACCCGCCGACCCGACCGTGCTCCATCCGATGCCCGGACAGCCCCGGGTGGTGCTGCTCCGCCCCCTGGTGACGTCACCGCTGATCGACGTCGGGGAGTACACCTACTACGACGACCCGGACGACGCGACGGAGTTCGAGACGCGGAACGTGCTCTACCACTACGGGCCGGAGAAGCTGGTCATCGGCAGGTTCTGCGCGCTGGGCACGGGGGTGCGGTTCCTCATGAACGGCGCCAACCACCGCATGGACGGCCCTTCCACGTTCCCCTTCCCCACCATGGGCGGCTCCTGGTCCGCGCACGTGGACCTGCTCTCGGGCCTGCCGGAGCGGGGGGACACCGTCGTCGGCAACGACGTCTGGTTCGGCTACGGCTCGACGGTGCTGCCGGGGGTACGGATCGGGCACGGGGCGATCATCGGCGCCGGCTCGGTGGTCACCTCGGACGTGCCCGACTACGGCGTCGTCGGCGGCAATCCGGCCCGCCTCCTGCGCACCCGCTTCGGCGAGGAGGACATCGCCCGGCTGCTGGCGGTGGCCTGGTGGGACTGGCCCGCCGAACACCTCACCGCGCACATCCGGACGGTCATGTCGGGGAGCGTCGCCGACCTGGAAGCCGCCGCGCCGGACTCGCCCGGCGCATGACGACCGCAGATACCCCACAGCTCCGGAAGGCGTGATCCTGGATGTCCCCCCGCCGCGCGCACATCGCCATGATCGGCATTCCCGCCGTCAGCCACGTCCTGCCGGGCCTGGAGATCATCCGCGAACTGGTCTCCCGGGGCCACCGGGTGACGTACGCCAACGATCCCGCCGTCGCCGGCCTGATCGCCCCCACCGGCGCGGAGCCGGTGCCCTGCGCCTCGACGCTCCCGGTCGCCGAGAACAACTGGCCGGACGACCCCATCGGCGCGATGGAGCTCTTCCTGGACGACGCCGTCCAGGCCCTCCCCCGCCTGCGCGCCTTCTACGACGACGATCCCGCCGACCTCTACCTCTACGACATCGGCGCCTACGCGGGCCGTGCCCTCGCCGAGTCCCAGGGGCGTCCCGTCCTGCAGCTCTCCCCCACCCTGGTGGCGTGGGAGGGGTACGAGGAGGAGGTGGCGGCTCAGCTGTGGAAGCTGCCGGGCGCGGACGCCTACCGGGGCAAGTTCACCCGTTGGCTGGCGGAGTGCGGCGCGGCCACCACCGACATGGACGTCTTCTCCGGCCGCCCCGGCCGGGCCCTGGCCCTGATCCCCCGGGCGATGCAGCCGCACGCCGACCGGGTGGACACCGACGCGGTGACCTTCGTCGGTGCGTGCGTGCCCCCGCACGAGAACGGGGACGGCCCGGGCGGGGACGGCCCGGGCACAGGCGCCGGCTGGACGCGCCCCGCCGGTGCCGAGCGCGTCCTGCTGGTCTCCCTCGGGTCGGCGTACACCCGCCGGCCGGAGTTCTACCGCCAGTGCCTGGCGGCCTTCGGCGGCCGGCCCGATCTGCACCTGGTGCTCCAGATCGGGAAGTACACGGACGCGGCGGAGCTGGGCGACATCCCGCCCCACGTGGAGGTGCACTCCTGGGTGCCCCAGCGGGCGATCCTGGAGCAGGCGGACGCCTTCGTCACCCACGCGGGGATGGGCGGCTGCGGCGAGGGCCTGCGGGCGGGCGTCCCCATGATCGCCGTCCCGCAGGGCGCCGAGCAGTTCATGAACGCCGACCGCCTGGTCGAACTGGGCGTGGCCCGCCGCATCGACACCGAGGACGCCACGGCGGAGGCGCTGCGGACCGCCCTGGACGAGCTCCTGGCCGACCCCGACGTGGCCCGCCGCTCGGCACACCTGCGGGCGGAGTCCCGTGCCGAGGGCGGCACCCTGCGGGCCGCCGACCTGGTGGAGGGGATGCTGGGCTGAGCGGGGGTGCCTGGGGACGGCCGGGAATACGTTCTCCTTACCCACCGGTTGAGCTGGTACATGAGCGCCGACGAACCCGCCGAAATCCTCCACTACACCGCCTTCTCCACCGACCCGGAGGGCGGCAACCGCGCCGGTGTCGTGCTGGACGCCTCGGCCCTCGACGAGGCCGGGATGCTGGCCGTCGCCGCCGAACTCGGCTACAGCGAGTCCGCGTTCCTGACGGTGGCCCCCGGGGAGCGGACCTACACCGTCCGCTATTTCAGCCCGAAGGCGGAGGTGCCGTTCTGCGGGCACGCGACGGTCGCCGCCGCGCTCGCGCTGGCGGACCGCGACGGACCCGGTGACCTGGAGTTCCTGACGAAGGCCGGCACGGTCCCGGTCGTGGTGGCGTCACGGGACGGCGCTCTGCGGGCCACCTTGACCAGCGTGGAGCCGCACGTGACGGAGATCGCCCCGGCCGATCTGGCGGAGGCACTGGCCGCGCTCGACTGGCCGGCCGGTGATCTCGACCCGGCGCTGCCGCCGCGCGTCGCGTTCGCCGGAGCCCGCCATCTGGTGGTGGCCGCCGCGACGCGCGAACGCCTCGCGGACCTGAGTTACGACTTCTCCCGGCTCGAATCCCTCATGCGACGACTGGACCTGACGACCCTTCAGCTGGTGTGGCGGGAGTCGGAGCGGGTCTTCCACGCCCGCGACCCGTTCCCGGTGGGTGGGGTGGTGGAGGACCCCGCGACGGGGGCCGCCGCCGCCGCCTTCGGTGCGTACGCGCGTGAGCTGGGCCTCGTCCCGGACGACGCGGTGCTCACGCTCCACCAGGGCATGGACATGGGACGGCCCGGCACCCTCACCGTGGAGCTGCGCCGGGGCGACGCGCGGGTCCGGGTGAGCGGCGCGGGGACCCGTATCGGCTGACCGGCGACGTCCGTCCCCGGCGGCGCGCGTCCCGCGGCCGGGCCCCCGGCCTCCCGTCCGGATCACGCCGGGCCCGCGCGCCCCGGCGCCGCGCCTCGTGGTGTTGCCGTCGGTCGTCGGCACCCACCGGCCCGGCCTCGCCCGATCGGTAGGCGCCCGGTGAACACTTCTCGGCTTCCGTACGACGGTTCGGCGTCGGGCGGCGGAAATCTTGGGCGTACGATCGCGGACACCGAAGCCGAGCACGGGAGTACCGATCTTGTCCGCAACCGCAGCCCTCGCACCACGCATCGGTGTCTCCATCGTCACCATGGGTGACCGCCCGCAGGCGGTGGAGGCCCTCCTCGCATCGGTGGCCATGCAGGACGTACGGCCCACCCGGCTCGTCGTCATCGGCAACGGTACGAAGCTCCCGGACTTCACCGCCTTTCCCGGCCTGGAGGATCTGGAGGGCGGGGTGACCCTGATCGAGAACGAGGAGAACCTCGGCTGCCCCGGCGGCCGGAACGTCGGCCTCGCCCGCCTCGCCGAGCTCGGCGACGTGGACGTGGTGATCGAGCTGGACGACGACGGCCTGCTGGTCGAGAAGAACGTGTTCAGCACGGTGCAGGACCTGTTCACCGCCGACCCCGGCCTCGGCATCGTCGGTTTCCGGATCGCCGACGAGCACGGCGAGACGCAGCGCCGGCACATCCCGCGGTTGCGCGCCTCGGACCCTATGCGGCGCGGGCACGTCACGGCCTTCCTCGGGGGCGCGCACGCCTTCTCGATGAAGATGCTGGCGGGCACGGGTCTCTGGCCGGCCGAATTCTTCTTCACCCACGAGGAGACCGACCTCTCCTGGCGGGCGCTCGACGGCGGCTGGAACATCCTGTACGAGCCCGATCTGCTGCTCCAGCACCCGAAGACCTCGCCCGCCCGCCACGCGGTCTACTACCGGATGACCGCGCGCAACCGGGTGTGGCTCGCCCGCCGCAACCTCCCCGCGCCGCTGATCCCGCTCTACCTCGGCGTATGGACACTGCTCACGCTCGCCAGGACCCGCTCGGCGAAGGGGCTGAAGGCATGGGCGGGCGGGTTCGCCGAGGGCCTGCGCACCCCGTGCGGACCCCGCAACCCGATGCGGTGGCGCACGGTGTGGCGGATGACCCGGCTCGGCCGGCCGCCGCTCGTCTGACCGGCCACTCGGTCCCGTACCCACCCCGTACCGCATCCCCCTCGCACCGCCCCGGAACTCTTCGTTCCGCCCGATCGCCCGGACGCCTCGCGTTCCGGGCGATCGGTGTTTTCCGGGTACGCCGGGAGGTCACCGGGCGCCTGTGAACCACCGCCACAAGAAGGCTTCTTGACAGTCCCCCATGCCACAGACAATGATTCCATTAGTTGACTAGTGGAATTGAGGCGAGGCGTGGAACACCCGAGCACACCGAGCGAGACGCCCGGGCCGTGGGCCCTGGAGGCCCGCGGCCTGGGCAAGCGCTACCGGCGCGGCTGGGCCCTGCGGGACTGCTCCTTCCGGCTCCCGGCCGGCCGGATCTGCGGTCTCGTCGGGCCCAACGGCGCGGGCAAGAGCACCCTGTTGGGCATCGCGTCCCGGCAGGTCGACCCGACCGAGGGCGGGTTGAAGCTCTTCGGCATCCCGGTCGACGACGCGGCGGCCATGCCGCGATTCGCGTTCCTGGGGCAGGACAAGCCGCTCTTCAAGCGGTTCACGGTGGCCGAGACGCTGCGGATGGGCGCCGAACTCAACCCCGGCTGGGACATGGCGGCGGCGGAGCGGATCATCCGCTCGGGCCGGGTCCCGCTGGACGCCCGCGTCGGCACGCTCTCCGGCGGCCAGCGCACCAGGGTCGCCTTCGCGCTCGCCTTCGGCAAGCGCCCCGACCTGCTGCTGCTCGACGAGCCCATGTCGGACCTCGACCCGCTGGCCCGCGACGAGATGAGCACCCTGCTGATGGCCGAGGCCACCGAGCGCGGCACCACGGTGCTGATGTCCTCCCACATGCTGGGCGAACTGGAGGACATGTGCGACTTCCTGCTGGTGGTGTCCGAGGGCCGGCTCAGGATGGCCGGTGACACCGACACGCTCGTCCCCGCCCACTCCCTGGTGACCGGGCTGACTGAGGGTGGCGGGCTGCCGCAGGAGCTGACCCGCCACACCGTGATCGAGTCCCGCGTGCAGGGCCGCCAGTTCCAGGCGCTCGTACGCCCCGACGGGCCGCTCACCGGCGACTGGCAGATCATCGAACCGAGTCTGGAGGAAGTGCTGTTGGCCCACCTCCGCTCGCCGGACGCGCCCGCGCTCCTCACTCCGGGCGCCCGCGTCGACGCCGAAGGGATCACCGCATCATGACCACGACCGCCCCGACCGCCCCCACCACGGGGGCGGGAACCGTCCGGCGCGGCCCGCTGCGCGGACTGACCTGGCTCATGGTGCGTCAGCACCGGGCCACGCTGTACTCCGTGCTGGCCCTGGTGGTCCTCGGCTCGGCCGCGATCCTGTACCTGCGCGCGGGGATGATCGACAAGCTGGACGCGGCCGGCTGGCCCGAGAAGGATCTGCCGGCATCGCTCCAGCTCGGGCAGCGCTACACCTACCTCATGATGGCCCTCGGCTTCCTGCCGGTGCTCCTGGGCGTCTTCGTCGGTGCCCCGCTGATCGCATCCGACCAGGAGCAGGGCACGGCGCAGCTCGTCACCACCCAGTCGGTGGCCCGCCGCCGCTGGCTGATCGCCAAGCTGACGCTGGGGTACACCCTCGCCCTCGTCGCCGGTCTCGTGCTCTCCGCGCTCTTCACCTGGTGGTGGAAGCCGTACCGCTCGGTCTTCCCGGCCACCTGGCTGGAGGCGTCGGTCTTCGACAACACCGGCCCGGTGCTGCCCGCGTTCTGTCTCTTCCTGACGGCGGTCGGCATCACGATCGGTGTCCTGCTGCGCCGGGTGATGCTCTCCATGTCGGTGACGCTCGCCTTCTCGGTGGTCGCCAACGTGGTCTGGGGCCGGTTCCGCAACAGCTTCGGCACCAGCCATCTGCTCACGTACCCGCTGAACGGAGACCTCCCCGCCCGCTACCAGGACGTCCAGCAGCTCGACAACTGGGTCGGCACCGCGGACGGCACGCTCTACGGCTGGGGCACCTGCGCCAAGGCCACCGAGGCGGCGCAGAACGCCTGCATCAAGGAGAAGGGCATCGTCAACAACGTCGTCGAGTACCTCGAATACGACCAGATGAACGCCATGCAGTGGACCGGCGCCGGCATTCTGCTCGCCGCCACGGCCCTGCTGACCGTGTTCGTCGTATGGCGTGTCTCCCGGCGCCCGCTGTGACGGCACGCCCCCCATGTCCGTAAAGTCTCCTCAGTCGAGCGGAAGGTGAAGAGCAGTGGTCGTTTTCCGCATCGACCGGCGCAGCGGCATCGCCACGTACGTGCAGATCGTGCACCAGGTCGAGCAGGCCCTGCGGATGGGCGCCCTCCAGGAGGGGGACAGGCTGCCCACGGCCGCCCAGGTGGCCGCCACCACCAAGGTCAACCCCAACACGACCCTCAAGGCGTACCGGGAACTGGAGCGCCTGGGCTTCGCCGAGGTGCGTCAGGGCGCGGGCACCTTCATCACGCGTAACCTCGCTCAGCCCCAGTCGGGTCCCGACTCGCCGCTCCGCACCTCTCTGGACGCGTGGCTGGTCCAGGCGCGTACCGAGGGGCTGTCGGGGCACGACGTGAAGGCGCTGTTCAGCGCGGCGTACGAGACGGCGTACCCGCAGGAGAGCTGAGGCCGGGCACGGCACCGTCCGGGAAGTGGGGGAGGTGGGGGTAGACCGGCAGGTCGATGTCGCCCGCTTTGGCGAACTGGGCTGCCAGCACCTGCCGCATGGGCCAGCGGTTCATCGACCGCATCGAGGCGGCGCGCATCCGGATGGCGAGCGCGCCGTTCGGTGCGTACCCCGAGACACCGCCGGGTGGGAGTTGCTGCGCCCGGGTGACGTAGGGACGCATGATCCGGTCGTAGTTCCGGAAAGCGTCGAGGTGGCCGGCTCCGGGTGTGGACATCTCGCCCGCGAGCACGTACGCGCCGACGAGGGCGAGGCTCGTCCCCATGCCGGTGAGGGGCGAGGGGGAGTGCCCGGCGTCACCGAGCAGCACCGTCCGTCCGCGCGACGAGCTGTCGAGGCGCACCTGCGCGAGGGAGTCGAAGAAGAAGTCCTCCGAGGTGCGCATCGCCACCAGCAGGCGCGGGACTTCCCACCCCGCACCTTCGAACCGGCGCGCTATCAGCTCTTGTTGGGCGCGGACGTCGTAACGGTCGTACGCGAAGGGCTGCGCGCGGAAGCTGAGCCCGGCCTTGATCTCGCCGGGGAGCCGGCCGGGGCGCGCGGACGCGACGAGCCCGCCGGGTGCGTTGTACATCCGGAACCAGCCGCCGAGGTCCCACTCCTCCCGGGCCGTGAACCAGGCGGTCCAGCAGTTCAGCGGGCGGACGAAGTCGGCCTCAGGGCCGAAGGCGAGCTCCCTGACGGTGGAGTGCGGTCCGTCGGCACCCACGACGACCCCGAAGCGACGCCGGCCGGCCTTCTCGAAGGTGACGGTGACGCCTTCGTCGTCCTGGGCGAGAGCGGTGATGGTGTCGTCGAAGAGGTACTCCGTGCCGCCGGGGACGGTCTCCGTGCCGCCGGGGACGGGCGCGGTGGCGGTGGTGGGCGAGGTGGCGTCGTGGAGGAGGCGGGCGAGGTCGCCACGGAGGATCTCGATCTCGGAGACGATCCCCTCCCCGTCGAAGGCGCCGGTCGGCATCTCTGCGGTGACCCGGTCCCGGGCGTCCACCATGGCGAGGCCGCGCTGGTCGACGGCGGCCGCCCGCGCCCGGTCCATGAGTCCCATGCGGCTGATCACCTCGCGGCCCGCACCCCGCAGATCCACGGTCTGCCCGCCCGGCCGGAGAGCCGGCGCCCGCTCCACGACCGTGACGTCGAGGCCTGCCGAGCGTAGCCAGTACGCGAGGGCCGGACCGGCGATACCGGCTCCGGAGATGAGTACGTCGTTTCTTCTCATGCCCGTGAATGTACGGCGTACGCAGCATTACACGCAACCTCGAAATCGCCCTGAAAGAGTAGCGATCACCATTCCGCGCACTAGTGCACACTGCCCGAGCGCACTACGGTCCGAGGCGTTCTCCCGGAGACCGGCACCGCGCGTCGCAGCGTGGCTGTACAGTGCGAGCCACAGAGGTGCACTAGTACGGAGGCGTCATGGACCGGCAGGTGGAATCGCGGGGAGAACCGCGCGGAGAACCGCGGCGGGCGCTGCCGCAGGACCCGCCGTACCGCCGGATCGCTGCGGTACTGCGGCGACGGATCGAGTCGGGGGAACTCGGCGCGGGTGACCGCATTCCCTCCACCCGGGAGATCGCCCGGCAGTGGGGAGTCGCCATGGCCACCGCGACCAAGGTCATCGCCGAGCTGCGGCACGAGGGGCTGGTACGGCCGGTGCCCGGCGTGGGCACCGTGGTCGAGAGCGCCACCCGGACGCTCCGCCCGGCCCCCGCCGTGGCTGCGGCCGCTCCGCCGGCCCCGAGTACCGCCCGGTCCGCCCCGCGGCCCCCGGTCGTGCGCGGGGGCGCGGGCGCCGGCGCGGCTCCGGACGGGCCCGCCGTCACGCTCGCCCGGGAGCGGATCATCGCCACGGCCATCGCCGTCGCCGACGCGGAGGGGCTGGGCGCGGTCTCGATGCGGCGGGTCGCCCACGAGCTGGGGGCGGCGACCATGTCGCTCTACCGGCACGTGGCCGACAAGGAGGATCTGCTGACGCAGATGATGGACGCCGCCAGCTCCGCATGGCACCCACCCGCCGATCCCCCGGCGGGCTGGCGCGAGCTGCTGGAGCTCGCCGCCCGCCTGCTCTGGGAGAACTTCCGCCGCCATCCGTGGCTCGCTCCGGCGCTGTCGGTGACCCGGCCGCAACTACTGGCCGGAGCCATGCCTTTCACCGAATGGGTGCTTCAGGCGCTGGACGGCCACGGACTGGACGGCCAGACCCACTTCACGATCCACATCACCTTGTTCAATTACGTCCGGGGAACGGCGATCAATATCGAGCCGGAGGCCGTCGCCGAGGAATTCACCGGCCTGACGAGCGACGAGTGGATGGACACGCAGGAAGCGCATCTCCGGGAGGCATTCTCGGCCGGTGCATTCCCTGTGCTGGAGCGCATTGCCGGAGCCGGTTACGACTTCGATCTCGACATGCTTTTCGAGTTCGGCCTGCAACGCCTCCTGGACGGATTCGCCACCCTGGTCGACGGAGCACCCCGCCGCCCCTGATCCACGACCCGGCCGGGCCGGCCGGCGATTCCGGCCCCCGCCCGGCCGCCTCCGCCGATGAGGCCCCCGTCCGCCGCAGCCCGTCCGCCGCCGTCAGTCCGCCGCCGTCAGTCCGCCCGCGCCTCGGGCTCCGGACAGCGGTGGCCTTCACCACGGGCCCGCCCCCTCCGCGTACCGCGCCGGGGCGCCACCGCTCCCGGATAGTCGGGGTCGTCCTCGGCGGTCGGCAGCGCACGGTGCCCCTCCGAGTGGTCGTTGACCCATCCGCAGCCCGCACAGGCGTAGCGCCCGTCCAGGCCGGCGATGAGCGTGCCGCACCGGCGGCACTCGGTGTAGGTGACCTCGGGCGCGGCCATGGGGCCGTCGACGGGCCGGGCTGCGGGCCGCGGGCCCGGCACGACCGTGTCCGTGTCCGTACCGGACGGGGTCTCGGCGGAAGCATCCATGCCGGAAGGCTACGCCGCGCCCGCGCACGCCGGGCCACCTCCACGGGCCGTACCCGGCGGGACCGTATCCGTCGGCCACACATCCACAGGCCCGCCTCCCCCGGACCACATCCGGCGCCCCGGACGGGAGCACAAAAAATACCCCGGACCGAATTGGCGTCCGAGGCACACTCTGCTTAAACTTATCGTTTCCCGCGATTCCGCTGCATCGCAGGAGAAATTCACTGGGCTCAGTCTATATTTTATGGAGTCACATTGTCAAGCGAGGAAATGGTTCGCGAGCAGGAATTCGTCACCCTGCTCCACGAGCGACTCGACGCCCTGCGGGAGGGAGCCGAGGGAGCCGTTCGGGGTTCGCTGGGGCAGCCCGTGCACAGCCGCCAGGCCCGGCTGGAGCGGGACGTCACGGTCACCGAGCAGTCGGACCGCCTCGCCGCGCTGAACGCCGTGGAGGACGGGCTCTGCTTCGGACGCATCGACCTCCGCGACGGCGCGCACCACCACATCGGGCGGCTCGGCATCCGCGACCGGGACGAGGCTCGCACCCCGCTGCTCATCGACTGGCGCGCCCCGGTGGCCCGCCCGTTCTACCTGGCGACCGGGCACACTCCCCTGGGGCTCCGGCGCCGCAGACACCTGACCACGCGCGAACGCCGGGTCACCGCCCTGCACGACGAGATCCTGGATCTGGACGAGACCGCACCCGCGCACCGCACCGGTTTCGAGGACCCCAACGGCGACGCCGTCCTGCTGGCCGCCGTGAACGCCACCCGCACCGGCCGCATGACCGACATCGTGCGGACCATCCAGGCCGAGCAGGACCGCATCATCCGCGCCCCGCACCGGGGCGTCCTCGTGGTGGAAGGGGGGCCCGGCACCGGGAAGACGGCGGTCGCCCTGCACCGTGCCGCGTACCTCCTCTACGCGTACCGCGAGCAGTTGGCCCGTCGTGCGGTGCTGATCGTCGGCCCCAACCCCGCCTTCCTGGGCTACATCGGCAATGTGCTCCCGTCCCTGGGCGAGACCGGCGTGCTGCTCGCGACCCCTGACGAGCTCTTCCCCGGGGTACGGGCCACCGGCACGGACACCCCCCGGGCGGCGACCGTCAAGGGCGACGCCCGGATGGCCGGGGTCCTGCGCGAGGCGGTCGCCGACCGGCAGCGGCTGCCCGCCGGCCCGGTCGGGATCGCCCACGAGCGGGACACCCTGTTCCTCGGCCCCGACACGGTCCGTCGCGTCAGGGCGGAGGCCAGGAACACCGGACTGCCGCACAACCTCGCCCGCCGCCCGTTCACCGCCGGGATCATCGACGCGCTGACCCGGCAGCTCGCCGACAGCATCGGGGCCGATCCGTTCGGCGGCCCCCATCTGCTCGACCCCTCCGACGTCGAGCAGTTGCGCGAGGAGGTGGCGGCCAACCCGGAGGTGCGCGCGGCGATCGACGGCCTCTGGCCCCGCCTGACCCCCGAGCAGTTCCTCGCCGAGTACCTCGCGGCGCCCACCGGCCTCCCGGTCGTCGACGCGGAGTCGATCCGCCGCGACGACACGGACCCCACCGGTCTGACGGACCGCACGGAGTGGACCACCGCCGACATTCCCCTGCTCGACGAGGCCGCCGAGCTTCTCGGCGAGGACGACAGCGCCCTGCGGGCGGCCGAGGAGGCGGAGCGCCGGCAGCGGATCGCGTACGCCCAGGGGGTCCTGGACCTCTCCGTCGGCTCCCGCTCCACCGATTTCGAGGACGAGGACGACGCGGAGATCCTCTCCGCGCACGACATCATCGACGCCGAACGCTTCGCCGAGCGGCAGGAGGAGGCGGATCACCGCAGTGCCGCCGAGCGCGCCGCCGCGGACCGGACCTGGGCCTTCGGGCACATCATCGTCGACGAGGCGCAGGAACTCTCCGCCATGTCCTGGAGGTTGCTGATGCGACGCTCTCCGACCCGCTCCATGACGCTGGTCGGGGATCCGGCGCAGACGGGTTCGCCGGCCGGGGCCGACTCCTGGGCCGGCATCCTCGGCCCGTACGTGGGCGACCGTTGGGAGCACACCCGCCTGGACGTCAACTACCGTACGCCGAAGGAGATCATGGAGGCGGCCGCCGAGGTGCGGCGGGAGACCGATCCCTCCTTCGAGCCGCCCCGCTCGGTGCGCTCCACCGGTGTCGCGCCGTGGACCCTGGCGGTGGAACCGGAGAAGCTGGTACGCGTGGCGGCCGAGGCCGTCGCCCGCGAGGCCCTGGGCGGGGGGAAACTCGCGGTGATCGCGCCGCCGGAACTCCACGCCGAGCTGGCCGAGGCGCTGCCCGCCGCGTCGTGGGGTGCCGACCCGGACCTGTCGGCGCCGGTGGTGATCCTGGACGCGCGGCAGTCCAAGGGCCTGGAGTTCGACTCGGTGGTCGTCGTGGCGCCGGAACGGATCAGGACCGGCTCTCCGCGCGGGGTCAACGACCTGTACGTGGCGCTGACGCGCGCGACCCAGCGGCTCGGGCTGATCGGATTCGCCCCCGTGCTCCCGGACGAGGCGGCGTGACCGCGGTCCGGGTCCCGGCTCAGATGCCTCCCACGATGCTGGGCGGCACGACCAGGTGACGGGCCCGGTGCTCCAGGACGAGCGCCCGGGGCATCGTCGTGGAGACCGCGTCCGAGGCGCACCGCCCGCACGACGGGACCGTGGCGGGTACGTGCGCGGTGTGCTGGTTGGCGATGTGCTGGGAGAGCCGGATCTGGGTGGTGATCACCTGGTCGAAGGGGTCGCAGTCGATGCCTGGGCCCACCTCCTCCCGGGCCGCCGCCGCGAGTTCGGGCGCTTCTCTCATCCGCCGGTACAGGGTCACGCAGTCTCCGCAGTCCCACATCCAGGGAGGCGGGAGGGGCCATTTGTCGGCTTCGTCGGCGTCCAGGTCGTCCACGGCGACCACGCTAGCGCCCACCGGCCGCGAGCGGTGCGCAATGAGTCATTTACCCACCGCAAGGAGTGCCGGGGTGCCGACACCGTCCGCAGGCGGGACCACCGGCGTCTCAGAGCACCAGCCCGGGGTCCGCGGTGATCTCCACGATGCTCCATGGTTCGTAGGGCAGGGTGGCGAGCCCGTCGCGCAGGGCGCGCCGCACCCGGTCCTCGCCCGCGACGTCCCAACTGTCCGGCGGCACCACGAAGTCGACCTCGACGTAGAGCTTCTGGCCCACTTTGCTGGCGCGCAGGACCGGTTCCGGGAGCCCTTCGGCGGCGCGTACCCGCTCCACCACCTCATGGATGCGCCGCTGCACGGCCGGTTCCGGGGCGGATTCCAGCAGCTCGGACATGGCCTGCCGGAGCATGCGTACGGGCAGGCCGCCGAGGAGTCCGCAGCTCAGCAGGACCAGCACCGAGTCGGCGTACGCTTTCGCCCCGTGCCACACCGTCGTGCCCAGCAGCAACGCCACCGCGCCGCCCACCGCGATGAGGAGGCTGGTCACGGCTCCGGCGAGCCAGACCGTCGCCTCCGTACGGATGAGGTCGGACCGCGGGCCCCGCCGCACCAGGTACCCGTACGCCGCGAGGCATGCCAGCCCGCTCACCACTCCGTACGCGGCCAGGCCCGCCGCCGCCACCTCGGACCCGCCGTCCAGAATGACCCGTACCGCCTCCACCGCGGCGTAGATGAGCGTCCCGAGCAGCGCGAGGCCCTGTACCCCGACGACCACCGGTACGAGCGACTCCCGCCCGAACGGGAAGCGCGGCGTCGGACCGGCCGCGGCGAGGCGTGAGGCGCGGAGGGCGAGCCAGGTCAGGCCGAGACCGAGGGCGGTGTAGACACCGTCGAGCAGGACCACCTGCGACCCCGCGACGAGCCCCCACGCCACTCCCGCGACCGCGAGCGCGACCGAGACCGCCATCGAGACACGCAACGCGCGCTGCTCGTGCCGCGCCGCCGTCCGGGACGGCCCTCCGTCTTCCACCCCCTCATGGTCATGGGGGCCCGGTGGCGCGGCAACCGGACCTCCGGCCGCCGCGGGGGAGGCTTCGCCACCGCTCACCGCTCGGAGAACCCCTGGTCATGGGGGAGCCACCGGCGTGCGTAAGCCCAGGATCGGTGGGCATATGGGGCGACAGAGATGTTGCAGCAGATCGGCAGTGGAGGCAGCGTGAGCGAAGAGCTTGCCAGTGTTCTCGTTACTGGCGCCGCCCTCCCCACGAGCGCGGCTGCCGCCCGCGAGCAGGTCGAGGCCCTGCTCCGCGAGCAGTTCGTCCCCGGCGACGACGGAATCCGGGACGACATCGTGTGCGCCGATGCCCTCTTGGTGACCTCCGAGCTGGTCACCAACGCATACCGGCACGGCGGAGGGCTCACCGATTTCTCCGCACGGATCGAGGGCGACGAATTGCTCTTGTCGGTCGCCGATGGAAGCACCGAGCTTCCCGTCGCCCGCTCGCACACCCCTGGCCAGTACGCCCTGGGTGGTTACGGTTGGCCCATGGCCATTCGCCTGACGAAGAGCCTGTCGGCGATCCCGACCGCCTCCGGCAAAACCATCGAAGCCGTCATTTCCCTCGCCTGAGGCATTCGGCTGCGCATCCGTGCGCCCGGCGTATCTGTGCGGTTGTGCATCCGCGTACCTGTGCGGTCCGGAGCGTTGCCGACCGTGATCCGTCCTTTTCCGGGACGTCAGGCGTTCAGCGGCCGGCGCGCACGGTGTCCGCGCCGGAGCAGTTCCATGACGGCGCCCGGGAATCGCCCCCAGCGAGAAACCGACCGGTGGTTTCCGTGGCGTCGAGGAGACGGACCACGGCCAAGGACGGTGCGGCGACGACGACTCGCCTGTCGGGAGAGCCGTTGCTGAGCAGCGCACGCAGAAAGGCGATGTCCGCGAAGGTCACGGCGGAACAATCGACCACGATGCGGGGGACTCGCACCCGGTCGATCGCCTGGACGAGGACGCCGGTGGTGGCCGCGTCGAACGCTCCTTGCGCGTACAGCACGCACTGGCCGTTCCGCACGTCCTGATACGCCGTGACCTCCGCCCGCCCGCTGCTGTGCCGGGCGGTATGAGCTGTAAGCACTGCAGACCTCTCTCGGTACGTGGACGACACGATCGGCCCTGCTGCGGGGGAGGGCCGCTCGACTCGACGGATGCCCTCCCCCTCCGCCTGCACACCCGGCTACCCGCACTTCGGCGTCGACGTTTCGCGGCAGAGGCTACGGCGCTTCGTTTTCTGACTCATCAGGCCACCGCGGCCCACAGGACCGACACTCCGGAGCGCTGCCCTCCGGGTCACCACCACTCCCCCACGGTGCCCGTGAGCCGTCCGCGACGGCGTCGTACGCTAGTGCCGCGCCCGGCAACGTTTGCCCCATGAGGAGCGGAGGGGAGCGTGCCGGGAGAGAGGTACTGGGGCGGGAATGTCGCGGCGATGCGCGCATGGAGAGGCACGTGTGGAGACCGAGCGTTTCGACAGCAGAAGCCTGGAGGCCACGGAGGAGTTCCTGTCGCGGGCGTACACGCCGATGCGTATCGGTGGCCGGCCCAACGACACGCGGACGCGCATCGTACGGACCGCGGCCGAAGGCCTGGTCGTCGACCGCCTCACCTTCGGGTACACCATGTCCTACACCGCCAACCCGCTGGGCCAGGTCTGCTTGATCACCGTGCACAGCGGCACCATGGTGGACACCACCGACGGCCGCCACGAGGTCTACGGCCCGGGCGAAACCTTCCTCATCGCCCCTCCCGACCTCCCCTACACCGGTGCACTGCACTCCGCGCGCTACACCATCACCATGTTCGACCCGGCGGTGCTCGACACGGTGGCCGCCACCGGCGCTCAGACCGGCCCGGGACCGGTCCGGCTCACCGGTCAGCGCGCACTCGACGCCGGCGCCAACCGTCGGCTGGGCAGCACCGTGGCTTTCCTTCGCGACCAGGTCCTGACTGGCCCCACCGCCCCGGACCCCCTCGTCGTCGCCACCGCGACCCAGCATCTGGCCGCTGTCGCCCTGGCCGCGCTCCCCAGCACCACACAGGGGGAGGAGGTCCACCGCATCGACAGCCGTGACGCCCACACCGACACCCTGCGCCGGGCCAGAACCTTCATCGAGGAGAACGCCCACCGCGCCATCGGTCTGTCCGACATCGCCGCCGCCGCATTCGTCACCCCCCGCGCCGTGCAGTACGCCTTCAGCCGCCACACCGACACGAGCCCACTCGGTTATCTGCGCCAGGTGCGCCTCACCCGTGCGCACCAGGAACTGAGGGCGGCGGACCCCAGCACCTCCAGCGTGACGCAGATCGCCGCCCGTTGGGGATTCCCCCATGTCGGCCGCTTCGCAGCCGCGTATCGCCGGCTCTACGGCACGACCCCCGCCGCCACCCTCCGCACCCGCGGCTGACACCGGCGCCGGGCGAAGAGGCAGGTGCCCGCCGGTCGACCTTCCCGAGGCAGCGGTACGGCCAACTCGTCGTCGGAGCCGGGGGCGCCCGGAGCCCCGAGCGGACCAAGGTAACATTTGCCCGATGACAACACTTGGCGGTTCCGTGGGCGGAAGACCTCTGCCGGTGATCGCACCTCACGGAGAAATCGACGAGGACACGCTCGACCCCCTGGCAAGGGACATCGAGGCCGCCCTCGCCTCCCATGGCGGCCTCGTCCTCGACGCCGGCAACATCACCTTCGGGGACTCGACCTTCCTCCAGCTGATGCTCCTCACCCACCAGCGGGGCCATCTGCGCATCGCCGCGCCGTCCAGGGCTCTGCGCCGGCTCTTCAGCATCACGGGCGCCGACACGGTGCTCCACCTGCACCCCGACCTCGATGACGCCCTCGCGGCCTCCGCGGAGACCGGACCCGCCCCCGTGGCGTAGAACCGTCACCCACCACTGGACTTCTGAGAGCCTCTGCGGACTCCTGAGGGGCTTTTCGCCATCCGAAGCGAAGTGGCAAGCGCCTGAAAGACCGGAAAGGGCCTCCGACGCAGGTCGGAGGCCCTTTCCGGACAAAACAGCAGGTGGCGGCAGACGAGTCGGGCTGTACGCCGGGTTCTGTCGCCCGGTCGCCTCGCGGCGGCCGGGGAGACGGCCATCCATCTAGGACCGGCATTGCTGCCGGCCTCCTGCGGTCTACCCGCGAACTCGGGCGGGCCGCCCTCGAACGTTCGCGCAGGGCCGTCTTGCGACGGTCCTTCTTGACCTTGCTCCGGGTGGGGTTTACCTAGCCGCCTGAGTCACCTCAGGCGCTGGTGGTCTCTTACACCACCGTTTCACCCTTACCCGGGACCTGGGTCCCGGGCGGTCTGTTTTCTGTGGCACTGTCCCGCGAGTCACCTCGGGTGGCCATTAGCCACCACCCTGCCCTGTGGAGCCCGGACGTTCCTCGGGGAGATCCGGGGATCTCCACGCGGCCGTCCGCCCGGCTCGTCTGCCGTGCCGCCATCGTACCCGGCACGGAGGGGCTCCCGCCTGCGGCTCCGTACCGGACGCGCATGCCCACCCCGCCCCGGTCCCGGCCCGGGCCGCGCGTCAGCGGGTGAAGGCGGCGATGCCCGCGTTCCACGCCTCGGCGAGGTCGGCCTCGGGCGGGAAGCGTCCGTCCAGTTCGAGGACGACCATGCCGTGCGCGAACGCCCAGGCGGCCCTGGCCCGGCCCGTGTCGCCGGCGACGGCCCGGTAGAGGGGGGCGGCGGCCTGTCGGCGGGCGGGGGCGAGGGCGGGGAGGTCCGGGCGGCAGCCGGTTGCCAGCAGGTAGAGGTGCGGGTGGGCCAGCGCGTAGGTGCGGTAGGCCGTTGCCAGGACGGGGAACGAACCGGGCGCGGATGCCTCGGCGGCGGTCAGCACGGCGGCCGTCTCGCGGTACATCTCGGCCGCAAGAGCCGCCACCACGGAGGACTTGTCGGGGAAGTGCTTGTACAGGGACGAGGCCCGCAACCCGACCCGTTCGGCCAGCCGCCGCATGGTGAGGGCCTCCGGCCCCTCCTCCTCCAGCAGTGCCCGTGCGGCGTCGACGATCTGCCGGGGGCGGCCGGTGGCGGGGCCGCCCGTGGCGGCGCGGACGGCGAGGTCGGTCACGCGGATACCTTCCTGGCCCCGGAACGTCCGTGGCCGAACTCGCGATGCTACGAGATCCGGCCACTCTGGCCGAAAGGAGCCCCCCTCGGGGGCCGGACGGCCCGCGAGGACACCGGCTCGCCCGCCTCCCCCGGGCCCGTAACCTGTTACTTCCGCCCCGTCGCCCGTACGAAGGAGTACCGCTGTGCTCGTGCTGTTGCCGCCCTCCGAGGGCAAGGCCGCCCCGGCGCGCGGAACGCCCCTGAAGCCCGAGTCACTGTCGCTGCCGGGGCTCGCCCCGGCGCGGGCGGCCGTGCTGGACGAGCTGGTGGAGCTGTGCCTGGCCGACGAGGAGAAGGCCCGCGGCGTGCTCGGGCTCACCGAGGGGCTGCGCGGGGAGGTCGCCAAGAACACGGAACTGCGTGCGGCTCCGACCCGGCCGGCCGGCGAGATCTACACGGGCGTGCTCTACGACGCACTGGATCTGGCCACCCTGGACGCTGCCGCCAGGCGGCGGGCCTCCACATCGCTGCTGATCTTCTCCGGCCTGTGGGGCGCGCTGCGGGTGAACGACCGGATTCCGTCGTACCGCTGCTCGATGGGCGTCAAGCTACCGGGCCTGGGCTCGCTCGCCGCGCACTGGCGCGTGGCGATGGAGCCGGTACTGCCGGACGCCGCCGGCGACGGGCTCGTCCTGGACCTGCGGTCCTCCGCGTACGCGTCGGCGTGGAAGCCCAAGGGGGAGCTCGCGGGACGTACGGCGAGCGTGCGGGTGCTCCACTCGCAGCTGGTCGACGGGGTCGAGAAGCGCTCCGTGGTCAGCCACTTCAACAAGGCGACGAAGGGCCGCCTGGTCCGCGACCTGTTGGAGGCGGGCACCGCCCCGGAGAACCCCGAACAGCTCGTGCGGGTTCTGGGCGACCTCGGTCACGTGGTGGAGGCGCACGCACCGGCCCGCGCCGGACGGCCGTGGTCGCTCGACGTGGTGGTGACGGACGTCCACTGACCGAGAGGTCCGCGGCCTTTGGTCCGGGTGCCGTTGCAGCATGCGCAACGGTCGTTGCAGGGGGTGTGGGACGGCGGCAGGATGTCGCCATGACCTCCCCCGCACCCGCTGCTCCCCCTGCCGCCACCCCCGCCCGGTCCGTGCTCGACCTCGCCCCCGTCGTCCCCGTCGTCGTGCTGGAGGACGCGGCGGACGCCGTACCGCTCGCCCGGGCGCTCGTCGCGGGCGGTCTTCCGGCGATCGAGGTGACCCTCCGCACCGCGGCGGCGCTGGACGCCATCGCGGCCATCGCCGCCGAGGTGCCGGAGGCCGTGGTGGGCGCGGGCACGGTGATATCCGTGGCGAACGTGGCGGAGACGGTGGCTGCCGGGGCGGGGTTCCTGGTCAGTCCGGGGTGGACGGACACCCTGCTGGCGGCGATGCTGGCGTCCGGGGTGCCGTTCCTGCCGGGCGTCTCGTCCGCCTCCGAGGTGGTCGGCCTGCTGGAACGCGGGGTCACCGACATGAAGTTCTTCCCGGCGGAGGCGGCCGGGGGTACCGCCTACCTCAAGGCGCTCGCTTCACCGCTGCCGCAGGCACGGTTCTGCCCCACCGGGGGCATCTCGGCAGCGTCCGCGCCGCATTACCTCGCCCTGCCCAACGTCGGTTGCGTGGGCGGCAGTTGGATGCTGCCCGGTGAGGCGATCGCCAGGAAGGACTGGGCGCGGGTGGAACGGCTGGCAGCCGCGGCGGCGGCCCTGCGCGGCTGAGGCGCGGCCCGATCAGCCCAGCCCCGATCAGCCCCGGCCCGGACCGGTCGTCCCGACGGCTCCCCCGACCCGCGCGACTACCGCAGGTACGAGGTGTCGTTGAAGAGGCGTACGGACGCGTTGCCGTCGCCGTAGTACGCGACCTCGGAGAGCGACGCGGCGGCGAGCTCCATCCGGAACATGGACTCCGCGGGGGCGCCCAGGGCCAGCCTGATCAGGGTCTTGACGGGCGTCACATGGCTGACCAGCAGGACGGTACGGCCGGCGTACGCGGCGGCGAGCCGGTCGCGCGCGACCGCCACCCGTTCGGCGACCTCCACGAAGCTCTCGCCGCCGCCCGTGGGCGCGGCCTGCGGGTCGGTGAGCCAGGTCGTCAGGTCGGAGCCGTACCGTTCACGCACCTCCGCGAAGGAGAGCCCCTCCCAGGCGCCGAAGTCCGTCTCCCTCAGCCCCTCGTCGACCGTCACGTCGAGGCCGAGGCGGGCCGCCACCGCACCCGCCGTCTCGCGGCACCGGCGCAGCGGTGAGCTGACGATCGCCTCGACCGTGCCGAGGGCCTCGAAGTGCGCGGCGGCGCGTCGGGCCTGCTCGCGGCCGGTCACGGAGAGTTCGGGGTCGGTGCCACCGCTGCCGGAGAATCGCTTCTCCGGGGTCAGGACGGTCTCTCCGTGCCGGAGCAGCAAGAAGGTGGCCGGGGCGCCCATGTCCGGCGCGACGGCCCAGCCCACCCGGGGCGTGGCGGCCGGAGCGGCGGTCACGTCGGAGGTACGGGGGGCCGCGGAACCTCCGGAGGAGCCGGAGCCCGCACTGGAGCCCGTGCCCGTACCGGAGCCGGTACGGGCGGCCGCGAGGGCGGCACGTACCTTGGCCGCTCCTGCGGACGCGTCGCCCACCTCGCGCGCCCCGGCCTCGGCCTCGGCGGGACGGCCCTCGGCACGGCGGGCCGGGGTGTCCAGGCCGGCGGTGGAGGCGGAGGGCTCCCACTGCTCGCCCCGGCGCCCCGCGTCCATCGCCTCGTTGGCGAGCCGGTCCGCGTGCTTGTTCCGCTCGCGCGGCATCCACTCGTACGTGACGGCGGAGGGCGGGAAGACGGTGGCCGCCTCCGCCGCGAGGGGCTTCATGTCGGGGTGCTTGATCTTCCAGCGGCCCGACATCTGCTCGACCACCAGCTTCGAGTCCATCCGGACGTGGACCCGTACGGCTCCGTCCGCCGCCTCCGGGAACAGCGCCTTCGCGGCCCGGAGGCCGGCGATCAGGCCCCGGTACTCGGCGACGTTGTTCGTCGCGACGCCGATGTACGCGGCGGCCTCGGCGAGGGTCTCGCCGGTCGCCGGGTCCACGACGACCGCGCCGTAACCGGCGGGCCCCGGGTTGCCCCGGGAGCCCCCGTCGGCTTCGACGACGAGCTGGTGGGACGAGGTCATTACAGGCCCGAGTCCGAGGTGCGCACCAGGATGCGGTGGCAGTTCTCGCAGCGCAGCACGGTGTCCGGGGACGCCGCCTTCACGTCGTTGACCTCGGTGATGTTCAGCTCCAAGCGGCAGCCCTCGCAGCGGCGCTGGTAGAGCCGGGCGGCGCCGACCCCGCCCTGCTGGGAGCGGAGCTTGTCGTACAGCTTCAGCAGGTCCGCCGGGATGACCTCGGCGACGACCGCGCGGTCCTTGCTGATCGTCTCGGCCTGGGCGTCGAACTCCTTGAGCGCGGCGTCGCGGCGCGCGGTGGCGTCGTCCACCTTGGCCTGGACGGCGGCGACCCGGTCGGTCAGCTCGGCGACGCGCTCCTGGGCCGCCTCGCGGCGCTCCATGATTTCGAGGACGACGTCCTCCAGGTCACCCTGGCGCTTGGCGAGCGAGACGATCTCGCGCTGGAGGTTCTCCAGGTCCTTCGGCGAGGAGACCGCGCCGGAGTCGAGGCGCTGCTGGTCGCGGGTGGCACGCTGGCGCACCTGGTCGACGTCCTGCTCCGCCTTGGTCTGCTCGCGGCTGGTGTCGCCCTCCTCGGTCTGCGAGGCGACCAGCAGGTCGCGGAGCTGAGCGAGGTCGTGGTTGAGGGACTCGATCTCCGCGTGCTCCGGCAGCGAGGCCCGCTTGTGCGCGGTCTGCGCGAGGCGAACGTCGAGGGCCTGGACGTCGAGAAGTCGGATCTGGTCGGCGGGCGCGGCGTTCAGTTGGGGGCTCCAGAAGAGTGGTGGGTGGTCCAGGGGTCGGTGACCTGCTTCGAGACGTGGACCCGCAGGCCCCATCCGTGGCGGTCGGAAATCGCGTCGAGCTGTGCCGCGGCCTGCTCGCACCAGGGCCACTCGGTGGCCCAGTGCGCGGCGTCGACGAGGCCGAGCGGGGAGTGCTGCACGGCCTCGGAGGCCGGGTGGTGGCGCAGGTCGGCGGTGAGGAAGGCGTCGACGCCCGCCGCACGCACCGCGTCGAAGAGGCTGTCGCCGGAGCCGCCGCTGACGGCGACCGTACGTACGGTCGCGCCGGGGTCGCCGGCCGTCCTGATGCCCTGCGCGGTGGCGGGCAGCCGGGCCGCGGCGCGGGCGGCGAAGTCACTCAGCGTCTCGGGACGGTCGAGCTCGCAGATCCGGCCGAGGCCGCGACGGCCGTGCGGGTCGGCGGGATCGGGTACGAGGGGGCCGGTGACGCGCAGGCCGAGCGCACCGGCCAGGGCGTCGGAGACCCCGGGGTCGGCGGTGTCGGCGTTGGTGTGCGCGACGTGCAGCGCGATGCCGTGCGTGATGAGCCGGTGCACGACCCGGCCCTTGAAGGTGTCGGCCGCCACGGTCGTCGTCCCCCGCAGGTAGAGCGGGTGGTGGGTGACGATGAGCTGGGCACCGAGCCGTACCGCCTCGTCGACGACGCTTCCCACCGGGTCGACGGCGAAGAGCACCCGGTCGGCCTGCGCGTCGGGATCGCCGCAGACCGTACCCACCGCGTCCCATCCCTCGGCCCGCTCGGGGGGCCAGAGGGCGTCGAGCTCGGCGATGACTTCAGACAGACGGGGCACGGGGAAAGGCTACCTGCCCTGCGCACCCCACCGGTCATGGCTGCGCGCACCCACCCGCAGCGCCCCACTCCGGTCACACATCGTCACCTCGCACGGACTCCGGGGCCGTCCCGGGACCGTCTCCAGGACCGCCTCCGGGCGACCGGTTGTGACCGAGGGCGGGCAGCGGGGCGCGGTGTCCGGCGCCCGGGTCGGCCTCGGTCCCCGCAGAAGCACAGCCCCCTCGTCACTCACCCTCGAATTCGGTTTACACCATCCTTATGTGTGATCCGTTGGGTGTGGCGTTGGTCGGCGCACGGGCCGAAAACTAGCTTCGGTCGCCGGAGGTGACACACCCATGACTGCCTGTGTCGCAGAAGGTCTGACCCTCGGGGGCGTCGGAGCGGCCAGGGAGCCGGAACCCGCGCCCGAGGAACCCGAAGATCCCGGAACACCCGGGAAGCCACAGAGACGTGAGGGGCTGGAGACGCGAGGACCGGAGTCGCACGGGTTGGAGTCGCACGGGCTGGAGTCGCACGGGCTGGAGTCGCACGGGTTGGGGATGCAGGGGCGGGACGAGCGGGAGCCGGTGGGATCCGGTCGAAGGGCCACGCCGTACGTCGCGCCGAGCGGCGGCGCCCTGCCCGTACCCGGCCCCCGGGCCGCAGCGCCCCGCCTCCAGGAGTCCGGCACCTCCCCCGACGACGCCCCTTCCGTGGATGCCGGGGTGGCCGGGATGGCGATCCGGGTCGTCGTGACCGGACGGACGGTCGTACCCACGGGCGCCCCGGCCGGCCGGGCCGTCGACGCGACCACGCTCGTCCCGCTCGTGGGGCCGGTCGTCGGCTTCCCGGCAGCGGCGTTCCACACGTCCACCGGGGCGTCGGCGCCCACCGGGAAGGCGGCGTCCACCGAACGAGCCGTGCCCGGCGGACGAACCGTGCCCGCCGAACGAGCCGTGTCCGCCGCACCGGCGTCGCTCTCCGGAGCGCCCGTGCCCACCCGGCCGGCAGCGGGCTCGTCCGCTCCGGTGGCGGCCCCCCGGGGAGCCCGATCCGCCTCACCCGCACCTTCCATCGGGGGCACCGTCCACGCGAACGCCGCCGGGATGTCGGCCACCCGGCGGCCCGCGCCCCCGGGTGCGGCCGTGCCCCCCGGGGCCGTATATCCCGGGGCACGGCCTCCTGGGGCCGTGTCCCCCGGTGCGCCCGCACCCCTCCCCCGCCGCATTCCGCCCCCGCCCGCCCATCCCCCGGTGGGGACGGGCCTCCGCACCCCTCATGCGGCGGGCGCGCTGACGCTCTCGGCGGACGGCGCGTACGCGGCGCGGCTCACGGTGGGCGGCAGCGAGGCGCACGGCCGGGGCTGGTACCCGGAGCGGTGGACGCTCGACGGCCCGGAGCCGTACACCGTGCCGCTCCCGCTCGACCAGCCTGAGGAGCCCGACTCGCAGGTGGTGCCGCTCGCGGACGGGCGGGTGCTGATCCGGCGCCGGGTGGCGGACCGTCACGCGTTCTCGCTGCTCTATCCGACCGGCCCCGGGACCGGCGAGCTGTCGCTCGGGACCGTGGAGTGCGAGCGGATGACGCTGCTCGCACCGGCCCCGGACGGGACGAGCGTCTACGCCCTGGGGCCCGGTATCTTCACCACCTCCGTCTGGCGGGTGGCGGGCGGCACCTCGGGGCCCGAACACGTGGCCGACGTTCCGGGGCTCTGCTCCGGCGGCGTCTGGCTGGACCGTACGGGCAGGGTGCTGGCCCTCGATCGCCGGCCACCCGGCGGCGGACCGGTGAAGACGGTCGCCGTGGACCTCGAACGCGGCGGTGAGGTGACTCCGCTCCTCCAGATCGCGCCGGAGAGCAATGACCGGCTGCTGATCGCCGAACCGGACAGCGGGCTCTTCCTCCTCCGCTCCGACGCCCCCGGACAGGACCGGCTCGGCTGGGGCGTACTGGGCAGCGCGCTGCCCGTACGTTTCCCCCAGTGCCTGCGCCCCGCGGACGTGACCGTCCAGCCGTTCGCGGTGCAGCCGGGGCAGATGCTGATGCCGGAGAGCTGCGCGGTTGCCCTGCGGATCGACGGCGCGGCGGGCAGCTGGCTCGGCGTCTGGCGCCCGACGGGCCGTCGACTCCATCAGTACGCCGCACCTGCGGGCTGGTCGGCCGGGTCGGGCTTCTGGAGTCGCGACGGCGTACTGAGCCTGCCGTACGCGCGCCCCGACGCGCCCTGTGGGCTGGCACGGCTGGAGGCCCCCCAGGACGCCCCGTCGGAGGCGTACGGCGGTGCGCGGTATGCCTCCGGACCGGCGGGCGACTCGCCGGGCGCCTCCGGAACGCGACCGTCCGCCGCCGGATCGCCTCCGGAGGGGCGCAGGCCGGTTCCGTTGGGCCGGGCTCCCCTGCGCGACGGATCGGCGTCCGGTGAGCGTCCGGATCGGGCCGGGTCGCTCTGACCCGGGACATTTGTCCTGCCGGAAGCCGTACGCACGGCTCTGCCGTCCGGTCCGGCGCCGCCCGTACCGTCACCACCATGACAACAACGGGAAGTGCGGGCGGGGGACCGGTCGCGGCATGGCCGGCCGCCGGGGGCCCGGCGGGGGCCCGGGAGAGCGGGGGCGGTACCGACGCCCCGGCGGTGAGGTTCACCGGCGTGTCGAAGTCCTTCCGCACGGACGGGCGTTCGGGCCGGTCCGTGCGCGCGGTGGACGGCGTCGACCTGACGATCGGGGCCGGCGAGACGGTCGCGCTGCTGGGCCGCAACGGCGCCGGGAAGTCGACCGCCATCGGGCTGCTGCTGGGGCTCGACGAACCCGACGAGGGGACGGTGGAGTTGTTCGGCCGTCCCCCGGAGCAGTCGGTGCGGGCGGGCCTGGTCGGTGCGATGCTCCAGGAGGGCCGGCCGATTCCGCGGGTGACCGTGAGAGAGCTGGTCGCCTTCGTGGCGTCCACCTACCCCGCGCCGATGGAGCTCGGCGAGGTCCTCGGACTCGCGGGCGCCTCGGCCTTCGCGGACCGCCGGGTCGACAAGCTCTCCGGCGGCCAGACGCAGCGGGTCCGCTTCGCGGTCGCCCTGGCGGGCAATCCCCGGCTCGTCGTGCTGGACGAGCCGACCGCCGCGCTGGACGTGGAGGCCCGGCGGGCGTTCTGGGACTCGATGCGCGCCTTCTCGGAGCGCGGCAACACCGTGCTCTTCTCCACGCACCACCTGGAGGAGGCGGACGAGAACGCCGCCCGGATCGTCGTCCTCGACCGGGGGCGGATCGTCGCGGACGACAGCGGGGACGGCATCCGGCGCACGGTGGAGGGTGGTCTCGTCGGGATCGACCTGGCGGGCGGCACCGCCGACGGGCTGGACCGCCTGCCGGGCGTGGTCGGTCTCGAAGTCCGTGGCGGACGGGCCGTGTTGCGGTCGGTGGATCCGGATGCCACCGTCGTCGCGCTGGCCGGGATGGGTGCGGTGCGCGGACTGCTCGTGTCGCGGGCCACGCTGGAGGACGCGTTCCTCGCCCTGACCGCCACCGCGAGTCCCGCCCGGACGCCCGAGGAGACACGGTGATGTACGCGTACGTGGTGCTGGAGGTCCGCCGGACCCTGCGGGACGGGGCGTTCCTGATCTTCGGAACCGGGATGCCGGTGCTGATGTACCTGCTCTTCACCAACGTCGGCGACACCTCGGCCGGAGGTGCGGGAGCGGACGACTGGCGGGCGTACTCGATGACCGGCATGGCCGCGTACGGGGCTCTCGGCTCCGCGATGTCGGTCGGTACGGGGATCGCGTCCGACAAGTCGCTCGGCTGGTTGCGGCAGTTGCGGATCACTCCGCTCGCGCCGTCGCGGATCGTGGTGGGCCGGGCCGTCAGCGGTTCGGTGACCGTGCTCCCGGCGGTGGTCGGCGTGTTGCTGGCCGGAGCACTGGTGAACCGAATCCAACTAGCCTGGTGGCAATGGGTGTTGCTCGTTGCACTGCTGTGGGTGGGTACGCTGCCGTTCACCTTGCTCGGCATCGGGAACGGCTACCGCCTCACCCCGCAGGGCACCGGAGTGGTCAACATCGCCTGCATGACGGGGTTCGCGGTGATCGGCGGGCTCTGGTTCCCCCTGGACTCCCTGCCCGGCCCCCTGCGGGCCGTCGGCGCCCACACACCCGCGCACGGACTCGCCGATCTCGGCTGGACGACGACGGCCGGACAGCCGCCGCACCTCTCCTCGATCGCCGAACTCGCTTTGTGGACCGCACTGTTCGGCAGTTACGCCGTCGTCTCGTACCGGCGTGCGGCGAGGACCCTGTGACGGCGGCCGGCGACCGGGCCCAGGAGCCCGGCGGTCCCGCGAAGTCGCACCGGAATCTCCGCCGCTCGACGCGCCGGAGACGGTGGAGGCGGTGGCCCGGCTCCGGGGCCCCGGGGCCGTACGCCCTGATGCCGTGGCTGCTGTTGGGGCTCGGGTCCTTCTCCAACCTGTGGAAGGGCGAGACGCCGAACCCGTGGGTGGGGGCGCTGGCCGTCCTGCTCTTCAACTCCTTCTACGTCCAGCTGGTGTTCAGGAGGTTCGCCGCACCGGGAATGCGGGACCGCGTGTCGATGGTGCTGCTCGGCGCGATGGCGGTCATCACCTTCGGGCTGGCGATCGGTTACGGCGGTTCCTGGCTGCTCTTCTTCCCGCTGCTCTCGCTGGCGTGCGGGACGATCCTGCGCGCCCGTTCACTCGCCCTCGGACTGGTGGTTCTGGCGGCCTGCGCGGTGGGCGTCGCACTGTGGCGCGGGAACCATGCGGCCGATCCCTGGACGATCGGCTACGGGACGTTCCTCTCCGGAGCGGTGACGGCGGCGATCCTCGCCCTCTCGGCGACCGTGCGGGAACTCCGCGCGACACAGGCGGAGTTGGCGCGCGGTGCGGTGGAGCGGGAGCGGCTGCGGTTCTCCCGCGACCTGCACGATCTGCTGGGCCACACCCTGTCGGTGATCGTGGTGAAGTCGGAGGCGGCCCGCAGGCTGGCCCCCAGGGACCTGGACGCGGCGTTGGGCCAGATCGCGGACATCGAATCGGTCGGGCGGCAGGCCCTCACCGAAGTCCGGGAGGCGGTGACGGGTTACCGCGCGGGCAGCCTCTCCGGCGAACTGGACCGGGCCCTCTCGGCGTTGGCCGCCGCCGGGATCGAGGGGACGGTCCACCGCACGGGGCCACCGCTGACCCCGCGCGCCGAGGCGCTGCTGGGCTGGGTGGTACGTGAGGCCGTGACCAATGTCGTACGGCACAGCGGAGCGACCCACTGTGTGCTCGCCGTCACGTCCGGGAGCGCACGGGTGCTGCTGACGGTCACCGACGACGGACCCGGCAGCGGACGCAGCGGCGCACCCCCCGAGAGCGCGGGGGCCGGGCACGAGCCTGGGCAGGGAGACGACGGGGGTACCGGACCGGACGACGCGGAGCCCCCGTACGCGTACGGGGGTACGGGCCTGGCAGGGCTCTCCGAACGGCTCGCCCTCGTGGGCGGTTCGCTGCGGGCCGCTCCCGGCCCCGACCGCGGTTTCGTCGTGCGCGCGGAGCTGCCCGGGGAGGCGCGGAACGAAGACGGGTACGCCGGGCGACCGGGCGACAGCGAGGAGGAACCGGGCAGCACCGGTCACTGAGCGGAGGGGCGTCGGCGCCTCGACGGGGCAAGGGGCAAGGGGCAGGGAGCGAGGGGGCGGGGGAAAGGGTAGGGGGACCGGGGACACGGGCGAGGGACCAGGGCGCCCGAAGGCACCTCGCTCACCCGCGCGCCAGTGGCACACTGGAGCGATGGTGACGCTGCCTGGGATCCCCGAACCGATAACGGCCGATCCGCCGCACGCCGCGGCCCCTCCGGTTCTCACCCAGTCCTGGCTCGATCTGGCCTTTCTCCACTGGGCCGTGGACCCGGCCCTCGTCGCCCCGCTGCTTCCCGCCGGGACCCGGCCGGACACGCTGAACGGCGTCACCTACGTGGGGCTCGTCGCCTTCCGGATGCATCGCGTGGGGTGGTTCGGTCTCCCCGGCATCCCGTATCTCGGTTCCTTCCCCGAGACCAATGTGCGCCTGTACTCGGTGGACGCCCACGGCCGGCGGGGCGTGGTCTTCCGCTCGCTCGACGCCTCCCGTCTGCTTCCCGTCGCCGTCGGACGGAGCGCGTTCGGCCTGCCCTACATCTGGTCGAAGATGGACATCCGACGGGAGCACGACACGGTGACCTACACCAGCCGGCGGCGGTGGGGCGGCCCCGCGGACGCGTACAGCCGGATCACCGTGCGCATCGGCGAACAGGTCGACGAGCCGTCGGAGCTCGAACACTTCCTGACCGCTCGCTGGGGCATGCACAGCACCTTCTTCGGCCGCTCCCGCTACCTCCCGAACGCCCACCCCCGCTGGCCCCTGCACCGCGCCGAACTCCTCGACTGCGGCGAGAACCTCATTGCCGCGGCGGGACTGCCCGCTCCGGCGGACGCGCCCGTCAGCGTGCTGTACTCGCCGGGAGTCCCCGTGCGGTTCGGGCTCCCGCCCCGCACTCCGGGCGGCGTCCCCACACCCTGACGGCCCGGCGCCCCCGGCCGTACCGACGGCGTGGCGGCACCTCGCGGCCCTACCCTCTTCTCCGTGACCGAGATGCCGCAGGACCACCGGCCCACCCCGTCCGTCCGCGTCCTGCTCGCCGAGGACCAGGGGATGATGCGGGGCGCACTCGCGCTGCTGCTGGGGATGGAGCCGGACTTCGACGTGGTGGCCCAGGTGGGTTCCGGGGACGAGATCGTGCCGGCGGCCCTCGCCTCCCGGCCCGATGTGGCGCTGCTCGACATCGAACTCCCGGTGCGCAGCGGCCTGGACGCCGCCGCCGACCTGCGTGAGCAGGTGCCGGAGTGCCGGGTGCTGATCCTGACGACGTTCGGCCGTCCCGGGTATCTGCGGCGGGCGATGGAGGCGGGTGCAGCCGGTTTCCTGGTCAAGGACGGCCCGGTGGAGGAATTGGCCGGGGCGATCCGCAAGGTGCTGGCCGGGGAGACGGTGGTCGATCCGGCCCTCGCGGCGGCGGCTCTCGGGGCGGGGCCGAGCCCGCTGACCGGCCGCGAGCGGGACGTCCTGAACGCCGCCTCCGGCGGTGCGACCGTCGCGGACATCGCGCGGCGGCTCCACCTGTCGGAGTCGACCGTGCGGAACTACCTCTCCTCCGCGATCGGCAAGACCGGCACCCGTAACCGCACGGAGGCGGCCCGGGCGGCCCGGCAGCAGGGCTGGCTCTGACCGGGCTCCCCCGCCCTCCGGCCTCCCCCGTGGCGTTCAGCGCCGCTGAGCGGCCCGTCCCGCCTTCGCGCCCGGCAGCCAGAGGAGCACCAGGAGGGCCGCCGCCAGGAGGACCCCGGACGCCGTGCGGAAGGCGAGGGCGTACCCGGCGGTGAGGTCGGCCGGGGTGGTCGAGTCGCCGGTCCGGGCGGCGGCGACCGTGGTGAGCACCGCGAGCCCGAGTGCCCCGCCCATCGTGCGGGAGGTGTTGACCAGGCCGGAGACCAGGCCGGCGTCCCCGGGTGCGGCACCGGAGGTGGCGAGGGAGGCGAGGGGGGTGGAGACGAAGCCCATGCCGAAGGCCATCAGGACGCCCGGCAGCAGGATTCCGGCCGCGTAGCGGCTGTCGGCGCTCATGGTGGACTGCCATCCGAAGCCCGCGACCGTGAGCAGGATGCCGGTGAGGGCCATCGGTTTCGCACCGGTACGCGCCATGAAGCGCGGGGCGAGTTTCGAGCCGAAGACGATCGCGGCGGAGGTGGGCAGCAGGGCGAGTCCGGCTTGCAGTGGGGTGTAGCCGAGCACGTTCTGCGCGTACACGGTCATGAAGTACCACATCGAGAAGGTGGCCGAGCCGAGCAGCAGCATCGACGCGTTGGCCGAGGCCACGGCCCGTACGCCCAGCACCCGCAGGGGCATCAGGGGAGCGGCCGTGTGCCGTTCAACCAGCACGAACGTGCCGAGGAGGGCCACCCCGCCGAGCAGCGGCACGAGCGTCGCGGGGGCCGTCCAGCCGGCCGCCTCGGTCTGCACGATGCCGTACGCGAGGGCGGCGAGGCCCGCGGTGACGAGGACGGCGCCCGGCAGGTCGATCCGGCGGCGCTCGCCGGCCCGGCCCTCGGCGAGCAGGAACAGTGCACCGGCCAGGACCAGGGCGCCCACGGGGACGTTGACCAGCAGGACCCAACGCCAGGAGAGCAGGTCCGTGAGGACACCGCCGATCAGCCCGCCCGCCGCTCCGCCGCCGGCGCCGACCGCCATCCAGGTGCCTATCGCGCGGACCCGTGCCGGGCCTTCGGGGAGCGCGGCGGTGAGGAGTGTGAGGGTCGCCGGTGAGAGGACGGCGGCGCCGAGCCCCTGTACGGCGCGGGCGGCCAGCAGCTGCCAGCCCTCCTGCGCGAGGCCGCCCGCGAGGGAGGCGGCGGTGAAGAGCCCGAGGCCGACGAGGAACATCCGCTTGCGGCCGAAGAGGTCGGCGGCCCGTCCGCCGAGCAGCATGAAGCCGGCGAAGGCGATCGAGTAGGCGTTGAGGACCCAGCTCAGTCCGGAGGCGCTCAGCCCCAGGTCGGTCCGCATCGACGGCAGCGCCACATTGACGACCGACACGTCGAGCACGACCAGGAACTGACCGGTGCAGGCGGCGACGACCGCCGCCCAGGTGCGGGGCCGCAGCCGGCGGGGAGCCGTACGGGTGTCCGGGGAGGCGTCGTCCAGCGAAGCGTCGTCCAGGGAAACGTCTGTCATGCCCGCCATCGTCTCCGGGACCGCGCCGCGCGTACACGGCGCAGGGGCGGGAGCGGGGACGGCCCTTGGGCCTACGCCCCCCGGGCCGGCATCGGCGGCGGACGGTTCGGGGTCGGTGAACGGTATCTCCCGGAGCAGCCCGCCGTCGTAGTCGTACAACTCCAGGGCGAAGGCGCCGCCGAAGCGCGTACGCAGCAGGGCGGCGAGGTCGTCGAGCCGGTCGGCCTCGACCTCACCGCTGATCAGGGTCTTGTGCTTGCCCGGCGGTTCCAGCTCGATCTGGCACCAGTCGGTGGTGACCTCGAACCCGTACCAACTGGAGCTGTGTGATTCCCAGCCCGCCCGCTCGAAGACCTCGACCACGGTGTCGGGACCGAAGCCGGTCACCGAGCCGCACACGGAGGGTCTCTCGCCGCCGGGCACGGCCTCTGGAGTCTGCGCGGGAGCCGCCGCATCGGTGGAATCGCTGGTCATGGGCGTCAACGTAGCAATCGCGTACCCCGCACCCCCGGCCGGACGGCCTCTCCCGCGTCCGCGGCCGAAGCCGGGTGGTTCCGCCGGGGCGCGCGGCGCCCGGTCTCCCGCGCCGGCGCAACACCATTGCGTCACATGCGAGTTGGTTCCGCCCCCGCCCCGGGAATACCCCCGCCCCAAGAAGCGTTCGGTATGCATGCACTTGGGGGGGTCCCTCCGGTGATCCATGCTGCCCGGAAGGCGAACGTATGCGACGGACGACGAACGAACAGACCACCGGGGGAAGTCCCGGTCCGCTTCGGGCGACCAAGGAACCAAGGGGAGCGCTCGTCCCCGTACTGGCCTTCGCGGGCATCACCGTCGCGGTGATGCAGACTCTGCTCGTACCCGTCATCAAGGACCTGCCCACCCTTCTCCACACCGCCCAGTCGAACGCGACCTGGGTGATGACGGCGACGCTGCTCGCCGGCGCCGTGTCCACCCCGATCATGGGGCGGCTCGGCGATCTCTACGGCAAGCGGCGGATGCTGATCGCCAGCCTCGCCGTGATGGTGCTCGGCTCGCTCGTCTGCGCCTTCACCGACGATCTCGTCATCATGATCGTCGGACGGGCGCTCCAGGGATTCGCCATGGGCGCGATCCCGCTCGGCATCGGCATCATGCGCGACGAACTGCCGCCGGAGAAGCTCGGCTCGTCGATGGCGCTGATGAGTTCCTCGGTCGGGGTGGGCGGCGGGCTCGGTATGCCCGGCGCGGCGCTGGTCGCCCAACACGCCGACTGGCACGCGCTCTTCCTCGGTTCGGCGGGGGTCGGCGCGGTGGCCCTGGTGCTGACGTTCTTCCTCGTGCCCGAGCCGCCGTTGCGCGCCCCCGGCACCTTCGACTACGCGGGTGCCTTCGGTCTCTCGCTGGGCCTGGTCTCCCTGCTGCTGCCCATCACCAAGGGCAGCGAGTGGGGCTGGACCGCGCCGCTCACCCTCGGCCTGATAGCCGGCGGGTTGCTGGTCCTCGTGGTGTGGGGTCTGTACGAACTCCGGGTCGCCGCGCCCCTGGTGGACCTGCGGACGACCGCCCGCCGCGAGGTGCTGCTGACCAATCTCGTCTCGATCATGGTCGGCATCTCCTTCTACGCCGTGTCGCTGGTCGTCCCGCAACTGCTCCAGCTGCCGAAGTCCACCGGCTACGGCCTGGGACAGTCCATGGTGGTCGCCGGTCTGTGCATGGCGCCGCTGGGTCTGACCATGATGTTCACCGCTCCGGTGTACGCGCGGATCGCCGCCCGGCGCGGCCCGAAGGTCTCGCTGATGATCGGGCTGCTGGTCATCGCGGTCGGTTACGGCGCCGGGACGCTCCTGATGGACGCGGCGTGGCAGACCCTGGTGATCTCCACCGTGCTGGGCGCCGGCATCGGACTCGCGTACTCTTCGCTGCCCGCGCTGATCATCGGGGCGGTGGACGCCTCCGAGACCGGTGCCGCCAACGGCCTCAACACACTGATGCGGTCGATCGGCACCTCGGCGTCGAGCGCCGTGATCGGCATGGTGCTGGCGAACACCTCCGTCATCAGGGGCGGGGTGGCGGTTCCCTCGATGGACGGGTTCCGGACGTCCTTCATGATCGCGACCGGGGCGGTGCTGGTCGGTCTGGTGCTCGCCGCGTTCCTGCCTTCTCAGCGCCCCGCCTCGCGTCGGGTGCTGGTCGCCGACAGCGAGAGCGACGCGCTGCTCGCGGAGGCCGAGGCGCTGGTGGCGATCGAGGCCGTCCTGCACGGCGAGGCGTCCGCGCCGTCCGCCGGCGGTTCACGGATCGTCGCGGGCTCCGGCGGTTTCCAGGGCCGGGTGCTGGACAAGGCCGGCGCACCGGTGGCCCGGGCGACCGTGACGCTGGTCGACCGGCAGGGCCGGCAGGCCGGTCTGGCCGTCGCCGACGACGAGGGGCGGTACGCGCTGGCGGCCGCCCCCGAGCCGGGCCAGGTGCTGGTCGTGACCGCCGCCGGGTACGCGCCGCGCGCCCGGGGCACCGTCTGCGCGGCGAACGGGCGGCAGGCGGTGGCCGATCTGGTGCTGACCGCCGCTGTCCCCGAGCAGCGCGGTGCCGGGGTGTCGCCCGGGGCCGGGACGGTCCGGACGGCGCCGGAGGCACTCGTGGAGGAGCGCCGCGTCTGACCGGCCGGTCCCGGCCGGACCCGGCCGGAAGCCTTCCCCGCACGCCCCCGCCGGTCCGTCCGGCGGGGGCGTGCGGCACGATGGGGCCGCCGTCGACACACCCGTACCGCCTGGAGGAACCCGTGGCCGCCGAGCCCGCCGCCCCCGTCGCCGATCCCGACGCCCGCCCCGCCGACGCGGTGCTGGCCTCCTTCGAGAAGGCCAAGGGGTTCATGCCGGTACGGGAGGGTCTGGCGCTGTACGCGGCCGCCGTCGACGCCGCGCGGCTCGGGCTGCCGCTGCTGGAGGTCGGCACCTACTGCGGACGCTCCACCCTCCTCCTCGCCGACGCGGCCCGTGCCGCGGGGCTGACCGCCCTGACCGTGGACCACCACCGGGGCAGCGAGGAGCAGCAGCCGGGGTGGGAGTACCACGACACGTCCCTGGTGGACCCCGAGGTGGGCCGGATGGACACGCTGCCGACGTTCCGGCGGACCCTGCACGCGGCGGGTCTGGAGGACCACGTGGTCGCGCTGGTGGGGCGTTCCCCGCAGGTCGCGGCGGTCTGGGGCGGGGCGCTCGGCCTCGTCTTCATCGACGGCGGTCACACCGACGAGCACGCGAACGGCGACTACGAGGGCTGGGCGCCCCACCTCGCCGAGGGTGGCCTGCTGGTGATCCACGACGTGTTCCCCGACCCGGCGGACGGCGGCCGGGCCCCGTACCGGGTGTACCGGAGGGCGCTCGCCTCCGGTGCCTTCGCCGAGATCTCCGTGACCGACTCGCTGCGCGTGCTGCGGCGCACGGGGCAGGGGATCTGAGGGCCGTCGGTACCATCGCCCGCGTGCCGTACACCAGCATTCCCCCCACCCCGCCCGCCTCCCCCGTCCCGCGCCCCTCGCCCGCGCGCTCCGCAGCCCGCCGGCCGGTCCGCCGGCCGGTCCGCGCCGCCGGGCTCACCGCGCTCGCCGTCCTCTGCCTGCCGGCCCTCGCGGGGTGCGGTGGCACGGAAGGGCCGGCGCGGCCAGGCGCGGGGACCACCGCGGCCACCTCACCGGCCGCGTCACCGGCCACGTCCGCGCCGGCGGCCGGTGGGAGCGGGAGGACCTCGCCGGAGCGTCCGCTCGCGGGCCGCACCGTGGTGATCGACCCCGGTCACAATCCGCGCAACCACGAGCACACCCGTGAGATCGGGCGGCAGGTGGACATCGGTACGGGGCACAAGGAGTGCGACACGACCGGCACGTCCACGGACGCCGGTTATGCGGAAGCGCGGTTCACGCTGGACGTGGCCCACCGGATGCGTGACCTGCTGGAGGCACAGGGCGCGAAGGTGGTCCTCACCTACGACGACGACCGCCCGTACGGCCCGTGCGTGGACGAGCGGGCCCGGATCGGCAACGCGGCGAAGGCCGATGCCGTGGTCTCCGTCCACGCGGACGGTTCGGCCGTGGGCAACCGGGGGTTCCACGTGATCCTGCCCGCGCTGGTACGGGACGGGGCGGCTGACACCTCGCGGATCGTGAGTCCCTCGCGCGATCTGGGGACACGTATCGCGGGCAGGTTCGTGGCTGCCACCGGCAGTGCGCCGTCCAACTACATCGGTGGCGGAACGGGGTTGGACGTCCGCGACGATCTCGGCGGGCTCAACATGTCCACCGTTGCGAAGGTGTTCGTCGAGTGCGGCAACATGCGCGATCCGAAGGACGCCGCCCTGCTGACGAGTGCCCGCTGGCGTCAGCGGGCCGCCGAAGGGATCAGTGACGGCATCGCCGTCTACCTGAGGGGGTAGTTCTGCGGGTATATCGGAGGGATGACGGCCCCGTCCTGCAAGCCGGGGGCCAACCCGCCCGGGCAGACGATAGATTCATCCGTACGATGGGGAGCCGCCCCGGGCTTCTCGGCGCGTCCGCGGGAGAGCCCCGGGCGCAGCGACGACCGTCCCGACGAGACGACCGACTAAGGACCTTCACGTGAATATCCGCTCCCTCACTAGAGGCGACGGCGTGGTGATCGGAGCAGCGGTCGTGCTGTTCATCGCCTCCTTCCTCGACCTCTCTGGTTATGACTGCCCCCGTGGCGTCGACTGCTCGGGCTTCGACAGCGCGAGTGCCTGGGATTCGCTCTCGCTCCTCATGAGCATCTTCCTGGCCGGTGTCATCGGAGCGGCGCTGCTGATCGTGAGCCGCTCGACGCCGGGCCGCAAGATCGTCGGTCTGGACCTCGGGCAGTTCGGCGTGGCCCTGACCGTCTTCGCGCTGTGGACCGCGTTCTGGACGACCATCGACGCCGGTGACGCGGGTGCCGGGCTGATCCTCGGCCTGCTGGCGACGCTGGTGCTCGCCGGTGCGGCGGTCGCCGGACCGCTGGTTCCCGCGCTCAGGGCTCCGCTCGCGTCCGGCCCCCGGCCGGCCGCCGCCACCCCGTCGCCGTACGGCGCGCCGTCGCAGGGCCAGGGGTACGGCTACCCGGGCGGTGGGCAGCCCTTCGGTTCGCAGGCCGGGGCGCCGCAGCCCGGACAGCCCCAGCCGTTCGGCGCGCAGTCGGCCCCGCAGGCCGCCCAGGCCCCGCAGGCCCCGCAGGCCGCCCAGGCACCGCAGCCGCAGTCCGGCGGTGCGCCGGCCGGTGACTTCACGCCGTTCTGGTTCGCGGTGCCGGTGCCCCGTCCGCTGTACGGCGAGGACGGCTCGTCCGGTCAGATCGCTGAACTGGCCCCCGGTACCTGGTACCTCGCGGTCGAGCAGCGCGGTCAGAACCTGATCGCGCAGACGCAGGACGGCCGCCGCGGCGTGCTCCAGGACACCTCGGGCATCCAGCGCGGCTGATCCGCCCGTCCGTTCACCACGAAGGCCCCCGACCGCCGGGTTCAAGCGGTCGGGGGCCTTCGCGTCCTGTCAGCGCTCCGTCAGGTTCCGTCAGCGTCGTCAACCGGTACGCCCTGCGGCTCCGTTCACCCGAAGGACGAGCGTGCGAGCCAGAAGTCCAGGAACGCCGCGTCGCCGCGCACCTCCAGGCCGTCGGCGCCGGGTGCGATCCGCCGGTTCATCAGCAGCATGAGGTCGGTGAGGGTGCCGCGCACGGCGACGGTGGCCTTGGCGTGGGCGTGCCGCCAGGTGAAGCCGTCCTCACCGAGTTCGACGAGCCATTCGGCGCCGGGCACGTCGGTGGCGTGCAGGTGCAGGGAGCGTCCGCCGCCCCGCAGTTCGGCGGCCTCCGGGTCGCCCTCCACTTGCGCGTGGGAGACGATCCTGAGCCATTCGTCGATCGTGTCGGCGGCGACGTCGGGGGCCGGTGCGTAGGCGGCCCCCGCGGTGAGGGCGGCGTCCGCGAGGTGGACGACCGTCTCGTGCGTCATGCGGCGGGCCCAGAACGCGGCGCTGCCGTCCCACCCCCAGGTCCAGACGGTCGCGTCCGGTCCGGCCTCCCGCAGGGCGAGCGCGGTCGCCGCCGCGCCTTCGGCCAGCCAGGCGTCGAGGGCGGCGCGGCCGTCGTCGCCCGTGGCGCTGCCGGGACCCGCACCCTCCGGCCCCGCGAAGCCCGGGACGAGCGCGTCGGGGAGGTCGTCCCGGGCGCGGGTCCGCACGAGTTCACCGGCCCACCGGTGGGCCCCACCGACGTGCACGGCGAGGTCGCGCAGGGTCCACGCGGGGCAGGTGGGGACCTTCGCCGTGAGGTCGGCGCCGACGAGCACGGACCTCAACCGGTCCGCCTGGAGCAGGAGTTCGGAGCAGTAGCGGTCGTGGGGGAGCGTAGTCATCCGGACATCGTAGGGAGTGACCGGCTCGTCCCGTCCACTGGCGCCCCCGTCCGGTCGTACCGGCGCGCGGAAGAACGCCACCAGGTTCGGCCGTACGGGTTTCAGGCCGGAGGCAGCGGCAATCCGGTGTGCATGTCCTACAGACGAGGCTCAGGAAGCAGCACCGCGGGGCGCGCGATAGCCGTCATCGCGGACATCATGGCCTTCATCATCATTCTGTGGATCCTGATGTACCTGCTCGACGCCAACAGGGGCAACGAGCTGGTGCAGTTCGTGCAGGATTCCGCCCGATGGCTGGCCGGTTGGTCGTACGACCTGTTCACCTTCGACGAGGCGTGGGCGCGGGTGGTCGCCGGATACGGGCTGGCCGCCGCCGTCTACCTCTTCGTCGGTCACGCGGTGGCGGGCCGTCTCCGTCGTACCTGAATCACCCGCACTCCCCGGCAGGAAATTCTCGTGTCCGGAGGTCAGGAGCAGCAGTCGGGTTCCAGGCCCCTCGGCAGCCGTTCTCCCCCGAAGACAGCGGTGGTCGCCTCGTCCCCCCCGAGTGCGGCCACCGCGAGCAGCAGTGAGCCGGCGGTCCAGGTGGTGAGTTCCTCGGGCCAGACGGCACGTTCGCCCTCGAAGACGTATCCGGTCCAGTAGAGGCCACCGGGCTCGCGCAGGTGCTGGATGGACTGGAGGATCTCCAGGGCACGGTCGGACTCGCCCATCGCCCAGAGCGTCAGGGCGAGTTCGCAGCTCTCGCCGCCGGTGACCCAGGGGTTGGGCAGTACGCAGCGCACGCCGAGGCCGGGTACGACGAACTCGTCCCAGCGCTCGTCGATCCGCCGCTGGGCCTGCGCACCGGTGACCGCGCCACCGAGTACCGGGTAGTACCAGTCCATCGAGTAGTGGCTCTTGTCCAGAAAGCGCTCCGGGTGCGCGACGATGGCGTGGGCCAGCGCTCCGGTCGCCAACTCCCAGTCGGGTTGCGGCTCTTCGCGTCGTTCCGCGAGGGCGAGGGCGCACCGCAGGGCGTGGTGGACCGAGGATGAGCCGGTCAGCAGCGCGTCGGTGACGGGGGTGCCGTCCTCTTCGCGCTTCCAGCCGATCTGGCCGCCGGGCTGCTGGAGCCCGAGGACGAACTCGACCGCCGCGAAGACCATCGGCCACATCCGGTCGACGAACGCGTCGTCCCCGGTGGCGAGGTAGTGGTGCCAGACGCCGACGGCCACGTACGCGCAGAAGTTGGATTCCCGGCCGCGGTCGGTGGGTCGCTCCGGATCACCGTCGTGGTAGGCGGCGTACCAGGAACCGTCCTGGTTCTGGCTGCGGACCAGCCACTCGTAGGCCCGCTCGGCGGCTTCGTGTTCGCCGGCGGCGTCGAGGGCCATGGCGGCCTCGGTGTGGTCCCAGGGGTCCAGATGGTGGTCGCGGAACCAGGGCAGCGCACCGTCCTCGCGCTGCACGCCGAGTAGGGCGGAAACGGTCTCGGATGCCTGATCAGGCGTCAGGACGCCTGGCAGGACCAGGTGTTCGGTCCGTTCGGGGAGGGTCACGCCTCTGCCTTCGGGAGGTGCGGCTTCGTCGCGTACGCCACGAAGCTCTTTCCGACGACCGGGTTGAGCAGCTGCTCGGCGACCCGGGTCACCGCGGGCTTCTTCATGATGTCCCACACGAGCAGCTTGTGGTAGGCGCGGACGGGAAGCGCCTTGTCGTTGTCCACGCCGAAGGCGCACTTGAGCCACCAGTACGGCGCGTGCAGGGCGTGGGCGTGGTGGGTGCCGTACGGCTTCAGGCCGGCTTCGCGGATCTTGCGGAGCAGTTCGTCGGCCTTGTAGATACGGATGTGGCCGCCCTCGACCTCGTGGTACGCGTCGGAGAGGGACCAGCAGACCTTCTCGGGGCCGTAGCGGGGCACGGTGATCGCGATGCGGCCGCCCGGCTTGAGGACGCGGACCATCTCGGCGAGGACGCCCTTGTCGTCGGGGATGTGCTCCATCACCTCGGAGATGATCACGACGTCGAACGAGGCGTCGGGGAAGGGCAGGTTGAGGGCGTCGCCCTCCATGGCGGTGGCGGTCGCGCCGGCCGGGGCCTCGCCCTCGGCCCTCATCGCCGCGAACCACTTGGCGACCTCGCGGATCTCCTCGCCGTTCTGGTCCAGGGCCACGACCTGGGCTCCGCGCCGGTAGCACTCGAAGGCGTGCCGTCCGGCACCGCAGCCGAGATCGAGCACACGGTCGCCTGCGGCGAGCGGGAAGCGGGTGAAGTCGACGGTCAGCACGAGGGCCTGCCTTCGAGGTCGGTGGTACGGGCACGAGTGGGGGAAAGGGCGGAGCCGCAGGAGGCGTCGCGGGAGGGACCGCGGGACGTCATCTGCGGACTCCCCGGGCGGCGATGGCCCGGCGGTAGAGGTCGGCGGTGCCGGCCGCCGCCCTGGCCCAGGTGAAGTTGGCCAGTACCCGGGCGCGGCCCGCTGCGCCGAGCCGGGCCCGCAGCTCCGCATCGTCCAGCATCCGGGTGAGGGCGGTTGCGAGCGCGTCGGGGTCGCCGGGCGCCACGGCGAGGCAGGTCTCCCCGTCGCGGCCGGTGACCTCGGGGATGGCGCCGCCGGTGGTGGCGACGAGCGGGGTACCGGTGGCCATCGCCTCGGCGGCGGGCAGCGAGAACCCTTCGTACAGCGAGGGGACGCAGGCGACCTGCGCGCCGCGCACCAGGTCGACGAGTTCGGCGTCGCTGATGCCCTTGACGAACTCGACGGCGTCCGCCAGGCCGAGGCGTTCGATCGTCCGGGCCACGGGACCGTCCTCGGCGCGCCTGCCGACGACGACGAGGTGGGCGTCGGGGTGGCCGGCCCTGACCTTGCCGAGGGCCTCCACGAGGTGGACGAGTCCCTTGAGGGGGACGTCGGCGCTGGAAGTGGTGACGATCCGGCCGGGTACCTCGCGGACCGACGGGTCGGGCGACCAGAGGTCGGTGTCGGCGCCGATGTGGACGACGTCGACGCGGTCGGGGCGCACCCCGAGGTCGTCGACGATCTCCTGACGGGACGAGCCCGAGACGGTGAGGACGTGGGGCATCCGGCGGGCGACGCGCTTCTGCATGCGGGTGAAGCCGTACCAGCGGCGTACGGAGAGGGCGCGCAGACGGGTCGGGGCAGCCGCCAGGTCGAGCCGTCGGTCCACGGTGATGGGGTGGTGGATGGTGGTGACGAGCGGGGCGCCGAGATCGCCGAGCAGGCCGTAGCCGAGCGTCTGGTTGTCGTGGACCACGTCGAACTCGCCGCGCCGGGACCGCAGATGGCGTCCGGCCCGCAGCGAGAAGGTGAGCGGCTCGGGGAATCCGCCGGTCCACATGGTGGCGACCTCCGCGAGGTCGACCCAGTCGCGGTACTCGCCCCACCCGGGCGTCCGGAACGGGTCGGGCTGCCGGTAGAGGTCGAGGCTGGGCAGTTCGGTGAGCGGGACGCCCTCGTCGAGCACGGGGTAGGGCTGGGCGCCGATCACCTCGACGCTGTGGCCCAGGCGCGCCAGTTCGCGGCCGAGGTGACGCACGTAAACGCCCTGGCCGCCGCAGAACGGGTTGCCCTTGTACGTCAGGAGGGCGATCCGCAGCGGGCGGTCGTCCGATCCGGCGGACGCTCCGGGTCCCGCACCGGGGTCCGTCGCCATGGCCTCAGCGGTCACTCCCGGCCCCCTTCATCACTGCGTCTTCCGGAGCGTAACCGCTGCCGATAATCTGGAACAAGTTTCAGACCGACCCGTCCAATGAGGATCGAATCTACCGGCAGGTAGCGTCGGCGTGACGACTGCATCAGGTGATTCCCGCCACGGCACGGAAGGGGAAGTGGGCCCATGACCGCTGATGCCCGGCCCCCGGCCCTTCCCCTCACCGCGGGCCAGCGGGCCCGTCGTGCCCGCATTCTGGACGCCACCGCGGAGCTGGCCGGGCGGGGCGGCTTCGAGGCCGTGCAGATGCGGGAGGTCGCGGAGGCCGCCGGGGTCGCCCTCGGCACCCTCTACCGCTACTTCCCGTCCAAGATCCATCTGCTGGTCGCCACTCTGCACGACCGGCTGCGGCTGCTCCGCACCACGCTGGCAGACCACCCGCCGGCCGGGCACACGCCCGGTGAGCGGGCCGCCGCCACCCTGCTGCGCGCCTTCGGGGCGCTGCGCCGCGAACCGGAACTGGCGGACGCCATGCTGCGGGCCTGGACGTTCGCCGACCGGAGCGTGCGCGCCGAGGCGGACGCGGTCTCCCGGCTGGTCGCCGAGATCGTGCTGGATGCGTCGGGTCTGGCGGACCCGGACGCCGGGCAGCTGTCGGCGGTGCGGGTGGTCGAGCACACCTGGTACGCCACCCTCACGTCCTGGCTCTCCGGCCGCGCCCCGGCCGGACAGGTGCGGACGGACATCGAGACGGCCTGCCGACTGCTCGACCCCCCGCGCCCCGGCGGCTGAGGGCCGCGCCTGCCGGCCGAAGCGACCGGAGCGGCCGCAAGCGCGGAAGCCGCCCGCCGCCACGCTCCGCCCCATGACCTGCGGCCCCCGGGCGAGCGGCCGGCGACCGGCCTCGGGGCCGGTGCCGGCTCCCCCGGTAGAGTGAACCCGTCGTTCGTCACGCCCGTACGGGGGGAACCCGGTCCCAGCCGGTTCCGCTCCCCGCCCGGTCCCGGTGCTCCCGGGGCCGCTGCCGCCCGCGAACCGCCCGCACACCGGGGCGGAGTCCGGTACGCGGGTGCGAACGGCCGATGCCGCCGGGAGGTCCGGCGGCCCGCATCCGTCGCCACAGACGGAGCCGAGCCCGGCACAGACGCGTGCCCGCGCCCGGCCCCCGCAGGAGAGGCCCTCGCCCGTCATGACCGTACGCCGCAGCGCAGCCGCGCTCGCGTCCACCGCCGTGCTCATGGCGTTCGCCGCCCCGGCGGCGCTGGCGGACTCCTCCAGTCCGTCGCCCTCCGTCTCCCCCACCGTGCCCTCCGACCCGCATGCCGGGCTGTACGGCACCTCGGACCCGACCTACGACGGGGTCTGGCGCCAGTCGCTGGCCTTCCTGGCCCAGAAGATCGAGTACGTCACCCCGTCCGTGGAGGCGGTGAACTGGCTGAAGCTCCAGCAGTGCGACAGCGGTGCCTTCGCCTCCTACCGCGACTTCCGCAAGCCGTGCGACGCGAAGACCATGACGGACACCAACGCCACCGCCGCCGCGGTGCAGGCGCTCGCCGAGCTGACCGGTGAGAAGACGGCCATGGAGAACGGCATCGACTGGCTGGCCTCCGTGCAGAACGACGACGGTGGCTGGGGTTACTCGGCCGGCAGCCCCAGCGACGCGAACTCGACCGCCATAGTCGTCGGTGCCTTCGCCCGCGCGGGCAAGAAGCTGCCCGACGTGACCTCCCCCGCCGGGCACACCCCGTACGACCTGCTGCGCGGGCTCGCACTGCCGTGCGGTGGCAAGGACGGCGGCGCGTTCGCCTACCAGCCGGACAAGAAGGGCGCACTCGCCGCCAACGCGGACGCCACGGCGGCGGCGGTGCTCGGCACCCTGGGCAAGGGGCTTGCGGCGGGCAGTTACAACGCCGGCAAGGCGCCCGCCTGCGCCACAGGCACCGGCCTCACCACCGAGCAGGTCGCCCAGAACGGCGCGTACTGGCTGACCGGGGCGCTCGCCGCCGCGGGCCACCTCGACCAGGCGCCCATGCCCGGCGCCGGGACCACCGACCCGCAGCCCGACTTCGGCAACACCGCCGATGCCGTCGTGGCGCTCGCCGCCTCCGGCCACCGTGACAAGGCCGTGCCGGCTGTCACCTGGCTGGAGAAGAACTCTGGCGCCTGGGCGAAGCAGTCCGGCCCCGCCGCGTACGCGCAACTGATTCTCGCGGCGCACGCGACCGGCACCGACGCCCGCCACTTCGGCGGCACCGACCTCGTCGCCCTGCTCAACGCGACCGGCCCGGCGCCGGCCGCGACCGCGATCCCCTCCCCCACCCCGACCCCCGCCTCCGCCTCTTCCGCGGCCTCCGACGACGACTCCGGTGTCGGCGTGTGGTGGCTGGTGGGCGTCGGTCTCGCCTTCGGCGCGGGCATCGGCTTCCTGCTCAGCAACCGGCGCAAGGACAAGGGCGGCCGGTGACCATCCCCGGATTCCGGAGCCGGCCCGGCGCGGCCGTCCGCCGCGTGGTGGTGCTCGCCCTGTTCACGGCGCTCGCGGCAGCAGTGTCGCTCTGCGTCGCCGGCACCGCGCAGGCCGCCGGTTACCGCTACTGGTCCTTCTGGGAGGGCGACGGGGCGAAGTGGGCGTACGCCACCCAGGGGCCGTCCCTCGTCCGCCCCGACGACGGGGCGGTGCAGGGCTTCCGGTTCGCGGTGAGCGAGGACTCCGGCGACGCGGCACGGCCGCGCCGCGCCCCCGACTTCGCCGCCGTCTGCGGGGACACCCCCGCGAAGGACGGCAGCAAGCGCGTGGCGCTGGTCATCGACCCCGGGACGGCGGCCGACGCCCCCGCCGGGGAGCAGCCCCCCGCGCTGCGCACCGCCTGCGCCCGGGTCGCGCCGGACGCGAGCACCGCGGAGGCGCTGGCCTCGGTCGCGAAGCCGCTGCGGTACGACAGCGCGGCGCTGCTCTGTGCCATCTCGGGCTATCCGGAGACCGGTTGCGGCGAGCAGATCGCGGGCGCCGCCTCGCCCGCGCCCGCGGGGACCTCGTCCTCCGGGACCTCGGCCGGCGCGAGCGCTCCGGCCGCTTCGGCGGACGGCGGCGCGGCGGACGGTGACGGCGGTGGGCCGTCGGTCGGCGTGCTCGCCGGGGTCGGTGCCGTCGTGGTCCTCGGTGGAGCCGCCGTCTTCCAGGCCCGCCGCCGGCGATGAGCCGCCTCCCCGCCAGGACGGGCCGGGTGCGCGCCCTGCGCGCGCCCGGGGCGCACCGGAGCAACGCGCTGCCCGCCGGCGCGTGGTGGCTGTGGGCGCTGGGTCTGGCGACCGCCGCGTCCCGCACCACCAATCCGCTGCTGCTCGGGCTGCTGGTGGGGGTGGCGGGTTACGTGGTGGCCGCGCGCCGCACGGACGCGCCGTGGGCCCGTTCGTACGGGGCGTTCGTCAAGCTGGGTCTCTTCGTCGTCGGGGTACGGCTGTTGTTCTCGGCGTTCCTCGGGTCGTCGATCCCGGGCACGCACACCCTCTTCACGCTCCCCGAGGTCCCGCTCCCGCACTGGGCGCAGGGCGTCCGGATCGGCGGCCGGGTGACCGGGGAGCAGATGCTCTTCGCGCTCTACGACGGGGCGCGGATGGCCGCCCTGCTGATCTGTGTCGGCGCCGCCAACTCCCTTGCGAGTCCTGCCCGGTTGCTGAAGTCGCTGCCGGGCGCGCTCTACGAGGCGGGGGTCGCGGTCGTCGTCGCCATGACGTTCGCGCCGAACATGGTCGCGGACGTGGCGCGGCTGCGCACGGCCCGGCGGTTGCGGGGCCGCCCCACCGGCGGGGTCCGGGCGATCGCCCAGATCGGTCTGCCGGTGCTGGAGGGGGCTCTGGAGCGTTCGGTGGCGGTGGCCGCCTCGATGGACGCGCGCGGTTACGGGCGGACCGCCCAGGTGCCGGCCGGGGTCCGGCGCACCACGAACGTCCTCACCCTCGGCGGTCTGCTGGGGGTGTGCGCCGGTACGTACGGGCTGCTCGCCGCCGAGGGCGCGGTCTACGGGCTGCCGCTGCTGCTGGCGGGTCTCCTCGCGGCGATGGCGGGGCTGCGCCTGGGCGGCCGGCGCTCGGTACGCACCCGCTACCGGCCCGACCGGTGGGGTGTGCGGGCGTGGCTGGTGGCGGGGTCGGGTGTGCTGGTGGCCGCGGCGATGATCCGGGCCGGCTCGGTGGACCCGGCGGCGCTGCGGCCCGGCGTCGTCCCGCCGGTCCCGCCGGTGCTTCCGCTCCTGCCCGCCGCGGGCATCCTGATCGGGCTGCTGCCCGCGTTCGCCGCCCCCGTACCGCCGCATCCGAAGGAGGACCAGTGATCCGGTTCGAGCAGGTCTCCGTACGGTACGAGGGCGCGGCCGAACCCGCCCTGGCGGGCGTCGACCTGACCGTGCCCGAGGGCGAGTTGGTGCTGCTGGTCGGACCGTCCGGGGTCGGCAAGTCGACATTGCTCGGCGCGGTGCCGGGTCTGGTGCCGCACTTCACCGGCGGGACGCTGAGCGGCCGGGTGACCGTCGGCGGGCGGGACACGCGCACCCACAAGCCGCGTGAACTCGCCGATCTGGTGGGCACGGTGGGCCAGGACCCGTCCGCGCACTTCGTCACCGACACCGTGGAGGACGAACTCGCCTACGGCATGGAGTCGTTGGGGCTCGCCCCGGACGTGATGCGCCGCCGGGTGGAGGAGACCCTCGATCTGCTGGGGCTCGCGGAGCTGCGGGAGCGGCCGATCGCCACGCTCTCCGGCGGCCAGCGGCAGCGGGTCGCGATCGGTTCGGTGCTGACCCCGCACCCGAAGGTGCTGGTGCTCGACGAGCCGACCTCCGCGCTGGACCCGGCGGCGGCCGAGGAGGTCCTCGCGGTGCTCCAGCGGCTCGTGCACGACCTGGGCACGACCGTGCTGATGGCCGAGCACCGGCTGGAGCGCGTGGTGCAGTACGCGGACCGGGTCGTGCTGCTGCCCGCGCCCGGTGCGGCGCCGGTCGTCGGGGCGCCGGCGGAGATCATGGCCGTCTCGCCGGTCCGGCCGCCCGTCGCGGAGCTGGGGCTGCTGGCGGGCTGGGACCCGCTGCCCCTCTCGGTGCGGGATGCGAGGCGGCGGGCGGAAGGGCTGCGGGAGCGGCTGGCCGGCCGGTCGCCCGCCGGTCCGGTCCCGCTGGTCGCCGGTCCCGTACACCACGAACCTCCGGCGCGCGGCGTGGACGGCGCGCCCCTCCCTCTTTCCGGGAGCCCCGCGCCGGTGCCCGCGCCGCGCTCCGGGTTCTTCGGGCTCCGGCGCACGCGCCGGGCGCCCACCACTGGTCCCGCGGCCGGTCTCACGGGTGCCCCCGACCCCGCCGAGCCCCTGGCCCGGACCGAGGGGCTCGGGGTGCGGCGCGGCCGGGTGGAGGCGCTGCGCGCGGTGACCCTGGACGTCCGGGCCGGGGAGACCGTGGCCCTGATGGGCCGTAACGGCGCCGGGAAGTCCACGCTGCTCGGGGCGCTCGTCGGCATGGTCCCGCCCACCGCCGGGCGGGTCCGGGTGGGCGGCCTGGAACCGTCCCGTACGGACCCGCGCACCATGGTGCGCCGGGTCGGGCTGGTGCCGCAGGAGCCCCGCGATCTGCTGTACGCGGAGACGGTCGCCGCCGAGTGCGCGGCGGCCGATGCCGACGCGGGCGCCCCGGCGGGCAGCTGCCGGGCTCTCGTCTCCCGTCTGCTGCCCGGGGTGCCGGACGCCACCCACCCCCGTGACCTCTCCGAGGGGCAGCGGCTGACCCTGGCGCTGGCGCTCGTGCTGACCGCCCGGCCGCCGCTGATCCTGCTGGACGAGCCGACCCGGGGCCTCGACTACGCGGCCAAGTCCCGGCTGGTCGGGGCGCTCCGAGGTCTGGCGGCCGAGGGACACGCGATCGTCCTGGCCACCCACGACGTGGAACTGGCGGCGGAACTGGCGGACCGGGTGGTGATCCTGGCCGGCGGGGAGGTCGTCGCGGACGGCCCGACCCGGCAGGTGGTGGTCTCCTCCCCCGCGTACGCCCCGCAGACCGCGAAGATCCTCGCTCCGCAGGAGTGGCTCACGGTGAGCCAGGTCCGCACGGCCCTGGAGGCGGACCGGTGACCGTCGGACGTGTGAGGGACGGACGCGTGGCCGGCGAGCGGCGTCTCCCGGAGGGGCGGCGGGTCCGCCCGGTCCGGCTGGGGCCGCGTTCGGTCGTGACGCTGGTACTGGTGAGCGCGGTGGGGGTGGCGGCCTTCGGCTGGCCGCTGCTGGCCGGGCCCGCGTTCGGCACCGCCCACGCTGCGGACGCGCCCTGGCTGTTCGGCGCGCTGCTGCCGCTGCTGGTGGCGGTCGCCGTGGCGACGATCGCGGACGCCGGGCTGGACGCGAAGGCGGTCGCGATGCTCGGGGTGCTCGCGGCGGTCGGTGCGGCCCTGCGCCCGCTGGGCGCGGGGACGGCGGGGCTGGAACCGATGTTCTTCCTGATGGTGCTCAGCGGGCGGGTGCTCGGGCCGGGCTTCGGCTTCGTGCTGGGCGCCGTGACGATGTTCGCGTCGGCGCTGCTCACCGGCGGGGTGGGGCCCTGGATGCCGTTCCAGATGCTCTCGATGGCCTGGTTCACCATGGGCGCGGGTCTCCTACCGGGGCCGGAGCGGCTGCGCGGCCGGGCGGAGACCGCCCTGCTCGCGGCGTACGGCGCGCTGGCGTCGTTGCTCTACGGCACGGTGATGAACCTCTACGGCTGGACGATCGTGCCCGGTCTCGGCTCGGGCGTCTCCTTCGTGGCGGGCGACCCGGTGCACGAGAACCTGGTCCGCTTCCTGGCGTACTGCCTGACCACCTCGCTCGGCTGGGACCTGGGCCGGGCGGCGCTGACCGTGGTGCTGACGCTCTCCGTGGGGCCGGTGCTCCTGCGGGCGCTCCGACGCGCGACGCGGCGCGCCTCCTTCGAGGCGCAGGTCACATTCGAGGGTCCCGGCGGAGTGAGGACACCCACAGGTACTTGGTCCTCCCCGAAGCCGGATAGTAGCGAAGCCGGGGTCTGAGCCGCCCCCCGCACGACCCCTCCGACCTGGCCGGACTCCCGTATGTCCGGGTTCGGGACCTAGGGCCCGGAGTCCGAGTGCGGGCCGTACGCCGGCCCGACGGCGGTCATTGCCTTCGCCGGACGGCGGGGCTAACCATGGATCTCGTCGCCGAACACCTCGGTGGCCCGGTCGGCCGACATCAGGTCACCAGGGCCCCGGTGGGGAGACCCGGGTCATCACGGAACCGGACGCGACGCCACCTGCCCCCGACGTTAGGTTTCTTCGTGTCGTTCGCCAGTCGTTTCCTCGCCCAGCCCCGCATCGCAGGCCGCAAGACCGTCCTCGCCGGCGCCGCCGTACTCCTCGGCGGCAGTGGCCTGGCCCTCGGCGCCGGTACGGCGTCCGCCGCCACGCCCGCCGCGACGACCGCCGCGTCCTCCGCGCAGGCCACGGCGCAGCAGATGATCGGTGACAGCGCCCAGTTCCAGTGCTTCAGCAACATCGTCTCGCACGAGAGCGGCTGGAACCCGAGCGCCACCAACGCTTCCTCCGGCGCGTACGGCCTGGTCCAGGCCCTGCCCGCCTCCAAGATGGCCTCCGCCGGTTCCGACTGGCAGACCAACCCCGCCACGCAGATCAAGTGGGGCCTCAACTACATGAACGAGCGCTACGGCAGCCCGTGCGGCGCCTGGGACTTCTGGCAGGCCAACAGCTGGTACTGAGCCGGCCTGCCCAGCGGCTCTGGTGCCGCACCCGGCACCAGCGTGACGAAGCCCGGGCCGGGACCTCTTGACCGAGGTCCCGGCCCGGGCTTCGTCGTGTCCCCGTCCGGTCCGTCACTCGCGGGCAGTGCCCGCGCCCGCACTCGCCGCGGTACCTCCCACGCTGCCCGCCAGGGGGCGGGCGTCCGCCGGTGGTGGCTCGGCGCTCCCCGCCACGGGCGTGCCGTCGCCCTCCGGCCTCAGCAGTCTGCGCGGGCCCGCCAGGACGTGGGTCAGCAGGAAGCCGAGTGAGACGACGAACGCGCCGCCGGCCGCGTCGAGGACCCAGTGGTTGCCGGTGCCCACGATGGCGCAGATGGTGAAGAGCGGGTGGAGCAGCCCCAGCGGCTTCATCCATGCCTTCGGGGCGAGCATCAGGATCATCAGCCCGCACCAGAGGGACCAGCCGAAGTGCAGCGACGGCATGGCCGCGTACTGGTTGGTGACCGAGGTCAGCGTCCCGTAGTCGGGCTGGGAGAAGTCCTGGACGCCGTGCACCGTGTCGATGAACCCGAGGCCCGGCATGAGCCGGGGCGGGGCCAGCGGGTAGAGCCAGAAGCCGACCAGGGCGAGGAGGGTCGCGAAGCCGATCGTGGAGCGGGCCCAGCGGTAGTCGGCCGGGCGGCGCACGTAGAGCACGCCGAGGATCGTCAGCGGGATGATGAAGTGGAACGTCGAGTAGTAGTAGTCGAAGAAGTCCCGCATCCAGCCGATCCCGGCGACCTGGTGGTTGAACCAGTGCTCGACGTCGATGTGCAGCCACCGCTCCAGCGAGTGCACCTGCCGGCCGTGCTCCTCGGCGGTGGGGCGGCCCGCCCTGGCGGCCAGGCGCACCTTGGCGTACGCGGAGTAGACGACCCGGATGAGCAGGAGTTCCAGCAGCAGGTTGGGGCGGGTCAGCACCCGGCGCCAGAACGGCAGCAGCGGCACCCGGCTCCAGCGCGCCGGCACCGGCCGCGCGTAGTCGGTGGGGACCGGCTCCAGCCAGTACGGCGAGGTGCGCGGCAGGAACGGTACGGCGCAGGCCGCGCCGAGCGCGGCGAGCAGCACCACGTTGTCGCGCACCGGATGGAGCGCCGCCATGTTCGGCAGCAGCATGGTGCCGGGCAGGGTGAGGACGAGCACGACCACGGCGGGCCAGACCAGCCGGTCCGAGGCCCGCTTCCCGACCCGGCCCACCACCGCGAGGAGCACCCACAGCAGCTGGTGCTGCCAGGTGGTCGGGGAGACGACGACCGCCACGCAGCCGGTCACCGAGACGGCGAGGAGCAGCTGCCCGTCCCGGGCGTACCGGGCGGCGCGGCGCAGTCCGGTCACGGCGACGGCGGCGGCCAGGACCAGCAGGACGGTGATCTCCAGCGGGCCTTCGAGGCCGAGGCGGAGCAGGGCGCCGTGCAGCGACTGGTTGGCGAGGCCGTCCGGACGCTCGCCGAGGCCGGCCCCCGCGACGTGGTGGATCCAGTACGTCCAGGAGTCGTGCGGCATCGCCGCCCAGGCGACCGCGGTGAGCAGGGCGAAAGTGGCGCCACCGGTGAGGGCGGCGCGTCGGCGCCCGGTCAGCCACAGCAGCACCGCGAAGAGCAGGACGGGCGGCTGGAGCGCCGCCGCGATCCCCACCAGGACGCCCTGGGCCCGGTGGTCGCGGACCGCCAGCAGGCCGACGAGGACCAGCAGCACCGGCAGGATGCTGGTCTGTCCGAGGTGCAGGGCGTTGCGCACGGGCAGCGACACCATGAGCAGGGCGATGGCGGCCGGAGCCGCGAAGAGCGCGGTGCGACGCCCGACCGGGGAGGGCAGCGCGCGCGCCACGACGATGCCGAGCGCGACGACGAGCAGCAGGGAGACGGTGGTCCAGGCGATCCCCAGGGCCTCCTCCGCCGCCGCGCCGAGCGGTTTCAGGACCAGCCCCGCGAACGGTGTCCCGGTGAACCGGTCCGTGTCGTAGAGCGAGCCCGTGACCCGCAGGACGCCGTTCTCCCCGGTCCAGGTCTCCAGATCGGTCAGCCGTTCACCCGGCGGCTGTCTGAGCACCACCGCCATCTGCCGCACGGCCAGTGCTGCGACGATCACCCAGAGCACGATCCGGGCCGTCCCGGCCCTCGTCTCCGTGTCCGTCGCCACACTCCCGCGCACGCCGTGTTCCGCATTCGCCACGCTGCGCCGACCCTCCCGCCGTTTCGCGCACATTCCCGTGGATACGGGTCGTGCCCATGAAGCCTCGCATTGCCCCCGGAGGTAGACGCCATCAACCCCCACTTCGCCTGACCGTCATGTCGTTTTGCCCAAAAGATTGCCGTCGCCGTCACCTCCGTCCCGCGGGACAACCGGCCCCCCGCGCGTCCCGGCGCCGTCCGCGAAATCGATTTCCCTCCTCACTCCGCACGATGATCAGATGGGCGGATGACCTGGACTTTGACCCCCGAGCGCTTCGACGCCCCGGACGCGGCGCGGCTGCTGCGGGACTACTACGACGAGGTCGCCAGCCGCTACTGGAAGCGGCCGGCGACCGAGGCGGAGATCGACGAGGGGCTCACCGACGACGGCGCCGACCGCCTCGCCCCGCCCACCGGCGGGCTGGTCGTGGGCCGCTTCGACGGGGAGGCGGCTGCCTGCGTCGGAGTGTTTTTCGACCCGGCGACAGCGACCGCCGATCTGACCCGGGTCTACGTACGCCCCGCCTTCCGGGGCACCGGGGGCGGCGGGCGGCTGGTCGCCGCCGCCGAGGACCTGGCGCGCGGGGCCGGGATGCGAGTGCTCCGGCTCGACACCCGGAGCGATCTCGTGGAGGCGAGGGGCCTGTACGCGAAGCACGGCTTCCGGGAGGTCCCGGCGTTCAACAGCGGACCGTACGCCGAGCACTGGTTCGCCAAGGAGCTGTGAGGTTCCCCTGGGCCGCGTCTTCGCACCGTGGGAGGACCGTCCGCACCTCGTGCCACCCGTCACTCAGCGCCAGGCCGCATCCGGTCACCGGAGGATCCCCACGGGCATCTCCCCCAGGGGGACCGGCCCGGGGTCGGCGGTCCGGTCCCCGTGCGGGGCGGGGGCGTGCGGGGCGGGGGCGTGCGGGGCGGGGGCATGCGGGGCAGGGGCATGCGGGGCGGGGACGTGCGCGGCTCAGCCGGACGGGGCGATCCGGGCGGACGGCCACTCCCGCAGCGAGCGCCCCTCCACCAGCCAGGCGTGCACGCACGACGGCAGCAACGACGGATCTGCGGGGCCCCGATGTGGCGGGTGAAGGCCGTGCGGCACCAGGACCACGGACCGGTCAAAACCGCCGGCCAGGGCCCAGCCGCGTATGCCTCCGGCAGGGGACAGGGGCACCGCGGCGATCCCGCAAGCCGGGTGGGCCGAGGTCATTTCGGCCAATCGGCGCAGTGCTCCGGGGATCGAATACGCCCGGCTGCCCTGGAGTACGTCCGCGCACTCCCACAGGGAGGCGTCCCGGCAGCCGTCCGCGTCCACGACAAGGTGCTCGTCGATGACCGAGGCGCTGCGGACGCGGTGCCCGGGGCTCAGCCGCACGCTGAGTGAGGCGTTCGCGCAACGGGCGTGCAGTACGTCCCGGAGGGCGGGTGCCTCCACCACGACGAAGCGCTTCACGCCGACACCTCCCCGCGACCCGGCGCCGGTGCGGTCAGCGGAAGGGGGTCCGGCAGCGGGACGGTCGCCGGCTCGTGCGCGGGCTGCCCCATCCCGAGGATCTCGTACATCAGCCTGCGCATATTCCGGTTGAACCGGCCGGGCTCCGACGTGATGCGCGCTCTGATCGCGGCATACTCCTCGTGCCGGTGCTCCCGTGCCACGTAGTCGAGTTGGTCCACGAGGGGGTGAGTGGGGGAGAGTGTCGGCGCGTGGGCGGCGAGGGTGGCGGCCGGCGACGAGGGGTTGATCTCCTGGGCCGAGGAACCGGCGAGCAGGATCGGCGCCCCGGTGAGCGTTCCGTAGAGAGTGACCGAGCCGTGATCGCCGATGATCCAGTCGGCAGCGATCAGGACGCTGCGCCAGTCCGCTTCGGGCGGCACGATCCCGATGCCCAGCTGAACGCACCGTGCCAGCCACGACCTGACCTGGAAAGCGCCGTGCCCGGCCCACACATTGGGGTGGACGAGCAGTGCCGTGCGGTAGCGCGCCGCCGGGAGTTCGCCGATCAACCGCGGCAGCAGCGCGTCGAACCGGCCGAAGGAGGAATGCGCTCCCCACGTCGAGACCGCGACCACGAGTTTCTGCCCTTCGGTCAGCCCGAGCGCGCGGCGGTACGCGGCGCGCAGAGGCAGGCTGGCGGTGATCCGGTCGTGCACGGGATCACCGATCACGCGTGCCAGAGGGAGCGCCTCCGGGCAGCTGCGCCCCATCTCGCCCAGATCGGCGTGGTGGGGTACGCCCACGGCGGCAGGCAGCCGCCCACCGGGCAGCAGATCCTGTCTGCGTAGCCCTGCCACCCCCGCGTCCACTCCCCCGGTCACTCTCTTCAGGTAGTTGGCCCCGTGCGGCAACGTGATCAGCGGTGCGTCGATGTGCTGCACACCGCGCGGCCCCGCGGCGAGGGCGAGGTCGAACGTCATGCGGACCACCTGTTCCCACGGCAGCACCACGCTCCCGAGCCCCGCCAGAAAGGCAGCCACGTCGTCGCCGAAGTCGTGGGGCGGCGCCGTGAAGACCACCTGGAGCCGGAAGTCGGCTTCCAGCAGGGAAAGGACATCGAGCAGCCGTTTCCCGTACGTCACTGTGTGAACCACCGCCAGGACCCTCTTGCGGCCGACCAGAGTCAGCCACTGCCGTGAGCCGGTGGCACTTTCCTCGATGGTGCCCGTGTCGAATCTGCTCGCCGCGGTCTTGTCCAACGCCGGCATGGCGTCCCCCTGTTGGCTTCTCCTCGATTGCCACGAACTGCTTCCGCAGACGACATGCCCGGCGGGGGAGACGGAAGACTCGACAGAGCCTTGCGAGAACCTTGCAGGGCTCTGCCGGGTGAGCAGGTTTCGCAGCGGGGTGGAGGGGGCCGGCGTCCAGGCAGGTGGGGCACACGGCGACGGTTCCGCCCTGGGACCTGCGAACCCGACAGCGCCTACGGTGCTCCTCGCCGGCCAGGGTGCCGGGCGTCCCGGGTCACGACGCGCGGACGGTCAGCGGAGCTGCGCCGTGCGCCCCGGTGGTCCCGCCGAAGCCGACCCGGTCGCGGTGGTACCGGTCGTGCCGGTCCGGTGTCCGCGTGATCGTCGACGCTCCCTAACGTTCCCTGCGTTCAGACGTGTTGAAGGTGAGGCTCGAGAAATCCCGGCCCTGCAGCACCGGGCCGTTCTGTGTACCCCCGCTGATGCTGTTGCGGACCTCGCCGCTCGAACCGCTCTGCGCGCTCTGCCACCATTCTTCGAGCAGTGCGCGGAACTCCCCGTCCAGGGCGGCGCGTACGCCGAGTGCTGTCGCCAGCGCCTGGGCGCGCAGCGGGTCCGCCGGGTCATTCTCCAGTTCGGCGACCTCCGGTTCGCCCGAGCTGATGCCCGACGTCACACCGCCCGCGTCATCCGTCGAGCTGCCCCGGAACGGACGTCTCACCAGTGCGGCGAGTCCTTGCCATGCCTGGCGGCCGGCGTCGCCGCCGACACCGCTTGCCAGGGCCGTGAGGGCCGCTACCGTGATCGGGTCCATGCTCACTCCCTGGGTCGGTGTTCCGCAGCCACGGCCTTCGGCGCCGCGTCGGCCGAGGTTCGCCCCGTCGCCACGGGGGAGCTCCCGGCCTACTCGACACTAGGTCGACGGCATGGAACGACGCAGCGAATTCGAAGAGTTCACCGCGAGCCCGTCCCGGACGTGCTATGTCCCGGCGAGGTGCCTCGCCTCCCGGAACCGGATCACTCCTCTCTCCGACCGGATCACCCTCCCCCGCGGAGCCGGCGCGCGTCGGCGGGGCTCGTGGTCTCGAACAGGGCAAGGGCTCGCGCGAGGAAGCCCTCCGCCGCCTTCCCGCAACCGTGCTCCGCCGCGCTCTCGCCCAGCATCTCCAGCGTGCGCGCCTGCCAGAAGGCCGCTCCGGAGCCGGTGAAGACCGCCAGGGCCTCGTTCATCCTCGCCGTGCCCTCCTGATAGTCACCGGCCCGGACGCGGGCGCGCCCCAGGAACACGAGAGCCCGCGCCGCGTCGTGGGGGTCGTCGACCGCCACCAGTGCGGCATGGGCCCGGGCGAAGCAGTCGACCGCCTCTCCCGTGGCTCCGGTCGCGAGTGCGATCTCACCCAGCGTGGTGCGGGCGAGGGCCGCCCCCCTCGGGTACCCGCAGCCCTCCCATACGGAGACAGCGCGGTCGAGGTGGGTCACGGCATCGGCGTACCGCCCCGCCTCGCGGTGGCATGCTCCGAGGCCCAGCAGCGCCTGGCCCTCGTCCCGCAGGTCACCGGCTTCCCGTGCGGCCAGGAGGGAGTCCCCGTACCAGGCGAGGGCCTCCTCGATGCGCCCGGCGGCGCCCAGGCCGATGGCTCCGGAGTTCAGCATCTGGCGTTCGGCCGTCCTGTTCCCGGCCTGCCGGGCTGACCTCAGCCCGATCTCGTGGGCCTCGATCCAGTCTGCGTAGTGGCGCAACCGCAGGAAAAGGGGCCACAGGGCGTCCACCAGCATCCACGCGGTGTCGTACCAGCCGCTGCCCGCCGCAAGCCTCACGGCCTCCAGGAGTTGCGTCCGCCGGGAGTCCAGCCATCCGAGCGCCGCGACCTCGTCGGCGAACGGCAGAGGAAGATGCGGCGGGTGGGCATAGATCCTGGGGAGCGTGAACTGCACCGGTGTCAGCAGCTCCTGAGCCGCCGTTGCCGTGCTGAGGCACCAGTCGCAGAATCGCCGCAGCGCCTCCTCGCGGGCGGCGTCGGCGTCGTCCTCCACGGCTCGGTCGTGCGCGTGGAGCCGCAGAAGGTCATGGAAGCGGAAGGTGTCCGGGCCGACGTCCTCCACGAGATTCGCTTCGACCAGCTCGTCGAGCCGACGCTCCGCCCACTCCGGCGACTCGCCGCAGGCGGCTGCGGCGATCATCGCGTCGAAGGTGCTCACCGGGAGCAGGCCGAGCGTCCGGTAGAGGCGCGCGGTCCCGCTGCTCAGTACCTCGTAGGACGCGTCCAATGCCTTGCTCACCGAAGTCTCCCCTTCCACTTCGAGCGCGGCCAGCCGGCCACCGCCCGCATTCCGCGCCAGGGCGTCCGCAAGCGCCCCGACCGACTGTCTCGGCCGTGTCGCGAGCCGCGCGGACGCCAGGCAGACCGCGAGCGGAAGACCCGCGCAGAGAGCCACCAGGCGGTGCGCCGAGGGAAGTTCCTCCGCGACGCGTTCCGCTCCGATCCCCCGGGTGAGCAGTTCGACACCGGCGGCCGGGCCGAGCGCCTCCAGCTGATGGAAGCCCGCGCCCTGCATGCGCAGGCCGGTCAGTCTGCGGCGACTCGTGACGACCACCAGGCCGCCCGGACCGCCGAGCAGCAACGGCCTTATCTGAGCGGCCGTGAACGAGTTGTCCAACATGATCGCGATGCGCCGGTCGGCCGTGAGGGACCGCCACAGGGAGGCCAGTTCGACCGAGTCCGTGGGAGGTGGCCCGGACCCCAGAGTCCGGAGGAACTGGCCCAGAATCTCCGCAGGCCTCACCGGCTCGTCCGCCGCATGCCCTCGCAGATCCGCGTACAACTGTCCGTCCGGAAATTCACTGCTCAGCGAATGCAGCCATTTGGACACGAGGGTCGTCTTGCCGATTCCGGCCGGACCGCTGACGACGATCATCGACAATCCGGCAGCACGTAGATCGTCCAGCGCTGCGAGGTCACTCTTTCTGTCGGTGAAGTTCGCCGGAACGGGCAGGAGTTGGCGCGGTCGGACGGGCCGGACGGGCGCCGCCGACGCGGGGTGGACATGTATGCCGCCATGCACCTCACGGGCCTGGACAGTGGGACCGTACAGCCTCGCCCCGCCACCGATCTCATTCCCGTGAGGTCCCTGCACAGCCGCAATTCGATCATTCATCCATCCGCCCCCGGAAATCGATGTGCCCATGGTCCGAACTCATTCGCGTTCTACCCAGGCGCGGCCGGGAACGACCATCGGGCAAGAAACAGTTCACGCCAAGACAGCTGCGCCGTATGGCAGTTCTCGCCGCCCGATGCCATGCTCATGAACCATCCGACGGACCAGCGGGGGCGCTGGTGGAAATACAGATTCTCGGACCGGTGGGGCTGAGGCTGAACGGGCACTGGCTGACGCTCGGATCGGACAAGGAACGGCTGTTGCTGGCCGCGCTCGCTCTTGAGGCGGGACGTCCCGTGGCCTTGAGCGAGCTGGTGGAACGCCTCTGGGACGGTGACCCGCCGAAGCGCGCCCGCGAGAACACCCACACCTACATGTCGCGTCTCCGCAAACGGCTGCAGCCCCCCGGAGCGGGACCGGACGCCCCGACCATCACCGGGAAAGCGCACACCTACACCCTGCGCGCCGGGCGCGACTCCGTGGACCGCCGACGCTTCCAGAGGCTCGTCGAGGCCGCGTCCACGAGCGACAGTGACGCGAGGGCGGTCGAGCTGCTGGCTCGGGCGGAGGAGCTGTGGCAGGGCGAGGCACTGGCGGGACTGCCCGGATTCTGGGCGGCAACCGTTCGGCGGGCCCTCGCGGAATCCCGACTGAACGCCACCTCGTCGCGCATCGCGACCGGTCTGAGGCTCGGGCTCTTCGCCGAACAGGTCGCCGAACTCTCCACGTTGGTCGCGCGCCATCCCGGTGATGAGACGCTGATCGGGCAGTTGATGCTCGCCTACTACGGCAGCGGACGGTACGGGGACGCGCTGCGGGTGCACCAGCAGGCCCGGCGGTCATTGATGGCGGAGTACGGAGCCGTCCCCGGCGCCGAGCTGAACCTGATTCACCAGGGAGTACTGGCACGCGTGCCGGCAGCCGAACTGGCCCGCGGGGATGACGGCAGGCGCACGTCCCTTTCCCCCGCCCCGGTGGTCGGCGCTCCACCCGCGCACCCGCCGGAGCCCACCGGGACCGCAGGGCCCCCGGCCGGCACGCCGCCGCCCCGGAACCTGCCCCTGCAGCCGTCGCTCGTCGGGCGCCGCTCGGAGTTACGGGCCCTCACCTCGATGATCGCCGAGAGGGGTGCGCCCGACGGCTCGGTCGTGACCGTCGAAGCCGTCAGTGGCATGGCGGGGGTCGGCAAGACAGCTTTGGCCGTCGCCAGTGCCCACCTGCTCGCCGACATGTACCCGGATGGCCAGCTGTACATAGATCTGCACGGGCACTCCCCCACCCAGGAACCTCTGACCGCGAGGGCGGCACTCGCCACGCTGCTGAGGCTGCTCGGTGCGCCGGCGTTCTCCATCCCGGCGGAGCTGGAGGGGCGCACGGCCCTGTGGCGGACCATGCTGGCCGAGCGCCGGGTGGTCATCGTCCTGGACGACGCCACCGGACCCGAACAGGTCGGTCCGCTGCTGCCGAGCGGATCGCCCTCTCTGACCATCATCGCCAGCCGTCGGCATCTGACCGGCATTCCTCAGGCGCTGTCGGTACCGCTCGACGCCCTGCCGGAGGAGGACGCCGTCTCGCTCTTCTGCCGTTTCGCGGGAGAGGAGCGCACCCGGGATCTCGCCGAGACCGCACGGATCGTGCGTTTGTGCGGGTATCTGCCCCTTGCGATCGAATTGGTGGCCCACAGGTTCCGCGCCCGCACCTCCTGGACGCTGAGCGTCCTCGCCGAGCGTCTGGCGCGGGCTCCCGGGCGGCTGACAGAAATCCACAGCGCGGACCAGGAACAGGAGATGGCACGGGCGTTCGCCCTCTCCTACCGGACCCTCACCGCGCAGCAGCGGACCGCGTTCCGCCGCCTCGGACTGCACCCCGGACCCGAGTTCACCGCCGACGCGGCCTCCGCCCTGCTGGGCCTTCCACGGGATACGATCGAACGATTGCTCGAAGGCTTGCTGGCGTGCCACCTCCTCCGGGAGCCCGTCCCGGACCGCTATCGCTACCACGACCTACTGCGCGAGTACGCCTACGGTCTTTCCCTGGCGGAGGACGGCGAGCCGGAACGCTGCCAGGCACTCGCCCGCCTCACGGACTTCTACACCGCGACTGCCGATCTCGCGGATCGCACGGCATACCCCCGACGCGTCCGGCCTGCCTCGCCGCAGCCACTGGCGCCGGTGTCTCCACCGCCTTGGAGCGACGCCGCCGCTGCACGGTCCTGGCTGGTCGCGGAACGCGCCAACCTCCTCGCCGTCGAAGACCACGCACGGAACAACGGCGCCCCCGAGTCCGCCGCCCGACTCGTCGGCATCCTGGCAGGTTTTCTACAGTCGGAATGCCACTGGCAGGATGCCAAAAAGCTCCTGGGGCACGCGGTCGCCCACTGGGACCGGGCGGACAACGACCCGTCGGCGCTCAGCCGGGCCCTGGTCGACCTCTGCGCGGCGGACGCGAGCGTCGGGGAGTACGCGGAGGCCGCGGCGGCGGGCGAGCGAGCACTGGAGCTCACGCGTGCGCTGGGCGACGAACCCTTCGAGGCGGAGGCCCTACGCGTCCTCGGCACCTTGAACTGGCATCTCGGCGAGAATCGCAAGGCTCTCGGCCTGCTCCAGCAATCGTTCGCCATCACGTCGCTTTCAGGTGATGTGTGGGAAAAAGCGCGCAGTCAGAACAACATTGCAGTCGCCATGCTCTTCCTGGGAGAGCACGGCCAGGCCCTCACCCACTTCCGTGACGCGCTGTCGGGCTTCCGGAACGTGTCCGACAGAATCGCCTCCGGCCAGACCCTCAACAACATGGGCGAATTACAGATGCAGGCCGGCAGGCTGGCATCCGCCCGCAACTCGTTCGAGGAATCATTGTCGTTCCTTGAGGTCGACGGAAGCCGGTACGACCGAGCGACCGTACGCAGAAATCTGGCCGAGGTCCTCACGAGCTCGGGCGAGCCCGACAAGGCACTTGCCATATTCGGGGCGACTCTCTCGGAATTTCGCTCGCTTGGCGACCGGAAGAGTCAGGCAGAAACACTGCTCGGTATCGGAGAGGCGCACTGGCACCTGGGGAGCGTCGAGGAATCCGGTCGGCATCTCCTGGAGGCACTGACGATTGCCCAGGACATAGGAGCAGCCCACCACGAGGCACAGGCCCTGCGTCGCCTCGGCCGCGCGGACTTCGCCGCGGGCCACCTGGCGGCCGCCACGGACCGGCTGCGAGCTGCGGCGGCAGTCGCCGCCCGCACGCACGACGTGGACGAGGAGACCGCCGCGCGGACACTCCTGGCCGAGGTGCGACTCACGGCGGGAGACGTTGACGAAGCGCGCGCGGCACTGCATCAGGCATCCGAATTGGTCCGGACCAGAGACCCGGTCGGCGCGTACAGAATCCGTCGTCGCATGATCGAAATCGAACGCAGATCCAACGGTGGTGCGGGGAACCATTCCGCCCCACGCGACAGGTAGGCCGACCAAGGAATAGGCCCGATTTGGCATATGCCAGATAATTGGCCTCCACCCAAAACCGTCTGCTACCCTCCGGGCTCGAAGATCATCATCCCCCGGAAGGAATGCAACGAGTGCGCAAAACCCTGACGGCCACCACTCTCGTCGTGATGACCGTTTTGACAACAGGAATGACGACCGGTGTCGCCGCCGCTTCATCCCCGAGTGTGAATCCGAAAAACGGCTGCATCATGATATGGAGCGTGCCATCCGTTCCGGCCGCAGCGTAACCGACGGCCACCACCGGGACGCACGGAAGAGTCGACGGTAGACCCACCCCGATTTATCCGGAGCGCCTTTCCATTCCTGTCAGGAGGTGAGCGGCGGTCGGCCGGAGCCCGGTCCGCCGCGATCCGCCCCCGGAGCCCGACGAGCCCGCTCGTGTGCGACCGACGACCCGGCCGCACCCCCCGGGAGCCGGTCAGTGACCGGGGCCCGGCCCGGCTCCCGGGGGGTGCGGCTCGGCCGCGTGGTCCCGGGGGGCCTCGGGCAGGTGGGGCCGCTCCTTCCGGGAACCGCTGACCTCGGCGGTCAGCTCGGACACCAGAGCGACCAGATCGGTCGGACGGTCCGGCCCCCACCAGTCGCCCAGCATCTCGGAGAGCGAGTCCTCCCGGGCCCGGGAGAGCCGTACGACCGCTTCCGCGCCCGGCTCGGTGAGCACCAGCTGCACTCCCTCGCGGCGTGCGAATCCGTGTTCCTCCACCTGCCGGGAGGCGTCGTTGATGACCTTCAGCGGCAGCGGGGTGACGTCCGCGAGCCGGGCGGGTTCGACCGCCCCGTGCCGCTTGATGCGCAGCAGCAGCCAACTGGCGGCGGGCAGAAGGTCGTACCCGGCCCGAGCGGTGATCTTCTCGTAGATCTCGCGGCGCCCCTCGCGGGTGGCGAGCACGGAGAGCGCGCGGGCGCATTCGTCGTAGGAGGAGCGTTCGACCGGGTTCGACGCCAGGGTCTCGGTGGTGTCGGGCGCGGTCACCGAGCCGCGCAGCTTGTCCTCCTTGAGGAACCACGCGACGACGAAGGCGATCAGCACGACCGGGGCCGCGTAGAGGAAGACGTCGGTGATCGAGGACGCGAACGCGTCGAGGACCGAGGGGCGGAGGTCGGCGGGGAGCCGCCCGATGGACCGGGGGTCGGCGGCCAGTTTTCCGGCGTCGACGCCGGGGGGCAGCGCCCGGCCGCTGAGCGCGTCCGCCAGCCGGTCGTTGAGCAGGCTGGTGAAGATGGTGCCGAAGATGGCGACCCCGAAGGACGCGCCGATGGACCGGAAGAACGTGGCTCCGGAGGTGGCGACGCCCAGGTCCTCGTAGGGGACGGCGTTCTGCACGACCAGCACCAGGACCTGCATCACCAGGCCGAGCCCCGCGCCGAAGACGAAGAAGTAGGCGCTCATCTCCCAGGTGGAGCTGTTCACGTCGAGCCGGTGCAGGAGCAGCAGTCCGATCGCGGTGATGGCGGTACCCAGGAGCGGGAAGACCTTCCACCGGCCGGTACGGCTGACGATCTGCCCGGAGCCGGTCGAGGTGAGCAGCAGTCCCAGCACCATGGGCAGCATGTGCACGCCGGACATGGTCGGGGTGATGCCCTGCACGACCTGGAGGAAGGTCGGCAGGTAGGTCATCGCGCCGAACATGGCGAAGCCGATGACGAAGCTGATGAGGGCGACGAGGCTGAAGGTCCTGATCCGGAAGAGTTTCAGCGGCAGTACGGGTTCGGCCGCGCGCCGCTCCACGGCCACGAACGCGACCAGCAGCACCACGGCGAGGACGGCGAGCCCGATGATCTGCGCGGAGCCCCACTCCCACGTCGTACCGCCCAGGGAGGCCACCAGGACCAGGCAGGTCGCGGCGGCAGCGATGAGGAAGGTGCCCAGGTAGTCGATGGTGTGTTTGGTCCGCTTGACCGGGATGTGCAGGACGGCGGCGATGACGATCAGGGCGACGGCGCCGATCGGGAGGTTGATGTAGAACACCCAGCGCCAGGAGAGGTGTTCGGTGAAGAGGCCGCCCAGCAGCGGGCCGAGCACGCTGGTCACGCCGAAGACGGCCCCGAACAGGCCCTGGTACTTGCCGCGTTCCCGGGGCGGCACGATGTCCCCGACGATGGCCATGGAGAGCACCATCAGCCCGCCGCCGCCGAGTCCCTGGAGAGCGCGGAAGCCGATCAGCTGTGGCATGTTCTGCGCGAGGCCGCAGAGGGCGGAGCCGATCAGGAAGATGACGATGGCGGTCTGGAAGAGCCTTTTGCGTCCGTACTGGTCGCCGAGCTTGCCCCAGAGCGGGGTGGCCGCCGTCGCCGCCAGCATGTAGGCGGTGACCACCCAGGAGAGGTGCTCCAGCCCACCGAGGTCACTGACGATCGTGGGGAGTGCCGTGGAGACGATCGTCTGGTCGAGTGCGGCGAGCAGCATGCCGAGCAGCAGCGCGCCGATGGCCACCAGGATCGTCCGGGTGGACCGCCCTTCCCCGGGCGCGAGTGGCGGACTCGACTGCTGGGCCATGGACGTCTCCTCGGATCTCCGGGTACACACCATCCTTACCTCTATGTCCGCTTACGGCCTGCTGAGCGGTGGCACCGCGTCGAACGCGCGCTCGGCGACCTGCATAATCCAAGACAATTCAATGGGGAGGGGACCCACGATGACGGGACAGACGTGCCCGAACTGCGGCGGCCTGCGCGACAGCAGACAGCCGGGACCCGGGCCGGGCGCGATACCCGCGTGCGGATGCGCCACCGCGGGCCCGGGAGCGGCACCGGCCCCGGCGGGGGCGAGCGCCGGGAACACCACGGGATCCGGTGACCGCAAGGCCGCCGGAAAGGCCGCCGAGATCGCCGCGGCCGAGGACTTCGACCCGCTGCGGATCAGGCCGTACGTGACGCTGCCGAACGCCGAGGGGTCAGCGCGGGGCGCCGGAGCGGAGGCCGGTGGGGCGACCGGCCCGGCGGCCCCACCCGTCGCCACGGCGGCCGTCGAGGGCGCGGGTCCGGCCGCGGCCGGCGCACCCACAGCGGCCGCCGGGACCCCCGGGGAGCCCCTCGCAGAAAGTACGGGCGCGGGAGGTACGGGGCCCGTCGGAGGTGCGGGGGGCCCTGGGGCCGCCGACTCGACGATGCGACTGCCTGCGGTACCCCCGGTGGCACGGGGGCCGGTCCAGCCGGCCGGACCGATGCCCCCGGCCGCGTCCGCGTCCGGGTACGGCTCCGGGTCCGGGTACGGCTCCGGGTCCGGGTCCGGGCCTGCGGGTGGGGGCCGGGCGGACAGGGCCGACCCCGTCCAGCCCCGCCGCAAGCGTCCGTTCGTCGCGCTGGGGGTGGCGGCGGCCGTCGTCGCGATGCTCGGGACCGCCTCGGTCCTCGGCGGTGTCTTCGACGGGGACGATGCCGCCCGGCAGGAGAGCCTGCCGGACGCCCCGGCGAGCGTTCCCGACGTGACCGCCGACGCGACGGACGCCCCGGCCACTCCGTCCTCCTCCGCGTCCGCGTCCGCGTCCGCCTCCGCCACTGCCTCGCCCTCCGCCACGGCCACGTCGGCCTCCCCGTCCGACTCGGCCTCGGCCTCCCCCTCGGCCGGCGTGAGCGCGTCGCCGACCGCTTCCGCCGGGATGCCCTCGCCCACGCCGAGCAATCCGACCTCCGCCCCGCCCGTCGCGGCGGCACCACCGGCGACGACCGCGCCGCCGGCCGGGACCACCCTGCAGCGCGGCGACTACGGACCGGAGGTCGCCGAACTGCAGACCCGGCTGCGGGAGGCACGGCTCTTCTACGGCCCGATCGACTCCGACTACACGGACCGGGTCCAGATGGCCGTCTCCACGTACCAGGCGATCCATGGCATCCAGGGCGACCCTTCGGGCGTGTACGGACCCCACACCCGCAGCGTGCTGGAGGCGGCCACGACCGGGAAGAGCAGGCACTGAACAACCGCACGGGGCGGGCGAGCGGCTGCCCGCCGGGTGGACGGTGGGGCCGATCCGGAATTGGCATTCCGCGGCACGTTTTTGTATCGTGAAGAAACAAAGTGGCTTCGCCCGCATTCCCTGACCGGCGGGCGGGGCTGCTCTTGTTCTTCGTGCGCCGCACGTCCTCGCGCCCGTGGCGCACGCGTCCCCTATGCACGGTCCCGTGCTCTGGAGTTCGCTCATGCAGGCCACCGTTCTCGCCGCCAAGGCCCTCCTCCTCGACATGGACGGGACCCTGGTCAACTCCGACGCCGTCGTGGAGCGCTGCTGGCGCCGATGGGCCGTACAGCACGGGCTCGACCCGGAGGCCGCGCTCAAGGTGGTCCACGGCCGGCAGGGCTACGCCACGATGGCGATCCTCCTCCCGGACCGCCCCATGGAGGAGAACCACGCGGACAACCGCGTGATGCTGGCCGAGGAGACCGCCGACACCGACGGAGTCGTACCGGTCGGTGGCGCTCCGGCGTTCATGGCCGCGATCGCCGGACTCCCGCACGCACTGGTGACCTCGGCCGACGCGACTCTCGCCGCCACCCGGATGGCGGCGGCCTCACTGCCGCTACCGGTGGTGCGCATCACCGCCGAGAGCGTCGGCGCCAGCAAGCCTGACCCGGAGGGCTTCCTCAAGGGCGCGGCCGATCTCGGCTTCGCCCCGGCCGACTGCGTCGTCTTCGAGGACTCCGAGGCGGGGATCGCCGCCGGCCGGGCGGCAGGCATGCGCGTCGTGGGCGTGGGCCCGCGAGCGGCGGCCCTCTCCCCGGACGCCCACGTCGACGACCTGACCCAGGTCCGCGTGGAGTCGCTGCCCGACGGATCGCTGAAGCTGCACATCCGCGAAGACCACTGACCCACCGGGCGTACGCCCCACCCACCCGAACCACCAAAAGCCCGCCGGCGCGCCCATGGCCCCGGCGGGCTTTTCGGCGCGCCCGGACCTCGGCCTCCAGCCCTCTCCACGCCGCTCCGCATCCTCCACCGGACCACCCGGCCACTCCCACGAGCCCCTGATGGCACGCCAGTTCCCCTGTCCGGGCTCTTGATGTGACGTGCTCATGTCGTCACGCTGTTACCTGGTGCCCACCCCGCAGCAACCTGGCGCCGCGACGATGACTGGGCTCACCCCCGACCCCTGGTCAATGCCCCCTGCATCAGAGGAGTTCGCATGTCCAAGTTCTACGCGCGTCGCATAGCCGTGGTGGCCGCCTCCGCCGCACTCGCCGCCACCACCGCACTGCTCACCGCGCCGTCCGCCCAGGCCGCCATGCCCACCCCGGTCAGCGCCGCCACCGCCCGTACGTACCTGGGCCAGTTGACGGTCGCGGCGGCGGGCTCGACCAGCGGTTACAGCCGCGACCTGTTCCCGCACTGGATCACCCAGTCCGGCGCCTGCGACACCCGCGAGACCGTGCTGAAGCGCGACGGCAGTTCGGTCGTCACAAACACCAGCTGTTCGGCCACGAGCGGCAGTTGGTACTCGCAGTACGACGGCGCGACCTGGACCGCCGCCTCCGATCTCGACATCGACCACATGGTTCCGCTGGCCGAGGCCTGGCGTTCGGGCGCCAGCGGCTGGACGACCGCCCAGCGCCAGGCGTTCGCCAACGACCTGACGCGCCCCCAGCTGATCGCCGTGACGGACAACGTCAACCAGTCCAAGGGCGACAAGGACCCCGCCAACTGGCTCCCGTCCCGGGCCGCTTACGTCTGCACCTACGTGCGGGCCTGGGTGCAGGTGAAGTACTACTACAAGCTCACCGTCGACTCCGCGGAGAAGACCGCGCTGACGACGACCCTGAACGGCTGCTGACCCGCCGGGCGCGGGCCGGGCACCCCGACCGGACCGACCGGACCGCGCCCCCCGCCGACCGTTCCGCCGGCCCGCACCGCACGGCCGTCCGCACCGCCCCGCACCGCCCGCTCCGGAGCCCGCTCCTCGAGCCCACCGCCGCCCCCCTTCGGAGCGCCCCGCCGACCCCTTCCGTACGGGGCCACCGTTCCGTACGGCCGCGTCGTTCCGTACGGTACGGAGAAAGATCCGTGTGCGACGGCGCGAGGAGGGCACAGATGGCCGGGCTCCGGCTGGGACCGCTGCTTCGGTACGTGGACCACGCGTCCGGGACCACCGCGACCGTCTGGGTCGAGGCGGACCGGCCGTGCACCGTCACGGTGCGCTGCGAGGACGGGGCGTCCGGAAGCTCGGCGACGTTCGCCGTGTGCGGACACCACTACGCCCTGGTGGTGGTGGACGGGCTGACACCGGGCACGACCACGCCGTACGAGGTGCTGATCGACGACCGGTGCGTGTGGCCCCCGGCCGACTCCCCGTTCCCGCCCAGCACGATCACCACTCCCGTACCCGGCGAGGAGGCGTCGCGGGTACCGCTGCGCATCGCCTTCGGCTCGTGCCGCTGGGCCGCTCCGCCCGGTGGTGGCAGCCCCTTCTCGCCGGGCTCCCCGCTGCGCCCGCCGGGCGACGACCCCATCGGTCCGGACGCGCTCGACGCCCTCGCCTCACGGCTGGCGTCCGACCCCACCGCCGTACGCCCGGACGTCCTGCTGCTCCTCGGCGACCAGATCTACGCGGACGAGACCTCCGAGGCCACCCGGCGGCTGATCGCCGAGCGGCGCGATCTGAAGGAACCGCCGGGGGCGGAAGTCGCGGACTACGCGGAGTACACCCACCTCTACGACGAGTCCTGGCGCGACCCCGAGGTGCGCTGGCTGCTCTCCACCGTTCCCAGCTGCATGATCTTCGACGATCACGACGTCGTGGACGACTGGAACACCAGCGAGTCCTGGCAGACGGACATGCGGGCCACCTCCTGGTGGCACGAGCGGATCGTCAGCGGCCTGATGTCGTACTGGGTCTACCAGCACCTCGGCAACCTCTCCCCCGCCGAACTGCAAGCCGACCCCCTGTACGCGCAGATACGGTCCGTCCCGGACGGCACCGAGGCGCTTCGCCGATTCGCGGCCACCGCCGACGCGGAACCGTCCGGGGTGCGCTGGAGTTACCGCCGCGATTTCGGGCGGGTCCGGGTCCTCGTGGTGGACAGCCGCGCCGCCCGGGTCCTGGGCGAGCAGGACCGGGCGATGCTCGACCCCGAGGAGGCGCAGTGGTTCCGCGAGGCGGCGCTGGACGCGCCCGGCTCCTACGACCACCTCCTGATCGGGACCTCGCTGCCGTGGCTGCTCCCGCCGCTGATACACGACGCCGAGGCGTGGGACGCGGCGCTCTGCCGGGGCGTGCGGGGCGGGCCGGACGGCCGGTGGGCCCGGTTCGGTGAGAAGCTGCGCCGCGGGGCGGACCTGGAGCACTGGGCCGCCTTCCCCCAGTCGTTCCGGGAGCTGACGGAACTGGTGCGGGAGGCCGGCAGCGGTCCGCACGCGCCGGCGACCGTGTGCGTGCTCTCCGGCGACGTCCACCACGCCTACGTCGCCGAGCCCCGGTGGGCCGATGAGGGGCCGGAGGCCCGGGTGTTCCAGCTGACCTGCTCGCCGGTCCACAACTCGATTCCCGCCCTGATGAGGGTGGGCTTCCGGTTCGGCTGGAGCGGCGCCGGGAAGTGGCTGGGCTCCCTGCTGGCCCGCCACGGACGCTGCCCGGAACCCCCGGTGCGGTGGCGGCGGGCGGGTGGTCCCTGGTTCGGGAACCAGCTGATGACGCTCACCCTGAGCGGTCGGAGCGCGCGGCTGGAACTGGTGAGGGCGAGGAAGACGGGTGACTCCACCGGGTCGGCGGGTTCGGGAGCGGGGAGCAGCACGGAGAGGTCCGGGAAGCCTGCGGCCTCGCCGGAGAGCGTCTCGCTGGAAACGACCATGGAACGCTCGCTGACCGAGGGGTCGTGACCCGGGGCGTCACCCCAGGTCGCGGCCCCCTGCGGTGTACGTGAGCTGCACTACACCGTCCTCCCCCCGGCGACGCGCGGGTGAGCCGCAGGCGTACGCTGTACAGCTGGCCCTGCCGCTCCTGCCGCTCCCCTGCGACGTCGCGGCGTTGACACGAACCGGGGAGTAGGAAGTGTTGGAGAGTGTGGGTGCGCTGACCAGCAGCCCATGGGTCTACCTCGTGGTGGGCCTCTCGGTGCTCCTGGACGTGTTCCTCCCCGTCCTTCCCAGCGGTGTCCTGGTGATCACCGCGGCCACCGCCGCCGCAGCGGGTTCGACCACGGTCGCGGGCGCGCACGGCGCGGTCACCCACGCGGTGCCGTCCCTGTTCTTCCTCGTGCTGAGCGCGGCCGCCGCCTCGGTCCTCGGCGACCTCGTCGCGTACCGCCTCGCCTGGCGGGGCGGCGAACGACTGGACCGGGCCATCGCCCGCTCCCGGCGCCTCACCTCGGCGCAGGAACGCCTCGGCGCGGCGCTCAACCGCGGCGGCGGGGCGCTCGTCGTGATCGCCCGGTTCGCCCCGGCGGGCCGGTCGGTGGTCTCCCTGGGCGCGGGCGCGGCGCACCGGAAGGTGAAGGAGTTCCTGCCCTGGTCTGCCGTGGCGGGTGTCGCCTGGGCCGGATACAGCGTCGGACTGGGCTACTTCGGCGGCCAGTGGCTGGGCGCGACCTGGTTCGGCACCGCCCTCTCCGTGCTCGCACTCTTCGTCGCGGGCGGCCTCGCCGCGTTCGTGATGCGCCGCCCGGCCGCCGCTGCCCAGCAGGCACTGACCGGGGCCGCCGCCTCGGCGTCCTCGTCTCCGGCCGGCCTCACCCCTGCTCCCTGAGCGAACCGTCGGCCCCGGACTGCTGAGCCCCGGACTGCTGAGCCCCGGACTGCTGAGCCCCGGACTGCTGAGCCCTTGAGTGCTGAGCCCTTGACTGCTGAGTCCCGGACGACCCGCGCACCGTCGGGACACCGAGGCATGGAAACGTCGGGGCGTCCGTCATGCCTGCGCGGCGGTGTGGGCGTGGGCGCCCCGCACCTCCAAGCCTTCGAGAAGCCGGTGCGTGGCGGCTGTGATCTCTTCCACGGCCCGGTCGAACACCTCCTGGTTGTGAGCGGCAGGGGCACGGAAGCCGGACACCTTGCGTACGAACTGCAGGGCGGCGGCTCTCATGTCCTCTTCGGTGGCCTCCTCGGGGAGGGCCGGCGGGCGGAGCGTCTTGATGGAGCGGCACATGCCTCCAGTGTGACCCCCACCACTGACAGGAGCTCCGGTTCCGGGCGCCGCCCGCCCGGCGGGGGCCGGAAGACGCCCTCAGATCACCGCCCCGCGGCGGTCCGTGCAGAGGGCCCAGATGACCACCGCATCGATGCCGATGGAGATGAGTGCGGTGATGGGCGCGTAGGGCAGCCAGAGGAAGTTCGCGATCAAATTGATGGCGGCCAGCACCACACCCGTTCCGCGTGCCCACCCCGCACCCTTGAGGATGCCGAAACCGACGATGACGAGGATCACCCCGAGAATCAGGTGGATCCACCCCCACGCGGTCAGGTCGAACTTGAAGACGTAGTGGTTGATGCGCGCGAAGACGTCGTCGGTGGCGATGCCCGAGATCCCCTTGACGATGCCGAGGACACCGTCCACGAGCAGCAGCACACCCGCGAACATCGTTCCGGCAGCGGCCCAGTGGCCACCCGGGTCCCGGCCCTTCCCGGACCCGCCCGGCCGGCCTGCGGGCCGACCGGCGTGCCCCGCTCCCCCCACTCCGTCCGTCGTTTCCCGCGATCCTCCGGGGGTGGATGCCGACTGCGTCATGGACAACTCCTTCGTGTGGCGGAACGCATGCGGTGACCGTTCCGTTGGGGAGTACGGGAGTAAGGGAGTGGCGTGATCCGAATCGGGAAACCAGTGGTCAGGTCGGGGCGACCACGGTGACGATGTGCCCCTGTGCGTCCACGGTCAGAACTGCTCGCTCGACCTTGTTGACCAGGGTCAGCACCAGCCAGACCGGAGCCCAGAGGAAGCAGGTGAACACCGTCAGGAAGGCGTGCAGCACGTGGTTGACGGGCTGTCCCCTGACGAGGACGGCCTGCGCCCAGGAACGCGACTCCACCCGCCAGCCGTCGGCGATCCGCTGGGTCACGGCCCAGTCGAGAACGAGGCCGCGCTGGGCGTCGTCGGGCGGAGTGGCCTGCGGGGTGTAGTAGCCGGGAGGCGGTTCGATCGACGTCCGCGCCCGCGCCGTACGGTGGAGCTTCACGGGCTCACCTCCAGGTGTCGAGGTCGCCGCCTCGCCACTCGATCAGATCGGGCTGATCGAGGTCGGCTCCCTCCCCGTCCGGTACGAGTCCGGCCGTGCGGAGAAGTGCGGCCACCTCTCCCCGCCCGTGGGCCAGCCCCACGATCCGCCCGTGCACCGTCACTCTCCGCGCGCCGTTCGACGACGGCGGAAAGACGATCACGGGCGGGTGTACAGCCATGCGTCTACGGTGCCCCGCACTCGCCGGGCGCGCATCCCGACGGCGGCCACCCGCCCCGATCGCCGCGCACCGCCCCCGCGCCGGAGCGCCCTACGCCCCGGCTGCGTTCGAGCTCCCTGGATCGCCCGGGACACGTGCAGCAGCCGGGACGCATGCAGCCGCCGGGGCGCACCCGTCCACAGGGGCGACCCGGCTTCGGCGCACCACCGGGCCGTGACGGCGCGACGCCTGCGCACAGCGAGGCCGAGGAGACGGCGGGCGGGCGGGTGGGGGCGGCAGGACGGGCACGGGCACAGGGGCGGCGACAGGCACAGGGGTGGGGACGGGCACAGGCACAGGGGTGGGGACGGGCACAGGCACAGGGGTGGGGACGGGGACGGCGGGGCGCCGCCGGTCAGGCCGCCTTGGCCATGTCGGCGTGCATCGCGGAAGCCCACTCGACCAACAGACGTTGATACGTCGCTTCGCCCTCCGGCGACAGCCGTCCGCCCGAACACTGCCACAGAGCGCGGATGTCCGCGTTCACCGCGTCAGGTGAGCGCACGGGAGCAGGCGCTGGAGGAAAAGTGGACATGCGTACAGATTACGGCGCCGAACTGACAACCGAGTCCACGGCATCGAGCGCCAGGGTCCACGGAAACGCCTCGGGCCTCCCTTCGCCAGGCCGGTTGGGCTCGAATCCGCCGGGTCCGAAGAGCACGTTCACGCCCGCCTCGCGGAGGGTCTCCAGGGACCTCTCGAACTGCGGATGCCGCACGTAGGCGGCGTTCGCGCAGGGCATGGCCACGATCGGTATGTCCTTGCCGGCACCTTCGGCCACCACTCCGACGACGAAGGTCGAAGTGATACCGAGGGCCCACTGGTTGAGCGTGTTGAAGGTGACGGGCGCGACGAGAATCACATCCGGCGGGGGCCAGACGTCCGGATCTCCGGGCATCTTGTACTCGGATCGCACCGGACGTCCGGTGGCCTCTTCCAGCGCGGGCAGTTGGGGCGCCAGCCACCGCGCGGCCGTCGGGGTGAGGCCCAGACAGACGTCCCACCTACGCGCTTGCGCATCTCGCACGACACGTAATACGTCGAAAACCGGAGGGGCGGCAGAACAGAACAGGTGCAGAGTCGTCATGCCACCCATACCACCCCGCACTCGCGCCCAGATGCAACCACCCCCGGAACGAGTGGTGTCGAGGCCGATGACACCCGCGCCCGGAGTGGGCACGAGTACCTTCCGGTGACTCGTGTAGAAACGGAGAACGCATGCCCAGCCAGGTCGGCGAGCACACCGGCACCCGCATCAAGGAGCAGCGCAGGCTGGCGCGGTTGACACAACGTCAACTGGCCGCACGGCTGCCCTACTCGTACAGCCTGTTGAACCAGGTCGAGTGCGGTGCCAAACCGGCGAACCTCGACTTCGTGGCCGCGGTGGCCCAGGTGCTGCGGATCGACGTGTCGGTGCTGACGGGCCAGCCGTACGTCACCGAGCTCCAGCAGGACCGGCTGACCGAGTTGATAAGGCCCATCCGTGAGGCGCTGGACCTGTACGACCTGGGCGCCGACGAAGCGATTCCGGAGCGCTCCCCCGAGCAGTTGATCGAGGCCGCGCAGCACCTCTGCGTACTGGTCCGGGCCACGCATCTGCGTAACGCGGCCCGGAAACTGCCGTCGACGATCACCGAACTGACCACTGCCGCCTGGCGATCGGGGTCCTCGGAGCTGTGGCAGGCGCTGGCCTCGACGTACCGTACGGCGCACGACGTGAGCGTGAAGCTCGGCTACTACGACCTGTCCGCCGTGGCGCTGGACCGGATGGACTGGGCCGCCCGGCGCGCCTCCGACCCGTGCCTGTCGGCGATCCGCCAGTACATGCGCGCGCTGGTGTACTTCCGGGAGGGCGAGTACCGGATCGGGCAGCGGCTGATCACCTCGGGGCACGCGATCGTGTCCTCCGCCGGCAAGGACCGGGAGTCGCTCGCCGTACGGGGTCAACTCCACCTCGGCGCCTCGGTGATCGCGGCCCGCGCGGAGCAGCAGAACCTGGTGGACGAACACATCGCGGAGGCCACCCGCTGCGCGGAGCGCACCGGCGAGGCGACCAGGATCCACTGGCTCTCCTTCGGCCCGACCAACGTGGCGATGCACCGCATGTCGGCGGCGATCGAGATGCGGCAGTACGACGACGCCCTGATCCAGGCCCAGGGGATCACGCTGCCGGCCGGGCTCGCCACCTCGCGGCGCGCGCACTTCCTCATCGACCGGGCCCGCTGCGAGATGGAGACCGGCCGCACCGAAGCGGCCCTCGGCTCCCTCGCCGACGCCCGCCACGCCGCCCCGGAGCAGACCCGCTACCACCCGGGCGCCCGGGAGACGATCAAGGGCCTGGTGCACCTCTCGCGCCGCACCCCGGATTCGCTGGGCCACATGGCCACCTGGATCGGCCTCTGACCGCCCGGCACCCCTCGCCCCTCCGTCACTGCGCGTGTGAGCGCGCTCACGGAAGTGTGAGCGTTCCGGCTCCTGCGGCCCGGCATGCTGACGACGCCTGATCCATGACGACGCGACGTATGACGACACGGGGATGCCATGACTGTGAGGAATCTGCCGCCTGTATCTGAGCTGACCGAACAACAACAACGGGGGTGGTCGTGCGTCTGGTGCGCGGCCCACCTGTCGACGGGCACCGCCCTCAACCTGGGCGAACAGCGCCACGAACCCGCCTTCGGCTCACCGTACTGGTGGTTCCCCCGCGCCTGCCCGGACGCCCGCGCCTGCGCGAAGCGCGAGGGCATCAGCGACCACCGCTGAACGGTGTCCCGCACCCCCTGGCGGGACACCCCGCACCCTCGGCGCCCGTTACGCACGAGCCCCTCCGCGGCCGGGACGTTCCCCCACGCCCCGGCCTCCTCCCCCGCACGCCTGCCACTCCCCCTTGAGCGGCCCTACCCCTGCTTCCGCAGCTTCCGCAACGCCGCCCTCGCCTCCGCCTGTTTGCGCCGCGCCACCCCGTACGGCGACCAGGCCCCCTGGTGCAGAGGACACCGCGAGGTCCCCGTCATCGCCTCCTTCGCGCACCGGGTCCTGCGCTGCGTCAAGGCCCCGCATCTGGTCTGCGCCATCCGTACCCACCCCTTCGTCGTCCCACGATCACCGTCACCCCCGTTTGCCGTCGCACCCCTGCCCCCGATCAGGCTTCCCGCGCCTTCAACGGTGCCCGAGGCAACTGCCCCGGCGGCAGGCGCACATGCCCCCGGCAGAGGCGCGCCCGCTCACTGCCGGTGCGCGCGGGGCGCAGTGGGGTGCGCGGGTGGGATGCGGTGCTCGTCGCAGGTGTGCGCCCGTCGTGCGCCGCCGCCTTCTTGGTTCCGCGGAACTGCGCCGCGAGGATCGGTTTCTCATCTGTCACCACCACGAACCCCTGCCAGTGAGCACCGCCTGACCGAGGGCCGGTCGCGGGACCTACGAGCCCCCAACTCAACCGGCATGCGGCTCCGCGCCATGGGCCGCGGCTATCCGGTCGATACGTGCGGCACGGTCGAAGTCTGCCGCAGTTGAGGTTCCCCCGAGGTGCGGAAGGTTGCCGGAGATGGCTTGATGGGCCATGAGAAACGAGCCTCTGTCATGGCTGCTCGGATGAAGTACCCGCCCGAGTTGCGGCAGCGAGCCGTTGCCGCGTACCGCGCCGCCGACTCGAAGCCGGTGATCCGTCAGATGGCCCGCGACCTCGGTGTTCACCACGAGACCCTGCGCAACTGGATTCGCCAGGACGCAGCTGACCACGGTGAGTGAGCTTCCCCCGGTAATGCGTCGACTGTGACCGCATGATCACCGGTGTCGCGGTCGTCGTCTCCGCGGGGCACTCGGCATCGGGTGGCCGGCCGGATGCGTACGCCCGCCCGACGGGCGACCCGGCGTGCGTCACGCGGCGAGCGTCGCCGAGCATGCTGCATACGGGGGGTTACCGTGTGCAGCAGAAGACCCCAACACCGAGCTGTGGGATGAGAGGTTTGCTTCTGTGGGGCCGGCCTCCCCGCCCAGGGCCCACAGATCCCGGGAGACGCGTCTCAGACGCGCGGGGAAACACACATGCCTCTCCCATGAGCAGCCACTCTTCGTGCCTCACGGCACGGAGTCCATCCCTGGTGCAGGTCCCAGATAGGCCCTGATCATTGGGGATGTGGACTCTCAGTGGACTCCGGGCACAAAAAGGCCCCCCAGCCGAACGCGACTGAGGGGCCAAAACCAGGCTCTCACCTGGCACTTATCACTGGTGGGCGCGGACGGTTTCGAACCGCCGACATCTGCTTTGTAAGAGCAGCGCTCTACCCCTGAGCTACGCACCCGTGGATGAAGGAACAGCCTACATGGCGCCCGGCCCCGGTTCGCACACCGATTCCCCCGCAGCCGCAGGTCCGCGCGGTGGGACCCCTCGGGCCGGCCGCTGGCGGCTCGAACGCCGGTCCGGATACGGGGGCTACCCCCACCCCAAGGCCGGTGGGCGGCCTCATCGTGGGTGACGGGCGGGCTGCATAACGTGAAGGTGGCCGGGGGAGCTGCCCCGGTGAGCACGTCACCGCACCGCGCACGCCTCTGGGGGACCGATCCACGTGGACAACACCGCCGGCACGCCACACGCCCACCCGCGCACCGCCAAGCCACGTCCCGTCGGCCCAGGCATCGCCCACCCGCGCACCGCCCGCCGACGCACCGCCCACCCGCGCACCGCCCTCCTCGCCTCCGCCGGGGTGCTCCTCGTCACCGTGGCGGTCAGCGGATGCGGAGGGAGTACGGACGTGGACGGGGCGCCCGTCGAGCACAAGTCGTTCGCGTTGCGGGGGAAGTCGCTGACCATCGACTCGTCGAACACCTCGCTGGAGCTCGTACCGGCCGATGTGAACCGGGTGGAGGTGGAGCGGCAGACGGACGGGTGGGTGGTGCTCGGGTCGGGGCCCGATCCGGTCTGGAAGATGGAGGACGGCACCCTCACGCTGGCCGTGAAGTGCACGGGCGTGGTCAACCACTGCTCCGCCCGTCATCGGGTGAAGGTGCCGCGTGGGGTGGCCGTCAAGGCGTCGGGGAGCAACGGCAAGGTGACCGCCTCCGGGTTCGACACCCGGTTGGAGCTGTCCTCCGACAACGGCGGTGTGGTGGTACGGAACGCCGGGGGCGAGCTGAAGTTGTCGAGCGACAACGGTTCGATCGACGCCAAGGGGATCTCGGGGCCGTCCGTGGTGGTCGGTTCGGACAACGGGGCGATCCGGCTCGGGTTCGACGTGGCGCCGGATCTGCTGGACGTGGACACGGACAACGGCGGCACCCGCATCGAACTGCCCGGCGGCGGGACCGAGTACGCCGTGGACGCGAAGGCGGACAACGGGCACGTCTCCGTCGACGTACCGCGGAGCGACGCCAGCCCGCACGTGGTGAAGATCCGCAGCGACAACGGGGAAGTCAGCGTCCGAACCGCGAACTGACCGCCCCGGGTATTCGTCATGACTGGTGGGAGAATGGACCGGGCATCGGCGGACGGTACGGGAGAGGCATGTGACGGCGACAGACGCGCAGCCGCAGGCGGCGACGAGAGCGGGCACGGGCCCTGTAGCCGCGCCCCGGTCTGCCGCGCCCCGGTCTGGCGTCCGCAGGTCCGCCCTCCGGGACGTCGTCGCCCTGATGCTGCTGCCGCTCCCGCTGCTCGCCGCAGCGCTGCCCGCCGCTTTCGCCGGGGGCGGTACGCGCCGCTGGTTCGGCGGGCGGGACGGGGGCAGCGCGCGGGCGGACGCCCAGGCGGCGAAGGACGCCGCCGCCGAGGCCTTCTACGAGCTGGACAGCGGGCAGCGGGATCTTGAGATCTCGATCGAGACCATCACGGCCGTCGACAGTTCCCCACGGGCCCGCCAGGCCGTCGAGGACTTCGCCGCGCTCGGTCGCCGTATCGACGAGGTCAGCCACACCTACATCACCGCGGTCGACGCGCACGACCTCGACCGGGACGACCTGGAACCCTCCGCGGCGGCCAGCGCCACCGCCGAGCTGACCCGGGCCAAGGATGAGCTCGTACGGGTCAAGGGCGAGCTCGACCGCTACGCGCAGGGGCTCGGCCCCCTCCTGGGCAGCGCCGAGACCCAGCTCGCCCGGCTGGCCCCCGCAGTGGAGCGGGCGCGGCAGGGGCTGATCGCGGCCACCGGCGCGCTGGACGGCGTACGCGCCTCCGGCATGAAGGCGGACGACCTCGCGGCCCGGCTCGCCGCGCTCGCCCCCGAGCTGACCAAGCTCAATCAGGGCGCCGGCCGTCACGGGGTCGCCGAGACGCTGCAACGCGCGGACCAGGTGCTCCGCGAGGCGGAGGCGATACGCACCGAGGCCGAGCGGCTGCCGGAGCGGGCCGCGGAGATCGATCGCCGACTGGTGTCGTTGCGCACCCGCGCGCAGGCCCTGACCACCCGGGCGGGCGGCGTCGAGCCGATCCTCAGCGAGTTGCGGCGGCGCTTCTCCGAGGAGTGCTGGCACGACCTCCAGCACGTACCGGAGCAGGCGACCCAGGACGTCGGCCGGGCGGAGGAGAAGCTCGCCGAGGCAGCCGAGGCCCGCAGGGACCAGCGCTGGGCCGACGCCACCGCCCGGCTCGGCACGGTCCGTGCGCTGCTCAACCACGCGGACGAGGCGGTGTCGGCGGCCGGGGAGCGGCTGCGCCTCCTGGACGCCGTGGCGAAGGATCCGAAGAACGAGATCCAGCGGACCCGGTTCGTCGTCCGCGACGCCCAGCGGCTCGCGATGGCCGGCCGTAACACGCCCGATCCACGTCACGCCGGCCCGCTCGACAACGCGGTGGCCAGGCTGGACCGCGCCATCGCCGCCCTGGACGTCCGCCACCCCGACTACTGGCACTTCCTGACCGAGGCGGAGGCCGTCCGGCAGACGGCGGCCCAGGTCGTCTCGGACATCCGCGGGGGCCTTGGCTCCGGCGCCTGAACGCCTCCCGGTCGCCTGCCAACCGGTCGCCTGCCAACCGGTCGCCTGCCGACCGGTCGCCGAACGGGCAGACGCAGGCGGCGCAGGCTCTCAACCGCGCGCCGGGTTGCCCAGCAAGCCGGGTCGCCGGGCCCTGCTGCGTGGGGTGGCGGCCGGGCAGGCTACTTTGCTGGGGTGAGTCTCCTTGATGATGTGGCTGAGCGCGACGGCTGGCGCTGCTGGGTGTGCGACGAACCGGTCGACCCCGACATGTCGGTGAACGATCTGCGCGGGCCCAGTGTGGACAGCCGGACCGCCGACCGGAAGGCGAAGGTCCCCGAGCGGCTCGCGCACCGCGGGTGCAACACCCGTAAGGGCGCGGTCAAGGTGGTCATCGCCTGGCCGGACCACCTGTACGTGGTCGAACCCGCGCCGCTGATCGCCGTTGCGGAGAGGCTGGAGCGCAAGGGAGGCCGTGAGCTGGTGGGCCGCTGCCCGAACAGGCAGGACGCCCAGGAGGCCGCGGACTGGCTGGTGGACCGGTTCTCCCGACTGGTGCCGGGTCTGCCGGTGACGGCCGACGTCCAGGAGGGCGGCGGCCAGTTCCTCGTCGCCCTGGCCACCGGCCGCCGCTGACCGGGAAGCTCCGCCGCATACGCGCACCGGACTGAACGCGCACCGGGCCGATCCCTCCCCCGGTCTTCCACGGGCACGTGGTGGCGGGCTGCGGCGGAGTGGATCGAGCGAACCCCGACCCGCCTCGCCGCGCCCAGCTCAGTCCCAGTACGTCACGACTTGTCCTGATCCGCCCCCGGGCTGATGCTGGAGTGGATCCGTGCGCCGGTGCGAGCCTCGGGGCCTCCGGGCCGTGGGAGGCCGCACGAAGCCGCCAGGCCGAGCGGGCATCGGCGCGTACCTCGGAGGAGGTCGCCATGACGTCGGAGTATTCCGAGAGGCACGTGAGGCCCGAGAGGCATGTGAAGCCCGAGAGGCCCGTGAAGCCCACGCCCCTGCACGCCCGTCTCAACGAGGAACTGCCCGTCGACCACCGTCTGAGTCAGGTCTACCGGGTCGGCGCCGGGCTGATGGGGCTCGTGCTCCTCGCCTTCGGCATCCTCGGTCTGATCGACAAGATCGGCATCTTCGACACCGGCGGTGACACGGTCGCCGGGCTCAACACCAACGGCGCGCTCAGCGTCCTCTCGATCTGTGTGGGGCTGCTGCTCTTCGGCGGCATGGTGGTGGGCGGCAACAAGGCGTCCACCCTGAACATGACGATCGGTGTCCTCTTCATCGCCAGCGGCTTCGTGAACCTGGCCCTGCTGGACACCGGGCTCAACTTCCTCGCGTTCGAGATGCCGAACGTGCTGTTCAGCTTCATCGTCGGACTGATGCTGATGTTCTTCGGCATGTACGGGCGGGTCAGCGGCGGGCTTCCGCACGACAACCCGTACTGGCGGGCCCGCCACCCCGACGAGGCCGCCCGCGAGGACCGCGCCCGCTCCGAACCGCCCCGGATGATGCCGGGCACCCACCCTCAGCCGCACGCGTGAGGGGCGGGTCCCGGTGACGGGTCCGTCGCCCTACTCTTGGTCCATGCCTCGTTACGAGTACCGCTGCCGCACCTGCGGAGACACTTTCGAGCTCAGCCGTCCGATGGCCGAGTCCTCCGATCCCGCCGCGTGCCCCTCCGGGCACGACGACACCGTCAAGCTGCTCTCCGCCGTCGCCGTGGGCGGTTCCTCCGGCTCGTCCGGCTCCGCGCCTGCCCCGGCGGGTGGCGGCGGGGGTGGCTGTTGCGGCGGGGGTTGCTGCGGCTGAGCTGCTGCGACCGAGCCAGGACACGGGTCCACCGCGGCCGTAGCTGCGGTGGACCCGTCAGTTCCGCCGGGGCCGCTTCGCCGGGATCACGCCCCGCCGGGGCTCACACCTTCCGCGACAGCGTCAGCCCGTCCGCGACCGTGAGCAGGACGCTGTCCATCCGGCGGTCGGCGAGCACGTGGTCGTTGAACTCCCGGATGGCCGCCGCCGCCCCGGTGGCGTCGGGGTCCACCACCCGGCCGTGGAAGAGGGTGTTGTCCGCGGCGACCATGCCGCCCGGGCGCAGCCGGGGCACCAGCTCCTCCCAGTACGCGATGTAGTTCTCCTTGTCCGCGTCCAGATAGGCGAAGTCGATGTGCGGCTCGTCGGGCAGGGCCCGCAGGGTGTCGAGCGCGGGGGCGATGCGCAGGTCGATGCGGTCCGCCACCCCGGCCTTCTCCCATGCGGCCCTGCCGTACGCCGTCCACTCCTCCGAGACGTCGCACGCGATCAGCCGGCCGCCCGGCTGCAGTGCCCGGGCCATCGACAGGGCACCGAACCCGGTGAAGGTACCGACCTCCACGGCGAGCCGGGCGTGGGTCAGCCCGACCAGAAAGGCGAGGAGCGGGCCCTGTTCCTCGGCCGACTGCATGCCCGCGCTCTCCGGCAGTTCGGCGTAGGTGGTCGCGACGAGCTCCTGCTGGACGGGGTCCAGTGGTGGGTTGTGCGCGAGCACGTACGCGTAGAGCTCGTCCGTCATGCGGGTTTCGTTGCCCTTGGTCATCGTGTGCAGCTCCTGGGGCCGAGGTCGCGGCATTCCGCCGGTCGGACCCCAGCTTGCCCGAACCGGCCGGCGGGTGCCGGGGTTCACCGGGCTCAGCCGCGCGCCGCCGCCAGGAACCTGCGCAGGATCTCCTCGCCGGCGAGGACGCCCTGCTCCTGGAGGGCGACGACGCCTCCGGTGCTCCAGCCGGTGTCGGCGAGTTCGCCGTGGCCGGGGCGCCAGGCGAGGTCGGTGCTGAGCAGCAGGTCGGCGTCGAGCAGGGAGTCGCCGGCGGAGAGGGTGAGGCCGACCCCGGCGCGGCGGGCGACCTCACGGACGGCCGCGCTCTTGGTGAGCGGCCCGGGTACGGCGTAGATCTTGCGGCCCTGGAGGGAGACGGTCCAGCCGCGCGGTCCGGCCCATGCGACGAGTTCTTCGATCCAGCCCTCCGGCAGCTTGGACCGTTCGACCACGAGGTAGGCGAAGAGGTCCTCGGCGACCCGGTCCTTCAGCAGCCAGGCGGGGTCGGACACGGCGGCGAGGTGGGCGCGGACCTCGGCGAGCGGGGCGCACTCACCGGCGATCCGGTCCAGCACTCCGGCGTGCCACTCGGGGTCGGATTCCCCGTCCACGAGGATGTGGCCGCCGTTGGCGACGACGGCGTAGGCGGGCGCCGGTCCGGGGAGGCTGATGCGGTGGTACTGCTCGCGGGTTCGGGTCGTGGTCGGTACGAAGACCGTGGTGCGGCCCAACTCCTCGAGGAGTCCTGCGGCGGTCTCGGTGAGGTACGAGAGCGGCTTGTTGTCGTACACCTCGACGCAGAGCAGCCGGGGGGCGTCGGCGTCCGGCATGGCGAGCTGGAGGGCGCCGGTCGAGTAGATGAGGGTGCGGTCGAGATCGCTGGCGACCAGCGCCGCGGGGGTCGTCCCCGTCACGGTCACTGTTCCGTCACCGCCTTGCCGTCGGCACCGGTCGCGCCCCGGGTGTACTTGGGGTGGATCAGGCCGACGCAGCTGTACGGGAGTCCGTCGACCTCCTCGACGGGCACCCCGCGCTGCTCCGCGAGGAGCCGTACGTGGTCGAGGTCGGCGCCGGCCCGGCGGTCGGCGAGGATCTTCCAGGGGACGCGGCGGAGCAGCACCCGGGTGGTCTCGCCGACGCCGGGCTTGACGAGGTTGACGTCGTGGATGCCGTACTCCTCGCTGATGCGCTCGACGGCCGCCCAGCCTTCCCAGGTGGGGGCGCGGTCGGCGGCGAGCAGGGCCTTCGCCTCCTCGGCCACCTCGTCGGCGACGTCGTCGAAGCGGGCGGCGACGGTCTCCAGGAAGTCGAGGGAGACGTCCGAACCGGCCAGCTCCCGGTAGAACTTGGCGCCGTGGAAGTCGTCCGGGCCGACCAGGTCGGCGCGGAGCACGGTGCGGGAGATCAGGCCGGAGACCGTGGAGTTGAGGCAGGCGGACGGGATGAGGAAGTCCTCGCGGGTGCCGTAGGTACGGACGCAGCCTCCGGGGTCGGCGAGAACCGCGATCTCGGGGTTGAATCCCTCGAACTCCTCCAGGGCGATGGCGAGTTCGCGGGTGATGGCACCCTTGCCGGTCCAGCCGTCGACGAAGACGACGTCGGCGGGGTCGTGGTGGGCGGCCAGCCAGCGCAGGGCGTTGGCGTCGATGCCCCGGCCGCGCACGATGGAGACGGCGTAGTGCGGCAGGTCGAGTCCGTGGCGGTGCTGGGCCCAGCGGCGCATCAGGACGCCGACGGGGGTTCCGGCCCGGGCGAGCGAGACCAGCACGGGGCGGGGGCCGCGTTCGGCGAGGACCGTCTCGGTGACGGTGCCGACCGCGCGGGCGATGCGGGCGGCGGAGGTTTCCAGGGCGGCCTGGAAGAGTGCCTGGTAGGCGGGGGTGGGCTGGTACTCCACGGGGAGCGATTCGGCGTAGTGCGCGCCACCGCTCTGTATCGCCTCCTCGCGTTCCTCCGTGGGGGCCTCCAGCTCGGTGTCCGAGAGGTCCTGGAGCAGCCAGCCGACGTCCTCGGCGGCGTACGAGGAGAATGCGGGGCCTCTGAGGGGCTCGGGCAGCATCGTGAATTCCTGCCGTTCGGGGGTGTACGAGGGGACGACCGCGAGGAGCACTCGGCCACTGTGGGCGGCGAGGCGGGCCAGCAGCCCTTCGGGGGAGTGGAGTTCGGGTGTGTCGGCGTGCGAGTCGATCACCGCGACGATGGCGTCGAAGCCGGCTCCGGCGACGTTGTAGGCGTACCGGTCGCCCGGGCCGTCCGCCGGGGTGTCGTGGGCCGGGAAGACCAGCCGGCTGCGTATCGCGTAGCCGGGGTCGTCGACGGCGAGGACGGGTGAGCGGGTGGTGGTGGAGTAGCGGACCTCGGCGTCGGTCAGCTGTTCCAGCGCGGTGCCGAGGCGCAGCGGGGCGTACATGAGCTCTTCGAAGCCGAGGACGAGAACGCGCCGGGGGCGGCGGGGGCCGGAGGTGGCGGTGCCGCTCGCGTCCGCGTCGGGCTCGTCGTTCAGGGCCGCCAGGATCCGGGCGGCCATGTCCGGGAGGGCGTGTTCCAGGGTGGTGCGGTGGGCGGGGGTGAAGCCGTGCCGGCCCCCGTCCGGCAGGCCCTCGGGCCAGCCCAGGTCGACCCGGACGATGCCGGCGGCCTTGTCGGCCCCCGTGTCACCCTCGGGCCCCGTGTCACCCTCGGGCCCCGTGCCGCCCTCGGGCCCCGTGCCGCCCTCGGGCCCCGTGCCGCCCTCGGGTCCCGTGCCGCCCTCGGGTCCCGTGCCGCCCTCGGGCCCCGTGCCGCCCTCGGGCTCGGCGGCCTCCGCCGCCTCCGCTGCTCGTGCCGCCGCTTGTGCCGCTTCCGCCTCTGCGGCGGCTGCGGCCTCTGCGGCTTCCTGTTCGGCGACGAGGGCCTGGCCCCGTTCCAGTACCCCTTCGGGCAGTACGACCGTGCCGGAGCCGCGGGCGATCAGGTCGACGCGGGCGCCGATCTCGGCGGCGAACTCCGCGAGCCGGCCCTGGTCCGCGGGTGAGCGCATGTCGGCGAGTGCCACGATGACGTACCGCTCACGGGGATAGAGGTCGTGCAGCGCCCGGATGGTGTTGAGGACGGTGTTGCCGGTGGAGAACTCGTCGTCGACGAGCACCAGCGTACCGGGGCCGGCGAGCAGCGCCGGATCCTCCGGGAGCAGCAGGTGGGAGGTGGCGTGCGAATGCGATTCCTCGAAGCCGCCGGCGCGGACCACACCGGGGACCGGGCGGCGGGTGGAGTGGAGGTAGGGCACCGAGCCGATGCCGTCGGCGACCGAGTGGCCGAGTCCGGTGGCGGTCTCGGCGTAGCCGAGGACGATCGCCCGTTCGCTCTCGGGTCCGAGCAGTTCGCGCACCCTGCGGCCGAGGTCGACCCCGGCGCCGTGGACGACGGACGGAAGCTGCGGTACGTGCTTGCCGAGAACGTGCGAGACCAGCAGATGGGCCCGCCGGGGGTTACGCCGGAGGGCGAGCCCCAGCATCTCCCTGATCTCAGAATCGCCGGTGAGAGCGACTCCCAGCCGCTCGGCCACCCAGCTGCCCGACCACACCACGTCCATGCTCTCTTCCTCGGTCGCCCGCCCGCTCATCGGTACGCGCTCACTTCTCCCCGGCCGCGGCCAGCAGGTCCACGAAGCCGATGTCCTCGCGTGCCACGCCGAAGACCTCGGCGCGCAGGAGAGTGCGTTCGGCCCACGCCCGGTGCGGTTTCACTTCATTCATCTTGTTCGTATACGCGGAGCGCAGCACTCCGCCGGCGTCGCGCTCGGGGCGCAGGATGTCCTGGGCGTCGGTGAATTCCTCGTGGCTGACGACGGAGAGCGCGTGCACGGGGTCCACGTGCGAGGGGTGGATGCAGGTCTTGCCGAGGAGCCCGTTGGCCCGGTCGAGTTCGATCTCCCGGAGCAGCCCGTCCAGATCGTGCTCGATGAGCGCGGTACGGAGTTTCTCCGCCCGGCCCTCCTGGAAGGGGCTGCGGCGCAGCTGCGGTTTGAACATGCGTTCCTGGTTGCGGAAGTACTCCCAGACGGGGCCGGTGATCGTGAATCCGGTGCCGTCCGCGCGTCCGAGGACGTTGACGACGTCGGAGATGACGGCGCTGACGATCTGGACGTCGTACGCGGTCATGTCGGAGGACCTTCGCAGCCCGTAGGCGGAGCAGAAGTCGGTGACACCGAGCCGTAGCGCGAGAATGTGCTCACGGTGAGTGCCGACGACCCGCGCGATTCCCCGGAGCGTTTCGGTACGGGTTTCCAGGTGGAGGAGTTCCGGCGATTCGAGCACCGGCATGGCGAAGAGCCGCTGCCCGGAGACCGATTGCGCGCGGGTCAGTGCCGCCAGGAAGAGTTCTCCGCGCTGTTCGGTGAATTTCGGCAGTACGAAGCCGGACAGCAGCCGGACGGAGGCGCCGAGGCGGTTCACCAGGTCGGTGATCTGCTCGGGCTCGCGCACCCGGATGAAGAGGAGCGGGATCGCCGCGTCCCGCTCGGCGAGGTCGCCGAAGTGCTTGACCAGGTTCTTCTCGGCGTCTTCCACTTCCGTGTCGGCGATCGAGTCCTCCAGGCAGAGGACCATGGAGATCACGCCGCGCGAGGCTTGTTTCACCACGTCGTCGGCGAGCCGGGGCCGGGTGGCCGGAGCGTAGAGAGTGGCGCCCAATGCGGCCGAGAGCACGCGGGCGGAAGCGCTCGCATCGAATTCGCATGGTTCCTGGAAGAACAGTCCCTGCCGGGCAGCAGGTGAGATGTGCCCGAAATGACGCATGATTTTCCCCCGTACCGCCTGATCGATCGAACAACGCATGGCCGGTAATAGTACGTATGGACGGGTGTCCGCAGTTCCCCGGATATGTGAACTTCGGGTAACTCGCCCGTGTCGGAGGGCTCCGGCACGGTAAGGTACGGCAGCTCAGCTCTACCGCCGGATACCGGTTTACGGCCCCCGCGTTGTCCGGCGGAGCCGCCAACAGGCAGGATGACGGGCATGACGCAAGGGATGCTGAAGGGTTCGAACGTCCCCCTCGATGCCACGGCCGTGAGGGCCGTGCTGCGCTGGACTCCCGGGGCGGGCGTTCCGGACGTGGACGCCTCGGCCCTGCTGCTGGGCTCCTCGGGGCGGGTGCGCTTCGACGAGGACTTCGTCTTCTACAACCAGCCCCGCCATCCCTCCGGCCATGTGCGGCGGCTGCCGAAGCGGAGCGTCACCGACGGGCTGACGGACACGGTAGAAGCGGATCTTGCGGCGCTCGACCCCTCGGTGGACCAGGTGGTGATCGCCGCCTCCTCGGACGGTGCGAGCTTCGGGAGCGTCCGCGACCTGCGGATATCGCTGTACGACGCGACGGCCGCGGACGGCGACCCGCTCGCCGTGTTCGAGATCCGGCCCGAGACCGGTGAGGAGACCGCCATCATCTGCGGCGAGCTCTACCGGCGCGGGGACGGCTGGAAGTTCCGTGCGGTCGGCCAGGGCTATCCGAGCGGGCTGATCGGGCTCGCTACGGCCTTCGGCGTTTCGGTGGACGACGGCGAGGAGTCCGACGAGCCGTCCGGCCGGTCCGCGCCCGACGGGGAGGGGGAGACCGCCCCGGAGCCCGCTTCCGACCTCACCGTCCCCCAGCCGCAGCCCGGGTACGGCTACCCGCAGCCGGCCGCCGCCCCGCCGGTGCGGGAGGGCGGGTACGGCTATCCCCAGCCCGCCACCGCCCCGGCGGCGTACGGCTATCCCCAGCCCGCCACCGCCGGGTACGGCTATCCGCAGCCCGCGACGAGCGCCCCCGCGTACGGCTACCCGCAACCCGCGGCCGCCGCCGCGCCCGCACCGGACCCGCACTTCGTGCTGCCTCCGCAGGGCCCGCAGTTCGTCCGGTCCTAGCCCGCGTTCCGGACGTCCCGCCGGCCCCGCCCTCCGGGCGGCCGGTGCTGCTTTCGCGGCGCGCCCCGGGCGGTCAGGCACGCGACTTGTAACCGCGGCCCCACTGCAGGCCGAAGCCGTAGAGCCGGTCGAGCTCGGACTGGAATCCGTAGACGAACTTCACCTCGCGGCGCACGATCAGCTCCTCCTTCACGTTCTCCACGGTGAACACGGCGCAGGAGCGGGCCTGCGGAGCGCGTTCGTCGAGCTCGATCTCGATCCGCGGGCCGTTGCCCGGGTAGAGCGTGACCATCGCGTGGGTACGGTCGAACGCCGGCGTCTGGTCGTAGATGTAGACGAAGAACAGCAGGCGTTTGATCTTGTCGCGGTGGTCCATGTTGACGTAGACCGTCTCCCCCGAGGGCGCGCCGAAACGGTCGTCCCCGCTGAGCCGGATGTACGGCGGGTCGTTCAGGTCCCCGATGAGATTGCCGAGGGGCTGCACCACGCCCTTGGTGCCGTCCATGAGCTCGTACATGCACCCGAGGTCGAGGTCGACGTTGACCATGCCCTGGGTGTGGGCCTGCACGACCTCCGGCTGGAAGAGCTTCAGCGGGTTCCGCAGCCGGGTGCCCTGGCGCGAGCGGCCCTCGATGTCCGAGGTCCGCATCCGCCAGGAGAGGTTGACCCGGAGGTTCCCGGTGAGCGCTCCCTGTTTGTTCAGCGACACCGTGGCGTTGCGTCGTGAGAGCTGAATCGAGTTCGTCGCCGCGCTGCCCGACTCGAACTGCGCCGTGCGTGCCGGCCACAGGCCGTCGAAGAAGCCCATCCCCCATCCCCACCTAACTGTCTGCGCGTCCTCGCGGGCCGGTGCTCCGGTCCGCCTTCGCGCGTCCCGCACGTCACTGCGGGGCGGCCGGCGGACCGGCCCGGGTACTCCGGAGCCGTGCCGCGCGGACCGCCCCGCAGAGAGCGTTCCCTCTTTCCTCGCCGGGTCACACACCCGGCGCAGGAGACTTCTGGCCAGAACGTCAGCGGACTCCGCCGTCGCCGGCGTCGACCAGTGTGCTGCCGCCCTCTTCCGTCTCGGCGAGCGCCTTGTTGCGCCGGACCGAGGACCAGAAGGACCAGGCGATCAGCACCACACCGACGAGGCCGGTGATGATCTCGTTGATCTCGTACCGGATGGTCACGAGGAGGATGACGGAGAGGGCGCCGATGGCGTAGTGGGCGCCGTGCTCCAGGTAGACGTAGTCGTCCAGGGTGCCCTGGCGGACCAGGTAGACCGTGAGCGAACGGACGTACATGGCGCCGATGCCGAGGCCGAGGGCCATCAGCACGATCTCGTTGGTGATGGCGAAGGCGCCGATGACACCGTCGAACGAGAAGGACGCGTCCAGGACCTCGAGGTAGAGGAACATGAAGAACGCGGCCTTGCCGGCCAGCACGACCGGGGCGGCGGACTTGCCGCTCTTCCGGGCCGCTTCCTCCGCCTCGTGCTCACGCTCCTCCTCCTCTTCGAGCTTGTTCTCGAAGAAGCCCGAGAGTCCGCCGACGACGAGGTAGGTGATCAGACCGGCGACGCCCGCGAGCAGCACCGTGGACGTCTTGTCCGCGTGCGCCCCGCCGTGCTGGTGGGCGTGGGTGGCGACGGTCAGGGACGCGACGAGCAGGACGATCAGCGCGACGCAGACCGACAGCATGTCGACCTTGCCGAGCTTGGCGAGCGGGCGCTCGATCCAGCGGAGCCACTGGATGTCCCGGTCCTCGAAGATGAAGTCGAGGAAGATCATGAGCAGGAACATGCCACCGAAGGACGCGATCGACGGGTGCGCGTCGGTGACGAGCTGCTTGTACCGGTCCGGGTCGTTGAACGAGAGGTCGATCGCCTCGATGGGACCGAGTTTGGCGCTGATCGCCACGATCACGACGGGGAAGACCAGTCGCATGCCGAAGACGGCGATGAGCACGCCGACCGTGAGGAAGATCTTCTGCCAGAAGGCACTCATCTTCTTCAGGATGCCGGCGTTGATCACCGCGTTGTCGAAGGACAGCGAGATCTCCAGGACCGCCAGGATCGCGACGACGCCGAAAGCCTGCCACCCCCCGTAGAACGCCGCCGCGACCAGGCCGAGCGCGGTGATCACGAATGACCAGCCGAAGGTTTTCAGAAGCACTGGCTACCCCATCGTGTATGTAACGGGTCTCCCCCGTAGTGCGGGACTCCCCCCGCGCGAGCGCGGCTTTACGAAACGTTGACCCCGAAGTCTAGAGCGATGCCGCGCAGACCTGACGCGTACCCCTGTCCCACAGCACGGAACTTCCATTCGCCGTTGTAGCGGTAGAGCTCGCCGAAGATCATCGCCGTCTCGGACGAGGCGTCTTCACTGAGGTCGTAGCGGGCGAGTTCCTGGCCGTCGGCCTGGTTCACGACCCGGATGAAGGCGTTGCTGACCTGGCCGAAAGCCTGCCCTCGATTGTCCGCTTCATGGATCGAGACGGGGAAGACGATCTTGTCGCAGTGCGGCGGCACCTGATCGAGGTGGACGATGACGGACTCGTCGTCACCATCACCCGCACCGGTGAGGTTGTCCCCGGTGTGTTCGACGGAGCCGTCGGGGCTGGTGAGGTTGTTGTAGAACACGAACCACTCGTCGCCGAGCACCCGGCCCGACTGGCAGAGCAGCGCGCTGGCGTCCAGGTCGAAATCGGCTCCGGTGGTGGATCGCGCGTCCCATCCGAGGCCGATGAGCACCTGGGTGAGGTTGGGTGCGGCCTTGGAGAGGGAGACATTGCCTCCCTTGGCGAGTGTGACGCCCATGATGTGTCCTCCCCGATTCGTTCTCGTGTGTGCGGATCTGCTTCTCGGCCCACGGCACAGTCGGTCCGTGCGGCAGAGCATGCCCCGTACGGGCGGTCCGCACCCGGACACGCCGGACCGGCCGTGCGGTGCGGGCGCCGCGCGTGCGGACGCGGTGCGGTGGGCAAAGCGCGCCCGGCGCCGCACGAGAGGTGCGGCGCCGGGCGCTCTGCTGCTGGTTCCCGCCCTCGGGCCGGGGCCCGCGGGTCAGACGTTGACGCCGAAGTCCTGCGCGATGCCCCGCAGGCCGGAGGCGTACCCCTGGCCGATGGCGCGGAACTTCCACTCGCCCGCGTTGCGGTAGAGCTCGCCGAAGACCATGGCGGTCTCGGTGGAGGCGTCCTCACTGAGGTCGTAGCGGGCCAGCTCGGAGTTGTCGGCCTGGTTGACCACGCGAATATACGCGTTGCGGACCTGGCCGAAGCTCTGCTGCCGACTCTCGGCCTCGTAGATCGAGACCGGGAAGACGATCTTGTCGACGTCGGCCGGAACGGCGGCGAGGTTGACCTTGATGACCTCGTCGTCGCCCTCGCCCTCACCGGTGAGGTTGTCACCGGTGTGCTCGACGGAGCCGTCCGGGCTCTTGAGGTTGTTGAAGAAGACGAAATTGCCGTCGCTGCCGACCTTGCCCTCGGCGTTCGCCAGCAGAGCGCTCGCGTCGAGGTCGAAGTCGCCGCCGGTGGTCGTCCGGGCGTCCCAGCCCAGGCCGACGATGACAGCGGTGAGGTTGGGCGCGGCCTTGGTCAGCGAGACGTTGCCGCCCTTGCTGAGACTGACTCCCACGAGTCCTCCCATAGGTAGTAGGGGCCGGCAGACACCAGCGTCCCCGTCGTGCGTGATACCGGATCAACGAATGGATCCTAGTGACCGGTTCCCGGCCAAAGCAGGCTTTTGGACGGGCGGGGCGGGAGTTCTCCACGAGCGGAAGACCCCCACCCCGGAGGGCCGGAGAGGGGCGGGAAGACGCCGCCGAGCCGTGCGGCGGCCCGGCGACGGGCCGCTCAGAGGGCTTCGAGCGCCGTGACGTACTCCTTCAGGTCCCGCGCGTCGGGCAGGCCGTTGACCACGCTCCAGCGCACCACGCCCTCCTTGTCGATGATGAAGGTGCCGCGCACCGCGCACCCCTTCTCCTCGTCGCAGACGCCGTACGCGCGCGAGACCTCGCCGTGCGGCCAGAAGTCGGAGAGCAGCGGGTACTCCAGGCCCTCCTGCTCGGCGAAGACCCGCAGGGTGTGGATGGAGTCGTTGGAGACGGCGAGGAGCTGGGTGTCGGCGTTCTCGAAGCGCGGCAGCTCGTCGCGGAGGGCGCAGAGTTCGCCGGTGCAGACGCCGGTGAAGGCGAACGGGTAGAAGAGCAGCACGACGTTCTTCTCGCCGCGGAACTCGGAGAGCGTGACCGTCCGGCCGTGGTTGTCCTTGAGCTCGAACGCGGGGGCCTGGGAGCCGACCTCGATCGCCATGGGGTGTCCCTTCGCTTGGCGTCACCGCCCCCGGGCCGGTCCGCCGGGAGCGTGGCTCAGCCTACGCAGCGGCCGCGGCGGGACGCGGGAAGGCCCCCGGCGGCGCGATGCCGTCGGGGGCCTTCCGGGTACTACGGGGGTGCTGCCTCAGTCAGCGCTTGGCCTTGGCCGTCTTGGGCGTGACCAGACGGGTCCCCGTCCAGTCCTTGCCCACGCTGATGCTCTTGGTCTGGGAGAGACCGGCGGTCTGGGCGGCGTCGCTGACGTCGCTGGGTTCGACGTATCCGTCACGGCCGGTCTTCGGCGTCATCAGCCAGACCGTACCGCCGTCCTCGATCAGGCCGATGGCATCCACCAGCGCGTCCGTAAGGTCGCCGTCCTCGTCGCGGAACCACAACACGACGGCGTCGGCGACGTCGTCGTACTCCTCGTCGACGAGTTCCCCACCGATGGTGGCTTCAATACCTTCGCGGAGCTCCAGCTCGACGTCGTCGTCGTAGCCGATCTCCTGGACCACCTGATTGGGTTCGAACCCCAGCCGTTCGGCCAGATTGGTCCGCTCCTCCGCGTGGTCCGCGGTCGCGCTCACGGGTTGCCTCCTGATCATGTTCGGAAAATGCTTGAGCCACGCGCGTACGCGCGGCGCTGGCCGTAGTCCACACGGGCTCGGCGAATCGCGCAAGTACCCGGCGCTCCAGACCGCCTAAACGGTGACGTTCCCTGCCACGTCGCCGCAACTTCCGGCCCGTCCGCGCCGGGGTGCCGGAAGCACCCGGCCCGTATACGTCCTTCCTCAGCTTATGCCGTTTCGCTCCGGCATTCGCCGCCGAACAGCGTTTGGGAACGCTTGGACGGGTTGGGCGTATGGTTGCGATTTGGTCCGGCGCCCCGTTCCGCCTTCTGGCTACTGCCCCGGGCGGGTGTCCGGTAACCCGTTGGTTACCCTGCGGTAGAGGTGACGTACGGCCTCCGGCGGTACACGATGGAAGGTGGCGAATCCTCGGACGCCGCAGACGTCCTTGGGCTTCGCGCCCCGGTGGACCAGCCCCGCAGCAGACTCCGTAGCAGCACCGACAGCGAAGGAACAGCGTGCCTTCCGGATCCGATCGCAACCCGATCATCATTGGCGGCCTTCCCAGCCAGGTCCCGGATTTCGATCCCGAGGAGACCCAGGAATGGCTGGACTCACTCGACGCCGCAGTGGACGAGCGCGGCCGTGAGCGGGCCCGTTATCTGATGCTCCGCCTCATCGAGCGGGCGCGCGAGAAGCGTGTCGCCGTGCCGGAGATGCGCAGTACCGATTACGTCAACACGATCGCCACGAAGGACGAGCCCTTCTTCCCCGGCGACGAGGAGATCGAGCGCAAGGTCCTCAACGCGACCCGCTGGAACGCGGCCGTGATGGTCTCGCGGGCGCAGCGTCCAGGGATCGGCGTCGGCGGCCACATCGCCACGTTCGCTTCCTCCGCCTCGCTCTACGACGTGGGCTTCAACCACTTCTTCCGGGGCAAGGACGAGGGCGACGGCGGCGACCAGATCTTCTTCCAGGGGCACGCCTCGCCGGGCATCTACGCCCGTGCGTTCCTGCTGGACCGGCTGAGCGAGGCGCAGCTCGACGCGTTCCGCCAGGAGAAGTCGAAGGCGCCGAACGGTCTGTCCAGCTACCCGCACCCGCGGCTCATGCCGGACTTCTGGGAGTTCCCCACCGTATCGATGGGCCTCGGCCCGCTCGGCGCGATCTACCAGGCGCGGATGAACCGCTACATGGAGGCGCGCGGCATCGCCGACACCTCCAAGTCGCACGTGTGGGCGTATCTGGGCGACGGCGAGATGGACGAGCCGGAGTCGCTCGGCCAGCTGTCCATCGCCGCCCGCGAGGGCCTGGACAACCTCACCTTCGTCGTCAACTGCAACCTTCAGCGGCTCGACGGCCCGGTGCGCGGCAACGGCAAGATCATCCAGGAGCTGGAGTCGCAGTTCCGGGGTGCCGGCTGGAACGTCATCAAGCTGGTCTGGGACCGTTCCTGGGACCCGCTGCTCGCGCAGGACCGCACGGGCATCCTGGTCAACAAGCTGAACACCACGCCGGACGGCCAGTTCCAGACGTACGCCACGGAGACCGGCGCGTACATCCGTGAGCACTTCTTCGGCGAGGACCAGCGGCTGCGGGACATGGTCAAGGACATGTCCGACGAGCAGATCCTGCACCTGGGGCGCGGCGGCCACGACCACAAGAAGGTCTACGCGGCGTACGCGGCGGCCAAGGCGCACAAGGGCCAGCCGACGGTGATCCTGGCGCAGACAGTCAAGGGCTGGACGCTCGGGCCGAACTTCGAGGGCCGCAACGCGACCCACCAGATGAAGAAGCTCACCACCGAGGACCTGAAGCGGTTCCGCGACCGGCTGCACATCCCGGTCACGGACAAGCAGCTGGACGAGGGGTACCCGCCCTACTACCACCCGGGCCGGGACTCCGAGGAGATCCAGTACATGCACGACCGGCGGCAGAGTCTGGGCGGTTACGTGCCGACCCGGGTGGTCCGCGCGAAGCCGCTGGCGCTGCCGGAGGAGAAGACCTACGCGGCCGCGAAGAAGGGTTCGGGGCAGCAGTCGATCGCCACCACGATGGCGTTCGTCCGCATCCTGAAGGACCTCATGCGGGACAAGGAGATCGGCAAGCGGTTCGTGCTGATCGCTCCGGACGAGTACCGCACCTTCGGCATGGACGCGTTCTTCCCGAGCGCGAAGATCTACAACCCGCTGGGGCAGCAGTACGAGGCGGTGGACCGCGAACTCCTGCTGGCCTACAAGGAGTCGCCGACCGGGCAGATGCTGCACGACGGCATCTCCGAGGCGGGGTGCACGGCGTCGCTGATCGCGGCGGGCTCTGCCTACGCCACGCACGGCGAGCCGCTGATCCCGGTCTACGTCTTCTACTCGATGTTCGGGTTCCAGCGCACCGGTGACCAGTTCTGGCAGATGGCCGACCAGCTCGCGCGCGGTTTCGTGCTGGGTGCGACCGCCGGCCGTACGACCCTGACCGGTGAGGGGCTCCAGCACGCGGACGGCCACTCGCAGTTGCTCGCCTCGACCAACCCGGCGTGCGTGGCCTACGACCCGGCGTACGGGTTCGAGATCGCGCACATCGTCAAGGACGGCCTGCGCCGGATGTACGGCGAGAAGAGTGAGGACGTCTTCTACTACCTCACCGTCTACAACGAGCCGATCCAGCACCCCGCCGAGCCCGCCGACGTGGACGTGGAGGGCATCCTCGCCGGTGTCCACCGCTTCCGGCGCGGCGAGCGCGGCGAGATCCCGGCGCAGATCATGGCGTCCGGCGTGGCGGTCCCGTGGGCGCTGGAGGCCCAGCGCATCCTCGCCGAGGAGTGGAACGTGCGGGCGGACGTCTGGTCGGCGACCAGCTGGAACGAGCTGCGCCGCGAGGCCGTGGACACCGAGCGCTACAACCTGCTCCACCCGGAGGAGGAGCAGCGCGTCCCGTACGTGACGCGGAAGCTCTCCGGGTCCGAGGGGCCGTTCGTGGCGGTGTCGGACTGGATGCGCGCGGTTCCGGACCAGATCGCGCGCTGGGTGCCGGGGGCGTACCAGTCGCTGGGCGCGGACGGCTTCGGTTTCGCGGACACCCGCGGTGCCGCCCGCCGGTTCTTCCACATCGACGCGCAGTCGATCGTGCTGGCGGTCCTCACGGAGCTGGCGAAGGAGGGGCGGATCGACCGTTCGGCGCTGAAGACGGCGGTCGACCGGTACGAGCTGCTGGACGTGGCGGCGGCCGAACCGGGCGCGGCGGGCGGCGACGCCTGACGCGGCGACCCCGCTCCATGAGCTCCACCTCGCCGGCCGGCCCCGGGTACGCCCGGGGCCGGCCGGCGGCGTTGTCGACAGGCCGCCCAGGCGAGTGCTGCTCAGGCGGTGGGTGGCGGTGTGCTGTGTACGTCGGTCGTGCGGGTCGGGTGTGCGGGGCGGGCGTACGGGTCAGGGGGTGGGTGTCAGCTCGCGGGCACCGGTCTCGGCGAGTCCCGTGCGTCCGGGCCCGACCCTCCCGTCACTCCCTGGTCCGTCCGGGCGGTGGGGCCGGCGGGGTCGCCGGGTTCATCACCCGGGAAGGCGCGGCGGAGGAACGACGCGATGTGGTCGTGGAGGGCTGCGGCGGCACCGGCCGCGTCGGCGGCCAGCGCGAGTCGCAGGATCTCCCGGTGCTCGGCCGCCTCGCGTTCCCAGGACGGGTCGGCCGCCCAGGCGACGGTCGAGACGAGCGCGGCCTGGTCGCGGACCTCGTCGAGCATCCGGCCCAGCAGGGGATTGCCGCAGGAGAGGTAGAGGGCCCGGTGGAAGTCCCGGTTGGCCAGCGATCTGTCGGCCTTGTCGGCTGCCGAGTCGGCCCGTTCCAGGGCCTCTTGGGCCGCCTCCAGGGACGCCCCGCCGGTGATCGTACGGCGCAGCGCCTCTGGTTCGAGGAGCAGGCGTACGTCGTAGACCTCGCGCGCCATCTCCGCGTCCACGAGCCGGACGGTGGCGCCCTTGTACTGGCTCATGACCACCAGACCGGTGCCGGCGAGCGTCTTCAGCGCCTCGCGCACCGGCGTCTTCGACACCCCGAACTGCGCGGCGAGTTCGGTCTCGACGAGTGCTTGTCCCGGTTGCAACTGGGCGGTCAGGATCGCGTGTTTGATCGCTTCCAGTACGAACTGCGTCCTGGACGGGATCGGGGTGGGCGCAAAAGTCATGAGGGGCTCTCGCATCTCGCATATCGCGTCTCATATATGACGTACGAAGTACGACGCGATGAAGCTAGATGTACCGCGAAGATGTCGTCAACGCATCGGACCGAACAACTTCGCAGAGCGACCGGGCACATGGGCGACGTACCGGGTGGCCCAGGGCCTGTATGGGGTTGTCGCGCGGAAGAAGGAGCGGGGCTGGGTGCGTGCGACCGCAAGGCGCCGGAGCGCCCTGGTAGCGGAGCTACCAGCGCGTTCCGGCAACGCCGCGAGCGCGCGTGCCCAGCCCCGCGACGCCGCGGGCCAACCCCGTACAGGCCCTAAGAATCCTTCCACGAACTCCGCGGCCCACGGTGACCGTACGTCACAGATGCTTCCCCGGGGCGGAGGTGGCGAAATCGCCTCCGCCCCCGCGAGCTCGTGCCGCCCGCGTGGTCAGTTCTCCCAGATCTTGAAGGCCCGTACCTGGTAAGGGGAGCGCGGGACCCAGGTGCCGCTGCCGGGGTAGGTCTCGAACTCGCCCGTCTCACCGCATTCGGCCGACTGGTACAGGGTGACGTTGCGGCCGGTGCGGTTGGCGAAGGACTGCGCGTCGCTTCCGGCCGGCAGGGGGACGCAGCTCTCGATGTCGACGGCGGACAGGTCCCGGTTGAGGCGGCCTCCGGTGAAGTCCGGCTTCTTCCAGAGGCAGAGCTGACCGGCCGCGCACTCCCCCAGCCGCACCCCCGAGGCCCTGCCGGGCACACCCGCGGCAGTGGTGGGCCGGGCGGTGTCGGACCGGACGGTGGCGGAACGGGCGGTGTCGGACCGGGCGGTGTCGGACCGGGCGGTGTCGGCGGTCGGCACGGTGGTGTACGTGCCCCGGGTCGCGGTGGGCGTGGCCGCCGGAGCGACGGCCGATGCGGCGGGAACGAGGGCGGTGGCGGCCAGGAAGGCCGCGATGACGGTGTTGCGCATGGTGGATCAATCCCCGTGGTCGTGCGGTTTCTTGCTCGTGCGGTTTCTCTTGGCCAAACCCTGACCTGCCGCAACGGGCCCGGGGAAGGGGTTCGGAGCGGGACCACCCGGATAGGCGACAGCCCCGCCGGTTTGGACCGACGGGGCTGTGCGGGCGTGGTGTTGACGCGGATGCGCCGGGGGCGGGAGGGGTCAGATGTGGCCGACTCCGGCGCCGGCCTCGGCGTTGTCACCCCGCTTGGTGAAGAGGGCGACCACCGCGGCGATCACGGCGACGCTGCCGGCCACCACGAACGCGGTACTCATGCCGGACACGAACGTGTCGTGCGCGACCGCGGTGATCTTCGCGGCGATCTCCGGCGGGGTGTTCGGGGCGATGGGCGGCATGCCGACCTCAATGGCCGAGGAGGACTGCGAGAGCTGCGCCCCGGAGGGCTTCGGGAGACCGGCGTCCGCCCAGTTGCCGGGCAGCAGGGAGTCGACCCTGGCCGCCATCACGGCGCCCAGGACGGCCGTGCCGAGGCTGCCGCCGACCTGCATGCCCGCCTGCTGGAGGCCACCGGCGACACCGGACAGCTCCATGGGGGCGTTCCCGACGATGACCTCGGTCGCGCCGACCATGACGGGGGCGAGGCCGAGGCCGAGGAGCGCGAACCAGATGGACATGGTCAGGGTGCCCGTACCGATGGTCAGCTGGGACATGCCGAAGCAGGCCACGGCGGTGCAGACCATGCCGCCGACCAGCGGGACCCGGGGACCGAACTTGGTGATGAGGGCGCCGGCCAGCGGCGAGGCGACGATCATCATGGCGGTCAGCGGAAGCAGGTGCAGACCGCTGTCGACCGGGCTCATCCCATGGACGTTCTGGAGGTAGAACGTCACGAAGAACAGGCCGCCCATGAAGGCGAAGGCCATCAGCACCATCAGGATCACGCCCGCCGACAGCGGGACCGACCTGAACATCGCCAGCGGGATCAGCGGCTCACGGACGCGCTTTTGGACCAGCGCGAAGGCCACGAAGAGGACGACCGACGCGACGAGGAAGGCGACCGTGCGGTAGTCGCCCCAGCCCCATTCGGCGCCCTTGATGAGCGCCCAGATGAGGCAGAACATCGCCAGCGAGAGCAGGACGATGCCGCCGATGTCGAAGGAACGTGGCGCGTTCTCGGCGCGGTGATCCCTGAGGATCAGCAGACCCAGCACCAGCGCGGCGACGCCGACCGGCACGTTGATGAAGAAGACGGACTGCCAGCTGACGTGCTCGACGAGGACACCGCCGAGGATCGGGCCGCCCGCGGTGGAGGCACCGATGACCATGCCCCAGATACCGATGGCCATGTTGAGCTTCTCGGCCGGGAAGGTGGCGCGCAGCAGGCCGAGCGCGGCGGGCATCAGCAGGGCGCCGAACAGGCCCTGGAGCACGCGGAAGACGATCACGAAGGTGACGCTGGAGGAGAGGCCGATGGCCCCGGACGCCGCGGCAAAGCCGACGACGCCTATCAGGAACGTCTGGCGGTGGCCGAACCGGTCACCGAGTTTGCCCGCGGTGATCAGCGAGACCGCGAGCGCCAGCATGTAGCCGTTCGTGATCCACTGGACGTCCGCGAGGGAGGCGTTGAGGTCTTTCTGGATGGCGGGGTTGGCGATGGCGACGATCGTGCCGTCGAGCGCGACCATCATCACGCCGATCGCCACGGCGAACAACGTCAGCCATGGGTGGCCACGAAGTCCCTTGCCCGGCACGGGAACTGTGATGTCTTCGGGCTCCCGGGAAGCCTTGTCGACAGTGGTCTGACTAGTCATGTCCGGCACAATAGTGACAGCGACTGACAGTTGACCAACCGGATCACCGAGCGGTACCTGTCGGGTGGCTCACAGGGACGCCGAGGGCGGCGGAACGATCGGAGAGGAAGTGCACGTGACGGAAGGTCCGGCAGCACGTCGGCGGGGCGGCGCACGCGAGAGCACGCAGTCCGGGGCGCCGACGCGTGAACAGCGCGCGCGGCCGACGGGTCTGTTCCGGCGCCCGGAGTGTGCGGTCGGGCTGCGCGAGCGGAAGAAGCAGCGCACCCGTGACGCGCTGCTCCACGCCGCGCTCGAACTCTTCACCACCCAGGGGTACGAACGGACCACGGTGGACGGGATCGTGGAGGCGGTCGACGTCTCCCAGCGCACGTTCTTCCGGTACTTCGCGAGCAAAGAGGACGTCGTCTTCGCCACGCAGGACATGGTGGAAGCGCGTTTTCTCGCAGAGTTGCGGCAACGACCCTCGGACGAACCGCCGTTGGAGGCGATGCGGCAGGCCGCGTTCGAGGCGTGGGACGCATTGGAGCTCTCCGGCCCGTCCTCGGCCACGGTGGAGTTGCACGTGCGGACGTTCCGGATGATCGAGTCGCATCCCACGCTGCTGGCCGTGCACATGCGCCGGTGCGTCGCCATGGAGGAGGAGGTCGCCTCGGTGATCGCCGGGCGGGAGGGCCTGGACCTTGACGCCGACCCCCGGCCCCGGGTGGCGGTCGCCGCCTTCTCGGGGACGATGCGGGTCACCGGGCAGCTGTGGGGACGGTCCGGTGACGGCAGCCTGGCCTCGCTGCGCGCTCTGGCCCGGAGCCATCTGGACATGCTCGGCCCGGCACTCGCTTCCGGCTGGCGCACCCCCGTACCGGCCCCCGGGGGCCCGGGGACGCCACCGCCGGTGTCGCCGCTCATGGCACCGGGACCGCACGTCACCCCGGGACCGCTCGTGATCGCCGGTACGGTCGCGGCGGGGCGTGCGAGCGGGCGATGACGCGCCCGGCCCGCGCGCCGGAGCGACGCGCAGCGCGGGCCCCGCACCACTCCTGCGCGACGGACCCCCTCCGTAGAGCGCACCACCCCGGCGAGGCGCACTACCCCGGCGCGCGGCCCATGCCACGCGCCCCTCGCGACTACGGAACGTAAGAAAATCGGTCCACAAACCTCTCCGTCGAGTGAGGTACGTCACCCGAGCGCCACGGTCCGTCACCCGTCTCCTAGGGTGTTCCGCAGTGAATCCCTCTTTCGACACCACCCCCACCCTGACCGCATGGCGCGCGCTGCTCGCCATAGCCGTCGTGTTCGTGATGCTGGCGACCACCGGGTGGACCGCCGTGCGCCATCAGCCCTCCGACGAGCCACGCGTCCGGGCGCTGGCCGCCTGGGCGCATGCCCGGGCGGGGGGTCGGCCCGTTCCTGCTCTGGACGCGCCGGCGTCGGCGATCGCCCGGTTCTTCGCCTCGCTCTCCGCCGCCCAGCGGTTCTCGCTGGCCGATCACCACTCCTTGGTGGTCGGCAACCTCAACGGCGTTCCGGTCGCGCTGCGTTACCGGGCGAACCGTCACGCGCTGCAGGCCGCGCAGGGGGTCGAGCGGCGCAGGACACGAGACCCCGGGCTCTCTCCCGACGGCCGCACCGAGGCCCGCCTGCGACTGGAGCGCTATCGCGGCATGCTCGCCGGCGACCGCCAGATCCTCTCCTTCGACCCGTCCGGCCGGGGCCGCGCGGCCGAGGTGTTCGGCGATCTGGACCGGGCCGAGCGGGTCTCCGTCGTGGTCCCCGGGGTGGACACCCAGATGCTCACGCTGGAGCGCGAGAACCGTCCGTACAGCGCGCCGGTCGGCATGGGGAGGTCCCTGTACGCCGCCGAGCGGTACGCCCGCCCCGCCGCCCGTACCGCGGTGATCGCCTGGGCCGACTACACCGCGCCGGCCGGGATCGGCATGGACGCGGTCCTCGGGGGGCTCGCCACTCAGGGTGCGCTGCGGCTCAACGCGCTGGTGAGCGCATTGCCGGGGACGTCGACGGTGTCGCTGGTCTGCCACAGTTACGGATCCGTGGTGTGCGGGGTCGCGGCGCGCAGCCTGCCGTCCCGGGTCACGGACATCGCCGTCGCGGGCAGTCCCGGCATGCGGTCCACGAGCGCGGCCGCGCTGGACACGGATGCTCGGGTGTGGGCGATGCGCGACCAGGGCGACTGGATCGCGGACGTACCCAACCTGGAGGTCGGCGGGCTGGGGCACGGCGCTGATCCGGTGGACCCGGGGTTCGGGGCGCGGATCGTCTCGGCGGGCGACGCGCAGGGCCACAGCGGTTACTTCGAGCCCGGCACGGAGAGTCTGCGCAACTTCGCGGCGATCGGTGTCGGCTCATACGCGACGGTCGGCTGCGCACGTGCGGATCGCGAGTGCCGCAGCGGTATTTCCGGCGGAACAGATGTCTGACGCGCGTAGATCATGCGGAAGCCCGGTGAATCGGGGCTGACGCAAAGGGGCGACGTAGCGGCGGCCGCCGCATACGATGAGGCGCATGGGTGATGTGCTGGCTGGAATCCATGCCACCTGGGAGTTCGACACCGACTCCGTGCTCATCCGCTTCGAACGGGGCATCCGTACGCCGAAGCTCTTCCAGAGCCTGCGGGAGCGACGCATTCCGTATGCGGCGCTGTCGGCGGTCGGTCTGACTCCGGGCAAGCGGGGCACGGTGGTTCTGCACGCCTCGCCGAGACCTGGCGCCGATCCTCTGATGGAGGCGGCCTCGGGACAGTTGAAGGACGGTTCCGATCCCTACCGGTTGATCCTGCCCGCAGACCGGGAGACCCTCGCGGAGTACTACCGGGACGAGTTGCGGGCCGTGCTCGGCCCGGAGGCCGGGCAGCCGGCGGACCGCTTCCTCGTCCCCGCGCCCCAGGGCCCGCTGCAGTTCAAGGCGTACGACGGGCGGGCCAGTTTCGACGGGGAGCAGGTCTCCTTCCGCTGGTCGTGGACGGGTGCGTCCAGCGCCAAGTGGCGGGCGGGCGACCAGTCCTTCCCGGTGACGCAGGTGGCCGGGGTGGAGTGGCGTTCCCCGGAGGCATTCGAGGGCTATCTGCGGCTGCTGACGCATCCGTCCGACCCGGCGGCGGCCGTTCCCGCACAGCCGTGCGTCACCTCCCCCGGCGAACTGCCCCGGGGTGCGGCTCCGGAGCGGCCCCGACAGGCGGACCAGGATCCGGCGGCCGTGCTCTTCGGCCTGGGGTACGGCCCGGTGCACGAGTCGCTGCCGTTCGCGGCGGCGGTCCTGGAGTCCGCGCGCCGCAGGCCGTCCGTACCCGTGCCCACCTCGCTGGTGCCGGTCGGCGCGGTGCGGCGCGATCCGGCCGACATCGCGGAGCGGATTCGCCACCTGGGCGAGCTGCATCGGGCGGGGCTGGTGACGGACGTGGAGTTCAGTGCCAAGAAGGCCGAGCTGCTGGCGGAGTTGTAGACGGGGTCGACGCGGGCAGGGTCGCAGGCGCCGGCGGAGCGGAAGTTCCGTGGGCGGTCCGAGAGGGAGGGAGAACCCATGGCGACGTTCGTTCTTGTACCCGGGGCTTGGAAGGGCTCCTGGGCGTTCGAGGCGGTGGTTCCGCTGTTGGAGCGTGCAGGTCACACCGTTCACGCCCTGACCCTGACCGGTCTGCGGCCGGACGACGACGCCGCGACGGTCGCGAGCGCCAACCTGGACACGCACGCCGACGACGTCCTGCGGCAACTCGATCGCCACCACGTCACCAGCGTGACGCTGGTCGGCCACAGTTACGCCGGGATGGTGATCGCCGCCGCCGCGGACCGTGCCGGGGGCCGGGTCTCACGGCTGGTGCATCTCGACGCCTACGTACCGAGCGACGGCGAATCGTGCTGGTCCTCGACGAACGAGCACTTCCGGGAGGTGTTCGCAGCCGGCGCTGCGGCCACCGGCTACTCCGTCCGCCCGCCGGAGGGCGGCGATGCCCGACGCCGGCACCACCCCCTCGCCTCGTTCCTGCAAACGGTCCGGCTCACCGGCGCAGTGACCCGGGTTCCCCGTCGGGAGTTCGTCTACTGCTCCGGGTGGGAGGACCGGACGCCGTTCGCCGGACTCCACACCCGGCTCCGAGCCGATCCCGGATGGCGGGTCCACTCCCTCCCCACCGGCCACGACGCGATGCATGAGGCCCCGGAGGGGGTCGCCGCGATCCTGCTCGGCGAATGAACCGGCGCGTGCGTCGCGGCCGGCGCCGGAGCCCGGGGACGGGCCTGCCCTGAGGGCCGGACGCGGCCGGTTCCCGGTGCAGCACCCCGTACCCCGGTATGACACGGACGGTCGCGGCCGACACCCCGGTATGACGCCTCCGAGGCGGTCGGCTGCCTACGCTGGCCGGGCCATGTCCGAGACCCCCGAATCACCAGAATCCCCTGAATCCGCCGCGTCCCACAACTCCCCCGCGCCCCCGGTGCCGCCCGGCAAGGGGCCGCGTGCCCGAGGGGCGTCCCCCGGCTGGGCGGCGCGCGCCGCCCGGAGCGGACTGGGCGCCCTCGTCGACCGACTGGCGCGGCCCTCCCACCCGACCACCGCCCTGCTGGCCGGAGCGCCGAAGCTGTGGCAGCGGATGATCCCGTACGTCGTGGTGGTCGCCCTGACCGCGACACTCCTGCCGGTCACCGTCAACGTGCTGTCCAACGACCGGAGCGTGCCGGGGGCGGTGGCGGCGATCCTCGCGGTGGCCCAGACCCTCCCCCTGCTCCTGCTGGCCCACCGGCCCCTCCAGGTCTGGTGGATCACCTTCCTCGGCGCGGTGGCCGGGGCGCTGGTGCTGCTGGCCGAGCCCCCGGGCCCGTACACGGTCTGGCCCTGGCCGCCGACCGTCATCGTCGGTCAGCTCTTCGTCCTCCTCGCGCTGGGGCTGCGGGAGAGCCGCCGGACCCTGGTGGCCGTGTGGCTCGCCACGGGCGCGGCCGGACTGGCGCTGTACACGCTGGCACCCGAGCGCGGGAACTCCGGTGCGCTCCTGCTGTTCGTCCTCGGCGCGGTGGTACTGATGGCCGGCGCCGCCGTACGGGAGCGGGGTGTGGCGCAGCAGCGGTTGGTCGAGCAGGAGACCATCAGCGCGGAGGAGCGGGCCCGGCGCACGCTGCTGGAGGAACGCGCGCGTATCGCACGGGAGTTGCACGATGTGGTCGCGCACCACATGTCGGTGATCACCGTGCAGGCGGACTCCGCCCCGTACCGGGTGGCCGGGCTCTCCGAGGAGACCCGGGAGGAGTTCGCCTCGATCGCGGCGAGTGCCCGCGAGTCGCTGGCGGAGATGCGGCGGCTGCTCACGGTACTGCGCGGCGACGGCGCGGGGGGCGAGCGGGCCCCGCAGCCGGGCCTGGACCGGTTGCAGCAGCTGGTGGAAGCGACCGTACGCACGGGGCTGCCGGTGGAGTTGGCGCTCGCGGCGGATCTCGGCGAGGTGCCGTCGGCGGTGGATCTGTCCGCGTACCGGATCGTGCAGGAGTCGCTCGCCAACGTGGTCCGGCACGCCCCCGGTGCGACAACTCGCGTCTCGGTACGCGCCGATGCCGGCCACCTGAGCGTGCTGGTGGTCAACTCGGCTTCGCCGCAACCCGTTTCGCCATTGGAGACCTCCGGGACGGGGCACGGCCTGGTCGGGATGCGCGAGCGGGTGCGGCTGACCGGTGGAACCCTGGACACCGGTCCACTGCCGGACGGTGGCTTCCGGGTCGCGGCCCGGCTCCCGCTGGGGCCGGTCACCGGGGCCGGCCCGCTCGTCACACCCCCCGAACCGAACCCGACCACCGCCCCGGAGGACTCCCCGTGACCATCCGCGTGATCATCGTCGACGACCAGGCCATGGTGCGGGCCGGGTTCGCGGCCCTGCTGTCGGCGCAGAGCGACATCGACGTGGTGGGCGAGGCGCCGGACGGCCGCCGGGGCATCGAGGTCAGCCGCAGCCAGCACCCCGACGTGGTCCTGATGGACGTCCGGATGCCCGAGATGGACGGACTCGCCGCCGCCCGCGCCCTGTTGGACCCGCCGGTCGGTGTGGTGCACCGCCCGAAGGTGCTGATGCTCACGACGTTCGACGTGGACGACTACGTGTACGAGGCGCTGCGCGCCGGGGCGTCCGGGTTCCTGCTCAAGGACGCGCCGCCGGCCGATCTGATCGCGGCGGTACGGGTGGTGGCGGCGGGCGACGCGCTGCTCGCGCCCTCCGTGACCCGGCGGCTGATCGCGGACTTCGCCGCCCAGCGGCCGTCCGGCGCCTCGCGCCGTGGTCAGGCGCTGCGGCTGAACGGGCTGACGCCCCGGGAGACCGAGGTGCTGGAGCTGATCGCGCGCGGGCTCTCCAACCAGGAGATCGCAGGCCGTCTGGTGCTGGCCGAGCAGACGGTGAAGACCCACATCGGGCGGGTCCTCGCCAAGCTGGACCTGCGGGACCGGGCGCAGGCCGTGATCTTCGCGTACGAGTCGGGGCTGGTGACACCGGGGGGCTGAGGGCGGGCGCGTGACCAGCGGGGCGGTCGCCGTGAACCCGAGGACCGGCCCCGCCACCGGCCCGACCCGCCCCGCCCGGCCGCCCGGCCGCCCTGCCGTCCGGCCGCCCTGCCGCCCTGCCGCCCTGCCGCCCTGCCGCCCTGCCGCCCTGCCGCCCTGCCGCCCTGGCAGAATGCCCCCGTGAGGGGCACCGAGGCACTCGGCGTCGCGCTCCTGGACGACCAGCGTCCGACCGGTCCGGTGAGTCGGAGGACCACCCGTGACGGCGTCCGGGTCGGTGGCGGTTCGTACTCGTACCGCGAGCCGGCCAACCCGGTAGCGCTGCCGCCCGACGGGATGGCCCGGGGTCCGCCGCCCTGGCACCCTGAGAGCGGACGGACCGGGGCCCTCGCATCACCCACGCCCGGCCACCCTCCTCGCGAGCCCCTCCGGATAACTTCGTTGCGTCGAGAAGTAAGAAACGCGAAGCTTGATCGACTCTTACCATCGACGAAGAGGGCCTGCCGATGCCCGCATTGCTGCCGGATTCCCCACCTCAACGGGTGCTCGCTGCCTCGAACTTCGTCTACACCCTCGGCAGCGGGCTCTATCTGACGGCCGGAGTCCTCTACTTCACCCAGGCGGTCCACCTGCCTGCCGCCCGGGTGGGCCTGGGGCTCGGAGCTGCGGGGATCGTCGCGCTGGGCGTGGGCATCGCCGTCGGCCACCTCGCCGACCGGCGCGGGGCGCGCGGCATCTACGCGACCACCCTGGCCGTGCAGGCGCTGGCCACGGCGGGCTTCCTGTGGGCGGACAGCTTCTGGCTGTTCGTCCTCGCGGTGGGCGTGGCCGGCGGCGGCAAGGCGGCCGGTTCCGCCTCCCGCAGCCCGCTGATCCGGCACTACGGCGGGGCCAGGCCGCAGGCATTCCGCGCCTACCTCCGCGCGGTGACCAATGTGGGCATCTCACTCGGCGCCCTGGCGGCCGGCTGGGTGGTCCAGGTGGGCACCGTTCCCGCGTACCGGCTCCTGGTCGTCGGCAACGCGGTGGCCTTCGCGGCATCCGCGGTGCTGCTGGTCCGGCTGCCGTCGGTGAAGCCCCTGGCCGCCACCGCCGGTCCCCGCTGGGGCGCGCTGCGGGACGGCCCGTACCTCGCGCTCACCGCCCTCGACGGAGTCATGACCGTCCAGTTCAGGGTGCTCACGGTGGCGCTGCCGCTCTGGCTGGTCAGCGCCACGAGCGCGCCGCACTCCCTGATCTCGGTCGTGGTCCTGCTCAACACGGTCACCATCGTCCTGTTCCAGGTCCGGGCCGGCCGCAACGTCGCCTCCCCGGCGGCCGGCGGAATCGCCTACCGCCGGGCAGGCGTGGCCTTCCTCGTCTCCTGCTCGCTGATCTCCCTGTCGGCCGGGACCCCCGCGTGGGCGGCGGTCACCCTGCTCGTCGTGGCGATGGTGATCCATACGATCGGCGAACTCTGGCACGCCGCAGCGGGCTTCGAGGTGTCCTACGCCCTCGCCCCGCAGCACGCCACCGGCCAGTACCTCGGTGTGTTCGGCCTGGGTGCCGGGCTCGCCGAGGCCGTCGGGCCGGCCCTGCTCATCTCGCTCTGCATCACCTGGGGGCGTCCCGGTTGGTACGTCGTGGGAGCGATGTTCGCGCTGACGGGCCTGGCCGCCCCGTCCGCCGTCCGTTGGGCGCAGCGCAAGGGCGCCCGCCCCGCCGGAGCCTCGCCGGAAAACGAAGTGGCCGCCGCGCCGGTCCCCTCTACGGTGGCCGGATGACGTCTCAGGTGATCGTGTTGAACGGCGGGTCCAGCTCGGGCAAGTCCGGGATCGTCCGGTGTCTCCAGGCGGTGCTGCCGGAGCCGTGGCTCGCGGCAGCGATCGACACCCTGGTGGACTCGATGCCCGCGTCGCTCCGGACGTCCGACGGGGGGATCGAGTTCACCGCCGACGGCGGGGTCAACGTCGGGGCGGAGTTCCGGAGGCTGGAGGCGGCCTGGATGGAGGGCGTCGCGGCCATGGCCCGCGCGGGTGCCCGGATGATCGTCGACGACGTCTTCCTCGGCGGCGCGGAGTCCCAGGCGCACTGGCAGAAGGCTCTCGTGGGACTGGACGTGCTGTGGGTCGGGGTCCGGTGCGCGAGCGGGACCGCCTCGGGGCGGGAGATCGCGCGCGGCGACCGTACGCCGGGCATGGCCGCCGCACAGGCGGAGACGGTCCACCTCGGGGTGGTCTACGACCTGGAGGTGGACACCACGCGCACGGAGTCGCTGGAGTGCGCCCGGGTCATCGCCGCCCGCGCGCGGTGAGGCACCGACCGCCGGACCGGGGTGATGTTCGCGTGCCCCACCCCCTACCCCGGTAGCACCGCACGGTTGGCTCCCCGGTGTGACGCCGGCCGGGGCGTCCTCTTCCTACCTTCTGCTCCGTCGCACCGTCCGGTGCGACGGAGCGGGAGGAGGGGCGGATGCGCCGGTACGCGAGAACTCTGGTGGCGGTCGCGCTGGCGACCACCGTGGCGGCGGGGACCGCGGGTTGGGCGTCGGGGAGTACGCAACGGGCCGTGAGCGGGCCGCCGCCGGGAAGCGCGTCCTGGCGCGCCGACGACGTACGGGGGCGGGCGCTGCCCGACCCCGCCAGCGCCTCGCCCGCCCAAATGGCCGCGTTCTTTGCAGCGTTGAGCCGCGAAGAGCAGCAGGCACTCGTGGTGCGGCACCCTTCGGTGGTCGGCAATCTCGACGGTGCACCCCTGGAACTGCGTTACCGGGCCAACTTTCTTTCGCTGAGCGCCAGTAGTGACCCCCGCCACCGGTCGCTCGCAAAACCGGGGCGCCGGATACTCGCGTTCGACCCGCGGGGTCGTGGGCTGGTGACCGAGGTGTTCGGCGATCTGCGGACGGCCCGGCACGTGGGGGTCGTGGTACCCGGGTCGGACATCGACGCGGGGACGTTCGACCGGGAGAGCGATCCGTACGGCACTCCGGCCGGGATGGCCCGGTCACTGCGGGACGCGACGGGCCCGGACACCGCGGTGATCGCCTGGGCCGGTTACACCACGCCGGTCGGAGTCGGATGGGACGCGGCCACCGGGGAGCTGGCGGAGGTCGGCGCGGACCGGCTCGCCCGGTTCACGGACGGGCTGGCGGCGGACGGCCTTCCGGAGCCCGCCGTGTTCTGCCACAGCTACGGCTCCGTGGTCTGCGGGCTCGCCGCGCACCGGCTGCGCGCCGGCGACCTGGTGGTGCTCGGCTCTCCGGGGATGCGCGCCGGCAGTGTCGCCGCGCTCGGCACCACGGCCCGGGTGTGGGCGGCGAAGGACCCCACCGACTGGATCGACGACGTACCGAACGTCGAGTTCGTGGGCCTGGGCCACGGCACCGATCCGACCGGCCCCGCCTTCGGCGCCCGCCGGGTGCCCGCCCACCGAGCCGTGGGCCACACCGGCTACTTCGCCCCCGGCACCGACTCGCTCCGCGCCTTCGCCGCCATCGCCACCGGCGACTTCGCCTCCGAAGGGGCACTCCGATGAGTCTCGCCGCCCTCGCCGCCCGGATCGAGTCCCGCACCCCGGCCCACCGCGACCGTGCGATCGACGGGATGCGCGCCCTCGCGCTGCTCGCCGTACCGACCGGCCACTGGCTGCTCGGCGGCTTCACCCGCGACGGCGACGGCGCCCTGCACAACGCGAGCCCGCTCTCCACGTTCGGGGCACTGGCCCCGGTGAGCTGGGTGCTCCAGATGCTCGGGGTGTTCTTCCTGGTCGGCGGGTACGTCTCCGCCCTCTCCTACCGGCGCCGTACGGGCACCGCCCGCGCCTGGCTGGGCGGGCGGCTCGCCCGGCTGGGCCGTCCCGTCCTCGGGGTGACCGCGGTGTGGGCGGTCCTCGCTCCGGTGCTGCACCTGCTCGGGGTGGACGGGGACACCCTGCGGACCGGGGCCACGCTGGTGATCCAGCCGCTCTGGTTCGTCGGGGTCTACCTGGTGGTCACCGCGCTGACCCCGGTCTGCGTGCGGCTCGCGGAACGGATGGGCGGGTGGGCCGCCGCGCCGCTCCTGGCGGTGGTCGCCGTGGTCGACTTCCTGCGGTACGGGCCGTACGCGGACGCCGTGCCGTCCTGGCTGAGCCTGGTGAACATCCTGCCGGGGTGGCTCTTCGCGTACCAGCTCGGCGCGAGCTGGGGGGTGGGCCGGATCGGGCGGCGCGGTGCGCGGTTCCTGCTGGTGGGCGGGACGGTGCTCTTCGCCGTGCTGCTGCTGGTCCTGCACTACCCGGCCTCGATGGTCGGCGTCCCGGGCGAGGCGCGCACCAACTCGCATCCGCCGTCGCTGCTGGTGGTGGCGCTGGCCGCCGCACAGAGCGGCGCGGCGATCCTGCTGCGCGACCGGATCGGCAGGCTGCTGCGACGACCCGTGCTCTGGGCGCCGGTGGTGGTGGTCAACCTGTCGGCGATGACGATCTTGTGCTGGCACCAGACGGCGCTGCTGGCGGCCGCCGTCCCGGCGTCCCTCGCGGGCTCCGGTGCCGTACCGGGCCTGACCACGGCTCCCGACAGCCCCGGCTGGATCGTGGCGCGGGTGCTCTGGCTGCCGGTGTGCGCCGTCCTGCTGGTGCTGATCGCGCGCTTCACGCGCCGCTTCGAGGCCCCCTGGCGCCGGGGCACCCGCACCACCCGGACCCGTAACGCCGTGGTGGGCGTGCTCGCGGCGGGGTTCGCGGTGTTCGCGCTGGGGCTGGCATGAAAGACACGTCACGGCGCCCGTACCTCCCGGGTACGGGTGCCGTGGCGTACGGGCCTACTTCTCGCGAGCCGCCGCCGTGCTGCTCATGTCCGGGTAGCGGTCACCCGCCACCTTGCCGGCGATCGGCTCCAGTTCGGCCAGCTCCTCGGCGGAGAGGACGATCCGGACCGCGCCGACGTTCTCCAGCAGCCGGGTCGGCTTGCGGGTGCCGGGGATCGGTACGACGGTGAGCCCGTGCACCTGGGCACGCTGGTGCACCCAGGCCAGCGCCACCTGCGCGGGGGTCGCCCCGTGCGCCTCGGCGATCCGGCGGACCGGCTCCAGCAGGGCCGCGTTGTTCTTCGCGTTGTCGCCGGTGAAGCGGGGCTGGTACTGCCGGAAGTCGTCCTTGCCCAGCTCCTTGCCGGCGTCCGCGAACGCACCGGTCAGGAAGCCCCGGCCGAGCGGCGAGTACGGCACCAGCGTGACGCCCAGCTCGGCCGCCACCGGCACCGCGCTGCGCTCCAGGTCCCGGCTGAAGAGCGACCACTCCGACTGGAGGGCGGCGATCGGGTGCACCCCGTGCGCCTCGCGCAGTTCCGGGCCGGTCACCTCGCTCAGGCCGAGCTGCTTGACCTTGCCCTCCTTGATCAGTTCCGCCATCGCGCCGACCGATTCCGCGAACGGGACCTGCGGGTCGTGGCGGTGCATGTAGTAGAGGTCGATCACGTCGGTGCCGAGGCGGCGCAGGCTCGCCTCCACCGCCTGCTTGATGTAGGCGGCGTCGTTGCGTACGGCCCGGTAGGTCGGGTCGTCGGTCCGCTCGATGGCGAACTTGGTGGCCAGCGTGATCCGGTCGCGGTTGGTCCCGACGAACGAGGCGAGGAACTCCTCGTTGGCGCCGCGGCCGTAGATGTCGGCGGTGTCGAAGAGGGTGACCCCCGCGTCCAACGCCGTGTGCAGGGTGTCGTGGGCGGCCATCTCATCGGTCTCGCCGTAGAACTCGCTCATGCCCATGCAGCCGAGTCCCTGCACGCCGACCTGCGGTCCGTCCGCTCCGAGCTGCACGGTGGGAAGGGTGTTCTCCGTCATCAGCCACACGGCCTTTCCGGCGCCCGTCGGGCGCTCGCATAGAAGTCGATCTTGTAGTCGAGGACAGTGAGCGTGTCGTGGAGTTCCGCGATCCGGGCCCGCACGTCGCGGCGGGTCGCCTCCAGCAGCTCCTGTCTCTGGTCGAAGGTGTGCTCGCCCTCGCGCAGCAGTTCCGCGTACCGGACCATGTCGGCCACCGGCATCCCGGTCAGCCGGAGCTTGCCGACGAAGGCCAGCCAGTCGAGGTCCTTGTCGGTGAACCGTCGCTGTCCGGTCTGCGAGCGGTCGACGTGCGGCATCAGACCGATCCGCTCGTACCAGCGCAGGGTGTGCGCGGTGAGCCCGGTGCGGGCCGCCACCTCGCTGATGGTGTACCGGACCGTCCGGCCCGGTGGGGATACCTGCTGGGGCACGGACCGTACGGACGTGCTCTGCGTCACCGTCATGTCCTCCACGTTAGAACCTTGGAGTGCACTCCAAGCAAGCGGAACCGGCAGGCATCTCACGGAAACCCCGACCTCGGGCGGCCTGCCCCGCCTCCCGGGCCCTGCTGCGGGACGGGTGCCCGCTGCCTCTACCCTCGTAACCATGCAGAGCCTGGCGATGATCGAGAACTGGCCCGTCCCCACCGCGGCAGCCGCCGTCGTACGCGCGGACGGCACCGTCCTCGGTACGCACGGCGACACGGCGCACCGCTTCCCCCTCGCCTCCGTGACGAAACCGCTGGCGGCGTACGCGGCGCTCGTGGCGTACGAGGAGGGCGCCGTGGAACTGGACGAACCGGCCGGCCCGGAGGGCTCGACCCTCCGCCACCTGCTCGCCCACACCAGCGGCCTCGCCTTCGACGAGCACCGGGTGACGGCCCCGGCCGGTACACGCCGGCTCTACTCCAACGCGGGCTTCGAGGTCCTCGGCGAGCACCTCGCGAAGGCGTCCGGCATCCCGTTCGCCGACTACGCCCGCGAGGCCGTCTTCGAACCGCTGGGCATGACCTCCACCACCATCGACGGCTCTCCCGCCAAGGACGGCGTCTCGACCGTTGACGACCTCGTCCGCTTCGTCGCCGAGGTCCAGGCCCCTCGGCTGCTCGACCCGCGCACGGTGCTGGAGGCGCAGGCCGTCGTGCACCCCGGGCTCAAGGGCGTGCTGCCCGGGTACGGCCACCAGAACCCCAACGACTGGGGCCTCGGCTTCGAGATCCGCGACTCCAAGTCCCCGCACTGGACGGGCGCCGGCTCCTCCCCCGCGACCTTCGGCCACTTCGGCCAGTCCGGCACGTTCCTCTGGATCGACCCGGTCGCGGGCGTGGCCTGCGTCGCCCTGACCGACCGCGCCTTCGGCCCCTGGGCCGCCGAGGTGTGGCCGGCGTTCACAAACGCGGTGCTGGCGGAGGCCGGCCGCTGAGCCGTCCGGCCCGGGACCCGCGAAGCACGGGACGCCGTGGGATCAGCTCGCTGGACGGCGGTCACCCGACGACGGTCACCGGACAGCGGTCACCGGACGGCATTCACCGGACGGCAGGTGACAGGTGTGCGCGCACCTGGTCGACGGCGTCCAGGTGCGCCTCGCGGACGACGTAACGGGTGATGCCCCAGCGCCGCTCGTGGGCGGCCAGCGTCCCCCTGATCTCCTCGACCGTGCCGATCCACACGTAGGGGGAGGCAAGCACCGCGGACGCTTCGCAACCGACGCGCCGGGCGATCTCGTGCGCCGCTCCCTCGGCGTCGTCGGTGACTTCCACCAGTTGCACGAGAGCTTCGCGGGCCGGGGCCTCGGCCCGGCCCGCAGCTCCCTGCTCGATGAGATCGACCTGGCGGTCGATGTCCGCGCCGTCCCAGCGCGCCTCATGCGTGTGCCCGTCTGGCAGGGTGCGGCCCAGCCCGCTCAACCCCACGACATCGGCATGCGCCCCCGCCCAGCGCAACAGGGCCGTGTTGCCGCCCCCGAAGGTGAAGGGCACCCGGTGCTGGACCGGGCGGGGAGCGGTGAGCCGTGCCTGGTGGACCTGTGTCTCGGGGCCCTCGACGGTGACCGTCTCTCCGGCGAGGAGGGCGCGACACGCTTCGGCCACAGCTTGGAAACGCCGGACGCGTCCCGCGACGTCGGGCCGATTCCGCCCCACCATGTCCCACTCGACGGGTGTGTGCCCGGCGCCCAACGCCAGACGCGCACGCCCGTCGGAGACCAGGTCGAGAGTGGCCACGTCCGACGCGAGCAGCAGCGGCTCACGGACGCCCGCCTGGGAGACGTAGGAGCCGACGCCTATGCGCTCGGTGACCGCTGCGGCGGCAGCGAGCGCGACGAACGGGGAAGCCGCGGTGCCCGGGTGGTCGGCCGCCAGCAGCGCGTCGTATCCATCCGCTTCCAGGCGTCGGGCCAGAGCGATCCACGACACGGCGTCACGGGGTTGTGCCTGGACGGAGACGACAGGAGATTCCATGCGGCGAGAGTACGGCCGGCGGGCGGCTCCGTGAGCGTCTTGCGCGCACGGCGAAACCGCTCCCGCCACCACCGTGCGGCACGGCCACCTCCTCGTCTCCAGCGGCGCGGACGAGTCCGGCGGATGGGACCTCCGCCGTGGTGCCGATCACGCGGCACACGGCCAGCGCAGATGACCGTGGACGCCCCGCGCCATCTGCTCCGCACCCCCCTCGCGTGCGAAACGCTGGGTGCGCGGTCCGGCCGGCAACGCCCCGCGGCCGCGGGACCTCCCACTGGAGCGGGGCGGGTCACTCGGGCAGGATGGGGGCATGCCCCCTCGCTCCGTGCTCGTCTACGACGGTGACTGCGCCTTCTGCACGACCTCGGTGGCGTTCCTGGTGCGAAGACTGCGGCCGAACTGCACGGTGACCCCCTGGCAGTTCGCGGACCTGGACGCCCTCGGCGTCACCCAGCGGCGAGCGCAGCACGAGGTGCTGTGGATCTCACCGGCCGGCGCGGTGCACGGCGGAGCGCAGGCCGTGGCCAAGCTCCTGCTGAGTGCCGGGGGCGGCTGGCCCTGGCTCGGAGGGCTGCTCACCCTGCCGCCCCTGCGGTGGATCGCCTTCGGCGTCTACCGTCTCGTCGCGGCCAACCGGGACCGCCTGCCCGGCGGCTCCCCCGCCTGCGCGGTGCCGGCGGACCGCAGACCGGGCGCACGGCCCACGCCGGAGTAGAGCGGGACGTCCGGGCGCCGTTGGCCACTGCCGTCCCGCCACTCCCGCCGCTTACGCCGCTCCCGCCGCAGGTCACCCGTCAGGCTCTCAGGTGCGGCGCGCCTCGGCCCGGCGGGCGGGCGCCCATGCAGGATGCGGTGGGACGGCAGCCCTCGGAACGGGCCGGCCGCCACCGCCCCCGCCGCGTGGAAAGGCCCGGTCATGCCCCTTGCCGACGACGCCCCGCTGCCTCCCCCCTCCGATGCCGACCCGCCGGAGGAACCGGTCGGTCACGACGCCGCGAGCCCCGCACGGGCGGGGGCATGAGCGCCGCACCACGGGGGGGCGCGTCGGAGGGCGGTCGCTACGGCGAGGCGTTCTTCCGTCCCGAGCAGGCGGGCGAGGGCGAACGCATCGACTACGGGGCCCTCGCCTACGACGACATCAGCCTGGCGCGACTGCGGGCACTCGGAGCCGGACCCGGGTGGCGGTGCCTCGAAGTGGGAGCGGGCACGGGCACGGTCTCCCGCCGGCTGCTGGGCGAGGCCGGGGTGGAGAGCGTGCTCGCCGTCGACCGCGATGTACGGTTCCTCGGCGAGCGGCCGGTCCCGGGTCTCGACCTCCTGGAGGCCGACATCACCGCCCCCGGCTTTGTCTCCGGTCAGTACCACCTGGTCCATGCCCGGTTCGTCCTGATGCATCTGGCCGAGCACGAGAGGCTGATCTCCTCGCTGACCGAACTCGTCGCACCAGGTGGGGTGTTGGTACTCAGCGACGCGGTGGACCTGACGAGCGACCGTACGCCCGCAACCCCGTACACCACGGCGATGCGGGCGATGTGGCAGGGGCTGCGGGCCACGATCGGCACCGATGTCTCCTGGGTGCCGGGGTATCCGCAGTTGCTGCGCGGGGCCGGACTTGAACCCGTCGCCGCGGAGATCCACGTACCGCCGCTCCAGCCGGACAGCCCCATCAGCCGCTTCTGGGCGGACACCTGGGAGCGCAGCAGACCGGCGATACTCGCCACCGGCCTGGTGGACGACGCAGCCGTTGACGCGGCGATCCGGTACCTGGTCTCCGACGAGTGCGCGGCACTGTCGGCCGGGATGCTCACGGCGTGGGGGTGGAAGCCCGGGGAGCGCACGTCTGGCCCCTGACCGGCGGGCAAGCGACGACACCGCCCGGCAGCGTGCCGGTCGAGGTGGCGTCACAGCTACGGAATCCCCCCGCCGTCGATGTCAGTGGCTCGGGATACCGTGCGATGCGATGGAGGCCGGACGGAGATCGTGAGGGACTCGCGGCCATGGGGGGTGGGTTGCACAGGCCCCGGCTCCGGCTCGGGACTGGAAACATCTTGCCCATCCCCACCCCCCACTCTCCGGGCCGCCCCGCTTCTCCACCGCATCATCGTTCAGGGATACGGAGAGGCGGCCGGGCGGCACCCGGGCCGGAGGTCAGCCGCTCTCAGCCACTCCTCGCCCGCCGGTCAGACATTCGAACCACACCGTCTTGCTGCCGCCGTCCTCCCGTACATCCACGCCCCACTTGCCGGTGACGGCATCGACCAGGAGCAGCCCTCTGCCGCCCTCGTCGAGCGCCTCGCGCACGGTAACCGTGGGCAGTCCGGGACTGCTGTCGGTGACCTCCACGCGCACCCCCTCGTCGCCCATCAAGTAGATACAGAGCTGGCAGTGGCGGCCGGGCACGTGCCGGACGACGTTGGCGATCAGCTCGGTGAGCGCGAGTTCGGCCGCGTCGGCCACGTCGAGAAGACTCCGCTCGACGAGGTAGAGCCGCAGAATGCGACGGAGATGCCGGGCGGAATGCTCGCCCATCGTGAAGTCCGCGTGGTACACGGGTTCCCTGACGACAGGCTCGGTCTCCACGGCTCCGGACCCCAGGACAGTTACGTGATTCATGTCACCAGCGTGCAGTGATCCGACTACGCTCGGCTACGTATCGAAACGAACGCCGCCAGGCGTTGCACGCCGGAGGTCCCCCCGTGGCCAACATCCAGACGCTCGATCCCAGTACCTCGCCGCTGGCCTACTACGGCTGGGAGCTGCGCCGTCAGCGCGAGGCCGCGAACCTCAAACAGGGCCAGCTCGGCTCGATCATCTTCTGCACGGGGTCGCTGATCGGCCAGATCGAGACCGCGCGGAAGGTCCCCACCCGAGACTTCTCGGAGCGGGTGGACGCGGCCCTCGGCACGGGCGGGCTGTTCTCCCGGCTGATCGGGCTGGTGCTGCGCAGCCAACTGCCGACGTGGTTCCAGGCGTACGCGGAGATGGAGGCGCGGGCGACGTACATCTCCACGTATCAGTCGCAGGTGGTGTACGGGCTCCTCCAGACCGAGGAGTACGCGCGTGCACTCCTGGCGACCGGCATGCCCGAGGACTTGGACGGCCTGCTGGCAGCGCGGATGGAGCGCCAACGCATCCTGCAGAGGGAGCAGCCGCCGCTCGCCTGGGTCATCCTGGACGAGGCGGTGCTGTCCCGCCCGATCGGAGGGCGCCGGGTCATGCGAAGCCAACTCGCCAAGTTGTTGGAGCTCATCAGCCAACGCTGGATGCGCATTCAGGTGCTGCCCTTCTCGGCAGGTGAGCATGCCGGCCTGGACGGAGCGTTCAATCTCCTTCGCTTCGACGACGATCCGGACATCATCTACACGGAAGATCTCATCTCCGGCCATATGACAGCCAGCTCCGCGACCGTCCGAGAGGCCTCGCTCCGATACGCTCACCTGCAAGCCTCCGCTCTTTCCGTCGAGGAGTCGGCAGCGCTGATCGGCCGCGTAATGAAGGAGCGTTATGGAGCTGGGACCGGGTCCGAGGAGCTCGCTGTGGCGTAAATCCAGTTACAGCGGCAGCACCGGCGGCGACTGCCTCGAAGTGGCCGCCGACTGCCCCGCCGGCTCCATACCGGTCCGCGACAGCAAGGTCCCGGACGGTCCGGTCGTGACCGTCGGCCCCGTCGCCTGGCAGGCGTTCGTGGACGGGCTCCGGTAGAACACGACTGCGGTTCGGGCTGGCTTGATTCGCCGTGCCTGGTTGATCCTGACTCCGCAAGGTCCGATGATGCCGGTTGCTGCTTGGAGCGGAGGACAGGCGATGGCGCGTGAATCGGACCGATCCCCGGCCGGTACGACATGAGGCACCGCTTACAGCTGGCACTGCAAGTGGCGCTGGTTCTGGTCGCGAGCCTCTTCGGCATCGTCACCAACTACGCCACCAATGCCGATGACACTCCGTGGTTGCTCGAGGTCATCCAGCATGCGTCCGTACCGGCCATCGGTGTCCTGCTCATCGCCATGGTTGTCGGCCAAGTCGTCGTGTACCGACTGGAGAACCCTCCGCCGCCGTCGGTCGACTGGCCGCGTGACCGGGTGCCGTACCCGGGATTGGACGCCTTCGTGGAGGACGAGGCAGCCGTTTTCTTCGGGCGAGAGGCACTGGCTGCGGACCTGACACGCACACTGCATGCCTCGTCGGATCGACCGGCCGACCGCTTTCTGACGCTCGTCGGCGCGTCCGGGAGCGGCAAATCCTCGTTGGTCAGAGCCGGGGTCATCCCGCGTCTGCACGGCCGCCGTTGGACCCTCGTGCCCGCGTTCTCCCCCGGGCCGAATCCGCTGGGAGCACTCGCGTCCGCCCTGGCTGCTGCCAATGGCAACCAGGAGTCGGCGGCTGCGGTCCTGCGCCGACTCCGGCAGGGACCGGACGCGCTGAAGAGTGAAGTGGCCCGGCTGCGCGTCGGCCGGTTCCGGCGCGTCCTACTCGTCGTCGATCAGTTCGAGGAGATTCTTACCCTCGCCGGCGAACGAGAGCACAGCCAGTTCCTCGACCAGCTCCGCTCCTGCCTCCACCAGGACTCCTCGGTCCATGTGCTGATCACCATCCGGGTGGACTTCCTGGGCCGAATCCTCGCCACTCGGCACGCAGACCTCTTCCAGCACCCGATCGCACTGGGTGCGTTGGCCCGCTCCCAGTTCGCTCAGGTGGTGGAGCGTCCGGGGGCGCTGGTCGGCCTCTCCTTCGCTCCGGGTGTGGTGGACACCATCGTGGAGGAGGCGGCGACGGACGATGCGCTGCCTCTGCTCGCCTACCTCCTCCAAGAGCTGTACTTCGCTTCCGGTCCCGGAGAGACGGTCACACCGGAGCTCTACCGCAGCCTCGGCGGGGTCGCAGGCGCTCTCGCACGGCAGGCGGACCAGACGGTGGCGGCTCTGGGACCGGATGACGGCATCGACTTCGTTCTTCGGGTACTCCTGCGGTTCGTCACGGTCCAGGGTCAGGATGTGGCTCGTGAACGAGTCGAGCTGGCCGGTCTCACCACCCGCGAGCGGCGCGTGGTGGACGCCTTCATCGATGCACGGCTCCTTGTCTCCGACGCACAGGGGGATGCTCTTTCCGGTCAACTTCCCTATGCGCAGGTGACGCACGAAGCCCTGTTCCGCCAATGGGCGCCTCTGCGGCAGGAGGTCGAGTCGCGCATCGAGCAGTTGCGGGAACGCGCGGAGCTCGAGCGATGGGCCCAGGACTGGGAGCAGTCCGGCCGCAGCGACGACTACCTCCTCACGGGAGAGCGGCTCGCACTCGCCCAGCGGCGACTCGCGCTGCTCGATGAGGCGGGACAAGCCACCCAGCCCGTCCGGACGCTGGTCCACCACTCACAGCAGCGTGATCTCGTCTACCTCGGCCGACTCTCCGAAAACCTGGGCCGGCATGCGCTCGGCACCGCGGAGAGCAATCCCGAGCAGGCGATACTCATCTCGCTGGCAGCGCTCGGAGAGTGCACGCCCACTCCCTCGGCACGTCGCGGTCTCATGGCAGCACTTGCTTCGAGTCATCACCGCATCCGTCTGAACGGGCACACCGACACGGTCCGCCACATTGCCTGGTCGCCCGATGGTTGCCGCCTGGCCACCGCGTCCCGGGACGGCAGCGCCCGCATCTTCGATGCCGGTACGGGCCGCTCGCTGCTCGTCCTGCCCTCCGGCGGCGCCATGGTCGAGTCGGTCACCTGGTCACCGGACTCCGCCCTGATCGCGACAGCGGGGCGGGAGAGGGCCGTCCGCGTCTGGGACGCGCTCACGGGGGAACCGGTCCGACTTCTGGCGGGGGCCACGGACATCGTCAGGCAGGTGGCGTGGTCGCCCGACGGCGGCTTCATCGCGGCCACATCGAAAGACAGCGTGGTACGTGTCTGGAGCGCCTCCACCGGCGCCCTCGTTCAGGAGCTGCGTGGCCACCGGGACGACACGTGGGGCATCACCTGGTCGCCGGACAGCACGCGCGTCGCGTCCGCGTCCCACGATCAGACGGTGATCGTGTGGGACGTGGCGTCCGGAGCCTCCGTCCTCACGCTGGCCGGCCACTCCGACTTCGTCGAAGGCGTCGCATGGTCACCCGACGGTGAGTCCATCGCTACGGGCTCGGGCGATCACACGGCCCGCATCTGGGACGCCGGGACCGGGGCCCTGAAGTTACTGGTGCGCGGACACACGGATTACGTGTGGAATCTCGCCTGGTCGCCGGAGAGTCGGATGCTCGCCACCGCCTCATCCGACCACACGGTGCGCATCGTCCGAGCCGACGACGCCAAGGTGCTCGCCGTACTCCGCGGCCACTCCGACACGGTGTGGGGTGTGGCCTGGTCGCCATCGGGAGCGCAGCTCGCCACGAGCTCCACCGACGGGACCGCGAGCGTGTGGGACCTCTACCCGCGCGGTGCCGAGACTGTCGCGGCCCATGGTCACGGAGGCCCGGTGAACCAGGCGGTCTGGTCGGCCGACGAGCGCAGTTTCGCCACCGCTTCCGACGACGGCACCGTCCGGGTCTGGAATGCCACTGACGGGGCCCCGGCGGGCCGGGAGACCGTGCTCGAAGACCGGGTGTGGAGTGTCGCTCGGTCGCCCCTGCCCGACCGGCTCGCGTTCGCCACCAGCGGCGGCCTCTTCCGGATCACCAACGGAACGGGTTCCACCTTGATCGAGTCGCGGGGCGAGGCGGTCGAAGGATGCGCCTGGTCACCCCAGGGTGACCGCGTCGCTACGGGCGGCCACGACGGAATCGTACGCGTGCGTGCGGCAGACACGGGTGCGGAACTGACCGTCCTGACGGGCCACCAGGATTGGGTGGGACGTATCGCGTGGTCTGCGAGCGGGCGGTACCTGGCCAGTGCGTCGGACGACCGCACGTGCCGCCTGTGGGATGTCGCGGAAAGCCGTCAACTCACGGTGCTGCGAGGTCATGAGAACTACGTGGACGACGTCTCCTGGGCGCCGGGCGAACAGCAGGTCGTCACCGCTTCGGGTGACTGGACCGCGGCGGTGTGGGACGTGGCTACGGGCCGGCGCGTCGACGTGCTGAGAGGGCATGAGGGCAGGGTCCGGGCAGTGGCGTGGTCACCCGACGGCCGGTACGTCGCCACCGGCTCGGACGACCGCACCGTCCGGGTCTGGTCGGCCTCCACCTATGAGGAGGTCGCGGTTGTCGGGGTCCATCAGGACAAGGTGACCTCGGTCGCCTGGTCTCAGGACAGTGCGCGTCTGTTGACCGCCTCGTACGACGGGACGGCACGCATCTGGCCGGTTGTCCCCGACTACGACCAGCTCGAAGCCCATGCCCGTGGCCGAGTCTTCCGGACGCTCACCGCGGACGAACGTCGTCGTCACCTGCTGCCGCTGACGACGGCGTAGCGGCAACCGCTCAGTAACACTGCTCCACCGTCCGGTCGTCGGTGCTCACCAGGTAGTCGTCCGGATCCAGGTCCATGGCCTTACGCGCAGGCGACGACCAGTACAGGGCGTTACGCTCCGCGAATGTCTCCGGACCGTCGTAGGAGATCATCCACACGAAGTGGTTGCGCTCCCGATCGACCCAGGCTCCGCCGATCTCGAATCCCAACTCCAGCCGCAGCGGCACGATGTCCGATGCCCAGCGCCGCACCCACTCGTCGAGTAGTCCGTCGCGCACGGTGTAGGTGCGAAGTTGCGTGGTCTTGGGCATGAGCGTTGACCCTCCCGATGTCCTGACTGCTGCGGCCTGCGAGCATAGTGCGAACCAGGCCCCCGCAGCTTCAGAGCGCGCCGCCCGGCACCTCGTCCGAGGGGCGGGCACCGGCGGACTCCAGCAGCGCCGCGGTGTCCGGCCAGGGGTTCGCCCCCGCCCATTCGAGGGGGGTCCTGCCGGTGCCGTGGTCCTCGCGCAGGTTGGGGTCTGCGCCCGCCGCCAGGAGTACGCGTACGACCTCCGTGCTTCCCCAACTCGCGGCAGCGCACAGGGGCGTTCCCTCGCTGCCGCAGCCGCCGCTCTCGGTGTCCGGGCGTGCGCCTGCCCGCAGGAGGATCTTCGCGAGGTCCGCGTCCCCTTGGACGGAGGCGGTGTAGAGGGGCGTGGTGCCGTCCGCGTCGGCGGCTTCCGGATCGGCTCCGGCGCGCAGCAAGGTGCGGACCGATGCCGTGTTACCGGTCACGACCGCTCCGACCAGCTTCGCGGCCAGTTTCTTGGCCCGTCTTCGGTTCATGGGCGCGGAGCATAGCGGTAGTCGACTGTCGGCCGACCGGCGGAACTCGCCCTGGTACGCGACTTCCTGAGTGGACGGGCCCCTGCGTCCGACCGCCGGACAGGAGTGGCCCATCACGCCGCGGACCCCCAACCCGCTTCGGCCGGTGGCACTTTCGGGTGTCCCTGGAGTTCGGGTGGCCACACCCGGGTCGAGCGGTGATGCTCCTCGCCCGGCGAAGCGCAACCAGGTGTGCCCCATCGGGCAGCGACGGCGGTCGGACGGGCGGCGGAAACAAGCCATGCGTCTCCGTTTAACCGGCGTCGGATTAGGTGTGCCCGCGCTCCTCCTCGCCTCCCGGATGGGGGGCGTCGACGTTCACGGGAGCGCTCCCAACCGGGAGTCATGGAGAGGAGTCTCGTGGCCACGAGCACACGAACCCCGCGACGGAGGCTGGCGATACCCCTGCTGGCCCTCGTCCTGGCCGGCGGTGGCACGTTCGCCGCCGGAGGTACGGCAACGGGGGCGACGGCAGCCCCGGACCCCTCGGCGGGCCACGGCGCCCGCTCCGGCCTGCGCCTCGACGGGGACCGCGTCGACCTCACCGGGGGCGCCGCCCGGCTCGCGGTGGGCCGGACCGGCGGGTCCGGGGCGGACCAGAAGCAGGCGCCCACCGGCCGTTCCCCGTACATCGTGGAACTCGCCGAGGAGCCGGTGACGACGTACACGGGTACGGTCTCCGGGCTGGCCCGGACACGTCCGGCCCCGGGCGAGCAGCTCGAACCGCAGTCCGCGGCGGCGAACGCGTACCGCAAGCACCTGGGTACCGAGCGGACGGCCGTGGCCAAGACGGTCGGCATCACGGTCGACGAGACGTACACCACGGCCTTCAACGGGTTCTCCGCCTCGCTGACGCCCACTCAGGTCAAGGCGCTGAAGGCGGACAAGCGGGTCCGTTCGGTCACCGCGTCCACGAAGGTCAGTCTCGGTCAGTCCTCCCCCGGAGACACCACGGCCCAGCCGACGACCGGAACGGCAACGGCCACGGCCACGGCCACGGCCGCAACGGCCACGACGACCGCGGCCACGACCTCCGGGGCCCTGCCGACCGCCATGACGGTCTCCGCCGCGCCGAAGTCCGCCGCGCCCAAGCGGGGCCGTAGCTCCGGCGCCGGGGTCGTGATCGGCGTCCTGGACACCGGTATCTGGCCGGAGAGCGCGTCGTTCGCCCAGCGGATGCCGGCCCCGGCGGGCTGGCACGGTACCTGCCAGGCCGGCTCCACGTTCGGCGCGCCGCTCTGCAACGGCAAGATCGTCGGCGCCCGTTACTTCGCCGACACGGTCCTCGCGGTGAACGGCGGACTGCCCGAGGGCGAGGTTCTCTCTCCCCGGGACATGGTCGGGCACGGGACGCACACGGCGTCCACCGCGGCCGGCCTCCCGGTCGACCACGTCACCATCGCGGGGCGGGACTTCGGTTCCCTCTCCGGGGTGGCCCCGGATGCCCGGATCGCCGTCTACAAGGTGCTCTGGGGCGGCAGTGGGTACGACGCCGACATCATCGCGGGCATCGACGCGGCGGTCGCGGACGGCGTGCAGGTGCTGAACTACTCGATCGGGACGGGGTGGGGGGACACCGAGCCGAACACACCGATCGGCAACGCCTTCCTCAACGCCACCCTGGCCGGGGTCTTCGTCACGGCCGCCGCCGGCAACACCGGCTTCAGCAGCGCGGTCAGCAACACGCAGCCGTGGGTGACGACGGTCGGCGCTGCGGTGACCGACGTCAACGAGGGAACGGTCCGGCTCGGCGACGGCACCTCGATCACCGGTGGCTCGCTGGACGTGCTGCCGGGTGACCGGTCCCTGCCGCTGGTCTTCGGCGAGCAGGCGGGCACCTTGGAGGAGGGCTCGGCGTACTGCGTGCCGGGCAGTCTGGACCGGGCGAAGGTGCGGGGCAAGGTGGTCGCGTGCGCCCTGGACAGCCCGTTCGACGCGGTGGAGGAGCTCAGGGCCAAGGGCGCCAAGGCCATGGTCCTCTTCGACCCCACCGGCAACTTCCGGGTCAACAGCGTCTACGACTTCCCGGTGCTCTACCTGAACACCAGGGAGCAGGCCGGCCAGATCTTCAACTACCTGATGAGGCACCCGGCCGACGGCACCGCACGGCTCATCCAGCACCGCGGCGGCTCCTCCGCGCCGAGCATCGCTGATTACTCGTCGACGGGGCCGGACAAGACACACACCGGGCTCATGAAGCCCGACCTGGTCGCCCCGGGCAGCGACGTCGTCGCGGCCGTCTCCCCGCCGGGGAACGGCGGCCGGCAGTACGACGCGTACTCGGGGACCTCGATGGCCACCCCCCATGTGGCCGGTGAGGCCGCGGTCCTGCGGGCCGAGCATCCGGACTGGTCGCCCGGCGCGGTCGCCTCGGCGCTGCACACCAGCGCCGGCACCGTGCGCGACACCAGCCCGCTGGCCCAGGGCAGCGGACTGGCGTCGCTGAAGCGGGCCACCGACCCGGGGCTGGTCATCGAGCCGGACGCCAGGAGCCTGATCGCCTTCAGCGAGGCGGCTCAGCCCGACGGGCGCGAGCTGAACCTGCCGTCGATCGCGCTGCGCGAGTACGACGGGACCAAGCCGGTGGTGCTGACCCGCAAGCTGACCAACGTCAGCGGCAAGCGGGAGACCTACCGCGTCTCGACCAGCGGGCTGGAGGGCATGCGGGTCAGCGTCTCCCCGGCCGTGGTGACGGTGGCACCGGGCTGGACCGCCTCGGTCACCATCACCCTGCGGCGCGGGAGCGCGCCGTGGGACCGCTACGTCACCGGCGCGATCACCTGGCGCGGCACCACCCACCAGGTGCGGATTCCGGTCGCCGCGCGCCCGTGGGGCATCACTCCCCGGGAGTACGACGACAGCCTGGAGGAGTTCGGCCGGCTCGGCGACGGCGCCTACGGCATCATCGAGCCGGGCTTCACCGGTCCGGTCTCGGGCCGTTCGACCGGCTACACCCCGATGCGGTGGGAGAGCTACTCGATGCCGGCCGGTGTCAGCGGCGGGGTCTTCGACCCCAAGGCCCTCGGCGTGCGGGCGCACACCTTCAAGGTGCCGGCGGGCAGTGCCGGAATCGTCGTGCGGGCCGAAACCGACGATCCGGAAACCAACCTCGACCTCTGGCTGTACAAGGGGGACAAGCTGGTGTTCCGGAGCGCCACCTCCTGGTCGAGTTACGAGCGGGCCTGGACCTTCATGCCGGAGGCGGGCACGTACACGGCGTACGTCTTCGCGCAGGACTCCGCCGGCCCGGTCGTCGACTACCGGCTCGGCCACGTCGTCCTCAGCCGCGACGGCCACTACGAGCCGGCGACCCTGGAACTGCCGGCGACGGTGGAGCGCGGCACGACACCGCAGTGCAGGCTGCGGCCGAACGCCGCACTGAAGCCCGGCACCGAGTACTGGGCGTACACCGAGTTCCGCATCAACGGGCAGGTGGTTCCCGGTCAGTTGACGTCCACGAGCCAGGACTACTGGGAGTGAGGCGGTAGCCCGCTCACCGGGAGGCGCGGCTTCCCGGTGGCGGTAGTGGACGGTGGGGCGGGGGCCGATCGGCTCCCGCCCCACCCGCGCACCCGCCCTCCGGGACTGCATAAGGGACGTCCGTCAGCCCGCCAGTTCCCAGATCAGTACCTGCGCGGCGCTCCCCGCGCACAGTTCCAGCCCTTCCGCGGCGGTGATCCGGGCCGAGTCGCCCGGCCCGAGGCGTTCGCCGCCGAGGGCCACCTCACCGGCCACCACGTGGACGTACGCCCGCACCGCGTCCGGGACCGCCGCGCGCTCGCCCGGCGCGAGCCGGCGGACGTGCAGCATCGCCCCGGCGGCGGGCAGGGCGTACGGGGTGGAGTCGGCGATGCCGGGGACGACGGTGTAGGCAGGCTCGCCGCCGGCCTCCAGCGGCGCCAGCCACATCTGGAGGAACACCAACGGCGTGTCGCCGTCGTTGCGTTCGACGTGCCGGACCCCGGCCGCCGCGCTGAGGTGCTGTACGTCACCGGCGCGCACCACCCGGGTGTGGCCGGCCGAATCGCGGTGGGTGAGCTCGCCCTCCACCACCCATGTGACGATTTCGGTGTGGCTGTGCGGATGCTCGTCGAAGCCCGCGCCGGGGGCGAGGCGCTCCTCGTTGCAGGCGAGGAGCGCGCCGAAACGCAGGTTGTCGGGGTCGTAGAAGGAACCGAAGGAGAAGGCGTGCCGGGACTCGGTCCCCGCCGCCCGGTCCCCGCCCTCGTACCGGCTCTGCGCGCGGTGTACGGACATCACGCCCCCACCGTAGCGGGGCTTGGGGAGCCGGCCCCTTCCCCGAGCGGCCGGAACCCGGCTCCGCGGGCACCCCTTACGGCCCCGGCTGCCCCGCCCCTCCGTCCCTCTGCCCGGATAAGGCAGTCTTGTCTCCGTGCCCCGACCCGATCCCGCGCAGCGCGCTGCCAAAGACGCCCATCTGCATGCCGCGACCCTGAAACGGCTGGAGCAGTCCTCCGGCCGGCTGTCGGCGAACGCCATCGCCCGCATGGACGAGACACTGCCGTGGTACCGGGCGATGCCCCCGGAGAACCGGTCCTGGATCGGTCTGGTGGCGCAGGCGGGCATCGCCGCGTTCACCGAGTGGTTCCGGCATCCGGAGACCCCGCAGGCGATCTCCACCGATGTCTTCGGCACGGCCCCGCGCGAGCTGACCAGGGCGATCACCCTGCGGCAGACCGTCGAGATGGTCCGTACGACGATCGAGGTCATGGAAACGGCGATCGAGGAGGTCGCCGCACCGGGTGACGAGTCGGTCCTGCGTGAGGCCCTGCTCGTCTACGCCCGGGAGATCGCCTTCGCGACCGCCCAGGTCTACGCGCAGGCGGCCGAGGCGCGGGGCGCGTGGGACGCGAGGCTGGAATCGCTCGTGGTCAACGCGGTCCTCTCCGGTGAGGCGGACGAGGGCGCGGTCTCCCGGGCCGCCGCGCTCGGCTGGAACTCCCCCGAGCACGTCTGCGTGATCCTCGGCACCGCCCCGGACGGGGACAGCGAGCTGACGGTCGACGCCATCCGGCGGGCCGCGCGCGGTTCCAAGGTGCAGGTGCTGACCGGGGTGCTGGGCCATCGCCTGGTGGTCATCGCGGGCGGCAGCGACAACCCGCTCCAGGTCGCGAAGGGGCTGATCGGCCCGTACGCGGCCGGTCCGGTCGTCGCCGGGCCGGTGGTGCCCGACCTGCTGGCGGCGACCCGGTCCGCGCAGGCGGCGGCCGCCGGGCTGAAGGCGTGCATCGCCTGGCAGGACGCCCCGCGTCCGGTCCTCGCCGACGATCTCCTGCCGGAGCGCGCGATGGCCGGAGACCCTGCCGCGCGGGACCAGTTGGTGGAGGAGATCTACAGCCCTCTCGAGGAGGCCGGGTCCGCGCTCCTGGAGACGCTGAGTGTCTACCTGGAGCAGGCGAGCAGCCTGGAGGGTGCCGCCCGCATGCTGTTCGTGCACCCCAACACCGTGCGCTACCGGCTGCGACGTGTGACGGACGTCACCGGCTGGTCACCGTCCGACGTGCGCTCGGCGTTCACGCTGCGGATCGCGCTGATCCTGGGGCGCTTGGCCGCGAGAGATGGTCAGTCCTAGACTTTTGTCAGACCTCAACAATTCCCCTGACGGTTCTTCGTCCCTGTCCCCACGGGCGTACGGGACCGTCCGCAAGAGAGAGTGTGAGGGTGCTCGTACTCGTCGCTCCCGGCCAAGGCGCTCAGACGCCCGGCTTCCTGACTCCCTGGCTCGACCTCCCCGGTGCCTCCGACCGCATCGCGGCCTGGTCCGACGCCATCGGGCTCGACCTTGCCCACTACGGCACGAAGGCCGACGCCGACGAGATCCGTGACACGGCGGTGGCCCAGCCCCTGCTGGTGGCCGCGGGTCTCCTCTCCGCGTCCGCGCTGAACGCGTCGCCCGCCGTCGTGGCGGGGCACAGCGTCGGCGAGATCACCGCTGCCGCCTACGCCGGTGTGCTCGACGACGAGGCCGCGCTCCGCCTGGTCCGGGCCCGCGGGCTCGCCATGGCCGACGCCGCCGCGGTCACCGAGACCGGCATGGCCGCGCTGCTCGGCGGCGACCCGGACGTCACGGTCCCGCACCTGACGGGTCTCGGGCTGACCCCGGCCAACGTGAACGGTGCCGGTCAGATCGTCGCGGCGGGCACGGCCGAGCAGATCGCCGCGCTGACCGAGAACAAGCCGGAGGGTGTGCGCCGCGTGGTGCCGCTCAAGGTCGCCGGGGCGTTCCACACGCACCACATGGCTCCGGCCGTGGAGCGGTTGCGGGAAGCGGCCCAGGGCCTGCGGATCGCCGACCCCACCGTGACGTACGTGTCGAACGCGGACGGCAGGACGGTCGCCACCGGCGCCGAGGTCGTCGAGCGCCTGGTCGGGCAGGTCGCGAACCCGGTCCGCTGGGACCTGTGCATGGAGACGTTCCTGGAGCTCGGTGTGACCGCGCTCATCGAGGCGTGCCCCGGGGGCACCCTCACCGGGCTCGCCAAGCGCGCGATGCCCGGCGTGCAGACCCTCGCGCTCAAGACCCCCGACGACCTCGACGCGGCCCGCGCGCTCATCGCCGAGCACGCGTCCGCCTAAGGAGCACGAGCATGTCGAAGATCAAGCCCAGCCAGGGCGCCCCGTACGCACGCATCATGGGGGTCGGCGGCTACCGTCCCGTCCGCGTGGTGCCGAACGAGGTGATCCTCGAAACGATCGACTCGTCCGACGAGTGGATCCGCTCCCGCTCCGGCATCGCCACCCGGCACTGGGCCTCCGACGAGGAGACCGTGTCCGCGATGTCCGTGGAGGCCGCCGGCAAGGCCATCGCCGACGCGGGGATCACCCCGGAGCAGATCGGCGGTGTGATCGTCTCCACCGTCTCGCACTTCAAGCAGACCCCGGCCATCGCCACCGAGATCGCCCACAAGATCGGCGCGGGGAAGCCCGCCGCCTTCGACATCTCGGCCGGCTGCGCGGGCTTCGGTTACGGCCTGACGCTCGCCAAGGGCATGATCGTCGACGGTTCCGCCGAGTACGTCCTCGTCATCGGCGTGGAGCGGCTCAGCGACCTCACCGACCTGTCGGACCGTGCGACGGCGTTCCTCTTCGGCGACGGCGCGGGCGCCGTGGTCGTCGGCCCGTCGAAGGTGCCGGCCATGGGCCCGACCGTCTGGGGCTCCGAGGGCGACAAGTCGGACACCATCAAGCAGACCGTGTCGTGGGACGAGTTCCACGCCGAGCGCCCGGAGAAGTTCCCGGCCATCACGCAGGAGGGTCAGGCGGTCTTCCGCTGGGCCGTCTTCGAGATGGCGAAGGTGGCCCAGCAGGCGCTGGACGCCGCCGGGATCGCTCCGGAAGACCTGGACGTCTTCATTCCGCACCAGGCCAACATGCGGATCATCGACTCGATGGTGAAGACCCTCAAACTGCCGGACAACGTCATCGTCGCGCGCGACGTGGAGACGACCGGCAACACCTCCGCCGCCTCGATCCCGCTCGCGATGGAGCGGCTCCTGGCGACCGGGCAGGCGAAGAGCGGCGACACCGCGCTCGTCATCGGCTTCGGGGCGGGTCTCGTCTTCGCCGCGACGGTCGTTACTCTCCCCTAAGGCTTTTCGCCCGGTCCGAACGAGAGTCTCCAGCGCCACCGGAGTTCTCGGTCCGGATGTCAGAACCCCAGCAGACAACATCGAAGGAGCGCCAACATGGCCGCCACCCAGGAAGAGATCGTCACCGGTCTCGCCGAGATCGTCAACGAGATCGCCGGTATCCCGGTCGAGGACGTCCAGCTGGACAAGTCCTTCACCGACGACCTGGACGTCGACTCGCTGTCCATGGTCGAGGTCGTCGTCGCCGCCGAAGAGCGCTTCGACGTCAAGATCCCCGACGAGGACGTCAAGAACCTCAAGACGGTCGGCGACGCTGCCGACTACATCCTGAAGAACCAGAACCAGGCCTGATCCCAGGCGGTTCGTGTGTCGCCACCCGGCGGTGGCGCCGCTGATTCACGACCCTCTACACGTGGAGAAGATTTTCCAGTGAACTCGACCAATCGCACCGTGGTCGTCACCGGTATCGGCGCAACCACTCCGCTGGGTGGCGACTCCGCATCGACCTGGGAGGGGCTGATGGCCGGTCGCTCCGGCGTCAAGCCCCTCGAAGGCGAGCGTTTCGCCGAACTGCCCGTCCGGATCGCCGCGCTGGCTGCGGTGGATCCGGGCGAGGTACTGCCCCGCCCGCTCGCCCGCAAGCTGGACCGCTCGGCGCAGTTCGCGCTGATCGCGGCCCGCGAGGCGTGGGCGGACGCCGGCTTCACCGGCAAGGCCGGTGAGGACGACAAGATCCAGCCCGAGCGGCTGGGCACGGTCATCGCCTCCGGTATCGGTGGCGTGATCACGCTGCTCGACCAGTACGACGTGCTGAAGGAGAAGGGCGTACGCCGCGTCTCTCCGCACACCGTTCCCATGCTGATGCCGAACGGCCCGTCGGCCAACGTCGGCCTGGAGGTCAACGCCCAGGCCGGTGTCCACACCCCTGTCTCCGCCTGTGCGTCGGGTGCCGAGGCCATCGGGTACGCCGTAGAGATGATCCGTACCGGCCGTGCCGACGTGGTCGTCGCCGGTGGTACCGAGGCGGCCATCCACCCGCTGCCGATCGCGGCCTTCGCCAACATGATGGCGATGTCCAAGAACAACGACGAGCCCCAGAAGGCCTCGCGACCGTACGACACGGGCCGTGACGGTTTCGTCCTCGGCGAGGGCGCGGGCGTCGTGATCCTGGAGTCGGCCGCGCACGCGTCCGCGCGGGGCGCGAAGGTCTACTGCGAGGTGCTGGGCCAGGGCCTGTCGGCCGACGCCCACCACATCGCGCAGCCCGAGCCGACCGGCCGGGGCATCGCCGCCGCGATGCGCAACCTGCTGGAGACGACGGACCTCAAGCCGTCCGAGGTCGTCCACCTCAACGCGCACGCCACGTCCACGCCGCAGGGCGACGTGGCCGAGCTGAAGGCACTGAGAGCGGTCCTGGGCGAGGACCTCGACCACGTCGCGATCTCCGCGACCAAGTCGATGACGGGTCACCTGCTCGGTGGCGCGGGCGGCATCGAGACCGTGGCCACGGTCCTCGCGCTGCACAACCGGATGGCTCCGCCGACCATCAACATCGAGAACCTCGACGACGACGTGACGGCGAACATCGTCCGCGACAAGCCGCAGCCGCTGCCCGAGGGTTCGATCGCCGCGATCAACAACTCGTTCGGCTTCGGTGGCCACAACGTGGTCCTGGCCTTCCGCAGCGTCTGATCGTTCCGTTCGTACGGTGAAGCCCGCCTCTCCCGGTCTCCGGGGAGGCGGGCTTCACCGCGTCCGGCCCCGTCCCGCAAGGTCATACGCGCCCGGGTTCGACGATCACCTCGCTGCCGACCGGTACGAACCCGGCGGCGAGGAAGCCACGCAGGGAGCGGGCGTTGCCGGGGGCGACGGCCGCGAAGACGGGCCGGCCCGCCGGTACAAGGGTGAGGGCGTCGGCCAGCAGCCCGCGCCCCCGCCCGGGAGCGCCCCGGTGGGCAGCGGGGGCGCCGGGATCGTGGAGTTCGATGCTGAGTTCGGGGCGGTCCGCGAGCCCGTCGGCGAGGGTGACCAGGCCCCGCTCGTCCCCGTACACCCGGACGTTGCGGCGGAGTCGGCGGGCGTGCAGGACGCGCGGGTGGTCGTCGTGGCCGTCCAGCGGGCCGAGCCGGGGCGGGCCGCCGGTTCCGCGTGCGGTGAGGGTCGCGTCGGTGACGCCGACCGTGCCGCGCGGGCCCGCCAGCAGGCGCAGGAAGTCCGGCGCGAGCGAGGCTCCGAAGCCGTCGGGGCCGGCCGCGAGGACCTCGTCGGCGGGGAGCGCGGTGGCCACGACGGCGTGGCCGGTGAACGCGACGGAGCACTCGAGCCCGCCGGGTACGGGCGGCAGCACCGTCACTCCGCCGTCGACGGGCGGGAAGCGTCCCTCGGCGGCGGCGAGGAAGAGGCCCAGCAGCGGGTGTGGTCCGGTCATCGGGCCTCCGCCACCCGCGTGGCGAGGAAGTCGAGCAGGACCGCGTTGAACCGCTCGGGCTGCTCGGCGCCCGGCAGGTGGCCCGCGCCCCCGATCACTTCGAGCCGCGCGTGCGGGGCGTGGCGGCGCATCTCCTCGGCGTCGGCGAGCGGGGTGTACACGTCGTCGGCGCCGACCACGACGAGCACGGGGACGTCGGTGGCGGCCAGCACGGGCCGCAGGTCGGGGCGTTCGGCGCGGCCCCGCAGCGCGGCGGCGGCGCCCCGCGGATCGGTGGCCCGCATCATCGCGAGCACCCGGTCGGCCACCTCGGGCAGGGCGGTCACGTTGTAGGCGGCGAGCATCTTGTCGATGACCCCGGCGGCGTACCCGTCCATGCCCTCGGCGAGCAGCCGGTCGGCGAGCTCGTTGCGGTACGCCTTGCCGTCCTCGGTCTCCGGCGACGCCGAGGTGTCGGCGAGGACCAGTGCGCGTACCCGCGCGGGGTGGAGCCGCCGGAACTCCAGGGCGATCTGACCACCCATCGAGACGCCGCCGACGACCGCGTCCGGGAGGCGGAGGTGATCGAGGAGGGCGGCGAGGTCGTCGGCGAAGTCCGAGAGGTACACCGTCCCCTCCGTCACCTCGCTCGCGCCGTAGCCGCGCAGGTCCGGCACGATCACCCGGTATCCGGCCGCGGCCAGCGCCCGGGCCTGCGGGGCCCAGAGCGTGCGGTCGAACGGGTGGCCGTGGACCAGGACGACGGGCAGCCCGCCGGGAGGCCCGGAGTCGTCGTACCGGAGAAGGGCGCCGCGCACCTCGTGGAAGGTCATGAGGGCACATCCTAAGGACTCCCCGTGGTTCTGGGGGCGGCGGTGGGAACTCCGCCGGCCAGGGACCCCGGGCTGCCTGATGTGCCGCTCGACCTGCCCCCTCAGACCACCTGGTGCAGTCAGACCACCTGGTGCAGTCAGACCACCTGGTGCAGCCAGCGGACGGGTGCGCCCTCTCCGGCGTGCCGGAAGGGCTCCAGCTCGTCGTCCCAGGGTTTGCCGATGAGCCCGGCGACCTCCGCCTCCAGGTCCGATTCCCCGCGCACGGAGCGCGTCAGCGCGGCCCGCAGCCGGTCCTCGGGGACGAGGATGTCACCGTTCATCCCGGTGACGGCGTGGAAGATGCCGAGCGTGGGGGTGGAGCTGTAGCGCTCGCCCTCGGCCGTGGCGCAGGGTTCGGCGGTCACCTCGAAGCGGAGGAGGTCCCAGCCGCGCAGGGCTGAGGCCAGCTCCGAGGCGGTGCCCGCACGGCCCCGCCAGGAGAATTCGGACCGCCAGGTGCCGGGCGCGGCCGGCTGTCTGATCCAGTCCAACTGGACCCGCACACCGAGTACGCCTGCCACCGCCCATTCGATGTGCGGACAGAGCGCGCGCGGTGCGGAGTGTACGTACAGGACTCCACGTGTCGTCACCGGAACCTCCCGTGTGGGACGAGGTACGCCTTCCCCAGCGGCCTCGCGCCCGTACCGCCTGTTCCCGGCCGGCTCCCGAGGTTGTCATCAGTAAACAGCATCGGGAGATAATCTCCAGAAAGGGGACAGTATGTGACGTGAGGTAACTTACCGGACCTCCCGTGCGGGGCGCGGGCGGGCGGGCCTCACTGGTTCTCCAGGAAAAAGCTACCGTGCGCCGGGGCCGGACGTGTGACGTACGGTCGGTCCCGGGCCCCTGGTCCGCCCGCTTTCACCCGGCGGAGCGCGCCCGGCGCACGCCTGCCCCTTCGGGGGTGTGCCGGGGACCATGACCAGGGGCATAGGCCAGGAACGACCGGAGGTTGAGGATGCCGGATCGCACGCGCAGGGGTCACCGTTCACGTACCGCCGTCACCGGATTGGCGGCATGGGCGTGCGCCGGCGCACTCGCGCTGACGGGATGTTCCGGCGGAGCGGGCGGGGGCGCGAAGAGCGCGCCGAAGGGCGCCGGTCACGCCGCGGCCGCCGCACCCGCCGGTCCGGTGTGGAACCGCCACCCGGGGTCGGTCGCGGCGGTCGGTGATTCGATGACCCGGGGGTTCGACGCCTGTTCGGTGCTGGCCGACTGTCCCGAGGTCTCCTGGGCCACCGGGACGGACCGTGCGGTGCGCAGCCTCGCCGCCCGGCTCCTCGGCCCGTCCGCGGTGACGGCGCACAGCTGGAACCACGCCGTGTCGGGCGCCAGGATCGCCCAGTTGCCGGAGCAGATGGCCCAGGCGGCGCGGGAGCGGCCGGAGCTGGTGACGGTGATGATCGGCGCCAACGACGCCTGCCGGGGCTCGGTGGCTTCCATGACTCCCGTCGAGGACTTCCGGTTCTCCTTCGATCTCTCGCTGCGGCAGCTGCGGGCCGCCGTCCCGAAGGCGCAGGTGTACGTGTCGAGCGTGCCGGACCTGTGGCGGCTCTGGTCGACCGGGCGCCGCAGTCCGCTGGGCAAGCAGGTCTGGAAGCTCGGGATCTGCAAGTCGATGCTGGCGGACGCCGACGACATGGGCGCCGCCGCCACCGCCCGGCGGGCGGCCGTGCGCGCGCGGGTGGTGGAGTACAACACGGTGCTGCGCGAGGTGTGCGCCGAGGACGAACTCTGCCGGTACGACGGTGACGCGGTCTTCCACTATCCGTTCACCGGTGCCCAACTCAGCCCCTGGGACTGGTTCCACCCGGGGCGCGACGGACAGGCCCGGCTGGCCGAGATCGCCTACCGCAATGTCACTGCACCCGCTCCACCAGCGTAAAGTCCGATCATGAGTACGGTGACGACGATCAGCAGTGAGGCATTCGGCGCCCTCCCGGACGGTACGTCCGTGGAGCGCTGGACCCTGGAACGCGACGGGACCCGGGTGCGCGTGCTGACGTACGGCGCGGTCGTCCAGTCCGTCGAGGCGCCGGACCGGGACGGGACCGCCGGGGAGGTCGTCCTCGGACTGCCGGACCTGGCCGGCTACACGACCTATGCCTCGCCGTTCTTCGGCGCGGTCTGCGGGCGGTACGCGAACCGCATCGGGGGTGCCTCCTTCACGCTGGACGGCCGCACCCACCGGCTGACCGCCAACGAGGGCCCCAACCAGCTGCACGGCGGGGCACGGGGCTTCGACAAGCGGGTCTGGCCGGGCCGCGAGGTGGACGGGGGCGTGGAGCTGGGCCTCGTCGCCGAGGACGGCGAAGAGGGCTTCCCCGGACGGCTGACGGTCTCGGTGACGTACACGCTGGAGCCGGGCGGGGCGCTGCGGATCGGCTACCGGGCGACGACCGACGCGCCCACCGTCGTGAACCTCACCAACCACACCTACTGGAACCTGGCCGGCGCGGGCACCGGGAGCGCGCTCGGGCACGAGCTGCGGATCGCGGCCGGACGGATCACCCCGGTGGACGCCGCCTCACTGCCGACCGGCGAACTCGCCCCGGTGGACGGCACCCGGTTCGACTTCCGCCGGCCGAAGCCGGTGGGCCCGGGGTACGACCACAACTACGTACTGGACGCTCCGGACTCGCCGGACTCTCCGGGGGAGCGCGCCCCCGTCGTGGCCGAGCTGTACGACGCGGGTTCCGGACGTGCGCTGACGGTCCGCACGACGGAGCCCGGCATCCAGCTCTACACCGCGGACCACCTCGGCGACGGCCCGTTCGTGGCGTCCGCCGGGATCGCTCTGGAGACCCAGCACTTCCCGGACTCGCCGAACCGGCCCGACTTCCCGAGCACGGTGCTGCGGCCGGGCGAGGAGCACGTCTCGACGACGGAGTACGGCTTCTCGGTGCGCTGACCCCGGCCAGGCCCGGCCGGACGCGCCCGAACGTGCGGGCGACGGACGAGGGAGGAGCCCCGCAGCGGTGTCAGGTCCGCTGCGGGGCTCCTCCGTGCGTGGACCGTCCCGAGTCCGGTACGTACCCGGTATCGCCGCGATCATTCCCCTCCCGGACGCTCCGGAACTTCCGAAGGGCCGGGCGCGGTCGGCGGGCGCTGTGCGAAGGTGGCCGGATGACGTCGTTGGAAGACCTCCGCAGACTGCGCCGGGCCCGCGACCGGATGGACCGCGAGTACGCCGAACCGCTCGACGTCCCCGCGCTCGCCCGCACCGCCCTGATGTCGGCGGGCCACTTCTCCCGCAGCTTCCGGGCGGCGTTCGGGGAGACCCCGTACAGCTACCTCATGACCCGCCGGATCGAGCGGGCGAAGGCGCTGCTGCGGCGGGGCGACCTGTCGGTCACCGAGGTCTGCTTCGAGGTCGGGTGCACCTCGCTCGGGTCGTTCAGCTCCCGCTTCACCGAGCTGGTCGGCGAGAGCCCGAGTGCTTACCGGGCCCGCTCCCACGAGGCGGGCGCGGCCGTCCCCGCCTGTGTCGCGAAGATCCACACGCGACCGGTCAGGAATGGAGAAGCGAAACGATGACCCCGCCCGTAGCGTGAAACGCATGGACATCAACCTTTCCCAGTGCTTCATCGCCGTCGACGACCACGACAAGGCGCTCCCCTTCTACCGCGACGTGCTCGGACTCGAGGTCCGCAACGACGTGGGGTTCGAGGGGATGCGCTGGGTGACCGTCGGTTCCCCCTCGCAGCCCGACGTGAACATCGTGCTGGAGCCGCCGCTGGCGGACCCGGGCGCCTCGGCCGCCGACCGGCAGGCCGTGGCGGAACTCCTCGCGAAGGGCCTCCTGCGCGGGGTCATCTTCTCGACCGACGACGTCGACGCCACCTTCGAGCGCATCCGCGAGGGCGGCGGCGAGGTGCTCCAGGAGCCGGTCGACCAGCCCTACGGGGTCCGCGACTGCGCCTTCCGCGACCCGTCGGGCAACATGTTGCGCTTCACCCAGAACAAGAAGTGATCCAGAACAAGAAGTGACCCAGCACGAGCAGTGACGCAGCACGAGCAGTGACGCACGCGCCACCGCACCGCACCGCACCGCAGGAGGAGACAGCATGAGCAGGGCCCAGGGGACGGATCGCGGGTCGGCCGAGGAGCGCGGGGCGGACAGCCACGATCTGATCCGGGTGCACGGCGCGCGGGTGAACAACCTGAAGGACGTCAGCGTCGAGCTCCCGAAGCGCCGGCTGACCGTGTTCACCGGCGTCTCCGGCTCGGGCAAGAGTTCCCTGGTGTTCGGCACCGTCGCCGCCGAGTCGCAGCGGCTGATCAACGAGACGTACAGCGCCTTCGTGCAGGGCTTCATGCCCACGCAGGCACGGCCCGACGTGGACGTGCTCGACGGCCTGACCACCGCGATCCTCGTCGACCAGCAGCGCCTCGGCGGCGACCCCCGCTCGACGGTGGGCACCGCCACCGACGCCAACGCGATGCTGCGCATCCTCTTCAGCCGCCTCGGCGAGCCGCACATCGGCCCGCCCGGCGCGTACGCGTTCAACGTCCCCTCGGTCCGGGCGAGCGGGGCGATCACCGTCGAACGCGGGGCGAAGAAAGCCGTGAAGGCCACCTTCAACCGCACCGGTGGCATGTGCTCCCGGTGCGAGGGCCGGGGCACCGTCTCCGACATCGACCTCACCCAGCTCTACGACGACTCCAAGTCCCTGGCCGAGGGCGCGTTCACCATCCCCGGCTGGAAGTCCGACAGCTTCTGGACCGTGCGGGTCTACACGGAGTCGGGCTTCCTCGACCCGGACAAGCCGATCCGCGACTTCACCGAGAAGGAGATGCGGGAGTTCCTGTACCGGGAGCCGGTCAAGGTGAAGGTCGAGGGCGTCACGCTCACCTACGAGGGACTGATCCCCAAGATCCAGAAGTCCTTCCTCGCCAAGGACAAGGAGGCGCTCCAGCCCCACATCCGGGCGTTCGTGGAACGCGCGGTCACCTTCACCGCCTGCCCCGAGTGCGAGGGCACCCGGCTCAGCGAGGGGGCACGGTCCTCGAAGATCGCAGGGATCTCCATCGCCGACGCCTGCGCGATGCAGATCAGCGACCTCGCCGCGTGGGTGGGCGGTCTGGACGAACCCTCGGTGGCGCCACTGCTCACCGCACTGGGGCGGACCCTCGACTCGTTCGTGGAGATCGGGCTCGGTTACCTCTCGCTCGACCGCCCGGCCGGCACGCTCTCCGGCGGTGAGGCTCAGCGCGTGAAGATGGTCCGCCATCTCGGGTCCTCACTCACCGACGTCACCTACGTCTTCGACGAGCCGACCATCGGGCTGCACCCGCACGACATCCAGCGGATGAACGCCCTGCTGCTGCGGCTGCGGGACAAGGGCAACACGGTGCTGGTGGTGGAACACAAGCCGGAGACGATCTCCATCGCCGACCATGTGGTGGACCTGGGTCCGGGTGCCGGTACGGCGGGGGGCACGGTCTGCTTCGAGGGGACCGTCGAGGGGCTGCGGAAGAGCGACACGGTCACCGGCCGCCACTTCGACGACCGGGCCGTGCTCAAGGCCGAGGTGCGCGTGCCCACCGGGGCGCTGGAGATCCGGGGCGCCTCCACGCACAACCTCCGTGACGTGGACGTGGACCTCCCCCTCGGGGTGCTCACGGTCGTGACCGGGGTCGCCGGTTCGGGGAAGAGCTCGCTGGTGCACGGGGCGCTGCCGCGACAGGCGGGGGGCGAGAACGTCGTCTCGGTGGACCAGAGCCCGATCCGGGGGTCGCGGCGGAGCAACCCGGCGACGTACACCGGACTGCTGGAGCCGGTCCGCAAGGCGTTCGCGAAGGCCAACGGGGTGAAGCCGGCGCTCTTCAGCGCCAACTCCGAGGGCGCTTGCCCCGGTTGCAACGGCATCGGGGTCGTCTACACCGATCTGGCGATGATGGCGTCGGTCGCCTCGGTCTGCGAGGAGTGCGAGGGCCGGCGGTACCAGACCTCGGTGCTCGAATACCGGCTCGGCGGGCGGGACATCAGCGAGGTGCTGGCCATGTCGGCCTCCGAAGCTCGGGAGTTCTTCGCCGGGGGCGAGGCGGCAACGCCGGCCGCGGAGCGGATTCTCGACCGTCTGGTGGACGTCGGGCTCGGATACCTCACCCTGGGTCAGCCGTTGACCACCCTCTCCGGCGGTGAGCGCCAACGCCTCAAGCTGGCCACGCACATGGCCGAGAAGGGCGGGATCTACCTGCTCGACGAGCCGACCACGGGTCTGCACCTGGCCGACGTGGAGCAGTTGCTCGGCCTGCTCGACCGGCTGGTGGAATCCGGCAAGTCGGTGATCGTGGTGGAGCACCACCAGGCGGTCATGGCGCACGCCGACTGGATCGTCGACCTCGGCCCGGGGGCGGGCCACGACGGCGGTCGGATCGTCTTCGAGGGCACCCCGGCCGACCTGGTCGCCGCCCGCTCCACCCTCACGGGCGAGCACCTGGCGGAGTACGTCGGGGCCTGAGGGGCCTGAGGGGCCTGAGGAGCCTGAGGGGCCTGAGGGGCCTGAGGGGTGCACACCGGGGGCCGTCCCCGTCCTCCACCAGCGCCCGACGGAGCCGCACGCAGGGAGTGGGGGCGTCTGCCGGGGACCCGGGCGTCACAGGTCCCCCGGTCCCTCAGTCGTCCTCGGCCTTCACGAGCGAGGTGACCGGCGCGGCCGCCGAGCCGGGGGTGGCCGCCGCGTCCTCCGTGCCGACGAGGTCGCGCACCAGCAGGGTCGCCCCGGCGACGGCGCCCGGCATCAGGAACACCGCGACGACCGGGATGAGGAAGGCGAGCGTCAACGGGACGCCGAAGCCCAGCACCAGCGCCCGCCGGCCGCGCAGCAGCGCCAGCCGGGCGCGCAGGTCGCGTCCCCGGCGCTGGAGGGCGACGGAGGTGAGTTCCTCGGCGAGGAAGTAGCCGGAGACGCAGAAGCCGAGGGCGGGCACGACCGTCTGCCCGGCCACGGGGATGAATCCGAGGGCGAAGAGGAGGATGCCGTAGAGGGAGACCCGCACCAGGATGCGGACGGAGTCCCGTGCGGAGAGCCAGAGTTCGCGCCAGAGCGGCAGCCCGGACTCGGGGACCTCACCGCCTTCGCTGCGGTCGACCTCCTCGGAGAGCGACTCGTAGAACGGCTGGCCGACCAGGAGGGTGACGGCGGTGAAGGTGATGACCGCGAGGAAGAGTCCGAAAACGAAGACCAGCGCGGTCAGCGTGTTGCGCAGCAGACCGAGCCAGGGCGACGACCAGTCGTCGGCGAACGGAGTGGACCAATCGGCCAAGTCGTCCGCACCGTAGGCGAGTCCGACGAGGGCGCCGGCGTACAGGACGAGGGTGATCAGTCCCGGCAGCAGCCCGAAACCGAACCAGCGACCGTGCCGGACGACCCAGCGCTGTCCCTTCAGCAAGTAGCCGAATCCGGCCGCGAGATCACTCATGGCGCCAGGGTACGTGCGCGCCCCCCGGACGCCGCCATGGGGTGTCCGGGGGGCGCGGCCGTACCGTGTGCCGCGGGGTCAGGCGACGACGAGGTCGACCTTGATGTTGCCGCGCGTGGCGTTGGAGTACGGGCAGACCTGGTGGGCCTGCTCGACGAGTTCCCGCGCGGTGTCGGCGTCGACGTCCGGGATGGAGACGGTGAGCGCGACCTCCAGGCCGAAGCCGCCGGTGTCCGCCTGGCCGATGCCGACCGACGCGGTCACGGTCGACCCGGCGATGCTGATCTTCTTCTGCCGCGCGACGACGCCGAGGGCGCTCTGGAAGCAGGCGCTGTAGCCGGCCGCGAAGAGCTGCTCGGGGTTGGTGCCGTTGCCGCTGCCGCCCATCGCCTTCGGCGGGTTGACGACGACGTCGAGGTTGCCGTCGTCGGAGTACACCCGGCCGTCACGGCCGTTCTCGGCGGTGGCGACGGCGGTGTAGGCAACGGTTATGTTCGGGATGCTCATGGGCGTGTTCCTCCTGCTGGTACGGACGTTGGTCCGGGGCCATGGGTCTGGATCCAGTGAACCGGGGCCATTGGTCTGGGGTCAGACGAGCGAGACGATCATCTTTCCGGTGTTCTCGCCGCGCATCAGGCCGTCGAAGGCGTGGAAGCCGTTCTCGATGCCTTCGACGGTGGTCTCGCGGTACTTCAGCTCGCCCGAGGCCAGCCAGCCCGCCGCCTCTTCCACGAACTTCGGCCGGAGCGCGGTGTGGTCGCCGACGAGCAGGCCCTCCAGGCGCAGCCGCTTGCCGATGATCAGCGCGAGGTTGCGCGGGGCCGGAGTCGGCTCGGTGCTGTTGTACTGGGCGATCATTCCGCAGATGGCGGCGCGGCCGTGCACGTTGAACGAGGAGATCGCCGCTTCCAGGTGCTCGCCGCCGACGTTGTCGAAGTAGACGTCGATGCCGTCCGGGGCGGCCTCGCGGAGCTGGTCGCGGACCGGGCCGTTCTTGTAGTTGAACGCCGCGTCGAAGCCGTACTCCTCGACGAGGAGCTTGACCTTCTCGTCGGATCCGGCCGAACCGATGACGCGGGAGGCGCCCTTGAGCCGGGCCATCTGGCCGACCTGGCTGCCCACGGCGCCGGCGGCGCCGGAGACGAAGACCACGTCGCCCTCCTTGAAGGAGGCGACCTCGAAGAGGCCGGCGTAGGCGGTGAGACCGGTCATGCCGAGCACGCCGAGGTACGCGGAGAGCGGGGCGACGTCCGGGTCCACCTTCGCCACGCGGTTGGCGGGGACCTCGGCGTACTCGCGCCAGCCGAGGCCGTGCAGGACGTGGTCGCCGACCGCGATGCCCTCGGCGTTCGAGGCGACGACCTCGCCGACCGCGCCGCCGTCCATCGGCCGGTCGAGCTGGAAGGGCGGGGTGTACGACTTCACGTCGTTCATCCGGCCGCGCATGTACGGGTCGACGGAGAAGTAGAGGTTGCGGACGAGGACGTGGCCCTCGGCCGGAGCCGACACCGGCGCCTCACGCAGCGCGAAGTCCTCGGGCTTCGGCCAGCCGTGCGGGCGGGCGACGAGGTGCCATTCGCGGCTGGACGCGGGAAGTGCTGCAGTCATGGGCTCGGGTTCTCCTCGGTGCGGGGCTGGTGGGGGGTGCGGATGGGCGCCGACACGCGACGGGGCGGGCGGCACGGAAAAGCTTCACCACATGAAGCTTCACCACCTGAAACAACCATGCTCCTGAATATTTCATCTTGTCAAGCAACTGGGTATCCTGTGTGTCATGACCACCCCGCGTGCAGATCCTCTGACCCTCGAAGTAGTCGAGTTGATCGGCACTGTCGTGGCGCGTTACTACGAGGAGTACGACCGGGCCGCCGCTTCCTTCTCCCTCACCGGCGCCCAGGCACGGGTGCTGGGTCTGCTGTCCCTGGAACCGATGCCCATGCGCCGGATCGCGCAGAAGCTGAAGTGCGAACCCTCGAACGTGACCGGCATCGTGGACCGACTGGAGGTCCGGGACCTGGTCGAGCGCCGCCCGGACCCGCACGACCGGCGGGTGAAGCTCGCCGCCCCGACCGAGAAGGGGCGCGCGACCGCGCTGCGGCTGCGCGAGGCGCTGGACTTCGCCCGGGAGCCGCTGGCCGGCCTGTCGGAGGCCGAGCGCACGGTGCTGCGGGACCTGCTGCGCCGGATGCTCGGCGCCGGGCCCGGCGAGGACGGCACCGCGCTGGAAGACCTCATCACCGGGACCACCGGGACCACCGGGACCACCGGGACCACCGCGAGCACCGGGAGCTGAGCCGGAGGAAGGACGGGCGGGGCAGGATGGACGGCATGACCGCCGCCGCTCCCTTCGGACCGCTCCAGTTCCAGCTGGTCCTGCTCCGCCGGATGGCCGACCACCAGCCGGAGCTGGCCGAGGAGGCCCGGCACGAGCTGAGCGCCACCCTCGCCGAGGCGCGCGAGGCGAACCGCCGCTGGCAGGCCATGGTGCGGGGGCCCGGCGGGCGGGGAGTGCTCCGCAGGTACCGCTCCGTGCTCGGCGAGCCCGAGGGGTCGGTCCGGCGGAAGGTCGGCGACCTGGAGTGCTCCGCGCTGACGTGGGCGCTGCCGCTCTGGCCCGACCTGCGGTTCGAGGTGATGGCGGCGCCCGGCGGAGCCGTGTGGAACGCGTGGCTGGTCCGCGCGCCCGGGAGCCCCGGCCCCGCGCTGCGGAGCGCGTCCGACCTCACCCCGTGGTCCTGCACGGTGGACGAGGTGGCGCGGGCCTTCCCGCCGGCCCGCCCGATGGAGGGCAGCGCCCCGACCCGTTGGGCGCTCGCCTTCACGGACCCGGCGACCGGCGCCCCGTACGTCGCCGAATTCACCTGGGGCCTGTTCCAGCGGCTGCTGCCCGGCTGAGGGCCGGCCCCCGTGCCGCGCCCGGGGTACGCCGCCGGGCACCCCCAGCGGCGTACCCCAGCGCGCGCCCCGCCCCCGCCCCGCCCACGATGCAGAGGAGAGCCGGCCACCGCCGGGACACCACCAGCGCTCTCGGGAGAACCCGTCGTGACCGTCAGCCTTGAGCAGTTGCGCCGTTGCCACATCGCCGTCGACCTGGGGGCCGCGAGCACCCGGGTGTACGTGAAGGGGCTCGGGCTCGTCGTGGACGAACCGAGCGTCGCGGCCATCAACACCCGCACCGGATCGCTCATCGCGGTGGGCGCGCTCGCCGAGCAGATGACCGGCCGCACCCCCGCGTACATCCGGGTGGCCCGGCCCGTCACCGGCGGAACCGTCGTGGACATCGAGATGGCCCAGCGCATGCTGCGCCACCTGATCGGTGAGAAGCTCCGCCGTCAGCTCCGCCGCAAGCCCCGGCTGCGGGCCGCCGCCTGCACCCCGCACGACAGTGACCCGCTGGCCCAGCGCGCCACCGTGGAGACCCTGGTCGGACTCGGCGCCCGCCGGGTGGAGCTGGTGGACACCCTGATCGCGGCGGCCGTCGGCTGCGGGCTGCCGGTCGAGCAGCCGACCGCGACCATGATCATGGTGTGCGGAGCGGCCACCACGCAGATCGCGGTGCTCTCGCTGGGCTCGATCGTCACCGCCGTACGCCTCCCCATCGGCGGCAACACCATCGACAACGCGGTGATCCAGCACCTGCGCCAGCACCACGAACTGATGCTGCCGAGCCAGTCCGTACGCCCCCTCCAACTGGCGCTCAGCGGCAACGGGCTGACCTCGCAGGGGCCGGCGGTGACCGAGATCCACGGCCGTGACGTGGCGACGGGGCTGGCCCGTTCGGTGCAGGTGGACACGGCCGCCGTGCGCGAGGCGATCCACACCCCGCTCACCGCGGTGGTGGACGGACTGGGCAGGGTGCTGCGGGACTGCCCGCCCGATCTGGTCGCCGACCTCGCCGACCGGGGCATCATGATGGTCGGCGGCAGTGCCCTGCTGCCGGGCTTCGACCAGTTGCTGCGGTCGGCCACCGGGATGCCGGTGACCATCGCGGAACGGCCCGACACCTGCTCGATCCTCGGCCTCGGCGCGATGCTCGACGGCACGATCGCCCCGATGGTCCTCAACCCGCTCGCCGGCTGACCGCGCCGCACGGCCGGGGCGAGGCGGATGACGCGAGGGCGCGGTACCGGGCCGGAGGGGCCGGAGGACGTCCTCGGTGCGGCGGGTGGTCCGGACCGGCCGGAGGGCGCACCGGACTCCTACGCGCCCCGGCTGCCGGAGTTGCTGGAGGCGGTGCTGAGCGTCGGCACCGATCTGGGGCTGGGCACCACGCTCCAGCAGATCGTGGACACCGCCTCCCTGCTGACCGACGCCCGCTACGCCGCCCTCGGCGTGCTGGACCCCGAGTCCGGCCGGATCACCGAGCTGTACACCGCGGGCCTCGGCGAGGAGGACCGCCGGCGCATCGGCGCACTCCCGGACGGCCGCAAGGGAGTGCTCGGCGCGCTGATCCACGACCCCCGGCCGCTGCGCTCCGACGACCTGACCCGTGATCCGCGTTCGGTCGGAGTGCCGCCCGGGCACCCGGTCATGCACACCTTCCTCGGTACTCCCGTCCGGGTCGACACCGAGGTGTTCGGCAATCTCTACCTCACGGAGAAGAGCGGCGGGCGGCCCTTCACCGATGGTGACGACGCGTTGCTGCGGGTCCTGGGCTCCCAGGCGGGCATCGCGATCAGCAACGCGCGGCTCTACGAGTCGGCCCTCCAGCGGGAGCGCTGGATCCAGGGTTCGGCGGCCGTCACCACGGCGCTGCTCACCGGGACGAGCCGGTCCGAGGCGCTCCAGACCGTCGCCGAGGGGGCCAGGGTGCTCGCGGAGGCGGCGGCCGGGGTGATCCTCCAGTCCCGCGAGGACGGCGGCATGGAGATCGTCACCGTGTCGACCCTGGAGGACCCGGCGGGTCTGCTGGGCGCCACGATCGCGCCCGGCGCCCCCGTCCTCGTCCAACTGCTCGGCGGGGAGCCGGTCTTCATGGAGGACGCGGCGACCGACCCGTTGATGACGACTTCGGTACGCCACCGGTTCGGGCCCAGCATGATGCTGCCGCTGGAGAGCGGCGGCCGGCTGATCGGCACCCTCGCCCTGCCCCGACTGCGGGGCGGCCGGCCGTACACCTCGGCGGACCGGCAGCTGGCGACCCAGTTCGCCTCGCAGGCGGCGCTCGCCCTGGTCCTGGCGGACGCCCAGCACGACCGGGAGCAGCTCGCGGTCTACGAGGACCGCGACCGGATCGCCCGTGATCTGCACGATCTGGTGGTCCAGCGGCTCTTCGCCACGGAGATGACGCTGGAGTCGGCCCGGCGCCGGGCCGTGGCCGCGACGAAGGCCCCGGAGTGGACCGGGGACGCGGGCGACGCGGTGGCGGCGGACGGTCTGCTGGTGAAGGCCGTGGACGAGCTGGATTCGACGATCCAGGAGGTGCGGACCACGATCTTCGCCCTCCAGCAGCCGCCCGCAGATGCCCCGACGACGTTCCGGGGCCGGGTGCTGCGGGAGACGGCGGGCGCTTCGGCGCTGCTCGGCTTCCAGCCGTCCGTGCATTTCGCGGGCGCGGTGGACACACTGGTGACCGAGCCTGCGGCCGGGGAACTGCTGGCGGCCCTGCGGGGCGCGCTGGCCGCCGCACACCGCCGGACGGGGGTCTCGGCGATCGAGGTCGAGGTGGACGCGACGGTACGGCTGCCGGACGGCCGGCGCGCGGTGCGCCTGCTGGTCGCCGACGACGACCGGGACGAGCGGGGTGAGCGGCTGCCGCCGGTCACCTGGCAGGCGCCGATCTGAGCCGCCGCACCCGGCGGGTCAGTGTGCGGGGGCGGCCCGCAGGGCGATCCGGGTGATGGAGTGGGCGACGCCCGCATCCCGCTTGAGGCGCCGCAACAGGCTGTCGAGCGCGCCGGGGTCGGCGGCCGTGGCCCGTACGAGGTAGTCGTGGCCGCCGGTCAGGTGCACCACCTCGGTGATGCCCGGCAGCATCAGCACGGAGCGTTCGAACTCCTCGTTGGTGGTGTCCAGGCGCAGCGAGACGTCGATGAAGACGACGAGTCCGGAGCGGGTGTCGGCGGCGGGGTCCACGATCACCGTGAAGCCGCGGATGACTCCGTCGCGGCGCATCCGGCGCACCCGGTCACCTGCGGCGTTGGCGCTGAGCCCGACGCGTACGCCCAAGTCCCGGTACGAGATCCGGGCGTCCTCCTGGAGGATGGCGAGTATTTCTCTGTCCAGCCGGTCCATACCGCGATTGTCGCAGCATTCGGACAAAACCGACTGCGGAGGGGGCGGTGCGCGCACGGGTGGGCACCGGGGGTGAGCGCGCCCGCCGTCGCGGGGTCGTCGCGGGGCCGTCGTGGTGCCCCGCTTGGAGCAGCCCGACGGGCCCACCGGGGCCGGGCGGTTTTGACTGGGGCCGTGGAAACAGCAGCCCCCGAGCACCCCGCCGCCCCGGCGGCGGCCAGGCCGTCCGCCGCCGCGTACCGCAACCTCGTCGTCGCGACGATCGGCTTCGCGCTGACCTTCTGGGCGTGGAACCTCGTCTCGCCGTTGTCGGGCGAGTTCAAGGACCGGCTCGGGCTCAGCTCGTTCCAGCAGTCCTTCCTGGTCGCCGTGCCGGTGATCGTCGGCTCGCTCGGCCGTATCCCGGTGGGGGCGCTCACCGACAAGTACGGGGCGCGGCTGATGTTTCCCGCGGTGTCGGCGCTGACCATCGTGCCGGTCCTGCTGCTGATCCCGGCGAAGGACTCGTACGGGGCGATGCTCGCGGTGGGGTTCCTGCTGGGGCTGGGCGGCACCACGTTCGCCATCGGCATCCCGCTGGTCAACTCGTGGTTCCCGCCCTCCGACCGGGGGCTCGCGCTCGGCGTCTTCGGCATGGGCATGGGCGGTGTGGCGCTGTCCGGCTACTTCACCCCGCGCATCGCCAAGCACAACGACAACCTGCCGTTCCTGGTGGTCGCGGCCGCGCTGCTGGTGTTCGCGCTGCTGGCCGCCGTCCTGATCACCGACCGCCCCGACCGGGCCGTACCGGCCGACACCCTGGTGCACCGGCTCGGCGCGGCGGGCCGACTGCGGGTGACCTGGGAGCTCTCGGCGCTCTACGCGATCGGCTTCGGCGGCATCGTGGCATTCGGCGTCTACCTGCCGACCTACCTCAAGACCTGGTACGACATGTCCCCCACCGACGCGGGCACCAAGGCCGCCGGCTTCGCGCTGGTCACCGTCGTCTTCCGGCCGGTGGGCGGCTATCTCTCCGACCACGCGCACCCCGCGCTGGTCACCGCGGGCGCGCTGCTGCTGGCCGCGTTGATGGCGGTCGTCCAGGCCTTCGACCCGACACTGAACCCGGTCGGCACCATCGCGCTGCTCGCCATGGCGGCCGGGCTCGGCACCGCGAGCGGCAGTGTCTTCGCGCTGGTCTCGCAGGTGACGCCGCAGCCGAAGGTGGGCAGCGTGACCGGCATCGTCGGGGCGATGGGCGGCCTCGGCGGGTTCGTACCGCCGCTGGTGATGGGCGCGATCTACAGCGCGAAGGGCTCGTACTCGATCGGCTTCATGCTGCTCTCCGATCTCGCGCTGGCGGGGTGCGTGTACGCGTACGGGCGGATGCGGAACATCCAGCGGGACCCCGGCTGAGCCGGCGGCCGGCCCGTACGCTGGCGGGCGTGACGCCACTTCTCCCCGCGCTCCAGAATCCCCCGGCCGGCACGGAAGGCCGGGAGGCCGTCCGGTTCGGTGAACTCTCCCTCTCGTACGCCCGTGTGGCGGCTCTCGCAGGGGCGCTGCGGCCCCGGATCACCCGGGCGGGCGGGCGGGTCGCCGTCTGGGCGACCCCGTCGGCGGAGACGGCCGTCTCCGTGGTGGCCGCGCTCCTCGCCGGGGTGCCGGCCGTACCCCTCAACCCGAAGACGGGCGAGCGCGAACTCGCGCACATCGTCGGCGACAGCGCGCCGGCCGCGGTGCTCGCCGGACCGGACGACGTGCTGCCGCCGGTGCTCGCCACTCTCCCCCGGATCGACGTGCGCGTCGACGAGGACGCGCCCGCCGCCGCCTCCACCACTGGCTCCGGCTCCGGCTCCGGCTTCGTCGAGCCCGGTCCCGAGACGGCCGCGCTGATCGTCTACACCTCCGGGACCACCGGACCGCCCAAGGGCGCGGTCCTGCCCCGCCGGGCGCTGGCCGCCTCGCTGGACGCCCTGGAGGACGCCTGGGGATGGACCGCCGACGACGTCCTCGTCCACGCGCTGCCGCTCTTCCATGTGCACGGCCTGGTCCTCGGGGTGCTGGGGCCGCTGCGCCGGGGCGGTTCGGTACGTCACCTGGGGAGGTTCTCCGCCGAGGGCGTGACCCGCGAACTTGCTTCCGGGGGAACGATGTTGTTCGGCGTCCCCACCATGTACCACCGCCTGGCGGAGGCGCTCGCCGCCGCCGGGAAGGCCGGGACGGCACTGGCCGGGGCGCTGGCGGGGGCGCGACTGCTGGTCTCCGGTTCCGCCGCGCTGCCGGTCCACGACCATGAACGCGTCCACGCCGCGACCGGGCGCCGGGTGGTCGAGCGGTACGGCATGACGGAGACCCTGATGAACACCTCTGTCCGGATGGACGGTGCCCCCCGGCCCGGCACGGTCGGACCGCCGCTCGCCGGGGTCGAACTCCGGCTGGTGGAGGAGGACGACTCCCCCACGGTGGGGCCCGGGGCGATCGGCGAGATCCAGGTGCGCGGCCCGAACCTCTTCACCGGCTACCTCAACCGTCCGGACGCCACGGCGGCGGCGTTCACCGAGGACGGCTGGTTCCGTACCGGCGACATGGCCACGGTGGACCCCGAGGGGTACGTGACGATCGTCGGGCGCAAGGCCACCGACCTGATCAAGAGCGGCGGTTACAAGATCGGGGCGGGTGAGATCGAGAACGCCCTGCTCGACCACCCCGGGGTGCGTGAGGCCGCCGTCACCGGCGAGCCGGACGCGGATCTCGGTGAGCGGATCGTCGCCTGGGTGGTCCCGGCCGACCCCGGATCACCGCCCGGTGAAGCCGAGTTGGCGGACCATGTGGCGAAACTCCTCTCCCCGCACAAGCGCCCCCGCGTCGTCCGGTATCTCGACGCCCTGCCACGCAACGACCTGGGCAAGATCATGAAGCGCGCCCTGACGGCCACCGCCACCGAGCCGCACGGGCAGGCACAGGACCGGGGGCAGGGGCAGGCACAGGACCAGGGGCGGGGGCACGGTGGTTGAGCGGCCTGTGCGCAGGAGCGCGCGCGAGATGATCGCCGTCGTCGCGGACGCCTTCGACGAGCGGCCGGCCCCGGGCGACGGCAACCACCCGGCCGGGCCGCGGACACCGGACGGCCCGCTCGGCTGGAGCGGTTACGGGGCGGCGCTGGCCGAGGCCGAGGAGCGGACCGGCGAGACGGAGTCGGTCGTGCACGGCACCGCCTCGGTCGGTGGACACCCCTGCGTACTGCTCGCCTTCGAATTCGGCTTCCTGGGAGGCTCGTTGGGGCACCGCACCGGGGACCGGCTGACGGCCGCGTACACGCTCGCGCGGGAGCTGCGGCTGCCGTTGGTCTCGCTCGTCGCCACGGGTGGCAGCCGGATGCAGGAGGGCATGGTCGCGCTCACCCAACTCCAGCGGGTGGCCCGCGCCTCGGCGGAGCTGCGGGCGGCGGGGCTGCCGCAACTCGCGGTCCTGCGGGACCCGACGACGGGCGGCGGCTGGGCCACGGTGGGCGCGGGCGCCGACGTGGTGCTCGCACTGGCGGGCGCGCAGGTCGGGTTCGCCGGTTCACGGGTGCGCCCGCCGGACGCGGAGCCGTACGCCTACACGGCCGAGGGCCAGTTGGCGGCCGGGCAGGTCGACGCGGTGGTGGACCAGGCGGAGTTGGCGGGGACGCTGGGCCGGTGGCTGGCGGTGCTGAGGGGCGGCAGCGAGGCCGGGGCGCGAGCGTCCGGCGTGCGGCCCGCACCGGTGCCCGGGGTGCTCTCCCGGACCAGGCTCCCCAAGACCGGCCGGGAGGCGGTTGCGCTGGCCCGTGCACCGGAACGACCGCGCGCGCAGGCGTACTTGGACGCGTACTTCGCGTACCGGCTGCCCCTGCACGGCGATCGGGCGGGCGGCACGGACGCCGGCACCCTCTGCGGGTTCGGTCTGCACGGAGACCGGCCGGTGGCGTACGTCGCCCAGTGCGGCACCGCCACCCGGCCGGCCGGCTACCGGACGGCGGCCCGGGTGGTCCGGCTCGCGGACCGGCTCGGCGTCCCCGTACTCACCCTGATCGACACCCCGGGCGCCGCCAACGACGCGGCGGCCGAACGGGCCGGGGCGGGCGCGGCCATCGCCGAGGCGTTCGCGGCGGTCGCGGAGGCCCGGGTGCCGGTGACCTCGCTGGTGATCGGCGAGGGCGGGTCGGGCGGCGCACTCGCGCTGGCCTCCCCCGGCCGCACCTACGTCACGGCGAACAGCTACTTCTCGGTCATCGCACCGGAGTTGGCGGCGGCGATCCTCAAGCGCCCCCCGGCCGAGGCCGACGGGACGGCGGACCAGCTCGGCCTGCGGCCCCAGGATCTGGTGGCGCTGGGGATCGCCCGGGGGATCGTGGGCGAGGAGCCGGACAGCCCTTGACGCGCGGGGGCACCCCTGAGTGCCCCTCCCCGCACGCCACTCCCCGCGCACGCGCCCCCGCACCCCTGACGGGCCCCCGGTCCTGGCGTCCCCGCACGCCTGGCGGACCCGTGGTCTTGGCGACCCCGCACGCCTGGCGGACCCGTGGTCTTGGCGACCCCGCACGCCTGGCGGACCCGCACGCCTGAGAATCCGGGGCGCACTTGACAAAGCGGAGCGCTGTTCCGGATAGTAAACGGAGCAGCGTTCCGCTTCGACGTGTCCGGTCGGAAGTGGAGCGCCGCCGACCGCCCTGTCCTGCGCCGGTGGAAACAGACCCCCGGACGGCAGGGCCCACAGAAGGGTGAACCCCACCTCATGAGCAACTCCACCGCCACCGCCACCGCCACCGCCGACATCCTCGGCCCGCCCGTCCCGGTGCTGTCCTACAGCCCGGTGGTGCTGTCCGTACCCGGGCGCCCCGTGGACCTCCAGGTGCGCGTCTCCGCGCCCGAGACGGGATCGGCACTTCCCGTCATCCTCCTGTCCCACGGCCATGGCCCCTCGAACAACCTCTCTTCGTTGAACGGATACGCCCCGCTCGTCAACTTCTGGGCCGCCCACGGCTGGGTGGTCATCCAGCCCACCCACCTCACCTCCAGGACGCTCTCCCATCTGGTCGCCGACGCCCCCGGAGCACCCTTCTTCTGGCGTTCGCGCTCGGAGGACATGACCCACATCCTCGACCGGCTCGACGAGATCGAGAAGGCCGTGCCGCTGCTGGCCGGGCGGATCGACCACACCAGGGTCGCCGTCGCCGGACACTCCCTCGGCGGTTTCACCTCCAGCACCCTGCTCGGGGCCGGGCTCACCGACCCCGATACCGGGGAAGGGGTGAACTTCGCCGAACCCCGGATCAAGGCGGGTGTACTGCTCGCCGCGCCGGGCAGGGGCGACGTCATCAACGGGCCCATGGGTGAGGCGCTGCCGGTCTTCGCGACCATCGACTTCTCCACCATGACCACCCCCACGCTCGTCGTCGCCGGCGACGAGGACGACTCCCGGCACTTCACCGACATGGGGCCGGACTGGCACGCCGACCCCTACACGCTGGCCCCCGGCCCCAAGGCGTTGCTCACCCTGTTCGGCGCGGGGCACGCACTCGGCGGGATCTCCGGATACGACGTCGCCGAGACCACCGACGAGAACCCCGACCGGGTCGCCGCCGTCGGGCGGCTCACCTCCGCCTACCTCCGCAGCCGGCTCAACCCCGGTGACGACGCATGGCAGAGGGCAAGCCGGGCCCTCGCGGCCGACCCCGAGCCGGTCGGACGCGTCGAGACCAAGTAGGCGGCCCGCGGACGCGTCCCCGGGAGTCGCTCAGGTACCCGCTGCGAGGGCACGGAGCCGGGGGGCGACCTCTTCGCCGACCCGGAACGCCTCCTCCAGGTGGGGGTAGCCGGAGAGGACGAACTCGTCCACGCCGAGCCGCCGGTACTCCTCCAGCCTGGCGGCCACCTCGTCGTGCGAGCCGACCAGCGCGGTACCGGCCCCCTCCCGCACCAGGCCGATACCGGCCCAGAGGTTCGGGGAGATCTCCAGGCGTGCAGCGTCGGCGCTGCCGCCGTGCAGGGCGGTCATCCGGGCCTGGCCCACGGAGTCCATCCGCGCGAACCGCTCCTGGCTGGCCCGTACCGCCTCCGGGTCGATGCCCGCGAGGATCCGGTCGGCCTCGGCCCACGCCTCGGCGGAGGTGTCCCGGCTGATGACGTGCAGCCGGATGCCGTACCGCAGGGCCGGGGCCACCGCGCGCAGCCGCGCGATGCGGCCGGCGAGGGCGGCGGGCGGCTCGCCCCAGAGGAGCTGGACATCGGCCCGTCGGGCGGCGACGGCCTCGGCGGCGGACGACGCCCCGCCGAAGTACAGGGGCACCCGATGCTGGACGGCCGGGTCGGTGAGCTTCGCGCCCTCGATCCGCAGGTGTTCGCCGGCGTGGTCGACCTCCTTGCCGTCGAGGAGGTCGCGCACCACCGACATCACCTCGTCGGTACGGGCGTACCGCTGGTCGTGCGGCAACGCGTCGCCGTAGGCGAGCTGTTCGGCGGGGTCGCCGCCGGTGACCACGTTGAGGGAGAGCCTTCCTCCGGCGAACCGGCGGAAGGCGTCCGCCTGTTGGGCGAGCAGCGTGGGACTGGTGAATCCGGCGCGGAAGGCGACGAGGAAACCGATCCGCTCGGTGTGCTGGGTGAGCGCGGCACTGAGGATCCACGGATCGACGCAGCCCAGCCCGACGGGGGTGAGCAGCGAGTGGAACCCGGCGGTCTCGGCGGCGCGGGCGACCTGCGCGAGGTAACCGATGTCGGCGGGGCGGCGGGTGGCGGAACCGGTGCGGCCCTGCACGGCGGTGACCCCGCCCGGATCGCGGCCGTCACCGCCGGTGGGCAGGAACCAGTGCAGCAGGAGGGAGCTCTCGGACATGGCGGACCCCGATCGGCAGCGGTGGGAACGGAGGGAAGCGGGAGCGCCCCGGCGGCAGGTGCGCGGCCGACGCGGGGCGGTACGGGGGCGGTACGGGCGTTCGAGCGTCAGCCGTCAGCGGGACGTACGACAGCACTCGGCACGACAGCGCCCGGTCGGGACGCGCGGCCGGACCGCGGGGCGTCGCGAGACCGGGGCTGGGGCCATGGGGGCATCCTGATCCGCCCGCCGCCCGCCCGACAACCACGTCCCGCATCCCGGACGGGCCACCGCCACATCCCGGGCAGGCCGGAGGGTCGGGGCGGAGGGTCGGGTCAGGGCTGCGGGTTCCGGGCGTCGTAGTGGAGGAAGCCGCGCCACTTGAGCGCCAGCAGCAGCACCGCGACCACGCACGCGATGCCTCCGCCGGTGACGGCGACACCCGGAGAGGCCAGGTCGGCGACGGAGCCGGCCAGGAAGTCGCCGAGGCGGGGCCCTCCGGCGACCACGATGATGAAGACGCCCTGGAGTCGTCCGCGCATCCGGTCCGGCACGGCGGCCTGGAGCATGGTGCCGCGGAAGACCATGGAGAAGGTGTCGGCGCACCCCGCGAGCGCCAGGAAGACGATGCCGAGCCAGAGCTGGCGGGTGAGGCCGAAGGCGGCGATCGCCGCACCCCAGCCGGCGACGGCGCAGACGACCGCGAGCCCGTGCCGTCGGACCTGCCCGAGCCACCCCGAGCAGACCCCTCCGACGAGGGCGCCGAACGCCGGGGCCGCGACGAGGAGTCCGGTGGTGCGCGCGTCGCCGTGGTACCAGACGATGGCGACGACGGGGAAGAGCGCCTTGGGGCTGGCGAGCACCATCGCGCAGAGGTCGCTGAAGAAGGTCATCCGCAGGTTGGGGCGGGTGCCGAGGAACCGCAGCCCCTCCAGCACGGAGGCCCGCTTGGGCCGCTGTTCCACCCCCGCCCCGGTACCGGAAGCGGCCGTACCGGCGGGGGCGTCACCGCTCCGGTCGGGCAGCATCGCGGGCAGGCGCCACATGGCGTACAGGGAGGCGGTGAAGGTGACGACGTCCACGGTGTAAGCGGCGCGGTAGCCCCACCAGCCGACGATCACGCCGCCCAGCATGGGGCCGACGAGGGTGCCGGTGGTGCTGGTGAGGGAGCCGAGCGCATTGGCCGCGGGCAGCTGTTCGGGCGGCAGCAGCCGGGGGATCATCGAGCTGCGGGCCGGGGAGTTGAGCGCGAAGCAGACGGCCTGGAGGGCGACGATCAGGTACAGCAGCCAGACCTCCTCCACCCCCGCGAAGGCGGAGGCGACCAGGACCATCGAGAGCAGGAACGATCCTGCGGAGCTGCCGAGTCCGAGCTTGCGCCGGTCCATCGTGTCGGCGATGGCGCCCCCGTACAGACCGAAGAAGACCAGCGGTACGAGCGAGCAGAAGCCGATGAGCCCCACGGAGAAGGCGGACCCGGTGAGGTCGTACACCTGGAGCGACACCGCGAGCGAGGTCATCCCCTGCCCGATCCAGGAGACGGTGCTGCCGAACCACAGTCGCCGGTAGTCGGGCGAGACGCGCAGCGGGGTCAGATCGGCGAATATGCGTGTGCGGTGTACATCCGGTTTGCTCTTTTGGGTCACGCCGGATGGTAGCGGCCCTCCCCCGACCTGCTGGAACGCACCCCTCCGGGCGGGAGGCGCCCCCTGCCCCTCGGGCCCGTGCGACAAGGAGGGACGGGCGTTCCCGGCGGCCGATCAGGTGCGTCCGGCGGAGTCCCGGGTCACTCGCCGAACGCCAGGCGGATGCCGAATCCGGCGACGACCGTGCCGGTGATCCGGTCGAGCAGCCGGCGGGCGCGGGGCTTGCGGAGCCAGCCGTTGAGGAGCCGGGCGCAACCGATCAGCACGGCCGACCAGGCCAGTCCGAGGGCGATGTGCACGCTCGTCAGCAGAAGTCCCGCGGTGAAGTGGTCGGCGCCGGGCGGGATGAACTGGGGCAGGAGCGCGACGTAGAACGCACCCATCTTCGGGTTGAGCAGATTGGTCAGAAATCCCTGCCGCCAGCCGCCGCCGAGGGAGTCCGCTCCGGCGGGCAGCAGGCCCGCGGGGACGTCCTCCGCCGTGGGTGTCCGGCCCTTGAAGGTGTCGCGGAGCATCCGTGCGCCCATCCACACGAGGTAGGCGGCTCCCACCCAGCGGAGCGTCTCGTAGGCGAGGTGGGAGGCGGTGAGGAGCGCGGTCACGCCCAAGGAGGTGAGGGCCCCCCAGGTGAGGGTGCCCGTCTGGATACCGAGGACGACGCCCCATGCCCGCCGACGCCGGCCGAGGGCCGAGGTTCGCAGGATCAGGGCGGTGTCGAGCCCCGGAGTGAGGGTGAGGAGCCCCACGACGAGGGCGAAGGTCCACAGCGAGGTGCTCGTTGCCATGGCGGCGAGCGTATCGGGACGGCCCTCCACGGCATTCGGGCGGGGTCGTCGGGCGCCGGCGATGTCGATCGGTATCCGGTCGGTCCGGCGTGGGGAGCCGCCCGCGGCACCTCGCGGGTGTCGGTGATTCTTCGCTTCCGTCGGCACGGCGGACTCGCCGGAGAGCACGCCCGGCGTTCTCGCCGCACCCTGAAAAGCCCGGGCCGACCGGCAGGCCCGCCGGGTCCGAGCGGCCGCGGGCGGTTGGACCGCGCAGGCGGTGAAGCCTTCCGCCCGGCCGCCGGATGCACCCGGACGCCACGCCAGGACGGCACTCGTCGCGCACCCTTATGTCATATTTCGGGTACGTCTCCGAGCGAAGGGCATCCCATGAGATTCGCGGTCATCGGCGGTACCGGGCTGATCGGCTCGCAGGTCGTCAACGATCTGAACGCCGCAGGTCACGAGGCGGTTCCGCATGCCCAGTCCACCGGAATCGACGTCATCAGCGGGCATGGGCTGGAGGAGGCGGTGGCGGAGGCGGACGTGATCGTCAACCTGACGAACTCCCCCACCTTCGACGAGGCCTCCCCCGCCTTCTTCCAGAAGTCGATGGACAACCTCCTGGCAGCGGGCGCGCAGGGCGGGGTCGGCCACTTCGTGATCCTCTCGATCGTGGGCGTGGACCAGGTCCCCGAGCTGGACTACTACCGGGCCAAGAAGCTCCAGGAGGACATCCTCGCGGCCGGACCGATCCCGTACTCGATCGTCCGCGCGACCCAGTTCATGGAGTTCGTCGAGTCGGTGCTCTCCTGGACCACCGAGAACGGCACCGTCCGGCTGCCCGCCACCCCGATCCAGCCGATCGCCGCCGCCGACGTGGCCCTGGCGGTGGCCGAGGTCGCCACCGGCTCCCCGCTGGGCGGGGTGCGGAACATCGCCGGTCCGGACGTCTTCACCCTGGACGAACTGGGCCGGATCACCGTCGCCCACGCGTCCGACGGCCGCACCGTCGTCACGGACCCGACGGCCGGGATGTTCGCCGCCGTCAAGGGTGACGTACTCACGGACAAGAACGCCCACCTCGCGCCCACCCGCTACACCGACTGGCTCGCCTGAGCAGCCTCCTCGCCCGAGCTTCTCGCCCGTGCCGCCCCGGAGGGAGGGGGGCCGGGGCCCGGTGTGGCGGTGCGGCGGTGGGGTGGTGCGGCGGTGCGGCGGTGCTGCTCGGACGCCGGGCCGGGCGGGGGACTCCGGGACTTCACGGCGCCCCCGTCACTGCGACATGATCGGGACGGGGGCCGGACGGGTTCTCGTACATCCCGTACGTCCTGTACGTCGCGTACGAGAGTTCAGCAAGCCGACACACCGCCGCCGGAGGGGGATGCATGGCTGAGCAGGCGCGCACACGCGTCTCGGCCTACGGGCTGGTCACGAGGGAGGATCACCTCCTGCTGACCCGGCTCTCGGAGGCGTCGCCGGTGTTCCTCCCCGGCCTGTGGCACCTCCCGGGCGGCGGGATCGACTTCGGCGAACAGCCGCAGGAGACGCTGGCCCGCGAGCTGTACGAGGAGACCGGACTCGAAGTCCTCGACTCCCGTCTGGTCGACGCGCGCAGTTACGCCGCCCATCGGCTGGGGGTGCGTTGGCACCTGGTGGGCCTCTTCTACCGCGTCGATCTCAGGCCCGGCACACCGCGGGTCGTCGAGACCGACGGGTCCACCGCCGAGGTCCGCTGGATGGCGCGGTCCGGCCTCACGCGCTCGGTGCTCTCCCCTGCGGCGATCGACGGCCTCGACATGCTGGACCGGTGACCACGCTCGTCGGAGGCGTCCACCGGCGCGGTGCCATGGCTTCGCGCCAATGCGGCGCCTGGGCGGTCGGGCCCTGACTCTGCGGTCCGACAGCGGAGGGACCGGCCACTCCCGGACGAATCCAGGCATTCGACCCGGGCCCCTCCTGGCGCCTCCGCGAGACGCGCACAACTACCGTCCACCGATCCGGACATCGATCCCTGTGAACATCTTGGCGAATTGCTAGCGTGGTCCCAGGGCTGTCCCGCGATCCGTGGCGCATCGATGCGCGGCGCCGGATGCAGTGCGTCGCAAGGCGGAGGGGAATCCACGTACCGGTTCGACGCGGACGTTCGCACACCACCGCGAGACGCGGTTTCGGGCGTCGCGACCCCGGTCACGAGGCGCCGGACACCCCTTGAAGCCGGAGCGCCCGCCGGGCGGGACGGGAGAGTCGAGCGGGGGAAGGGCTTTCCGTGGTGTGGGACGAGTGGGAACAGTTGCAGACGGATGCCGCCGATCGGCATTCGACCGGGATGCAGTTGAACCATCTCGAACCGGGGGACGGCGGCTACCCGGCTCTGCCCGGGCAGACGGGCGACCTCAAGGTGTCCCAGAGCGACCTGACGAAGATCGGCGGGGGGCGCACTCCCTCTACAACAACCTCTGCAGCAAGGCCCGGGTGGCCACTCCCAGCAGCGACAGGGCCGCCGGTGATCTGAGCGGTCAGGGCTTCGCGCTGGGTGGCGGGCTCAAGCATGTGTCGAACCGGTGGGAGGAGCAGTTGAAGTCGCTCATGGACGCGTGCGCCCACATCTCCAACCACATGCAGGTCACCAAGAAGGTGCATGCCGGGGACGAGCACTACATCCAGCGGCAGATGAGCAGCATCGACGCCCTGGACGCCGGATTCGACGAGCGGGTCGGCGAACCGGGCAAGAAGAACCCGGCGTACGAACCGAAGAAGTAGCGGCGCGACCACAGACGTACAGGAGAAACGACACCTCATGGATCTCGACGCGCTGCGCTTCGCCAACTTCGCGACGCTCGACCAAGCCGTCTCCGACTGGGACCAACTCGTGCGACACCTGGCGGAGCTGAAGAAGCAGGCCGAGGACGGCCTGCACCAGACCGCGAACTCGGCCGACTGGGCCGGCGTGAACGCCCAGGTCACCAAGGAGTTCATAGGCAAGACCGCCGGCGAGTTCGGCGATGCCCACACGCAGGCCACCACCATCCACCACATTCTCGGTGACACCCGGGACGAGCTGCGGCAGTTCAAGAAGGATCTGGAGGCCGCCATCACCCGCGGGCAGGCGAAGAACCTGACCGTCATCAGCAGCGGCGGTGGCTTCACCGTCACCATGAATATCCACCCGGACCGGGCGGCGAAGGGCACCACCGTCCCGGAACACACCGAGAGTGACGTCACCGCACTGCGCGACGAGGTGCAGGGGATACTCAACAGGGCTACGGAGAGCGACGATTCAGCGAGCAAGGTGCTGATCGCGATAGCCGATCAGTCCAGGACGGGCTTCTCGGACGCCAGTTACCAGGACCGCGACTCTGCGGCGGACGCCGTCGAGGCGGCGGAAGACCTGGCCAAGATCGCGGGGAAGGACCCCAAGAACCTCACGCCCGCCGAGTTCGACCAGGTCAACGAAGGACTCGCGAAGTACAGGGACGACCCGCTCTTCGCCGAGCGGTTCGCCACACGGCTCGGGCCGCAGAAGACCCTCGAGTTCTGGGAGGGCGTCAACGACTTCGCCGTGAACCCGAATGTGGGCCGTGAACGGCTCGACAAGCTCGACGACCTCCAGCGCAATCTCGGCATGACGCTCGCCACCGCCACGCAGAGCGACTCCGCCGACATGACGAGCTGGAAGGGCAACATGATCAAGCTGGGCGAGCAGCCCATCGGCCGGGACGGCGGCGGCCCCATGGGCTTCCAGGTCATGAGCAACCTGATGCGGACCGGGGACTACGACGACCAGTTCCTCAAGAGCTACGGCACCGCGCTCATGGAGACCGAACGCAAGCTCACCGGCAACGGCGAGCACGCCAACCTGGCGTGGCAGCAGATGGGCATCGACCCCTCCCTCAACCGGATCGGTGAGGACAGTGGTTCCGACCCGCTGACCGGTTACCTCAAGGGCCTGTGCAACAGCCCGGACGCGGCGACCGACTTCTTCAACGAGGAGTACGTCTCCAAGGACGACTCCCCCTTCGAGCGCGACACGGACGGCAACGGCAAGAACGGGAAGGTCCCGCTCTCCAACTTCCAGTACCTCTTCGAGGAGCGGGACTGGCCCGAGGAGAGCAACCTGCACGGCGACGAGATCAACACGGGCCGCAACAACCTCGCCCTCGCCCTGGAGGCCGCCGCGACGGGTCACCCGGCGGGCGAGCTGCCGACGGCGGACACCCCGGCCCACAACGACGGACAGGCCAAGCTCTTCGAGTCGATCGTGGCTTCCGTCGCGGACGACAACGAGCTTCTCACGGGGCACAGTTACATGTCCGACAGCATCGGGCAGATCACTTCGGAGTACCTGCCGGACATCAACCGGGCCATGGCCGACGACCAGGACGAGGACATCACCAGGCTCTTCCCCGTCGCCGGCAGCTCCGCCTCACTCAACCACCGTGACGCGATAGCTCTGTTGGTGACCGTCGGACAGAATCCCGAGGGGTACGCCGCCGTGGAGGTGGCCAACAAGGCGTACATGGCGAACCTCATGGACTACCACATGAACCCGGACCTTGCGGCCGGCGCCCGCTACTCGAACGACTCGCAGTTCGCCGTCGATCAGGTCGCTTACGCTTCGGGCGGGGTGTCCGGCACGCTGGCCGTCGGCCGCCAGGAAGCGGTTGCGGGCCCCGCCGATGTGGCCGACACGGAGTTCGACCAGTCCGTGGGCCAGTGGAAGAACGCCGTCTCCGGAGGCATCGGCACGGGTATCGGCGTCGGTACGTCGTTCATCGCCAGCCCGGTCGGCGGCGCGGTGGCCGGAGGTGCGGCGGGGACGGTGAGCAGCATGGTCCTCGAAGCCCTCTTCCAGGACGCCGAGGGTCACGCCAAGGACGACGCGGGCCCGGTCATGGGCAAGTTGTGGGAGGAATGCCTCGACAAGAATTCCGACTACACCGAGCAGGCTGTAGAGAGCGCGGCAAAGGCGCACCACCGGAGCGACCTGTTGGACGACAGCATCGACGAGAAGGCTCGCACGGCCGCCCAGACCGGGTTCCGGGCCGCCGGTACGGACGCCTCGTTCATGGCGCCACACTTGAGGACGGAGATCTGATCGACCGTCCGGGAATGCCGGTGCCCTCCGTGTTGTCTCCGTGCTGAATCCAGAAAGGCATCTCGTTTTGTCCGTCAGTGGAACTCTCCGGCGCCACCGGTTCATCGGCACAGCCATCTGCCTGTCCGCCGCCGCTGTCCTCGTCTCCAGCCTGTCCGCATGCTCCGGCGACGAACCGGCCGCGAAGAACTACACCGTGCCCACCACACTGTGCGGGGTCACGGTCGAGCCGGCATTGGTGAAAGCAGCGCTGCCGGGAGGGGATTTCCTCTCGTCGGCGGTCTCGAAGCCGAACGGAGGGACGACCCGCTGCGTCGTGTCCGTGGACGGCAAGGTGGCCCTGCGCCTCACCCAGGCGTGGTGGGGAAGAGGGGAGACCGGGACGACGGTCGCGGAGGCGTACGCCTACACGGACGGCGGAGAGACCACGGACGACTACCGGTTCGTCTGGGCCGGGAAGGCCGGCGTCGGCAAGACCGCTTCGTGCGCATCGTCGGAACACCCGGATTTGGCTCTCTTCGCGATCGTCCAAGTCCTCGACTCCGGCATCGACGACAAGGCGGCCATGAAGGCTTTGATCAACAGCTACACCGCTGCGGTGGACAGGTCGGCCGCCTGCGAGTAACCCTCGCCGCACCGTATCGCCACGAAGGCGCACCACCGTGACGACCTGTTGGACACCGGCATCGACGACATGGCGCGTCGACGCGCTCACGAGGGATTCAAAGCCGCGGAGGCGGACGCCTCGATCGCGCCCCCACCCCCCACCCACGAGGACGGACATGATCGACCGTCCGTGAACGGCGCCCGCCGCGCCGTCCCCCTACGAACCTCGAAAGGCATCTTCCGTTGTCCGTCCGTGGAACTCTCCGGCGTCACCGGCTCATCGGCCCGGGCGTTACCCTGGCCGCCGCCGTACTCGCCTCAACCCTGTCGGCATGCTCCGGCGGCGACGAACCGGCCAGAAAGAACTTCACCGTGCCCACCTCGCTCTGCGGAATCACGGTCGACCCCGCACAGGTGAAGCCCCTGCTGCCCGGCGGCGATTCCCTGTCCACGGCGATCTCGAAGCCGAACAGCGGGACGGTCCGCTGCGATCTGTCCGTGGACGGCAAGACGGTCCTCCGCTTCACCCAGACGTGGTGGGACCGCCTGGACACCGGGATGACGGTCTCGGGGGCGTACTCCGGCACGAACGGCGCGGAGACGACGGACGACTACCGGTTCGCCTGGACAGGGACGGCAGGCGTGGGCAAGACCTCTTCCTGCACGTCGTCGAAACACCCGGAAATGCGTCTCTTCGCGATCGTCCAGGCATTCGATCCCCGCATCGACGACAAAGCGGCCATCAAGACCCTGACCAACAGCTACACCGCGGCGGTGAACCGGTCGGACGCCTGCGAGTGACCCCCGTACACAGAGGCTCGCCCCGCCCGGGGCGTTCACTGTGCGGGGTGGACCAGGCCGCTCTCGTAGGCGGCGATGACGAGGTGCGCCCTGTCCCGCACTCCCAGTTTCACCATGGCCCGGTTCACGTGGGTCTTGGCCGTGAGGACGGAGATGCCCAGGTGATCCGCGATCTCGTCGTTGGAGAGCCCGGTGGCCGCGAGCACCACCACCTCGCGCTCGCGCCCGGTCAGGCTCTCCAGCGCCGGCGTGGCGGTCCGCACGGGAGGTGTGCCGGCGAGGAAGCGCTGGATCAGCGACCGGGTCGCGAGGGGTGACAGCAGCGCGTCACCGGCGGCGACCGTCATGATCGCGTCGATCAGATCCTGGGGGTGGATGCCTTTGCCGACGAATCCGCTCGCGCCCGCCCGCAGTGCCTCCGCCACGTGCTCGTCGGTCTCGAACGTGGTCAGGATGAGCACTCTCACCTTGGCCAGCGTCTGGTCCGCGGTGATGATCCGGGTCGCCTCGATCCCGTCGAGGCCGGGCATCCGGATGTCCATCACCACCACGTCCACCGGCTCACGCCGGACCTGGTCCACGGCCTCCGCACCGTCGCACGCCTCACCGACGACCTCGATGCCGGGCGTGGCCTCCAGCAGGATGCGGAAGGTTCCTCTCAGGAGCGCCTGGTCGTCGACGAGGAGGACACGGACGCTCATTCGCCCTCCCGGGGGCCGGCCTGCGCAGGGGTGTTCACGGCGAGGGGCAGGAGCGCGTGCACACGGAATCCGCCTCCCGTCCGGAGGCCGTGGCGCAGGGTTCCTCCCGTAGCCCGTACGCGTTCCGTGAGGCTGACCAAGCCCAGGCCGGTGCCGGGGCCGGGTCCCGGTCCGGTGCCCCCGTCGTCGGTGACGGAGACCTCCAGGTGGGTCGGGTGCGTCTCGACGGCCACGGACACCCGGGCGCCGGCGACGTGCTTCTGCGCGTTGGTCATCGCCTCCTGGACCACCCGGTAGGCGGCCAGGTCGGTCAGGGGCGGAAGCGCGGCCGGCAGCCTGTCGTACCGGGCTTCGACGTGGAGTCCCGCGTGGCGGAACGAGTCCAGCAGCGCGGGCAGGTCGCGGAGTCCGGGCGCGGGGGCGAGGGGCTGGTCGGGCTCGTCCGCCTGGCGCAGCAGGCCGACGGTGGCGCGCAGTTCGTCGAGTGCCGCCCGGCTGGTGTCGCGGATCTGCCCGAGGGCCTCGTAGGCGCGCTCGGCGTCCTGGCGCACCAGATGGGCCGCCACTCCGGCTTGTGCGTTGACCAGGGTGAGGTGGTGCGTCACGACGTCGTGCAGTTCCCGGGCGAGGCGCATGCGTTCGGCGACCACCCGCCGGCGTGCTTCGTCCTCCCGGGTCGCCTCGGCGTGCTCGGCCCGTTCCCGGTAGGAGGCGAGCAGTTCGCGTCGGCTCCGTACCGCGTCCCCGACCGCCGTGGGCAGCTGGGTCCACGCCAGGAGCGCGAGGTTGGACTCCACCGCCGGGAATTCGGGGCGTACGAGGAACGCGGCCACGGTCATCGCGACGCCCACCGCCGCGCTGGTGCGTACGGCGGTGCGGCGGTCCGTCCGGGCGGCGAGCAGGAAGAGCGCCGCGACCGCCGGCGCGGGGGGTGGCGGCATGTCGGGCACGAGGGCGAGGAGCAGCACGCTGGTGGTGGCCGTCGCCCATGTCGTCGCGCGCGGCCACCGGTGCGCGCCCAGCACCAGCACGCTGCAGACGGCGGAGACCGTTCCGGCGGGACGGAGATCGGATCGGCCGTGGTGCGAGACCAGCATCATGACCGGTCCGGTGATGAGCACGCAGCAGACCATGGCGACGGCGTCCACGGCGAGCGGATGGCGAGCCGGGCGGTCGGCGAGGTTCCTCAGCGCCGACCGGATGCCGGTGTCCGCTGCCATGTCCCTCCTCTGCGTGCCGTGCGCCGTGCGCCGTGTGCCGTGTGCCGTGTGCCGTGTGCCGTGTGCCGGGTCCCGGGTCCCGTGCGCCGTGCGCCGTGCGCCGTGCGCCGGGTCCCGTACGTCGCCGTATGAGCGGTGGGCGCAGGATAGTTCCCGCCCCCGCACCGGGGGTACGTCAGGGCTCCCGGTGCATGGCGGGCGCCGGGTTCTCCTCCTCCCACAGGGGGTGGTGCTCTCGGGCCCAGTACCGGGGGACCTCCCCGGTGCGCAGCCCACGGCGGGCCTGGGCGTCACGGACGGCCATCCGGATGTGGCCGAGGACCAGGGCGGCGACGAGCAGGGCCAGCCAGTCGTGGACGAAGGTCGCGCCGGTGCGCCACAGGAGGGGCGCGATGCCGGGGAACCACATCAGGAGCCCCGTGCCGATCATGACGAGGAGGGCTCCGGAGAGGGCGTTCGCGTACAGCTTCTGCCCGGCGTTGAACTTTCCGGCCGTACGGGGCCGTCCGTGCAGGGTGGCCCGTATCCAGCCGCGGTCGTGCGGGCCGAACCGGTTCAGTCGGCCCAGGTCGGCACGGAACGCCCGGGAGACCAGTCCGGCCGCGAGCGGGACGGGCATGGCGATGCCCGCCCACTCGTGCACGGTCACCAACAGCCGCCGTCGCCCGACGAGTTCGGCGAGCACCGGCAGGTAGAGGAGCGCGGCGGTGACGAGGGCTGTCCCGACCAGCGCGGCGGTGCCCCGGTGGATCCAGCGCTCGGCAGCGGTGAACCGCACGATGAGGTCAGGTCGTTCAGCTGGTCGGGGCATCATCGCGTCCGTTCGACTTGCCGACCCAGCCGTCCACGTCGTAGCCGAGGTGCTCCCAGTAACCGGGCTGCACATGATCGGTGACGGTGATGCCGGACAGCCACTTGGCCGACTTGTAGAAGTACATGGGAGCCGCGTACAGGCGCACCGGTCCGCCGTGGGCGGCGGTCAGCGGCTCGTCCCGCATCTCGTAGGAGACCAGCATGTCGCTCCGTCGTGCCTGGTCGAGAGTGAGGCTCTCGGAGTAGACCCCGTCGAAGCAGGTGAACCGCACCGCGGCTGCTTCGGGCCGTACCCCGCAGACGTCGAGGAGATGGGAGAGCCGTACCCCGGTGAAGGGCGTGTGGGGCACGCGCCAGCCGGTGACGCACTGCACGTCCCGCACCAGGCGGGTGCTCGGCATGGCCATCAGTTCGTCCAGCGTGTACGAGCCGGGGCGGTCCACCAGCCCGTCCACGGTCAGCCGGTAGTCGTCTGCGGACCGGTGCGGGACCTTGTCGGCGACGGAGTAGAAGCGGAAGCCCCCGCCCCCGGGCAGTACCGAGACGAGGCCGGTGGGGTCCTTGCCGGCCACCGCGGCGAGCGTGTCGTCGAGTCGGCGTTGCGCGGGCGCGCCCACGGCCACTCCCAGGGCGCCCAGCCCCAGAGCGCCCAGGATGATCCGCCGTCCGACGGGCCTGCCCTCATCGCTCAGCGGGACCGGGCCGCCCTCGCGGCCGGGGCTGCCGGCGTTGCCGGAGCGGTCGGCGTTGCCGGAGCGGTCGGCGTCGTCGGCGGTCATCGTCGGCCGGTCCGCAGTTTCCTGATGCCGCCGACCAGGAGGTACAGACCGACGACGGCCACGACCAGGCCGATGAACAGCCACTGGGACTCGCCGGACATCACCTCGCTGTTGTCGATGGCGCCGGAGCCCTGCAGCGCCCACACCACTCCCACCAGGAGCAGAACCGCTCCGACCAGTGGCCGTACCCACTTCTTCATCCGCTGCTCCCCGGGAGGTCCGCACTGTCCTGCGACGTGCCGTCGCCGACAGGATCCAGTCTCTCCGCGAACCCGCTCCCCGGCGGTCATCCGCAGGAACGAAGTCGGGCTACCACCGGCCCGGGTCCGCGGGGGGGGGGGGGGGGGGGGCGCGGGGGGGCCCCCCCCCCCCCCGCCCGCCCCCCCCCCCCCCCCCCCCCCCCCCCCCCCCCCCCCCCCCCCCCCCCCCGGCCCCCCCCCCCCCCCCCCGCCGCCCCCCCCCCCGCCGGGGGCGCGGGGGGGGGGCCCCCCCCCCCCCCCCCCCCCCCCCCCCCCCCCCGCATCCGCCGGAGACCACCGGAGGGACCCCGCGAAACGCCTGGTGTGCGAGGCAGGCGGGACCGGGTAACGTCGTGGTCATGTTCTTCCAGACGACACCGGTTTACGAGTGAGAGCGTGACGGGCCCCCGCTGACGTCCTTCGACGTCGCCGCGCCCGTCCCCCACCGATGAATCCGTAGATCACTTCACATCATTCCGGGAGAACCCGTGAGCAAGAACATCAACAACCCCGTGGGCATGGGCGGCGGTCAGCGCAAGAAGCTGTCCCGCACCGAGCGGCAGAACAACGGTCCGCACCGCAACCTCGACCGCCAGGGTGCCGCCGACCAGAAGGCCGAGCTGGTGCGCAAGATGCGCGAGAAGGCGGGCACGGCCGACGACGCCGGGCAGACGGACGGCGACGACGCCGCTCAGAGCTGACGCACCGCGGCAGAGCCGTACCAGCAGGGCCATGAACGAATAGCGCCACACCAGCAGGGTCCGGACCGCGACGCGCGGTCCGGACCCTGCTGCCGTCGGCCGGGGCCGGGAGGGGCTGCGGTCGGGTGCGTACGTCCCATGGCCCGCCTCGCCCGACCGGCACTCAACCGTCCGATGGTGCGCTACCCCCGTAGTCGCAGAGTGGCTGCTGAACCGGCGTGTTCGGTTGCGACTCCGGTTGCACGGGGGACGGGCCTCAGATTACGACTCCGGTCGCACACGATAGCGACCCGGGATCGATGTGGCATGGCGTGCCCCGCGCTGAGGATGGCCGGATGACCGAGATCATCACGGGGCTGTACATGTCCCCTCTGGAATTTCTTGCCTTGCTGGGTGCCGTCGCACTGGTGGTGGCGCGCTGGCTTCCCCCCGGCGCCCGCCCGCCCGTCACGATCGCGGCCGGGGTGGTGTGGGTGCTGTCCACGATCGTGCTGAGTGTGGCGGGGATCCGCTGGCAGATGCTACCGGTATGGGCAGGGGCTGCCTTCGCGCTGCCGTTCGCCTTCCCTCCTCTGTTGCGACGCCGTAGCAGTCGGCCGGCCTGGCGGGCCCGATGGTGGCTGGCGTTGCCGGGGTCGGCTGCTTGCGTCGGCTTGATAGCCGCGGGCCCGGTGGCTGCCTGGTCCTTTCCCGTACCCGTGTTTCCCGAGCCGTCAGGCCGGTTCGCGGTCGGCACCCGTGTGGTGCAGTGGACCGACCCACACCGCCCCGAGACCTTCACCGCCGGCCCGCACGACCGGCGCACGGTCGTGGTCCAGCTCTGGTATCCCGCGCAGGAGAGCCCCCCAGGCGCGCAGCGGGCCCGGTACCTGGGACGCACGGAGCACGAGGCGCGCATCGTCTCCGCCGCCCTCGCTCGCCAGGTCGGCCTGCCCGGCTTCCTGGTCGACGGCATCCCGCGCGCCCACACCCATTCGGTCTTCAACGCCGCAGTGGCCGGCAGGAGCAGACGATTCCCGGTCGTACTGTTCTCCCCGGGGTCAGGCGGAGTGCGCACCCAGAACACCGCCTGGGCGGAGGAACTGGCCAGCCACGGCTATGTGGTCGCCGCCCTCGACCACCCGTACGACTCTGCCGCCGTCGTCCTCACCGACGGCCGAACGATTCACACCAGGACCGCCTCCACCGGCGACCGGGACAAGGACGACACGCTGGCGGCCGGCTGGACAGCTGTTCGGGCCGCTGACCTCAGCTTCGTCCTCACCCAGCTGGACCGTCTGGATCGAGGTGAGATCACCGGCCCGCTGACCGGACGCCTGGACACCAGCCGGGTCGCGGTGACCGGCCACTCCATGGGAGGTGCTGCCGCCCTGCAGGCAGCCCGGCAGGACGGCCGGTTCGACGCCGTCATCGACCTGGACGGCTACCCCCACGGCCCCACCTCGCCCTCCCTCCACCGGCCGACGCTCGCGCTCACCCAGGCGATCACCCCCGGAACCGACCCGGACTACCTGCCCCGCCTCACCAAGGTCCTCAAGCTCAGCACCGCGACGAGCTACCGGCTCACCATCCCCGGTGCCGCGCACCTCACCTTCATGGACGGCCCCCTGTACCTGCCGCCTGTGCCCTCGATAGTGGGCTCCCTGGGCCGCACCGAGAGCCCGCGCGTCGTCGCCGCAACCACTCTCGCCTTCCTTGACACCAGCCTGCGGCACCAACCCGGTGACCTGGCCGGCGTTCTGTCGGCCTACGGCGACCTCAGCGTCTACCGCCCGAGCAACAGCCGCTGATCAGCTGCGCCGCGGCAGTCGACGGCAGGTGCAGGGCGAGCATCGAGGTCTCAGCGTGCTCCTTGTCCGGGCCGGTCAGCGCGCCGTCCTTGCCGTAGTGGAGCCCGGTGTTCGCCGAGTTCCGGTTCTCCACGACCTGGAGGCCCCCGTGGATCTCCCGGCGCAGGGCTGGGGGCGGCGAGGTAGTCGCAGGCGAAGACCGTACGCACGGCGCGGCCGAGTTCTTCGAGCGCGGCATACCTGGGGTCGTTCGAGGGAGCTGTCGGCCGCCGACTGGGTGGACGTCTTCCCGCCGGGCGGCCGAGCCCAGTGTCCTCCAGACCCACCTGTAGGGCGGCGAACCGCTGCTCCGCAGGGACCTGGAGGAGATCGTCGCGGGCGCCGAACAGCATTCACGGAGACCCAGTTGGTCACCAGTGGCTCGGGTCTCACCGAGCAGCGGCTCGCCGCGCTCGCGTCGGCCGGGCTGCGCAGCGTCCAGCTCTCCGTGCAGCACACGGACCCCGAAGCCTCGGACCGTATCGGGGCAGCAGGGCGTTCGCCGCGAAGGAGGCGGCGGCCCCGGTCAAGGAGGCCGGGCTGCCGCTCGGCGTCAACGTCCTCCTCCACCGGCACCATCTGGACGCGATCGACGGACTCGTGGAGCTGGCTCTCCGCTGGAAGGCCGACCGCATCGAGCTGGCCAACACCCAGTTCTGCGGCTGGGGCCTGCTCAATCGGGCGGCACTCATGCCAGGCCGCAGCCAACTCACCCGCGTCGTCGAGTCCGTGACCCGATGACGGGAGCAACTGGAGGGCCGGCTGGAGATCGTGTGGGTGGCGCCGGACCACGTCGACGGGGTGGCGAAACCTCGCATGGGCGGCTGGGGGCGGTTCCCCTCACCGTCGCGCTGGGACCACGAGGTCGACCTGCTCGTCCTCGGCTCCGGCGCGGGCGGCCTCGGTGCCGCGGCTGTCGGCGCCCAGGCGGGACTCGATGTCCTCGTCCTGGAGAAGACCGAATGGCTCGGCGGTACCACTGCCCACTCGGCCGGCACGGCCTGGGTGCCGGGCCACCGCCACCAGCGCGACCCCGAGGCCGACCCGGCCGCCGCGCACCGCTATGTGGATGCCCTCGTCGGCGGTCGCGCGCCCCGCGAACTGCTCGAGAGCAAATTCGCGCACGGGCCCGCCATGATCGACTACCTGGACGCGATGGGCGTCGGGGGCGATACTGAGGAGGTGGCCGCGCCGCCGCCGGACGTGCCATGGACACCGGGCGGACCGGCGGAAACGCAGTCGTGCCCGATGTCCCGGACATCCCCCGAAGTCGTTCCATCCCCGATGTCGTTCTGAGGAGCCGCTCGTGACCACGGCAAGGGATCTGTTCCTCACCGCCATGGACTCCGGTTCGAGTTCGACGGAACCCGTGGGGCAAGGTGACCTCTCGCTCGCCCTCGCGGGAGCCGAGCTGATCGACCTCATCGGTACGGGGGCGGCCGGTGTGGAGGACGACCGCATCGTGCCGCGGGGGTCGCAGTCGCTCGACGACCGGCTGCTGGGCGAGGCTGCGGCAGGGCTCACCCCGCAGGCGCCCTATGAGCGGATCGAGGACTGGTTGTGGCGCCGGGGCCGTGACCTCTCGGCCGCGTACCAGACCGCACTGGAGGAGGACGGCGATCTGACGCGCGAGCGTAGAGGCCGGCTCTCCCTCGGGGCGGAACGCGTGGAGGCGGCGGACACACCCGCGCGCCGCCGGGCCGAGGACCGGTGGAGGGATCGCGAACCCGTACTGGCCGCCCTCGCCGCGGCCGTCGGGGTCAGCGACGAGAGATCGCTCGACACCGACGAGGAGCCCGGCCTCGACGACGGGGCGGCGGCCACGGTCGTGGCCGCCGTCCACGACGCGGTGATGGAGCTGGAAGCCGTACGCCAGAGGCGGTCGATCGAGAACGCGGCCTACGCCAACCTCTGGCGCGGCCCGTAGGCCGGGGCGCTGGAGTCGGCGGCCCGCACCGAAGACCCGGGCCCTCATCACCCAAGAGGTCTACGCCCTCCCTCCTGAGCACCTGACGTCCGGCCCTGTGGTTCAGGCGGCGGCAGGGGCCGACAAGGGCTCGACGGACACCCGTCCGTCAGCCGTATCAACAGCCCTGCGGCTCAGTACCTTGAGGGCTTCGCCGCCTGAACATCGACGGCCGCGGGAGAGAAAGACCGGGGCGGGAGACGGGCCGACGGGCTCCGCCTTCGCGGAGTCGCCGTCAGCCCGCCGTCGCCGCCACTCCTGCCGCCGGCCGGGCAGTCGGCCGTCAACAGCCGACCGGCGAGGAGCCGACCGTCAGCAGCCGACCGGCGAGGAGCCGACGACCACGTCGTCGAACCACAGGGTGTCGTCGCCGGTCCCGTAACTCTCCCAGCCCAGCCGCAGGGCGGTGGGCTTCGGCGGAGTGGTCCGGGAGAGCCACTGCTGGTCGACGTCCTGCGTCGGTACGCCGTCGGCGTGCAGCCCTGGGACCTGCTCGTCGTTGAGCCAGGTGTCGAGTTTGGGTGCCGAGGTGTCGACCGCGAACCGCAGGCACTGCCAACTGCCTGTCGGCAGGGGCTTGCTGAGCCCCACCCCGACCGGGCTCTGCGCCGGGAGCGTGGCGTCGTCGCTCTCCCGATTCCACTGCAGGGCACCGTTCTGTCCGCCGATCCGCAACGCCTTGCCGCCCTGGGAGCTGTCCGGCATCGACACGAAGGTGACGTGGGCGGCCGGGAGCGCGGTGGTGTGGCGCACCCACATGCGGACGTGCAGTACGGGACCGACCGACGACAAGTCCGCGGTGGAGGCCACGAAGGCGTGGTTGCAGTAACCGGCTCGCCCGTCCAACCGCAGCGATCGCGTACCGCTGTGCGCCACTGCCGTGTCGACCGCGGCTGTGCCCGTGCCTTGGCAGTCGGGCGCCGTGAACCGCCAGCTTCCGGCGGGGGCCGGGCTGGCCTGGTCCTCGAAGTTCTCACAGATGGCGGCACTGCCGCACTCCGCGGAGGGTGGTGTCGTGGGAGGCGGCGTCGTGGGAGGCGGCGTGGTGGGGGGCGGTGTCGTGGGAGGCGGCGTGGTGGGGGGCGGCGTGGTCGGTGGGGAGGTGCCGTCGCCGCCGCAGGACACGCCGTTGAGGGCGAAGTCCGTGGGTGGCGAGTCGGCCGACTGCCAGGTCCCCTGCAGTCCGAAGTCGGCGGTACCGCCGGTGGCCAGCGCTCCGTTCCAGGCCACGTTGACGGCGCTCACCGAGCGGCCGACCTGCGTGACGGTGGCGTTCCAGGCGGAGGTGACGCGCCGGTCACCGCCGTACGTCCACGTCAGCCGCCAACCACTCAGCGGGGCGCCGGTGTTGGTGATGTGCACTTGGGCGGTGTAGCCGCCGGTCCATTGGTCGGCCGTGTAGTCGACCCGGCACCCCGACGCCGCGCTGGAGCCGCTGGCGGGCACCGCGACGAAGAGGGACAGGGCCAGCGCGAGAGCGGCCCCGGCCGCCGTCCACGGTCTGCGCAGCGGTCGCGGGGGGAGAAGGGGAAGAATCGGCATGTGCGCCTCCTCGGAGGGGGGAACTGGAGGACAGTCCAGCTGTGGGAGCGCTCCCATTCATCACATCGACTTGTCGGCGTACTGTCAATACGCGGGGCTGCTCCAGTTGCCGAGCACCCGCGGATCCGCGGACCCGCGGACCCGCGGACCCGCGGACCCTCAGACCCGCCAAGAATTGGCTCCGCCCCGCCCCGCGCCGACCCGCCCCCACGTCCGTGCACCGAATCCTCCCGCCCGCGCGGCAGAGACCGGCACGGCCACGGCAGCCGTGGGCGGCCTGCCCCGAAGGGCGGTGCTTCACGTTCTGCACCTCTCCAGCGGCATCGGACCGGGCGCGCTCACGTGCGGCTGAAATCGACGCCCGGGTCCGCGACGGAAATCCCGCCCTCCGCACCTCTTACCCTTGCGGGCACCCGTCCGATGATGGCCTAATGAGGACCGAGTGCGGCGAGACGGTGCCGACGAGGACCGTGCTGATCTTCGAGGCGTTCACCCCGGAGGAGCCGGCCCTCACCGTCTAGGAGATCTCCCGTCGCGCGGGCCTGCACATGGCAACCGCATCGCGCCTCGTCGCCGAGCTCGTTTCGCACGAGGTACTCGCCCGGGACGCGGACCGCCGCGTGCGCATCGGCCTGCACATGTGGGAGCTGGTGACCCGCGCTTCGGCCGCCCTGTCCTTGCGGGATAAGGCGATGCCCTTCATGGAGGGCGTTCACGACGTCGTGGGTCACCACGTCCAGTTGGGAGTGCTCGACGGTGAGGAGGTCCTCTTCCTCGAGCGGCTCAGCACTCCGGGCGCCGTCGTCAACTACCCCCGCATCGCGGGGCGTCTGCCGCTGCACGCCTCCTCCAGCGGGCTGGTCCGTCCCGCCCACGGACCCACCGACCTGCGGGAACGTATCCTCACCGAACCCCTCCACCGCTACACCGCCCACACGCCGCCCGATGCCCCGCGGCTGCGCGCCGCACTCGCCGACGTCCGGCAACAGGGATACGCCTGCTGCCCCGGTTCGGAGCACGTTCTGGGGTTCCGGGACGAGCACGTCGCCGTGTTCGTGGCCAACGGCGCGGGCGAACTCACCGCCGGGAGCGAGGTCATCAGACATACAGAGAGAACGACATCGCGTGACACGAGGTAGGCAGAGCACGCCGCGCCCGGAGGGCCGTGGGACCGGTCAATGACGCTCCCACGGAGGCGTCGCTACAAAAGACCAAGTCAAAGCCATGCAAGGCTTGTTTCGATGTGCGGGGACCCACGTTCGCCGCGCCTCCGTGCGGCGAACGCTGCACGCGAAAACGCCCCGGAAAACGCGTATCCCCAGGTCAGAACGATTCTGCCTGGGGACGCTCGGTGGGGCGGGTGGGACTCGAACCCATTCAAGCGACGCCTCTCACCTGCGACGATGCAGGAATGACGGACATAGCCACCCGTTTCCATCCGGCTGCATCTCGCTCGACTCCCGTCAGCCGTGAGCTGGTGCAGTGAACGCTGCACCAGCTGACGCGTTGGGTGGATCCGTTCGGCGGACGTGCGGCTCGTGACGGCCGCACCAAGACCCACATTCGTCGCGACATACTGCGCCGGTCGAGGCCAGACCTTTACATCCTTCCATTTCAAAAACCCACGGTAGCGAACGAGAAGGCCGAGCGACCCGACCACGAAGCCCGGCCGCGGCCTTGTTCCCTTGTATCGGCCCGGCGACCAACTCCGTGGGACCCACGAGGATTCCGCGACCTCCGGTCCAGCCCTTCAGCTCCCTGTGTGCTGTGTGGATCATGTGGTTAGGTGAGAGTCATTGCAGCAAACGGGTGAACGCACTGGGAGGACGTCAAATTATATGGCCGTAGTTCTCATCATTTCCCCCCATCTCGATGATGCCTGCCTCTCCTTCGGCGCCCAGATGGCGAGATACACCTCTGCCGGACACCACGTCCTTGTCCATACGGTCTTCGCCGGTTCGCCGGTCCCGCCCTTCTCTTCGTCGGCAGACCGGTACCACCGCGCGTGGGACATAACAGGGGACCCTGTAGCCCCTCGGAGAGAGGAGGACCTACGCGCGATGCAGCTTCTCGGTGCCACCTCATCGCACGGCGGCTTCCTGGACGCCATCTACCGGAAAGACGAACAGGGCGACTGGCTGGTGCAGCCCGGCTCCCGACCGCACACGCGTTTCATGCCGGCAGAACCTCACCTTTCGGAAGCCATAACCGCCCGCATCACGGCCCTCGTCGAGGAGCATGCTCCCGCCCTGGTGGTTACCGCGGCGGCGGTGGGAACGCATGTGGATCACCAGCGGGCCAGAGACTCGACGATCGCCGCCTGTCGCGCGACCGGTGTCGAACTGCGGCTCTGGGAAGACCTCCCCTACGCCTTGTGGACGAATGAGATGTCTCCCCTACCTGACAGAACGGCGCTGACCGACCGGCGCATCGCTGCGTGTGGCGAAGAGGCCCGGGAACACAAGTACCTCGCCGCAGCCGCCTACGCGTCCCAGCTCCCCGGTCTCGTCTACGAAGGAGCCGGTCTGTTCGATCTCCTGGATCGCCGGTGGTCAGGCCTGGCGGATGAAGAGCCGGAGGCCCCCTACGGCGAGGTTGTGTGGACGGCGACCGCCACATCCGGACAGAGCTGGCGAACCGATGCGGACGCGCGAGAAAGAGATCCCTCCGATGACCCTTGCCTCTGACCGCGGCGCCCGGGTGCCCGGCCTTGGCAGGAGCCCTGTCCAGATCTCCTGTGCAATCATGGCTCACCCGCGGCGCGAGGCCGAGGCCGCGGTGCTGGCAGCGCGACTTCCGGAGCTTCGCCCCGCGGTGGTGCTCGACCCCGATCCTGATGGGCCGCCCGGATCACTACGCACGGCGGCTGCGGCATGGTCGGCCGTCCCGGGCTGGTCCAGTCACCACCTGGTCCTCCAGGATGACGCCGTTCCGTGCACCGACTTCGTCGCGGTATTGGAGCAGCTTCTCTCACACCACCCCGGCCTGCCACTCTCCCTGTTCACCGAGTGGGGGTCCGCGACCGCCACCATGGTCCGGTGGGCGGCCCTCGGGGGTGGAGGGTTGGTTCGGTGCGTGGACCAGTACGTGCCCACGGTCGGCCTGGTCCTCCCCTCCGCGCTCGCTCACGAGCTGGGAGACTTCGCTCGGGCATGGCCCGACACGCAACTCCCGGATGACGTCGCCGTCGCCCGATTCCTTACGGAACGAGGGACTGCCTCCTTCGCCACGGCTCCAAACTTGGTGGAGCATGATGGCGACACAAGCCTGGTGGGCAACGCCGGGCCGATGGGATTTCGGCGTTCCCCCTGCTTGCGGCTGGCCGGTGATCAGCCCGCGCCCGTCGGCATCCTCGAAGCCCCCTCTCTGGTGCCCCTCATCAGTGCCCCCAGGGGACGCGCGGTAGCGATGCGTTGGGACACCGTCCATCAGGCACATGCCGGATACACGACGTTGCGCCCGGAGCTGGAACGTGCGGGGTTGGCCCACCTCGCCTTGACGGAGGCTCTTGACAGGTGGCTTGCGTCAATTCCCGGGGAGCGACTGGAAGCCGCCCTCGGCTATGGCTTCCTGCATGAGGTGTGGTCCGCTGCGGCGGCCCTGGCTGCTTTCATGCCGACCATGGATGGGAAGAGCTCCGGCCACGACCTGGGGCATCGCGCGCTGGAGACGGTGGCACCCGGCGGTCTCCGCACGCTCGTCCCGGCCACAGTGACCGACCGCTCGCTCCGCGCCGACCTGGCGGCCCTGGTCCGCGGCGGGTTCGCTCTGAGGAGTTTCTGACACGCGTGCGGCCGGAGGGGGCCGTTCGAGCGGCCCGGCCCCCTCCGGCCATCCGTCGACACTCTGGCTCACGAAGCTTCTAGCCCGCCCGCATGCCGGACGGCAGGAAGTTCAACCAGTCGGCGAAGAGGTCACCTGGAGGTTCTCAGCTCCCCAGACCATGCCGGTGAGGACGATAGAGGCGAGATCATCCCGGAAGCGGAGAAGTTCATCGACGTCGACGAAGACGCGAAGCGCGCCGGGGATCAGAGTGGCCAGAGCTGCCGCCACAGCCGGATCGTCCAGACCGGACTTGAGGCTCGCAACTGACTCCGGCCACTCATGGCGCTGAACCGCGCCCATGGCCACGGCGATCAGCCATGCGGAGTACAGGCGTGCCTCCGAGGCGATGTCGAGCACTCGGCTTCCTGCCTCGGCTGCACGCACGGCCTCGGCGAACACCCCCTGAAGGCCGGACTCGGCGGCTCCCCAGTGCAGGAGAGTCGCCAGCGTGGGACGTTGTGTCGCCGGTACGTCATGCGTGGTGTCGACGATCAGAGGCATGCCGTTGTTCCAAGCGAAGAAGGGCATCTGCCGGGGCACATCAAGCACCGAGGCGTCGAGCCGCACCGGCGGCGTGCCGATGAAACTGACCGCACGCCGAGCACCGTGGCCGGAGTTGCCTGTGATGCTCGGCAGGTCCAGGTGTTCGACGAGGTTGGGAACGGTGACCAGCGCCTGCGTCTCCGTTGCGCGAACGAAGCGCAGGACGGCCTGGTCGTCTGCTTCACCTTCACGCGCCTCGCTCTTGAGGAAGTCCCCCAGGCGCACGGCCAGAGCAGAAGGCAGACTGAGGGCGACCGTCGGCATGTACGGGTTGATGACGGGCACGGCACTCACCCCGGTCAGCGCCGCCCAGCGTGCGAGCACCGCGGTGCGTGAACCCCACTCGACGAAGTAGCTGAGCGCCGCGTCGCCATGCACGCCGACCGCCTGCTGAACGCCGTCGAGCAGTCCTTCCGACACCTCCACGTCGTCCTGAAGGACCAGATGATGTGTCGAATCGCGGCCCGCCGCCTGAGCGAAGGCCACTTGGGCGCTACGCAAAGAAGTACGGGGCCCTTCGGGCCATGGGTCCACAGCAAGTCGCACGTCTGCGTGGGAGCCCAACCGCCGCTGCACCCGCAACGCGGCATCCATCCGGTCCGGATGCGTCATCACGGAGACGGACAGGCGAAAGTTCTCGGAATCCTGGTTCGTCATACGTTGGTCCCTTTTGTTGGCGTCACCGCAATGCTAGCAACCTATTTCCTCAACAAGGTTTCATTATATGTGCGCTCTGAAATTGGTTTTCACACCTCGGGCTTATCTGCTCGAACGCCATCAAAGACGGACAGCGAGGTAGTGTTGCACATCGCGCTTGATCAGCGGCACCATTGACGACACAGGAAGTCCCTGGCTAGTCTTCTGACTCCCTGATCACCGGTCGCCCAATTTTCTACAGGCGGTCACTTTCATAAGCACGGGATTAGCTCGGGGGGTGGGGTTTGCCGAATTCTTTGGATGCGCCACAGCAGCCGGTTATCGAGGTGCGCGATCTGACGAAAGATTTCAGGCGCCCTCATCGCAGGAGCGGTAGGTTCTCAGCAATCCGCACTCTTCTGACAACGAGATACGAAGTGGTGCGGGCGGTGAACGAGATCTCGTTCACCGTCCAGGCCGGTGAAGTTGTGGGATACATCGGCTCAAACGGGGCCGGGAAATCGACCACGATCAAAATGCTCACGGGAGTGCTCGGCCCCACGGCCGGCACCGTACTCGTTGACGGGCGCCGTCCGTCCGAAGCGCGCAAGGAGACGGCCCGGCGCATCGGCGTCGTGTTCGGGCAGCGGAGCCAGCTGTGGTGGGATCTGCCGCTGGTGGAGTCCCTCGAACTCATCGCCGACATCTACGGCGTCGAGCCGGATCGGTACCGGCACAACCTGGCACGGATCGACGGGGTGCTCGGGCTGTCGGAGTTTCTCACGACTCCCGTGCGACAGCTGAGCCTCGGCCGCAGGATGCGAGGCGACCTGGCGGCCGCGGTGCTTCATGACCCGGCTGTTCTGTTCCTGGACGAGCCGACGATCGGACTCGACGTACACACCCGGGACCGGGTGATCGACTTCGTTCGGCTCATGAACGAGGAGCAGGGCACCACGGTCGTGCTCACTACGCATGACCTCGCGGACATCGAACGGCTCTGCAGCCGGGTCATTCTCATCGACCACGGCTCCGTCGCGTACGACGGGACGGTTGAAAGGCTGAAAGCCGCATACCGTGCTGAACGCACGCTGACAGTGGCCTACGACGTCGGGCCGGCGCAGAACACCGGCACCACGACCTTCGCCGTCGGCCAGGCCCTTGGCCCGGGCACGGTGGTCGAGAGCGTGCCAGGCCGTGTCCGCATCCTGCTGCCCACCAACGCCTCCGCTGTGCCCTCCGTGCTGGCGGACGTGGGGGCGCGGTGCGCGATCACTGATCTGTCGATCGCCGAGAACAGCCTGGAAAACGTGGTGAAGGAGCTGTACACGGCCGAGGCCGGCTTCGAGGTGCTTGCTGCGGCACGGGAGACGGACCGGTGAATCCCCCACTCCTGCTACGCGCGGCCCGTTCCGTCGCGAGGGGCCGGATTCGCGTCGTCTTCACCCACCGCACCAACGCTCTGGCAATCGCCGCGGGAGCACTGCTGCAGATCGCGCTGGTGAACGCCGTCTGGCGGTCCGCATACTCCTCCGCCCCCACGCCGCCCGACCGTCCGCTCGACTCACTTCTCCTCTACGTGACTGTCGCGGGCCTGCATGCCTGGCTCACGTCAGAGTCGGTGGTGATGTACATGCAGGTACGCGTCAGCCAGGGCACCTTCGTCTTCGACCTGCTGCGGCCCGTTGGCTACCTGACCCAGATGGCCGCCCAGCAGGCCGGATTCATCGGAGCGTCCCTCGTACTACTCCTCCCCGCGCTGCCCTTCGCCGTCATCTTGGGCACCCTGCACCCTCCGGGGAGCACCGCGGTCGCGGCGCTGTACGGCGTCAGCCTCCTCTTGGGGCTGACCGTCCACACGCTGCTGTCCTTGCTGATCGGCCTGAGCGGGTTCTGGACGATCAAGACGGACAGCGCGAACCTGCTCTACCGAGTGATCAGCCAGTTCCTCGCCGGCACATTCGCCCCCCTGTCGATGTTTCCCGGCCGGTTGCGGGCAGTCGCCGAACTGCTTCCCTTCCAGTGCACCACCTATATCCCCGTAGAGGTGTACACCGGAGAGGCCGTCGACCGGTCGGGCCTGAGGTCCGTAGGACTTCAGATCTGCTGGGCGTTCCTGCTGGCCATGACCGTGTACGCCGTCTGGCGCCGGGCTGCCAGGAAGGTCGTGGTCCAGGGTGGTTGACGAATTCCTTCGCACCGTCCGCCTCGCCTGGCGCATGGAGCGAGCCGCGTTTCGCGGAGAGATGCAGTACCGGTCGAACTTCCTGGCCATGGTGGCCCTCGGCATCGTCTATCAGGGTGCCGGCTTCGGCATCGTCCTCGTGGTCATGCATACAGTCAACGCCATCGGCGGCTGGTCGCTGGGGGAACTCGCCTTTCTCTACGGACTGCGCATGCTGGCCCATGCGATCTGGGTCCTCCCCCTCGGGCATCTGTGGTCCCTCGACCAAGCCGTGCGAGAGGCGCAGTTCGATCGGTACCTCCTGAGGCCCCTGAGTCCTTTCGTCCAGTTCCTGACCAGCCGCGTCCAGCTCAACGCCTTCGGGGACCTCCTGGTGGCAGTCATCGTGCTCGGCTACTCCTTCACGCTCGTCGACATCCACGTCACCGTGACCGTGCTGCTCTATCTCGCGACGGCTGTGTGCGGGGGCGCCTTGATCGAGGTATCGGTCCAGATCGCGCTGGCGTGTGCGGTGTTCCGTACCCTCAACACCTCTGCGCTGCGAAACCTGGCCGACTCGGTGTTTGGCGTCCTCGGGAGCTATCCACTGACCATCTTCTCCTCGTTTTCGCAACATGTTCTTGCCGCCACACCCATTGCATTCGTTGCCTATTTCCCTGCGGCGCTGGCACTCGGCAGGACCGAGTTTTCTCTCGTGCCTCGATGGTATGCGGCACTATCACTTCCTGTGGGAGTCCTCATGGCCCTGGCCGCAGCTTCCGTGTGGAGATCGCAGATGCGCCACTACCAGAGCGCAGGGCATTGAGTGAGCAGATGCCTGTCCGAGGATTGACATCAAGGGGTAATCGTGTCTGAAACTCTTCAAACGTCTCCCTATCTCACACATCTGTCACCCGGTGAAAAAAGCCCCATCCGTTACCTGACGGACACATTCGGTCCCAGCGAACCATTCGGCTTCCCAGCCCCCGAACACGCGCGTTTCGGGATCGTGGGCCTCGACCGCAACGTCGTCTGGGAATCCGACAGCAGGACACTCGATGTGCTGCGGCACTGCGCCGCACAACCGGTTTCCAGGAAGGAGGTGTGCGCGCGCTGGACAGCCGCACTCACCGACGAGCTCGTCGCGCGAGCCTGGCTGCAGCCACCCGACCAGTTGTGCCGCGAATACCACCTTCGCAGTGGAGAGATAGAGGTCACCGCGCACTGCAACTGGGGTTGCCGATTCTGCCCGGTCGCCACCGACCCCAAGCCCCGACGCACCATGCCCATGGATCTGTTCGAGGAGATCGTGGCCAAGCTCGCCGATCTCGGGACGATCGAGTACGTCACCTTTCACTTCTTCAACGAGCCCACGCTCGACAAATTCTTCACCAGCCGACTGGCGGTGCTGCGCCGGTACGGCCTCGAACTCGCGCTCTACACCAACGCCAGTGGGCTGACGCAGGAAAAGATCGACGCCTTGGCGGACGGCGATGTACTGCGGCACCTCATCGTCAACATGCCGAGCGTCGATGCCACCGACTTCGCCGCGCTCACCTCGTCCCGGCTCTTCGACCGGACGATGACCAACGTGGACGCGGCAATCGCGGCAGGCTTCCGCACCCAGATCGTCGTCAACGGTGTCGGCGCGGACCAACAGCGCAATCTGCTCCAGATCACGGACCGCTACGGCTCCCGGGGAGCGGAGGTCGTGCCCACGATGACCTGCGATCGCGCCGGCGACGTAGGCGATCACACCTACCACCAGGGCGTGAACGCCGGGGGCCGACTCAGTGGGTGTGGATGGCCGGTGGCTCACGGCAACTTCAGCGTGAACGGCGACCTGTTCCTGTGCTGCAACGACTACTACCAACGTGAAACGTTCGGGAACATCCGGGACGGCTCCCTCGACTCTCTCATGACCAACGAGAAAGCAGTGCGGCTGCGGCAGCGGGTATTCGGGGTCTCGGCCGCGGCCGACGACTTCATCTGCCGACGGTGCCACAACCAACGGCTCGACTTCGCCGGCCGGGAGTTCCGACCGATCGCCACCTTCGGATGAGGAGTTCCACAGTGACAAGCCACGCCGAGAAGAACCGCCCCCTGCGAATCTGGTACGTCTCGGGGCAGCGGCTGTGCAACTTCGACTGCTCCTACTGCGTCTCCACGGGTACGTGGTCCAAGAGCCGTAAGTACGACTGGCAGGACCCCGGTGACCTGGAGAGGTTCCGCACCATCGTCCGCTGGATCGGTACCCGCCCCCAGCACGTGTCCGTCAGGCTGGGCAGCCTGGGCGAACCCTTCGCCTCGCGCGATTTCCTGGCAGAGGCGGGCTGGCTCACACGGCAGAGCACCGTGCGCTACGTGGAGCTCGTCTCGAATGGCTCGCTCCTTGAGCGACGTCTCCCCCGTCTCGACAGGGACGCCAATCTCGCGAAGCTCTCGCTCTGGCTGACCTACCACGACGGCCAGATCCCGCTCGACCGTTTCATCAGGAACGCACGGTTCGCCCAAGAAGAGTTCGGCTGCTTCGTCGTCGTCAACGCACTCCTCTTCCCCGACAACACGCAGACGGTCGAGCGGGTGGGCGAAGCCGCGCGTGCGGCCGGGCTCCGTTTCAATCTCGACCTCGGCTACGACCCCCATGCCCCGTCGGAGGAGTTCGACTACGACGCCGCCGGTCCGGATCGCGCGGTGCCCGTACTCAAGGACCCGGATGTACTGAACGAGGTGCGCAGACTCGGCGGGGAGACGGATCTGGTCCGCACCGCCTTGACAGCGCTCCGGAGTCCTTCCGGCCGACCGTGCAGTGCGGGCTACGACAACATTTTCATCGGAATCGACGGCGAGGTGTATCCCTGCTCCCGGTACCACGTACTGGAGCAGGACCGACTGGGCAACATACTGGAACCGGGATTCCGCCTCGACCTGCGCACGGAGGAATGGGCCGGATGCCATGCGTCGAACGGATGTTGCAACAAAGAAGACTTCCTCAATCTGCGTCAGGCCAGGGGGCTGAGACCAGAAACGGTCCCGAGCCTGGGGTGGACCGATGCCTGAGGCGCGGCATCGGAGCCGGCCCCGCAATCACGCGGACAGCATGAGCTGGCGCGACTTCCGGTCCGCGGCGAGGCAGCTGTGTCTGCTGCCGATAGGGGCCGTCGAGCCCCACGGGCCTCATCTGCCGCTGAGCTCCGATACGCTGCTCAGCGAGTACTTCGCGGCGCGACTCGCCGAACGGCTGCCGGCCTTCGTCATCCCGGCGATCGAATACGGGGTGGCCACCCCTCCTTTCCGCCTCGGGGGGAACTTTCCCGGCGTCATATCGATCAGTGGAGCCGCGCTGACCCACGTGGTGGCCGACGTCCTCCAGTCCCTGGCCGGAAACGAAGTCCGTGACATCGTCATGGTCAACTCCGCCATCGACAACCTGAGCTTCCTGTGCGAGGCAGCCCGAGAAGCCCGCGAGCACGACCCCCGACTCCGGATCATGATCGTGCACTGGTGGGACGTCGTCGGGGAAGAGTTCCGCGACTCGCTCGCTGCGGAGACCGGGGTGGCCCGTGCCGACGACCACCACGCGGCGATGGTGGAGTCGAGTCTGGTCATGCACGTGGCACCGGACGCCGTTCGACCGGAACTGGCCCACAGCGGCGGCGAGGATCTTCAAGCCGGAGATACGGTGCGGCGCACCTCATACCACATGTTCCCGCTCCCCGCGGAGTCTGCGACGCGATCCGGCATCGTCTACCGCGCCGACCGCGCCAGTATCGAAATCGGCGAGCGCGTCGCCACACAGGTCACACGCAACATGACCCAGGCGATCCGTCTCGAGTTCGGTCTACCCGCTTCCGCGGACGAATCCCACCCCCCACTCCTGGAAGAAGACTGATGACCGCCCCCACAGACGACTTCCACTATGTCTTCTCTCCTTCATCCACCTACCCCCGGCCTTTCGCCTACCTGGTCGACCGTCAGGCGCGCATCGTCCACGCCTGGAGTTCGACAGTGGATCAGGCCGATCCGTCCACCGAACCGGCCTCCTATCTCAGGGGCTGGAACCACGTCGAAGTGGGGCCCGACGGCAGCCTGTACGCCCTCGTCCCGCTCCACTCAGTACTCCGACTCGACGCCGACTCACAGGTGATCTGGCGAGCCGACGTTTCGGCACACCACGACCTGCACGTGGACGCGGCCGGCACGGTGCGAACACTCGGCGAGGAACCACGCCAGGTCATCTGGCGCGGGCGCCCGCTGACGATCCTCGACAACACGGTCGTGGTCCTGGATTCCGAAGGCCGCCAGCGAGCGGTCCACTCCCTCTACGAGATTCTCTCCGCCGACGCCCGCCTCGGACCGCTGGTCGGCGCGGCGCTCGACGCCCGCTTCCTCCGCTCGGACCCGGACGACTGCGAGAGGGCGCTCGCCGCCCTGGGGCCCACGGCCCCCCGGCGGTCACGTCTGGCCGCACTGCGCGACCTTCCCGGCGCACCGAGTGACCTGCTGCACGCCAACACGGTGGAAGTCCTCGCCCCGCACCCGTCGGGACTGTGGCCCGAGGGGGCGGTCCTCGTCTCGCTGCGCAACCTCAACCTCGTGGCGGTGCTGGACCTGGCGCGCAAGAAGGTGCTGTGGTCGTGGGGGCCGGGTGTGCTGTCAGGGCAGCATCAGCCCTCGATGCTGCCGAACGGCAACGTGTTGATCTTCGACAACGGCAAGGACATCGGGCGGTCCCGCGCCGTGGAGTGTGATCCTTCGTCCGGTGCCGTGGTGTGGGAGTACCTCGCCACCCCGGCGGAGTCACTCTTCTCCCAAGTCGCCGGCGGATGCGAGCAGCCCGCCGACGGTCACGTGCTCATCAGCGACGCACAGGCCGGAAGGGCGCTCGAAGTGACACGGGACGGCGCCACCGTATGGGGCTTCGAAGTGGAGCGTCTGGACGGCCGAGGAGCACGGTCGCGTGCGGCGTTCTACCGCGTCGCGTCTGTACCGGGGCGCGTGGCGCGGCAGGTGACCAGCTCCCGCAGTTCGGCATACGAGAAGGTCGCCCGGGCGGAGCCCGGCCTCTCGCTCAAACTCACCTGATGTGTCCGGGCCGCTTCACCGGCGGCCCGGACACAGCGACTGAAAGGTCAGCTGTGATCAGCGTAGTCATACCCACCCTGAACCGACTGGGGCCTCTGCGCCGAGCCCTGAGGAGTGTAGGCCGCCAGACCTACCGTGACTTCGAGGTCATCGTGGTCAACGACGGAGGTAAGTCACCGCGGCACGTGGTCGAAGAGTGGCGCGGTGAGATGAACATCGCGTTGTTCGAGCTGGAGGCACCGCAGGGTGTGTCCCACGCACGCAACGTGGGGGTATTGTCCGCCCGGGGCGAGTACGTGGCCTTCCTCGACGACGACGACATCTTCCTCCCGTGCCACCTCGAGCGCGCGCACCAGGAGCTGTCGGCACACGACGTTGAAGCGGTTTACGGAGAAGCCCTGGTCGGGGACCGTTGGATGGAGGCACTGCCCCGAGTCGCGGAACACACTCCCCTCAAGAACTTCGAGTTCGACGCCCGATACCTTCTCGTCGCCAACTTCATTCACACCGGCTCCCTCGTCGTGCGCAACTTCGCCGACACACCTGCCCGGTTCACGGAGAAGCTGGCGCATTGCGAGGACTGGGACATGTGGATGACCCTGCAGGAGGAGCTGGGCTATCGATTCCGCTTCACCGGGGCTCGCACGTCCATTTACCATCAGGTGGCACTGGGCAACAGCACAGTTCAGGGCGCGTACCAGCTGAGCCCCACCGAATTCACCCGAGCCCGAACCTGGCTCTACACCAAGTGGGCCACGGACGATCCAATGATTCAGGAATACCGCACCTGGTTCCGGGAGTTCGACCGCAGGCTCGACGCCCGGATCGCCGCATCATCCTCCTTGCCCAAGCATGCGTTCGACCGGGCGCTGCGCGCCACCCACGAACCCTTCCGAAAAGGGGAGAAGCCGGACCTGGCGTGGCTCGACCTCGTCTTCGCCGCATAGCCCGCCACCTGTCGCTTCCCATGCAATGCGAGACCCTGGCGTCTCATCGACCTGCTGAGAGCGATAAGAGGCGCTTACCCTTCCGCTACTCCTTACCGTCTCGGCGTACGGCCAAACGGAAGGCGATGAAACCTGGCTCTCGCGAGAGAGTCTCATATTCCTGTGGATGAGTCTCTGCCATTGCGCGGACGGGCCGCGTTTCCGTCAAGCGCTCAACCATGAAACCCGCTTCCCAGAACTCCGAGAACCAGGATTCGAGCGGCTGGCGCCAGAATTTGCTGAGCATTCCGCACGACCACTGGTCCTCGACGAACTTCTCTGCGAAATAACTCCCTCCGTCCATCGCCCAGTCTGCCGTGGGGTGACTCGTGGAAAGGATGAGCTTGCCCTCCGGGCGCAGTACCCTGCGCAGCTCGCGCAGACAGGCGACCCGGTCAGGGACGTAGTGGATGACCAGCGCCATGATGGCCGCATCAAACGCACCGGAAGGGAGCCAGTCCAGGGGGTGCGCCAAATCGTGCTGCTTGATGACGGCGCGTGATCCAAGCCGTCGGCGGGCGAGTGCCACCATGTCCCCGCTCTGGTCGAATGCCGTCACCGCAGCGCCGCGCGCCACGAGTTCCCTGGCGTACAACCCAGGACCGCAGCCGGCATCCAGAACGGCACGCCCGGCGACGTCGCCCAGCAGGTCGAGCACCGCCGGACGGTCGTAGTTGGCGTTGTAGGCGTTTCCTGCCGCGGCCTCTTCGAAATCTTCCGCATACCCGTCATACGGTATGACATTCTCTGTCCCCATGCGCAACAGCCTATCCAAGATCGCACTCCATGGGTAGGGTACGAATAGCGACCCGGGCGTTCTTGAATTGATCGCGCGCGAAACCTTCCTCCACAGGTGTCCAGATGCGTGGGACGACCGAAGGGGCGAATAACTTTTCGGTGGATCCCCCATCGAGCAGACGCAGTGAGGTTGGGCCAATGTTGCACAATGGCGGATTCGTGAAACTGCCCACGCTGGCCGTTATCAGCGGGCCGCCCGGTACCGGCAAGACAACGCTGGCCCAGAAGGTCGCACAAGAGCTGGGCTGTCCCGCGATCATTCGCGACGAGATCAAGCAGGGCATGGTTCTAACCGCACCTGATTACCGCAGTGGTGGTGCCGACCCCTTCAATTATCGGACACTCGACGTCTTCTTCGAGGTGATGGCGACGCTCCTGAGAGCAAGGGTGACGGTGGTGGTCGAGGCGGCATTCCAGGATGACCTGTGGAAGCGTGGCCTCGAACCTCTTTCCGAGATCGCGCGGATTCGCGTCGTGCGCTGCACTACGTCATCAGCCCTTGCCCAGGAGAGGATCGTTGAGCGCGCCAGGAGCTCCGCTCATCGGTCCGCCCACGCGGACCAGGAGTTGCTTGATGCCATCTCCGAGGGAAAGTTCTCCTACGACCGGTTCGAGCCCATCTCCCTCAGTGTGCCGACGCTGACAGTGGACACCTCGAACGGTTATCAGCCGAGCGTGCAGCACATCGGGGATTTCCTCAAGTATTCCGAGTAACCGAGCCTCTTCCATCCTGTGCTGAGGGGTGAAATGGGCTGGTCAGCTGGTGCGGTGACCAGACAGGGCCCCTCGTCGTCGGCGTGGGGATTCCACTCATCACACCGGCGACCGAAGGGGCCTTGGTGGCCCCGTACCAAGCCATGCTCGACATCCCTACACGAGCTCGTCGAGCATGTTTCCTGGTTGTTGTACGAGCACCGCTGTACGAGCACCGCTCGAAGATCAAAACTCGTTGGAGCAGGCTCGGTTGCTTCCAGCAGGCGCTGCTCGTCCTCGTCCATCTGTGCAAGAACGAGACGTTTGCCCAGCTCGGAGCGAGTTTCGGGATATCCCAGGCCACCCGCTTTGGCGGTACGCCGACGAGACCATCGGGGTGCTCGCATCCTGGGCCGGCTGAGAGCCCGGGCGAACGCGCCTTCGCGCAGGTGAAGACCTGGCCTCTGCTTCGGCGGGCCAGATGCTCCACCCGCTGCATCAGCACCATCGCCCAAGCCGTCCGCACGCCGCCTTCATCCACGTTTCAACACGAGGGCACAACAAGACCCATTGAGCAGAGTCTGCCCAGGCGCCTCCACGAACTACCCAGGGGTACGACCTCCCGACAGCCTCCGGCAGCGGAAACGGCCTCGCCTCTGCGACCTTCTCCTTCTTCCGGTACGCGGCCTGGTCTCCCCCGCTGGGAAGAACGCCCGTTCTGGCCCTTACACCAGGTAGTGGCGGTTGCAATGAGAAGAGCGCGCCTCGCTCTCGACGACCGCGTCCGAGTGGACACGGGAGGCCAGGACCAACGCCTGTGCTCCCTTCTGGATCCGATCCTTCTCCGCGTCGGTGAAGGAGAACTCCTCGGCCAGGTCCTTCCAGGAGACGACCTGCGGGTCCTTGAGGTGATCAGTCACCGTGCCCCGTCCTCTCCGTCGATTCGCTTGAGATGTTCCGCGTACGCCTGCTCCGCCCGGGGTACCGCAAGGCTGTACCAACCCGACCAGTTGGCGGCCTTGTCGCCACCGACCAGGATCACGGCTTGGCGTTCGGGTCGAACACGAACACCAACCGCACTTCCGTAGTTCCTGCGGAGCCGGGACGGAGCTCCTTGAGGTTCGGCAACACCGAGCCCTTGATCGTGTCCACCAGAGGCCGGCCCAGCACGGGACCTTCCTCCTGAGGGGCAGTGATCGCCTGGCTGGCCTGAATCAGGGTGTCGCGGTCAGTTTTGCGCAGATCATGAAGCCACGAAAGAGCCGGAAGCCACAGTTACCCACTGACGTGATGAGTGACCTCGGCGCCGGGGCACACCGGCTCCCGAAGGCGGGCGACCCGCGTGGCCGGAGCGTTCTCATCTTCTCAACCGCCGCCCTCCGCAGGTCCCCACGTGACCACCCGCAGCATGGCTCGACCGCGGACCCCTGGGCGGACACACGCCCGCACGACCCGGGAGCGATCGAAAGGGCTCCGGAGACCGGGACCGCACTTGCTCGCCGAGTCCCACAACCCGGCCTCAGCGGCCGTGGGACCGTTCATGACCCTCCCACGGAAACGGCCGCACGAAGGTGCAGGTCCCAGCCGTGCAGAGCCGGTCTGCTCACCCTCAACGCCGCGTTCGCTGCACCTCTATGCAGCGAACGCTGCACGGAAAACGCCCTCGGAAAACGCGTATCCCCAGGTCAGAACGATTCTGCCTGGGGACGCTCGGTGGGGCGGGTGGGACTCGAACCCACGGCCGACGGATTATGAGTCGCCAGGTTCCAGTCTGGCTCACTCCGGATGACTCTGGAAGCCCTGTAAA